>JBPCJX010000157.1:0-21095 GCA_051004875.1 Bryobacteraceae bacterium
TCCACACGTTCCACGCGATGATATTCGACACCCGCGGCGGCCAACGCATCGTTCGCATCAAGGTACCTTACCGTTTCGGACGTTTGTTCGGACGTCGTGGCGGGTTCCGGTGGCTAGGCCAGCTGACGTTTCTCGATGACACCGAATTCGATCCGGAGACAATCCAATTGTCGCTCGATCAACTCGCGCGGCACGGGCCCGGACTCCTGGTCGACTACCGCCACGCAAGCGGCGGCCAGTTCATAGCCTGGCTGGAATAATTAAAAGATCTTTCGCGCAACCGGCTCAATGCGGCATAGGTACTCAGGTCGCGTCCTTCCGCGACAATTTGTAGGGGATTCGCGAACGCGGCCAATGTCCGGTTAGCGCGTAATCCGACCAGGGCGACCGTGTCCGATCCGATCGCGATTGCATTCGGGCAAACCAGTTGATTAGATCAAGAGATCGTGAGGAAAGCCCTGGCGATCGTCGGGTCTGCTATCTTCCTTGTCATCGCGCCCGGATTCATCGCGGGTTTGGTGCCCTGGTGGATCTCGCATTGGCAAATAAGACCCGCTTTCTTTGGGCTCCTACCTATTCGGATTGCTGGCGGCGTGCTGCTCGGCCTGGGGCTTGTCGGCCTCCTGGATTCATTTGCGCGCTTTGCATGGCAGGGCGTGGGCACGCCGGCACCCGTCTCTCCGACGCGCCGCTTAGTTGTCGTGGGCCTGTATCGTTATGTCCGAAATCCGATGTACATAGCAGTGGTGAGCACGATATCAGGCCAAGCGCTCATTCTCGGGAATGTAGCGCTTCTTGAATACGCCGGGATTGTGTGGCTGCTCTTTCATGCTTTCGTGCTGATCTATGAAGAACCAACGCTCAGAGCAAGCTTCGGCTCTGAGTACGATGCGTACTGCAACCACGTGCGGAGGTGGATTCCAAGATTCACGGCATGGGCCGGGCCGATTTGAGAAGCCCGCAAACGATGATTGTTTCCTGAACAGCTGCCGAGCGGTTGGTCGGCAACTCGTCAGTAATTTCCTGTTTGCCCGTCACCCACTAAGTGCCGAGGGATTTTGATTTCGGACCGGAACATATCGGCCGTTCCCGCTCTGCAGCGTGTGCCTCTCCCGCTTGTTGTGTGCCACGAGAGACTGTCCTTATCCTTGGAACTATAGAGCAGCCGTTGCCGTTACTCAGGCTAAACTCCCGGGGGAGGACCTATGAGTTTCACCAAGAACCCAGGCAGGTTCGCAGGCTTGCTTTACGTGCTCGCGTCAATCGTGGGCATCTTCGGCCTCCTTTACGTTCCCAGCAAGCTGATAGTGAACGGAAATGCCGTGGAGACCGCCCGTAACATCGCCGCCTCCGAGACACTGTTTCGTCTCGGCATTGCGGCACACCTCATCGGCCAGGCCCTATTTGTCTTTGTGGCTTTGGCTCTATATGGCTTGCTCAAGGCGGTCAACTACCGGAACGCCCTATGCATGTTGACTTTGATTCTGGTCGCAATCCCGATAGCGTTTCTGAATGAGCTGAACGCCATCGCCGCTCTGCTCTTGGCGCGTGGATCTGAGTTCCTGTCCGTGATTGACCAGCCTCAACGCGATGCACTGGCTATGCTGTTCCTCAATGTGCATGGGGACGGATTTGATGTCGCCGGAATATTTTGGGGCCTCTGGCTGTTTCCGCTTGGGCTACTGGTGTACCGGTCGGGTTTTCTTCCCCGAATCCTGGGGGTGGCGCTGATGGTGCATTGCCTCGCCTTTCTGATAAACAGTCTTACGTCGCTAGTACTGCCACATTACGAAGCGCTCGCCTCGCGATGGATGCGGCCACTCCACTTTGGCGAACAGGCGATCATGCTTTGGCTACTGATCATGGGTGCAAAGCCGAAGCCACTGGCGAGTCCAGGTTGCACTGCACCGCCTTCGTGCTCAAAACCAGCGATTCCGGCCGTCACAGGTCGGATGGTCGGGAATCCGTACATTGGACTGGATAGGTACCGGGAAGTCGGCTTTTCGTCTATAATTCCATTCGGATTTTGTTGTACGCACAATCAAGCGAGGATCGTGATGGCGGAATCGGACAAGGATCGGATCGCGCTACAAACTGCTGACCCACATGTCACCTTTGATATGGCGCCTTCGAATAAGCGGAAGTATCCGGTGGCGGAGTTCAAGGCCTTTGTGCAAAGCGCGCGGGGCTACATCGATACCACTGCTGAAGATCCGATGATGCACAAGAGCGTAGTGCGGGCAGTGAATGGTTTGCGGGAGTTCCTGGAACTCGAACGAAAGCGAATCCCTGGAGAAATCTTGTTTTAGGCGGACAGACTGGAGTGCCAGCTCTTCGCTGGCTACGATCCGAGCTTCGATGGCGATGAGCCTCCCGGCTTATGAGCCATATTCGCGTCACACCGATCCCGCCGATTGATAAACCCTTGGCGACTACCCATTCTCAGAATGCTGAAAGCCTGATAATGAACCAAGTTGTTCCTTGTTGCCGACGGCTTCAACCGCGAAGGCGCGTGGCGCCTTGTAGCCGGACCGCCGCATGCGGCGGCTTCATTGTGAGCGCGTTGCCGTCAAACGCTAATTCGCCGCAGTCTTCAACTCGATAACGACGGCTTCGGTGAGTTTGTCGCCGAGGTTCTCATTGGAATGCTCAATCGGCCGGTTGACCTTGACCGTGCCCGGCGCGATGGTGGACTCCTCCGACTTGCCGTCAGCGGTCGTGGCCTTGGCGTGTCCGCCGCTCACGTAGAGGACAACATTAGTCGAGGGGTGGGAGTGCATTGCGAGCTTGGCGTGCGGAGGCAGCTTGACCCGCGTGATGCGTACATATTCATTGTCCTTTTCCACCTTGCAGGCATGCGGGTTCAACTTCACCATATCGCCGGCACCGGTAAGGACCGTGTCGGCGGGTTTAGTCTTCAGCTCCACCATTACGGACTCCATGGCTGTGCCGCCGATGTTCTCCGAAGCGTGCGTCACCGGTTGCGAAAACTGCGCTTGCCCCGCCTTGGTCTTCTCTTTAGACGATCTGCCGTCCGGAAACGTATAGCGGGACACGTCATTGCCTAGACCCACGGCTACATACGCAGGATGCGAATGCATTGCCAATTTGGCGCCCGGCGACTCCGTGAACCGAAGTACGCGGACCTGTGGATCGTCGTACTCCACTTTCACCATTCCAGCGGACGCAACTTTTACGACATCCTGACCCAGCAGCGCAAAGCTGCCGAGAAGGACAAGCATACAGACGGATCGACATTGCATGACGAACTCCTTTGCGGATCGCTCCCGGGTTTCGTCATCCCGGGGCAAGGAACCACTCGAACCAAGGGGTCTATTGGGGCGACAACAACGCCAAGGATTAAACGTGCGGGCTCAAAGTCAACCAATCTTTAATGAGCTTAAGCAAGTATACATGTTTTTTCGTGCCTTGGCCCGACAGTTCCGTCCTAAACCTCGGTTAGGCGACGACTCGGGCGTAATCCGGGAGGAATCGTGTAAGACGGTCCTGTGAGATGCGGCTGCTACTACAGCGTGGATTCTTGCCCTTTGGGCGGGAAAGGATCGCGATGCCGCTGCTCGCGATCAGTGGAACGTTCAGCAGCAAAATAGATGGCATGTAAGGGCGAAGGGTAGTTCTATGGTTTGTGACCACGCGCGAGTTGCTGAAATCATTGGCTCACGGACGGACTGAATAGGTTCTGCCGGAAGAACCTGATATTGGCGGAGTTCTGGGAGCGCCCAGGTGATTAAGATTGAGCCAAGCACGCAAAGGGCTCCGCCGGTGACGACTGATGTGCTGAGTCCTAGCAGGCGGGCGGCGAAGCCTGCCTCGGCGTTACCAAGATATGGGCCGCTCATATAGCTCACCATCTCAATTGCTGCCGTGCGCCCGCGAAGGCGGGCAGGAATGGTCTGGTTCCACAGCGTCATGCGGAAGATGCCGCTAACCATGTCTGCGGCGCCAGCCAGAGCGAGGAACATCAACGCCAGCCACAAGGTCGTCGATAGGCCGAATCCGATAATGGCGATGCCCCATAAAGCTGCGGCCCACGCGATAACCATTCCGTGGCGCCGTAAGCGGCTGGTCCAGCCCGAAGTAACGCTGAGCAGCAAAGCTCCCGCTGGGCCGGCGGAGTAAAGCCAGCCGATATTCTCGGTTCCAAAAATGCCCCCGAGGCCGGGAACACGGCGTTGGGCACACCAAAGAACATGGCGTTCATATCGATGAGATACGTTCCCAGCAGGTCTCTTCGCTGCAAGGCGTAGCGCCAACCTTCGGACAATGCGAGCCAGGAGAGCCCCTGTCTTTCTCCTGCCGTGAATTCCTTCTGCCGCATCGCTAGGAGAGCGTCGATTCCAAAGAGATAGGTCGCGGCATCCATGCCGAACGCCGTGGCGGGGCCAAAGCTTACTGCGATCCACCCACCGAAGCCGGGACCGGCGATGAAAGCGGCATTGCCACGTATGGAATTGAGCGCGCTGACCGCGGTCATTTCCTCCGGACAGACGAGTTGGGGTGTCATAGCTTCGATCGCTGGCCGATGGACGGAGTTGAGTGCGGCGAGAAGCGCGGCGGCGATAAACAGGAGGCGGACGTGAGGATGGGGCAAGAGTGCATTAACGATGAGCATCGCGAGCGCGGCGGTCATGAGGGACTCGCAGCCGAGGATAATCTGGCGACGATCGAAATGATCGGCCAAGGCGCCAGCGAAAAAGGCGACAAGGAGCATGGGCGCGAACTCGGTCACGCTGAGCAGGCCCACCATTACCGTGGAGTGCGTTTGCTGGTACATCTGGATTGGCAGAACAACGTAGGTCAGGGCGGATCCGAAGCCTGAAATCATTTGACCGAAGTAAAGCAGGCGGAAGTCTCCAGGGCGTTTAAGGGGTGAGAGGTCCGGGAGGAATTCACTCAGAGCACCCAACTTCGAACGGTTACGCGATTTCATAAATGTCAATATGGCAATGACCGTTCAGCCGGAAGTACGGCCCCTCTCTGATCGCCCACTATAGACCTACCCTGGGCGACAAGGCAGGACGATACGGCTCGATAAGCCTTGTTATTTTCCGACCCGGCGTTTTTGCAGGGTACGGGATCCCGCATGAATTCATTGTGCTTGATAAGGCACCACATGGAATGGAGAATTGGGTCGGACATCCCGAGTGGGATGTCTATCAGGCTAAGTTGGTGGATTGGCTGAACATGGTTCTGCGATTAGGGCACCGCGAAGCGACACACACGCCTGGGTAATCTGATGGTTGAAACGGTTCTCCATAGAAATTTGATTTGGAGAAACCGCCACTGCTTACATCTCATTTCTATTCACACGTATCCGGCAGCAGCACGCTCTGCACGAGGAGCAACGCCGTTCCCCTCACTGGTGTTGCACGCAATCATAAGGTCCATATTTCGACAGGCAGCTTTGCAGGTCACGTACATCCGTAGCGTAGTCAATAACGGTTATGAAGGTAAAAAGCTTGACCGATCGCTTTCAATCTTGACCGGACAATGAAGAGGCTTATTGGGGCAGACGCCGGGTAAGGACCGGATGTCTTGGTCTCACGTTCACAGTCCGATGACGTTCGGCAGCTGTGGAGGCGTGGCAGACGCCGCTTGGCCGAAGGGGGCTTCCTGCTTCCTGCGTCGGGGAAACTTGCGGATTCGGCGGAGAATATGGGGTTGTTCCGGCGAGTGTGACGGCGCATTGTTGAAGGGCTTGCGGGAGAGCCGGGAGGGTAGCCGGCAGCTTGGGTAACGACTGATCCGGAGATTTGAAATTGAGGGCACTGATGAGATCGCCGACAGAACCGCGGCGCCACGCGCTCAGGTTCGGCACTTCGGCACCGAAACGCGTCTCAAGGAATCGAAGTACGGAAGTGTGGTCGAAGAGATCCGATGATACAAATCCACCACGGCTAAAGGGAGAAATGATGAGCATCGGCACTCGAAAGCCAAGTCCTATCGGGCCGAGAATAGCAGGGTTGCCGAGCGCCGCAGGATCAGGAACTGCCGGGGCCGTGACGTATTCGCCCGGCGTTCCAGGAGGAGCGGTAATTGGTGGGACATGGTCGAAAAATCCGCCATTCTCATCATAGGTGGCGAAGAGCACCGTCTTTGCCCATTGCGCAGAATTTGCAGTCAAAGCAGTGATAATCGTGGATAAAACGATTTCACCGAAGAATGAAGGCGAGGGCGGATGATCAGACGTGAAAACCGGCGGTATTACCCACGATACTTGCGGCAGGTTACCCGATGAAGCATCTGCCAGAAAGTCTGTGGGGAAATGAGATCGGAAGGCGTTCCGATACAGTCCTGATGCGGGGTCCTGGAAATTCTTGAAATAGGAAAGAACGTTGTTCGAGAAAATTCCGTTCAGAATATCAGCATCTGCTGATGAGTAGACCTTCCAAGAAATGCCACGCGCCTGAAGCTGTTCGGGCATTGTCGTGTAAGTCAAGCGGCCGTAAAACGACGGGCGGTTGATAATCAGGGTTTGAAGTAACGGTCCACCATTCATGCCATCCGGGTCAATGGAAGCGGCCATGGTGTAGAGCCGGTTTGGGTCGGTCGCGCCCATAACCGAGCAAAAGTAGTTGTCGCAAATGGTAAACGCATCAGCGACTGCATAGTAATAAGGAAGGTTCGCGCGAGTGTAGTAACTCATCGCGAGCACGGCGTCGTTCAAATTGATTGGTAGGCGCGAAGTGACAAATCCGTTCATAGCGCCGTCGTTCCAGCTCTGATGCTGCGGCACCCAGTCGTGGGTGATGTCATGCGTGCAGGCCGCATTCGTGTTGGATGTGTCGAGATGGAAGGGCAACAATATGCCTGCCGGCGAACTCGTCGTATTACTCGGGTCGGGCTGCTCGAACGCCATGCTGGGGTCCGAAAATCCGCGCACACCGCGATAGCTCCCGAAATAGTGATCGAAGGAACGATTTTCCTGGATGAGGATCACTATGTGCTCCACGTCTGTTAACTTTGCGCAGGGCGGAGGTGGTGCTGGAGCTGATGGAACTTCGATAGAGCCGCCGCCGCAGCCATGCAAAATCAGAGATCCCAGCCCTGCGGCAGCACCGGCTGTGCAGAACTGTAGAAGTTCCCTGCGAGTGAGATTACCTGACATGATGCTTACGGGTTGAGTGTAACTCCTCGTCGAGAAGGTTTAGCTCTCAGACTTCAGCGTTTGTAGTCTCCAGAATTGAATATTCGAATCCGCCGAGAGCTAAAGCCTACAAATGGGTCGTGGCGAACTGATGAGACGTATGTGCGGGTAGCCGGGCGCTGGCCCTATTATATAGAGCGGTTGATTCAACAGTCGCAACGTGGTCTTCTTCGCCACTGCGCCGGTTGTCAACGGTGTTCCCCCCGCTGGGTTAACCCGAACGCCGTTGCATTAGTCGACCAGTCTACCGCCGCCGTGGTCGATAGCAAGTCGCGGCAAAAGCGCAAGCAAGCCATCGCAAATCCCAGCGTGGTTCAGGACGGCGTACGCGAGTGACAAGGCCTCAGGTCGAGGGAATAATTCGAACAACTACCGCGCCATGCCCCGGCACACTGGCCGAGTACTTACCTTCAGTGTTCTCGCTCGCCTTACCGCTCCAAAGATCGCGAACGGACGCTTTGAGCGATCCGGGATAGCCGATTTCCTGCCACGCTACTGATACTTCCATATCGCCATTACCTCGGTTAAGCAAGGCGACGGCCCGCGTTCCATCGCTCAGTTGTTTTGACCAAACTTCGAGATCTCTTTGCTTCTTCACCCTGTGGCCCTGAATCCCTAGGGCATCCTGGTCGATGGCAATCAAATCTTTGTTCGTTAGAATGGCCCGGATCTCCGAAGTCATAGAACGTATATCGTTTCCTGCAATGAGCGGTGCGGCGAGGATACACCACATGCTGAAATGGGCGCGCGCCTCCGTTTCGGTTAGTCCCTTATTCCCAACCTCGAGCATGTCGGGGTCGTTCCAATGACCGGGGCCGGCATAACTTTCGAGTCCGTTCAATTGATCTAGTATTTCGACCACCCCAAGGCCGTCCTTTTTATCGCCTGTGCTCCATTTATCGATGATGTCGCCCGTGGCTCGCCACAAATTGCCAACATCTTTCGCCCATAGCCATGGTCTTGTGGATCCCCATTCGCACAAGCTAAAAACAATCGGTCGTCCAGACTTCGCCAACGCGTCGCGCATGATCGAATACGACGCTTGAGAGTCCTGCGTGCTGTGGTTACACCAGTCGTACTTTAGGTAATCGACCCCCCACGCGGCGTATTGGCGAGCATCTTGAAACTCGTAGCCGCGACTACCTGGTCGGTTCTGACACGTTCCTGTTCCAGCATCGGAATAAATCCCGAATTTGAGTCCCTTCGAATGGACATAATCACTGAGCGCTTTCATCCCATGCGGGAATCTCTTCGGATCGGGGATGATGTTGCCCTGATCATCCCGGGCCACCTGCCAGCAATCATCGATGACCACATACTCGTAACCGGCATCTTTCAATCCGCTGGTAACTATCTCATCAGCGATGCTCCGAATTAGCTCTTCGCTAACATCGCAGGCGAATTTGTTCCAGCTGTTCCATCCCATAGGCGGAGTCTTTGCCAGGCCATTATCGAGCGCCAATGCCGGAATGGCTGCAAATGAACCGACGAGCACGAAACAAGAAAACGCTTTACAAACAATCTTCTTCATACACTGGTTTGACCTCATCGACGCATAGAATGGACGGCGCGGTCTCCAACTATGCTAGCCACTGTTTGATGTCTCTGCGCATCGTTCATGACAATCCTGGCAACACTTTTTACGAAGCGGTTGCCCGTTCGGTCAATCGGTTTCGCGGAGATGAACAGTGACGCATGGACCCCGCCCGGCACAGCCTGCCACTCGACTGATCTGGCGTGCAATCGAAGTAGTGCATTCAACATGTGATGGCATTTACGGTGGCTGTTGTCCTAATCATAATAAAGGAGAGGATTGCATGATCAGCCTGCTGGATCGAAGGCAATTCATTGGCTCGGTTTGCCGCGCTGGCATTGGTGCCCATGCCGTGAGGCGCGTGGGAGCTGAAACAAAACCTCGGGCGGCGTTTATTTTAGGGCTTGGGACTTACACTTTTCGCAACCAAGATATCGACGGCGTAATTGAACGCTGCAAGGCTTTAGATCTACGCACGATTGAGCTTTCTCACCCGCAATTTATGCTCCCGCAAGCTGATCTGAACACATTTCAAGCGACGCGGCGAAAGCTGCAGAGTGGCGGAGTGGACGTGCGTTCCTGGTTTTGCGGCGATCTCAAGAAAACCTCCGAGATCGAGCGTTTGGTGGATGGCGTTCATCTTCTCGGTGTCAAGACCGTCACCGGCTCCGCGACACGCGAATTGCTCGACCCACTCGATGCCGCTTGCAGACATGCTAGTTTCCGATTTGGCATTCACAACCACTATTTCGCGAACCGCAAATTCTTATACGAATCGCCTGAAGATGTACTAGCCGCCCTGAATGGGCATCCGAACCTCTTTTCCACATTTGACACCGGTCACATGATCGCCTGTGGCTTTAGTCCAACCGAGGCGTTCGAGAAGCTGAAGTCTCGTATCCGAATCATTCATTTGAAAGACGAAGACAAGCCTGGGCACGGTGTCGTGATGGGAAAGGGCAATGGGAACATGGCCAACTTCCTCCGAACCATCAGCAAGGACGGCTTCAGTGGGCTCGCGGCGATCGAGTTCGAGGAAGGCACCGATCCGAAGATGGAGGTTTCGGAGTGCCTGTCCTTCATTCGCGACCAGGTCTCGCTAAAGGGTTAGCTACGTGACGATGTTATCCCGAATACGGAACCGGTTCTTCACGCTTTGTTTCCGGCTGGTTCAGACGACTTTATCCAATCGCCCCAAGGCGTCACGGTGTAGTCTTTGACCTCCTCGATGTGGTGGACCGCCGCTCAGTGAAAATCGTGAGAATCAGGTCCTGCTGAACTGATGCTGAGAGGGAGTATGCGTTCTGCTTTGACGTGCACGATTCCGTCCTGGTTCTGGACTCGGCCTTGCACACGAATAAATCGCTCATGCACGACCACCATTGGATCAGCGTTATAAACATCGGGCATGACAATCACATTGGCGTGACCGGTTTCGTCCTCGAGAGTGAGAAAGATCAGACCTTTGGCGGTTCCAGGACGTTGACGTGTGATCACAGCTCCGGCAGCGATAACGGGCTTGTTATTCGGAAGCTTTTGGAGTTCCATTGCTGAGATAATGCCCATCCGCCGCAATTCTTCGCGGCGATACGACATTGGGTGCGGCCCGATGGTAAGGCCCGTAGCATGATAGTCAGCAACCAGCCGCCCTTCCGTACTCATCGCGGGCAGCGGCGAACTCTCGTCTTGCTCCGCAATCTTCTCAAGCATGGGCGCAACTCGCGAGCTGTATTTCTGAACCTGCCACAGTACGTCACGCCGATGAAGGTTCACGCCCGCGGCAACTGAAATGCCGTTCAGGGCACCTACCGTCGCCAGCATACGCAGATCTGATCTACTTAACTCGGGAACCCGCTTGGTCAAATCGGAAATCGACGTGAATGGCTGCTTTGCTCGACTGCTGACAATTTGTTCGGCTGCTGCCTTCTGTAATCCGCGGACGTATCGCAAGCCGAGGCGCAGGACGAGTTGTCGACTGTCCTTCTCAAGCGTGCAATTCCAATCCGAGCGCGTGACATCGATCGGTCGCACTCTCAGTCCGTGCCGCTGGACGTCCTTGAGTAAGGTGGCCGGACTGTAAAAACCCATGGGCTGGTTGTTCAACACGGCACACGTGAACGCGGCGAGGTATCGGACTTTAAGGAGCGCACTGGCATACGCGAGCAAGGCGAAGCTAGCGGGATGCGACTCGGGAAACCCATACAGAGCGAATCTTGTAATGAATTGAACGATCTCGTCCTGTGCGTGCGGGGGGATCTCGTTCTGTGTCATGCCGGCGCGTAACTTGATTTCAATTTGCCGCATACGCTCTTTGGAACGCTTGTGCCCGAGCGCGCGGCGCAGTTCCTCTGCTTCTCCGCCCGTGAAGTTTGCGCAAACCATCGCCATGCGCAGCAATTGCTCCTGAAACAGCGGCACCCCGAGAGTTCGCTCCAGTATCGGTTTCAGTGAAGGGTGCGGATAGCTAACCGGCGCTTTTCCTTGCCTTCGCTGCCATGCAACTGCGAGCCTACGTCGAGCCCCTCGCCAAAACTCAGAAGTTGCGCACGACGGAGGAAGGCCGAACGGTTTCCGGCGCGAAGACTCGCACGATTTACGCGCGAGGCCGTTGAGCGGTCGCTTTCCACCCTGAGCGACCGCATTCGCGAATGAATCGAGACCCGAGTTCACCGTACACCATTTCTGAAGCGGTTGCCATTGGAGATTTTCTATCAGATCAGGCCCGGGTTCAAGCCGGCGATGTCGGAATCCGGCTTACGCCCAAGAAGGCAAATCCCGAGCCGGCAGTTCGGCAACACAGCATAGAGCTGAAGAAACGTTCCTCAAGCAACTCCGCCGAAAGAGCGCTCTAGTTCACATCGAATCATACGAGACCTGGATGAGTGCCCGGTCGCATCTGAAGCTACTCTATAGCCACGCACGATATCCTACACAGGGTCTTTGCATGTTCGTATGTCAAAATTTTGGAGAAAACATGTTGGTCTCTTTTCGACGGTCGATCGTCTCATCCGCTCTCGCCATTTGCGCAGCCGCGATTTCTAGTTATGGATTGGGTCTTCAGAGTCAAGACCTGTATCGTTTCCGGTCAGTGGGCGAGGTGGAGTTTTCTCCAGATGGGCGGCACATTGCGTATGCCGTGATGATGAATGATCGCCCCGGGCGACCCTACACACAAATCTGGATTATGGACCTAGTAACTCAGCGGTCGGCACGACTTGGGACCGAAAAAGAGGCGACCTCTCATCCGCGATGGTCTCCGGACGGCAAAATGATTGCTTTTTTGGGAGGACAGGAAGAAAAGCCCGGCCTCATGTACGCCCAGGCGGACGGCTCCGGAGCGACGTTCCTCACGGCCACGGGGAGCACCAATTCTCCTCTGCCGGGGCAAGGCGAAACGTTCACCTGGTCACCGGACAGCAAGACGATAGCCTACGTTTCCGCGACTCCCGGTCCTGAAACGCAGAACGCAAATGCAGACCCCATAGTGATTACCCGCTACCTGTATAAGCCGGGCGCGGAGGAAGGGCTCACGCACTTCAATGACAACAAACGGCTGCATCTTTTTTCCATTGATATTGGGACAAAGCAGCCGCGTCAGCTAACAACTGGAAATTACGATGAGCACTCGATCGACTGGTCGCCGGACGGACAGGAACTGTCGTTTGTGTCAAATCGCGAACCGAACTCCGACGAATTCTTCAATTACGACGTATTCGCGCTTAAGCTGTCCGACGGGAGTATTCGACGGATCACAGCCACGGAGAGTTGCGAATATGGCCCGATTTGGTCACCCGATTGAAAAAGTATTGCCTTCCTGGGCACGAAACGCGGCCTGACGGATCGCGAAACAACCATGGAGGACACGCACGCATGGTTGATGAATGCAGATGGTACCGATCGGCGTGAACTTGGTGTTCAATTGGATAACCGGCAGCACGAGCTCCGCTGGGCTCCCGACGGTAGTTCAGTTTATGTGACATACCAAGAACGAGGCAATATCCGGCTGGCGCGTCTTCCGATTTCCGGAGGACAGCCGGAGATTGTGCTGAGCGAGCTCGGCACGGTCGGCAGCTTCTCGGTCGGTAAGCAAGGCGAAATTGCTTACGGCTTTGCGACTCCGAAGGACACGCCTCAGCTTTATCTAAGAACTGCCAATTCGGCATCGCGCCAGCTCACATCCTTGAACTCTGACGTGCTAGCTGGCAAGCAGATCGCCGAAGTGGAGCCTTTTAGGTTCGTCAGCAACGATAACAAATTCGAAGTGGAGGCGTATGTCACGAAACCGCTTAGAATGACCGCTGAAAGCAAGCATCCGCTCATCGTCAACATTCACGGCGGTCCCCACGCGCAGAATGGTCCCGCGTTCAACTTCAAGAATCAAGCATACGCAGCCAAAGGCTGGGCTGTTCTGCAGGTTAATTATCGGGGCTCAACCGGTTATGGCCAGAAATTTGCGGATGCCGTATTCGGCGATCAGGACGGCAATGAAGGGCAGGACGTGTTGTATGGGGTGAGCGCCGCAATCCGAAGATACTTGTGGATTGACCGGGAGCGTATGGGGATTGAGGGCGTAAGCTACGGTGGCCAGCTTAGCGAATGGCTCATTACGCAGACGAACGAGTTCAAGGCAGCTATTCCGACGGCTGGTATATCCAATCTGATCAGCTACAACTACATGACGTATTACAACCAATACGAAGAAATGGAGTTTGGCCAGTTCTTGCATCAGGGCAGGTTGATGGATGACGCATGGGAACGCTCAGCACTCAAGCATGTTGCGAATGTCCATACTCCCACCATGTTGATTCACGGCGAGAATGATCCAGACGTGCCCTTAGCCGAAGCGGAGCAGCTTTTTATAGCTCTGAAAGATGTCGGTGTTGACACTGTGTTTGTTCAATATCCGAGAGAAGGGCACGGGCTTCGAGAAACCAAACATGTTGTCGATTGGATTGACCGTTCGGTCGCCTGGTATGAAACGCACTTTCCGAAACTGGGTTCGGAAAAAGTCACAAACGCCCAGCCTTAAGGGCGCGAAGCAAAGCCGGCGTAACGGTACAATTCCCATTTGATGGCTGCTAGCTCCGAACAGCGGTAATTTAGAAAGCGCGACTTAGACCCGCCTTCCCGGATGCTATTCGCGAAGCCAACGTCGATGGGCATCTCGGGATCAAGCCCGTGCGAGCTGTCTCGGGACCTGGGAACACAACACCAAGGATTTTCGTCCGTTGAACAGACGATTACAAACGTGTATGCCCACGACTGCGCGGCGTTCGCCCTGATCGAGCGCAAGAGCACACGAACATGAAGCCAAAGAACACGATCTGCCTCTGGTTCGACAAGGACGCGCATGAGGCGGCGCGCTTCTATGCCGTCACCTTTCCGGACAGTAAAGTAAGCGCTGTTCATGCCGCCCCCGCTGATTATCCGGGCGGCAAGAAGGGCGATGTGCTGACGGTGGAGTTCACCGTCCTGGGCATTCCCTGTCTCGGTCTAAACGGCGGCGCGGCGTTCAGGCACACCGAGGCGTTTTCGTTCCAGATCGCGACGGAGAATCAGGAAGAGACTGACCGTTACTGGAACGCGATCATCGGCAACGGCGGCACGGAAAGCCAGTGCGGTTGGTGCAAGGACCGCTGGGGCCTCTCGTGGCAGATCACCCCGCGCGCGCTAACTGATGCGCTCGCGACTGGTGGCAGTGAGGCAAGACGTGCCTTCGAGGCGATGATGACAATGAAGAAGATCGACATCGCCACCATCGAAGCAGCGCGGCGAGGCTGACATGTGCACGCCCACACGTCCCTATTAGTACTGGATTACAGCTTATCCGGAAACCGATCAGAGGGTGCGCGGTGCATGAACTCCTCCGTGAGGGCGCAAGGTAAATCCACACATGGCGACTAGTCGTTCCCTTTCGCTTGAGTCGGCCCGAGGTCGCACCCTCAACGCCGATCAGTAGTCTCCCTTGAACGCAAAGTACGAACCACGAATGACGCCAGCCAACTTCGATTTATGGGTGGCAAACTTGAAACGCGGGGCAAGCTCGGCGGGGACTTCCATGCCTTCGGAGAGCTTGAACCCGACAGCCCGCTTCTTGGGGTCATCAATGGTGTACATCACATTGATGGCGAGACCACTCGCGTAGAAAACGTATGCCATCCGAATGTTGTCGATCTGGAAGGCTGTCGCTTCGAGCGGGGGAGACGAGATGACGATGTCGCGCTCCTCCTTGAGGATACGTTGCACCCAAGCGATTGCCTTCTTGGCCTTGGCGGCTGGTTCCATCGTGAACACATGGTTGTACTTGGTCTTGAAGTAGCGGGCCTCGTGCGCCCGCAGACCAGCCAGCGCAGCCGGTACCGGCGACGATTCCAAGCCAACCATCGAGACTGTATCGAAGTTAACGGCATAGGGCATAGCTCACTCCAACAGAAGTTTGCTTCAAGAAGCGAGTGTACCTGAGAGGTGGATTCGTTACGGAGACGAAAACGGTGCAGGGTAGAACTTTGGAGCATTCTGGCTGACGGCGGCGCAGGAGGCCGCCCCGAATGCCCAAGCCCCGACGCAAGAAGAAACCGCCGAAGCGAGTTCTTGCACTTCCAGATCTCGAACAGACAAAGTCTGCAGTCATCAACAGCCTAAGCTCTCAGAGCGGGCAGCGAACGTACGAGCACGCGATTACCGAATTCGTCGACTGGTACTGTTCTGAACCGAGACTCGCTTTCAATCGCACAGTCGTGCTGAGATACCGAATCTACCTGGAGCAACGATTGTGGGCACCGACCACGATCAATCTCCGCTTAGCGGCGGTTCGAAGGGTTGCCTACGAGGCCGCCGACTCGGGACTGCTCAGTCCGGAACTTGCGGCAGGAATCCGTCGCGTCAAAGGCGTACGCCGGATCGGCGTACGCTTAGGCAATTGGCTCACCGTCGATCAAGGCAGAAGCCTGCTTCTGAAAGCCGCTGGAGAGGACGTTCGAAGCAAACGGAACTATGCGATCTTGGCTTTGCTGGTTGGCTGCGGACTGCGGCGCGGCGAGTTGCTCGCATTAACGACGAGATCGGTTCAGCTCCGGGAGGAACACTGGGTCATCGCTGACCTACATGGAAAGGCCGGTCACGTTCGAACAGTTCCGATCGCGGTTTGGTTAAACAAGCGATCGACGGCTGGACTATAGCCAGCGGAATCACTGACGGCCGGATCTTCCGGTCGAATTCAATAAGGCTTGCCAGATTTGGGGCCCGCGGCATGACGCCGAAAGTGATCTGGGAAGTGGTGAAACAGGCCGCGCAAGCCGCTGGCATCGAAAGGCTGGCGCCACACGACCTCCGGCGCACGTGCGCCCGGCTCTGTCATCTCGCCGGTGGAGAGCTCGAACAAATCCAGTTTTTGCTCGGGCATGTCTCAATTCAAACCACCGAACGTTATCTTGGATGCAAACAGAAGCTTCGGTTCGCCGTGAATGACAAGCTCGGCCTCGAACCATAACGTTACTGCGCCTTCAAGGGACGGATTACCCGTCCCTTCGCGACTACCGAAGAGTAATTTCGCCGGACAGGAATCTTGTAGCGATAAGTGGCGGAAACGCATTTTGGGCGAGCTGATGGCGTTCCGCCAGCTGTAGTTCCAGCTATGTCCTGAATCCACCCGGAATATTGGAGGCAGCGAATTGGTGCTTCCAGCTCTACGCCATTTGAAACAGCGCGCATTGCATGGGCCGTACTTGCGACAGGTGAAGTCTCTCGACCTCCCATACCGGCCAGTGCTTCCGCACGACTGGCCTGCACATGACGCTTGGCTGAAGCCAGGGTTGGACATCGCGTTCGCGATTCCCACATCTACACCCAGCTGCTACTGCTGCGATGGTTCATGATTTCCTGCCAGGTCTGCTGGCGAACAATGAGATGGCAAAATGGTCTCACCGGCGCTGTTAAACCCGTACTCGGAAAAAGTCTTTCACGACTGCATTGTTAGATGGGGAAACGGCGCGGCGCATTCCATGCTGGCCAGGAGTGTTCACTCCAACAAAGGCCGCATACATTTGCGCAGATCAACCTGTCATTCACTTTTCGCTTGCGGTATGGCGGCGGACCATACATTCCGAGTAGCCGACCATGCGGACACAATCCTTAAACCCTTTGCCTTTAGGGCGGTGATCCGGCATCGGCCTGAAGGTGTACGGTTTGCACACTATAACGCCGCGTCCGAGATTATGACCTGATTTGCCGTTCGTACCCCTTTCAGCTTGAGATTATAGGATGAAAAGAGTCGAGCCCGTCCGGTAATCGCGTTCTGTTCTGACGTACGGAAGGCCAAGTTCTGGACGAACCATTTGAAATCAACGCGCGTCAATATGAAACCGCCGGCCAACGGCGAAAGAACCCCGGCACCATTCTAAATCTCGCCACTGTGATCGCACAATTGCCGTACCCACAGCCTGGTCTCGACAAGTTGCGGAACGAGTGCCATGAAATTGTGCGGCAGCACAAGCAACGAGATATCGGCTGGGGTCTCGTGGTCAGCGCGGTCCAGAGTTTCGTAGTCGCGCGACGGAATGACGGTCCACAAGCTCAGCCGGTGAATCAGGTAGTACGAAGCTCTTTCAACGATGCTGATAGTAGCAGCGAAACTAGCAGGGATGCCCCTGATCTGCTGGTGGCACAAGCTCTAACGTTCGACGAACTGGAGAATGAAGCGCTATGCGATCGGCAGCGCTTGCGTGACGGCGAGGATGTGCGGCTGCGCTGGAGGCAGCCAGGGCCGCTCGAAGATGTGGAAATCGAGGGGCACCGTTTCTGTCGCTAGCATGGCTCGAAGGCTGGAACGCGCGTAAGCATTCGCTCGGTTCTACCGTGACCCGACGGTCCGGCAGCGTAGCGAGCCGGGAAAACGAGCGCACTCATTACTTGCGGGCCAGCTGACGACCGGAAAGCGTGGGCAGCTCAGCGCTGGAATCAAGAAGGGTCAGAAAATCGTAGCGCGTGCGGAATTGGAAGCTTAGTTTCACCTTCAACAATTCGGCTTTGTGAAGGTAAATGTGAACAGGCTGTCAAGGGACAAATACTTGCCGCAAGATATTTGTGTACAGATTGGCGTATACCCATATGCACCTCCAGCCAATTTCGGTTAACCGCCCGCGCGTGTCAGATTATCTTGCAAGTACCTTGGTCCGCGAGAAGTTGAGAGCTTCCGCGTCCGTGGCAAACTGCTGTGTGCAACCAGGGGGTGCACGACTGCATCAAATCTGTCGCCGATGTCTTCACTGGACTCAAGAATGGACGAGTTTTTCGAGAATGCCGGACGCATGGGCAGCTTCGGATTTTGGGTGATCCGCGGTCTCTTCCTTCCGCCTTGGGAGGTTGCAGAAATCTCGCATCAACTCACTGAAATCGGCTGGGACTCCATACCCTTGGTTCTTGGCTGGGGTTTGGCGGTGGGGATCGTTGTGGCGCAGCTTGTCTGGTCTGCGCTGGTGCCCTATGGCGAGGTCCAAACGGTGATTCCCGCTGAACTCTCCCGAATCATGTTTCGCGAAATGGGACCGCTGATGACGGGCATCCTCGTCTCCGCGCGTGTAGGCTCCGCAATCGGTGCCGAAGTCGCCGTGCTGCGGTTGACAGAGCAGATCGACGCCTTCGAATCCATCGCCGTCGATTCATTCAAGTACCTGGTTGTGACCCGCGTCGCAGCCTGCATGATCGCGCTACCAATCCTCACCATGGTCATGAGCTTCTCCGAGATTGCTGGCGGGTTTTTCTGGGAAGGCATTTACTACTCCCGCATGACGTTTAGCCTTTATTTTGATCGCATCTTCATGCGGGTCGGATGGTCCGATTACCTGCTGCCGACACTCATGACGGCGGTTTTCGGTTTTATCATCGGGGTGGTTTCCTGCTTTTTCGGCTATACCGTCGAGCGAAACTCCGCCGGTGTACGGCGCGCGGCCATGCATAGCGTCGTCTTCGGTTCGTTGCTCCTGATCGTCGCCAACTTCATAGTCGTCCAGATCATCGGTCTCTGGTCTCCAGGGAGCATACGATGAACGGCGGCCAGCAGGCAGCAATCCGCTTCGAGGGAGTGTCGAAGCCCTTCAACCCCGGACCACTCCTGAAGAACGTCAGCTTTGAAGTGCCGCAAGGGGAGGGATTTTGTATCCTGGGCCGCAGCGGCACAGGCAAGACGAAACTTTTGAAGCTGATTCTCGGACTGCAGAAGCCGGATCGGGGCAAGATATTTGTTAACGGGGAAGAGATTACGGCATTAGACAACGCCAGCCTCCTGCGTATGCGCCAAACGGTGGGCTTTGTGTTTCAACATGCCGCACTCTTCGATTCCATCTCTGTGGCGGACAATGTCGCATTTTCGCTGCGTCGCCATAGCGGGAAAACGGAAGATGAGATTCGGGAGATGGTTCGCCAGAAACTCGCTCAAGTGGGTGTTGAAAAGTATGGCGATGCCATGCCGGAATACCTTTCCCCCGGAGTTCGCAAGCGGGTTGGCTTCGCGCGAGCGCTCGCGCTCGATCCGCGCATTCTGCTGATCGACGATCCAGCGGACGGCATCGGTTACAGCACGGCCCGTGAGATCAACAGTCTGCTGCTCGATCTCAAACGAAATCGCAAGACCACACTGCTCATAGTCAGCAATGGGGTAGAGGAAGCGCGCCGTATCTCCGACCGGTTTGCCGTTCTTGAAGACGGACAGATCATCTTCTCCGGGTCTGCCGACGAACTGGAACGGAGCGACAAGGGTTTTCTGCGACAGTTCGCTTCATCAGAGGAACTCTAATGGTGTCCCACAAGCGCACAGGCGCCTTTCTCATCACGGGATTGATCCTGTTCAGTATTGGCCTGTTCTTCATCAGCAATCGGCGTGGGCTTTTTAACCGAACTTTCGATCTCTATGCCGAGTTCACGCACCTGAACGGATTGCAAAAGGGGGTGGCAGTTCAGATCTCTGGAATGGATGCCGGGGTAGTGCTGGAAACGCAGGCCCCGGACCGTCCGGATGGAAAGTTCCGCGTCAAGCTGCGTATCCCGGAAAAGTTGCATCCGCTTGTCCGTACGGATTCGGTCGCGACGATCAAGGCAACTGGATTGTCAGGAAACACCTTTATTGAGGTGGAGAAGGGGACTGGGCGCGCGCCTGAATCAGCTGATGGCAGCACCCTACCTAGCCAGGAGCCGATGAACTTGGCCGACATACTGCAACAAGGCACCGATTTGATAAAAACCACGCGCGGCAGTATTGAGGATCTGCGCGGCAATGCGGACCGCGCGCTTCAGTCGGCCGCCTCGGCCGCAAATCACACCGATCAGCTGATCGTTGGTATGAGCGGCAACTTAAGGGAGATCGCCGCCTCCGGTAAGCGCACCGGGAATAACGTGAACGAGATTGTGGCTCAGATCAAAAAGGGACAGGGGACGGTGGGCCAGCTGCTTACGGACCAAAACCTCGCCAGCGAACTGGATGACACCGTGGCGAACGCGCGGCAATCGTCTATTAACTTGAACCAGGCCTCGGGCCGCGCGAACGACACGATTGCCGACTTCCAGGCCCGGAATCTACTCGGGCAGGCGCAGGCCATTCTCGAAAACACGCGGCAAATCACACGGCAGTTGAATGGAGCCGTCAACGACTTTGTAACCAATGGACAGAAAAGCGGAAGTGCTGCTGCAACTCTCCGCCAGACGATCGCGAGCGCGCAGCAGAGCATGTCGAACCTGGCCGACGACACCGAAGCTCTCAAACACAACTTCTTTTTGCGCGGGTTTTTCAACAAGCGTGGATTCTTCAATCTAAATCAGATGACTCCGGCGCAGTATAGATCGAGCAAGTTCCTCAAGGGCCACTCAAGCGAGCGGGTCTGGTTGAACGGCAATGATCTGTTTCTCACGAAGCCGGACGGGACCGAGGAGCTGTCCGTTGCCGGTCAGCAGAAGCTCAATGAGGCACTGAGTGCCTTCGTTGCTTATCTTCCGAACAGCGCGATCATGGTGGAAGGTTACTCCACCCAAGGACAGCCCAGCGAACAGTTCCGATTGGCAGGCCAGCACGCTGCTGAGGTGCGTAATTACCTGGAAGAGCGATTTAACCTAAACCCAAAGCTGATCGGTATCATGCCAATGTCCGAGATCCCACCTGCAGGAACGGGAAAGACCGTCTGGGATGGCGTCGCCCTCGTGCTCATCCGCTGAACAGATGTGTTGCGAATACCGTTGAGACGGTCTGATAGGCTGGCGGTCCCTGCGTAAGTCGCGACCCGCGGTGTTCAAGGGACGGCATTTCGAGCCCGAGATCATCATATTGTGCGTGCGACGTTATCTCCGGTTTTCACTCAGTTATCGAAACTTGGAAGAGCTCATGGCCGAACGCAACCTTGCCGTCGATCA
>JBPCJX010000158.1:0-4916 GCA_051004875.1 Bryobacteraceae bacterium
GAAATATGACGAGTATCTGAAGCTAAAACCGGCGGACGATGTTGCCCGCCGCGAACGTGGTTTCACACTAGCGTGTGCCAACCAGTTTAAGAGTGCACGATCAGACCTGGAGTGGTACGTGCATAAACATCCTCGCGACGCTGTGGGGTTTTATGAGTTGGCGGTGGCTAAAGCTCTTGACGATCCCAGCGGTGCGCTGCAGGATCTTGACCGCGCGCTGACGTTAGATCCGGGGCTGAGCCAAGCGCGCTATGCCCGCGCTCTACTGGACATCGAGGAAGAGAAGCCTGCGGCAGCGGTCGAGGACTTACAGGCTTTCGTAAAGCAGAAGCCGGACGATTATCGCGCACTGGCACATCTCGGGCAGGCATATCTCGCGCTCGACCGCGCAGCTGAGGCCGCCGACGTTCTGAAGCGGGCCGTGGATCTAGCGCCTGATGCGCGGCTGGCCCTGGTTCATTACCGCAGAGCGCTGGTCAAGCTTGGCCATATCGAAGAAGCGCGCGCAATTCTGTCCCGGTTGAAGCAATCCGGAATGATCGATGAGGGGCACAGGCCACAAGCCGGGTTGATCGAGTATTTGAGTCTTTCGCCGGCCGACCGCCGCGCACGCTACCTATCAAATCTTCGAAGAAACGTGGCCACCAATCCCGGCGATGCTCAGTGGAAAGTTAGACTGGGACGGGAATTGCTCGCTGAGGGAAGCGTCGTCGAGGGTCTGACTGTCTTTCGCGAACTAAAGTCCTCCTCCTCTGAGCCCGCGCCGCTCGCAGCCTGCGGAAGAATCCTTCTGGAGTTCGAGCAGTATGATCTTGCGCTTGAATTTCTGAACGCTGCCGTCGCTGCCGATCCGTCGCTGAGCACCGCCCGCCTGGACCTTGCTATCGTTCTCTATCATTTGCAAACACCCCAGGTCGCCTTGTCGGAACTGGACCAGACTCCGGTTGCGGACAGGAAGGGAGACTATTATCTGCTGCGGGCCCAAATCTTAGATTCGTTGGGCAAAATGCAAGAAGCAGTAGACGCGCTGAACCGTGGCATTCGGGCTGCGCCAACACGGCCCGGCCTCTACCTACAGGCGGCCGGATTCCTGCTGAAGCACAAGCTGCTCCACGAGGCTTTAGACTTGCTCGATCAGGCCTGCCGCATACTGCCGGACGACCGGGAATTGTTGTTGGCACAAGCCGTAACTCTGGAACTGTTGCAACGCGGAGTTGATGCCCAGAAATTGCTGACGAAGCTTCAGGCGCGGTGGCCGGAGTGGGACCGGCCCTATCTGCTGAATGGGATACTCCTCGAGATCCAGCTCAAATCGGCTGAGGCGCGGCAAATGCTCGAGACCGCCATTGCCTTGGGCGCCAACACGCCGGAGGTCTACTACTATCAGGCGCTGGCCATTACACATGCGGCCCCGAACGATCTGGATAGCGCGCAAAACGCGATTGTACACGCGGTGGCGCTAACCTCGAAAGACCCGTATATCTTTCTCTTAGCGGGTAAAATTTCACTCGCGAAAAAAGACTACAACAAGGCTATAGAGTCTTTACTCGAAGCGACCCGTCTTCAGCCGACGCTGATTCCTGCTCACTATGCATTGCGTGATGCCTATAAGGCGCTCGGAGACGAGCGGAAATCCGCCGCTGAACTCGGAGAGATCAAGCGTATTGCTCGGGAAAACCCGGCAGACGATCAGAATCCCTTTTCGATGCAGGACTTCCTGTTTGCCGTTCGGCCCCCCGGGTAACGCCACAGCACGCAAGAGCTACAGCCAGTTCACCAATACAACTTCAACGCTAACTGCACCTCTCGCGACTGGTTCGCTGTTTGCGTGATCACGCCGAAGTTACCGCCGCCAACCTGCGTGTCCGGCGCATCGAACTGCGGGTGATTAAGGGCGTTAAATGCCTCGATCCGGAACTGCAGCCGTGCGCCTTCTCGAAGCTTCGGCAACATAAAATTTTTAAACAACGAAAGAGTGGCGTTATTCTCGCCGGGCGCCCGGCAACCTCCGTAGCTGCGCGGTGCATTGCCCAGGGTGAAGGGAGGCGGCGCGACTGCAACTTCTGGATTCGAAAAGTAGTTGGTTACAAAATCGGATCCGCTGTTACAGTGCAGTGTTCCAAGGAGATTTGGCCGCTGCGCGCCATAGGTGGGAAGAGGCTGGCTCCCGGACAGTGAAAGCAACAGCGGTCTGCCATCGGTGAAGCGCCAAATTCCGTTCGTTTGCCAGCCGCCGATGATCGCATCAAGCACCGGTGGCATGTTCCCGCCGATCGCCTTGCCGCGGCCGATCGGCAACTCGTAAACATAACTGAACTGCAGCACATGCGGTATGTCGAACGTGGATAGGCTTCGTTCAAGACGTCGATTATGTGGATCTTGTGGGAAGTTTGCGATCCCGCCCAGCCACGTGGTACCGCCAGCCGACGTGGACGCGTCGTCAATCGACTTCGACCACGTATAAGTCACGAGCGCCTGCAGCCCGTGCGAAAAGCGCTTCTCAACCCGGAATTGCAGGGCGTTGTAAATTGAATTCGCCCACGGAGGCTCGTCGGCGTTGAAGCTAGTGAACTGCGGGAACGGTAATTGAAGCTGATAGGCCTGAACAGTCGGGGACGAGAGCGGACTGCTCGGATCCGTGATAATCCCGTAGAACGGATTGTCGACGTAAGTATTGAGCGCAGAAATCTGTTGTGGGCTGTAATGCTCGACCTGCGGGCCGAGATAGTTCAAATTGCCCGCGCCTCCGAAGTAGAGATGATGACCCGCCTTGCCGATGTAATTCGCATCCACCAGGAAGTTACCAGGCAGCTCCCTTTGTATGCCAAAGCTCCAGCTCTGTTCGTAGGGCACTGCCGAGTTGATGGAGGGGATCGGGCCGGTCGCCCCAAGACCGATGTCGTTCAGCAATCCCAGCGTGCCACCCGGCGGAAATTTCACGCCAGCAGGGAACGGGTTGCTCAATCTACCCCAGGGTGTGACCCCATCATTCTGATAGGTGTTGATCCAAGGAGTGTTTTCGTCATAGCCCTGGTAACCAGAAGCACCGGTTCCTGCCGCGCCGAATCGGACTGCCGAGTAGTAGATTCCGTAGCCCGCACGTATTACGGTCTTCTCAGTCGGCTGGAACGCCAGGCCTATACGAGGACCAAGATTGTTGTAGGAGGTGTCGAAACCGGGCGAGCGGTTATTTGAGCTCGCAAAAACCTCACCGCCGTGGAGCGTCCCCAACCCCGGGACTTGCAGGGGCGATACTACATTCGGATCGAGTCCATTCATCCGGTTGTAGCGCTCGGAACGCGGAAAGGTAAGATCATAGCGCATTCCGATGTTGACCGTGAGCTTTTTGTTGACTTTCCAGTTGTCCTGGATGAATCCTCCTGCCTGGAAATTCTGGGTGCTGACCAGGTTCGGAATCTCATACTGGCCCCAGGTTCCGGGACCGCCATTGCCAATGAGGAAACTTGCGAGCGAATCGCCGCCGCCGGAGGACGGTAGCTGCGACGTTCCGGTAAAATCATAAACGAAATATCCACCCGGAACGCCCGGTTGAGTGAAGTTGTCACGATGCATGCGGCCTTCTCCGCCAAATTTCAACTCGTGTTGACCCTTGACCCAACTAACTGTGCCCAGCAGGTGGTATGTTTCCTGGCCCTGGCGCAAATAACTCCAGGGCTGGGTTCCGATGCTGGTCCCGCCGATCGGCTGGCTATAGCCGGTGTTCAGGTCAATGGCGGGGATGAAAGGAACTCCGGAAGCATTGATGTAATTAGGCATGCCCAGCAGCGAGACCGGGTCGAGATTCTTGTAGTCGCCCGCAATGCTGTGTGTCCAGACCGCCCCCCGCGTGTACCCTAAAGCAAGGTTCATCAACAGCGTCGGGGAGAAGGTATGCGTGAGGTTCACTGCGGCCAGGTGAGCCGTTTGAGTACTCGGGCCTGCGGTACAGGGGTCCGTAAGATTTCCGTAGCAGTTGAATCCGTGCCCAAAGTTACCCTGCCGGGAGTACTTTACGCTAAGTAAGTCTTTATCACTGAATCGATGGTCGATCTTGATGTCGTATTGATTGTTGCTCCCCTGGTTTGATCCTGAACCAATCCAATTGGTGTACGGATTGTACACCGCAGTTCCCACATTTTCGTTGGGAAGCGGATAGTACTGCATGAGCTTGAGCGCGACCGGATCGATCAGGTTACCCGGCCCTGCTGGAAGCTGGTAGGGCGTTCCGTTCAGCTTGGGGCTGCCCGGGCTCGCGTAGGTAGCGATGTTATTGAACGGGATGAAGCCCGAGCGCACCGGGCCGCCCAGATCAGCGCTGTAAACGCCGGTGTAGGGATCCCAAAGTTGCCCATCGCCGGCCGAGCACAAGCCGTTTGCGTCAAAACTTCCTCCTGCATAGCCACACAGCTCCCCGAAGTTCCCTGTTCGTTCGGCGGCACTAGGAACACCAGCCTGATGGGTGCTCGCCGTTCTACTCCGTGTTCCATCGTAATCGAAAAAGAAAAATGTCTTGTCTCTCCGAATGGGACCACCCACCGTGCCCCCGAAATTGTTGTTCCGCAGCGGGGCAATGGGGACGCCGCTGCGATTGGCGAACCAATCGTTGGCGTCGAGTTTCTGATTACGGAAGAACTCATACAAGCTGCCATGAAACTGGTTCGTTCCAGAGCGCGTAACCATGTTGACGATCGTGCCCCCCGAGAAGCCATACTCCGCGCTGAAGTTGGTCTGTTGTACGGTGAATTCCTCGACAGCGTCCACCGACGGAGTATAGGTTGGCACTTGAATGCCGCTGTTCTGCTCGAAATTTGTGGTGGTCACGCCATCCAGGAGCATGTCTGCCGTGGCGTTGCGACCCCCGTTCGAAACGAAATTATTCGCGGCGCAGCCCTTCCAACGGCTATCCGCTTCGGTGA
>JBPCJX010000159.1:0-59431 GCA_051004875.1 Bryobacteraceae bacterium
AGCCGGCGACCTCGACCTCCTGCGTGCCGTGGGTCTAAGGAACTCTCGTGAGCTTGAGCGACGCTCTCGCGCTTGGCGGCCGTGGCGAGCCTACGCCGCCGTATACCTGTGGAGTATCGACGACAAATGCAAAGCTCCCGGAAGCAAACCACTATCGTGCGCAACCAAAGAGGCGACTGCCTGAAGCCGAAATGTTCGCGAGTGGATCCTACAGGACACGAACCTCTATCTTCCGATCATCCCTGGTTCCAGTGGCCGAGTTAAGCAGGAATTTGGGGTCACCGTCTCCACAACCGTGTGGATAAACTTCTGGCGAACTCCTCCGGAACGGATTGTACATCCAAACAAACGCGCTCGGGTTCTCACTTTCGACGTCTATATTACCGATAATTTCTGCGGTTTTGGTCGCGAACCGGAACATGATGTTTTGATGTCTTTGAATGACAAGGCACTTTAAGATATCTCCGGTCTGACGCGACCTCACCGGGATTAATCATTGTCATCTGGCGGACGACGGCTCCCGTCAATCCTTTGCCGATTCGGGAATCGCGTAATCCGAACCCTTGCTTACAGCTCGCCAAAAAACTGTCTGCTGGTTGAAGAGGCCCATAGCAGTCGCGTTTTCTACGGAGAGATTTATCTGCTTACGCTAAGCGCGCCAAGGATAACTGGTAGCCACAAAATGGCAATCGCGTACCGAGAGCAGCAGACGTGAAGTAAGATCAAATCTCTAACGCCGAGCGACGTCTACCGTTCTCACTGCTTCGTAAGTGGCGTTCTCGCCCATTGAGAATGCCGGTAAGAGAGCCGACCGCCCCGGCCCGCGGCGGTCTCAGCTCAGTCGGCGATATCCGTGTTTTTGACGCAGGTGCTCCACTATCACTTCGAGTTGATTTCATCGAGCCCAGGATGTCAGTCCGCCGTCGACGATCATTGATAGACCGGTGACGTATGAAGCAGCACTGCTGCATAACCAAAGAGCGGCCTGGGCTGCTTCCCGAGGGTCTCCAACTCTGTCCAAGGGGACGCGCGCGGCGTATCCCTTGAAGGCTTCGTCGACCTTAGCTGGGTCGTTTCCCACAATTTGTGTGATCGCGTTGCGAAGCATATCCGTATCGAAGCCGCCAGCCACCAGGGCGTTCAAACGAATTCTGTCGCCAGCATACTCCTGAGCGGCAGATTTGGTCAGCCCGAGGATTCCAGCCTTCGCCATCGAGTAGAGCGAAGCGCCACGTGCGCCGCCAAGCCCATTGACAGAGGAAGTATTGACGATTGCACCTCCCGGCGGCTCCTGTTTTTTCATCTGTTCAATCTCGTACTTCATGCAGAGCCAAACACTCTTCAGGTTTGAGGAAATCTCGACGTCGAATTCGGCCTCGGTATACTCTGCCGAGCGCCGAACTGGTCCCAAAGCTGCGGCGTTGTTGAAGGCGCAATCGATGCGCCCGAGCTCTCAACAGCCCTGCTCACCATCCGTTGAACCTCCGCGGATTGGGATACGTCGGCCTGAACGAAGAGGACCTGGTGACCTTCCGCTCGCAATTTTTCGGCGAGGTCTTCGCCGCGTTTCGCAGAGCGCGCGGCCAAGACAACCTGCGCTCCCTCACGCGCAAAGAGCTCGACGGCAGCTCTGCCGATCCCAGCACTGCCGCCGGTAATGACTGCAACTTTTCCCGCCATTACACCAGTCATGAGCCCTTCCTCCTTTGCCCAAACTCCAGCATAGTAGCGGGCAAGGTATGAAAGGCCTCTCGAGACGAATCCCTCTACAGCGATTCGTTGATGTGATCACCTCCGAAGTGCACATCCACGACAGAGAAATTGCGGCCCGAGAATGTGGGCGGGGGACAGCCCAGTTTCCCCGAACGCTGTCTCAGTCCTACTCGAATCAGCGCGGCTTGCGAAGATTCGGGAACTCACTCGGTTCGCAGCGCCGTCACTGGGTCCACTGCCGCGGCCCGCCACGCCGGAATCGCATTTGCCAGTAAGCCAACTGTCGCCATTACCAGCACCACTATGGTGTAGACGAGGGGATCGCGTGGGCTGACGCCAAACAAGAGTTTATCGAGTAGACTGGCTGTCGCAAGTGTCACTGCCACTCCAATCGCTGCTCCGACCGCCACCAGCACCATGCCACCCCGGAGTACGCTGGCCAGCACCTCGCCAGGGCTCGCACCCACCGCGATGCGGATGCCGATCTCATGCGTCCGCTGCGTGACGGCGTAAGAGATAACCCCGTAAATTCCCCCGGCTGCAAGAATCAGCGCAATCAGTGAAAAAATGCCGAACAGCCACGAATAGGCGCGGCGAGCCCAAAGCGAGCGATCAAGTTGCTCGGTCATGGTGTGAACAGCGTACATAGGGAGATCGGGATCGATACGCTCCAGGATGCGCCGGGCGGGGGTTGCAAGCGCTTCTGGATTGGAGTGAGTACGCAGAACGACGGTTAAGCTGATGTTGTAAGGCCATTCGAGCTGCGGCTGATAAACAGCGGGGCGAACCTTGTCGTCTAAGCCATCGTGCTTTTCGTTGCCCAAGACGCCTATCACTTCCATCGGAGGCACGTAGCCGCCCGCGCACCGAATCTGCTTACCGACGACGCTTGCGCCCGGCCAGAACTGGTGTGCGAACGCCTCGTTCACGATGGCGACCGGGTGGTTCTTAAATTCGCCATCATGCATGTCGAATTGGCGGCCAGCCAGCAGAGTCATGCCAATTGCATCGAAGTAGCCCGGCGTGGCGATCACTCTTAGCACTTCATGTTGTACTCGTTCGCCCCTTGGTGATGGACCTCCCGCAGCGTCGCAGAATGTTCCCGAGGAGCCGCCCATCGGAGGTGGCCAAGCAGCGCCCGCAGCCACAACTCCAGGCACGCCGCGCAATCCATTCAGCAGCGTTCGATAGAAAGCCACGGCATCTTGGCCTTTTGGATATCTCTGTTCCGGCAGATCGACGCCGAAGGTAAGGACGTTCTCGGGCCGAAAACCAGGATCGACGTGCGTCACCTTGTCAAATGCGCGCACTAGCAAGCCGGAAGAAATGAGCAGGGCGAGCGCGAGGCCGACTTCGCAGATCACAAAAATGTTCAGTGTGGAGCGCCGTGCACGGGAAAGCGTGGCCCGCAAAGCAGCTTCGTGCAATGCGCCGCGCACGTCGGCGCGTGAGGCTTGCAATGCCGGAGAAAGACCGAACAGAAGCGCGGCAGCAGCCGTAATCAGAATACAGAACGCGGCAAAACGGGAATCGATATGGAAGTCGATCCAGTGCGGCATATCTTCGGGCAGTAAAAAGACAATGGCCTGCAATCCGAGCCTGCCCAGCAGCGCCCCCGCCGCTCCTCCGGTCGCAGCCAATACGGCATTTTCGGTGAGCAATTGCCAAACGATGCGCCCTCGCGTTGCGCCGATAGCGGTGCGGATGGCGATCTCGTGAGATCGGGCGGAAGCACGCACAAACAGAAGAGCCGCGATATTGACACAGGCAATGAGGAGCACGACACCTACCGCAACCAGCAATACCTGACTCGTAGTGCGGTAGTCGCCCAGATAGCGGACGCGCAGCGACGTGAGGATCGGCGCGGTAATTTCGTTGGCCTTCTGCCCGGTGATAAGGAGCGCGCGGTGTGCGCGAAGGAGATCGGCCGAAGCTTGCTCGATACTTACGCCATGCTTCAGACGACCGATACCGCTCAACCCCCAGCCATGGGTTAAACCTTCAGTGTTGGTCGCTGCTAGCGGTACCCAGAGTTCCGCGCGATCGGGGAATACTGCTTCGCGCGGCAGCACCCCGACGATTTTGTACGGCTGGTCATCGAGAACGATGAGCCGGCCCAAGACATCACGATTGCCGGAAAACAACCGATGCCAAAGGCCATAACCGAGCAGGGTGACCCTTTCGCCGTTGGGTCGATCTTCTTCGGGCAGAAAGTTACGGCCTACGATTGGCTTTAGCCGCAGGACCTTCAGCATGTCTCGCGTAACCTTGGCGCCCCGAATGTGCTGCGCCGGACCGATTTTGGAAAGGTTGTAGTCTGACAGTCTGAAGAATGCCATGCTGTCGAAAGTGGTGTTGTGGTCTCGCCAAGCAAACAGATCTGGTTCCGATATCCCAACGTAGTGCAGGTTCCATCTGGGCGCTGTCTCATCCAGATCGATGAGGCGGGACGAATCGGGGAACGGCAGCGGCTTTAAAAAGAAACTGTTAAAGGCGCTGAAGATCGCGGCATTGCCTGCGATAGCCAGCGCCAGCATGCCGATGACCAAGAAGCTGAAACCAGGTTTCTGGCACATGCCGCGCATTGCTATTCGGAAGTCGTAGAGCACCACTGCGATCTGGCTGGCTCGGGCCGAGGGGGGTTCAGGAGCAATTGGCTTGCGTGCACATCGTAGCGCTTCGATTAGCGACGGACTGTCGTTCAAGGGTTCGAGGGCGCGTTGCTGTGCTTCAGGTTCCGGAATGCCAGATGACAGCAGATCCCTGTAGCGGTCTTCCAAGTGCTGCGCCAGCTCCTCACAAATTTCAGCTTCGCTGGAACCTTCAAGCTTTAACCCGGCGAGACGTTCGCGAACAATCTGTTTCCAATCAGGCATAATCGATCCCCGTAATACGGCGCATGGCCTCCGCGAACTGCCGCCACCCCTGCCGCTGTGTAGCCAGAACCTTGCGGCCCTGTGCAGTTAAGCGATAATAACGTCGCCTGCGTTGGCTAGGTTTTTCCACCCAGCGGCCCTGAATCCATCCCCGGTTTTCAAGACGGTAGAGCATCGGGTAAAGCGATGCCACATTGAATTTCAGCGCGCCTTCCGAGCGCGTTTCAATCAACTTATAGATTTCGTATCCATACCGTGGGCGCTCTTCGACCAACGAAAGGACCATTAACTCCGCGCTACCTTTTTTCAATTCGCGGTCAAGGAATGGCACAGGCATATATGGCTATGCAGTATATCACTGACAATTGGGCAGTGCGGTCAGGACTGGATGCGCAGGCGTGACTATGAGGTTTAAGATTCGAACCGGATCATCATCGCTCGAAGGCTAATCGATGCTCAGCATTAAACGGTTGCATCAGCGATCGCGTTCCCGAACACGAGTCTGATCCCGCGTCCTCTGCTCGCGAGCCAATTCTTCCAAAGCTGTCTTTCGGAGCGCAGCTTGATAGCGCCCTAGCCAACCGCCCCACCCGTCCTCCTCAGGAATGATGCCGCGCTTGATTAGACTCTTCGCGGTTTCTCTCAAATGGCGCGGGTGGTCCAACATTTCTTCCGGATCGCCCAATTCTTCAATTTCGAGCATCGGATGCTTCTGAACGAACAGTTTCCGCAATCGAATAAAAGAGTTCGTCTTCAGGCCGCCGCGGCTCCGGGCTCCTTCCATTTCGGGCGTGTAGTAAATGTGATGCACTCGCGCATCCGTCCCTTCGAGCATGAGATAGCTCCGGCCGGCTTCGCGCCCCACTTCTTCTTCGCCGTGCACCAGAATCCGCCCCTCAACCGATGTGAATTTCCGGCAATCGAGTACCGTGATCGGCAATCGCTCATCTGACATCAGAACGCCGGGTGCCGCCAGCGTCTTTTGGCGGTCGGTCATTCGCTGCATAGCACGCAACACGCTTTCAAAATCGTGCCTAACCCGCCATATGTTTGGGCCGATGCATTCAGCTAGGCCCATCTTCTGCAATTCGATGAGGCGCTCAGTTGTATGTTGCTCGCGGAGACGTAACCAGTCCGATTGCGGGGCTCTGGCTGGGTTTTGAACGAAAGAAAAAAATGCAGGATCATGTTCATTTCCGGCACTCAGTTTGCCAGCGCGGTTTATGATTCGATCCAACGATGTGTACCGCTGTTGCAATACCTCGCGGCGCTCGGCTTCCGCTGCGTCCAATTGGTTTCGATACCCGAGCTGCTGGGTGCAGAGATTCTCGGCGATGCTTCGAATACCGCTCTTCACGTACTCTCGATTTAGGTGAAACTGTTGCCCATTGACGCCGACACCGCGGAGTGCAATATGGACGTGGGGATGTTCCGTGTTGTAATGTGCAACCGCAACCCATTCCAGAGGAACGTCACCGAGATCGGCGGAGATGCGGGTCATCAAGCCGCAGGTTAGGCGCTTCAGGTCCAGCCGGTCAGCAAATTCTGGAGAAACGATGAGTTTCCACATGCGCTCATCTCCGGCCTTCTGCCAGTTGTCTAGCTTCGCCGCGATGTCAATCGATTCGCTCCGCTCATCGAATCCAGCCGTCTTTGAATTAACTTCATGTGTAGCGTTCTCGCGCGCCACGTAGCGGCCGTGTGCCCGCCACTGGCCTTTCACTACGTTCCGTGAATACATGACCCGTACTGCGCAACGCTGATTGTAGGGCCGAACGCCCCGACCGGCCTTAGCGGTCCCGGAGCGCCGCTTAGCCTGCCGGGTCATCCTGGCCTGCCGCATGAGCCCATTGAAAAGTACCGCCCACGTCGCGTTCTTCCGGCGAGCTCTGGGAACTGGCGGTTTTCGCGGCCTGAGCCGGAACTCCCTTTCGCCGTCATCCGTCGGCACGGTTCACCAGATCCTGCATAGCTGCGTGGGAGTCACCGACCATCGCTTGACCGGCGGATTTGACGAAGCGGTCGTAACGTCCTTTCGCCCGAGCGACGGATTGATTAACTGCATCTCGCGGCGGTTCTGGAACGCAAGTAAGGAAGGTCTTGACGAGCGTGTCCACAACAGCGAATAGAGCTTGCTGGCCACGGTGCACCCGGAAGATATCTCGCGAGACCCTTTCGAGGGTTGCCGCGATGCGCTGCTCGGCCTCCGTCAATTCGCCTTGTCGTCCACTGAGCTCGTTCCGAACGGCCGCCCGGATGAAAGCGGTTGGACTCAAGTAGGCACGCTCCTCGGCGGCCCGTTTGACAATCTTGTGTTCATCTTCAGTCAGGCCAACGGTAACCTTCACCCGCCTTCTCACTGCCATTGTTTGCGCCTTTCATTAAACACGGAGTGAGGACGGCATTTCCGAACAGCGATTACGCGAAAAAGCGATGCCGGGTAAATGCCCGGCACTACTGCTGAGGCGCCCGGCAGGGCAAGTGTGTCAATACGAAGCACAACGGCTCAAAAACAACCACACCTGCCCGGCACCCTTTATGTTCCTCTACCGGGTGTTTTCGGTCTCATCCCGCCGCTGACGCTATGTCTGCTGCTGCGTCGGACTGTCACAAACCGTCACGAACTGTCTCAAAATGCCCACGATCCGTTCCAAACTGTCACAATCCAAGATTTTCTTGTCACGAAGTGTTCGGCAGTTGCCCCTCCCAATCCCTTCTCTTTAGAGGCGGCGTGAAGCAACGTGGCGACAACAATCAACAGCCAAACGTGGATCACCGATGCACGACGCCGCCTCGCTGAGAGTCGCGAGAAAAAACCGGATACCAAGGCCGGGCAGATCTGGGCACTCTGGCCGGAGATCCGCGCGGCCCTAGACGACGGACAGAGCATGAAGAGTGTTAGCTTGTGGCTCAATGAGGCTGGAGTCGTTGTAGCTCCCGATAATCTCAGGTCGTACATCCGCAGGTGTCGCAGAAGAGAGGCTGGTCGAGGGACACTCAAGTCGGCGAAAGCTTCGCCTGCGCCGGCATATCCGCTCAAGCCGAGTTTTCAGAATCCACGCCCCACAACCGAGAGGCAAATTCAAGCAATCAGTTCCAAAGATGGCCATCGCGATCAATCAAAATCGCCGGATGATCCAATGGCGTTGGCCCGCGAAGCCTTAAATAAACCGCGATTTGACATTCGCAAAATTCACGGGGATGGCGATCCGAGCGATCACAACCTGATCTGAACGAGAGGAAAGGAACACTAGTGCCAGCGGAGAACACCTACCATACCGATCCGAGCGGCGGCGATGCCACGATTCACCTGATCCTGCAAGGGAAGGGTGGCGTGGGCAAGAGTGTGGTCGCCAGTTGGCTTGCTGAATTCCTGATTGCACGTGGTAAGGCCGTTCAGTGCATTGACGGTGATCCGGTGAACCGCTCCTTGGGACAGTACAAGTCCCTTCGAGCGGACAAGCTGGATCTGGTGAACCAGGATGGCCTGGTACAGCGAACCCGCTATGATGCGATGCTTGAGCGTTTTGCTACTGAAGATGCTGTTTTCGTGGTGGACAGCGGTGCAACCGCCTTCATGCCTTTCTGGACTTATGTAATGGAGACGGAGATGCTGAGGGTTCTCCGCGATGCTGGGCGGCACATCTACGTTCACGTCCCTATCTGCGGCGGCGAAATGCTCAACGACACGCTGCTCGGCTTTAAAACGCTGGCGGAAAGCACGGCCGAAAGGAACCTGGTTCTTTGGATGAACGAATACTTCGGCCCGATTGCCCGCGATGGGAAACCGTTTGACCAGATGCAGGTCTACATTGATCATCAAAGCAAGGTACTGGTTTCCGTGGGTATCCCGCAGAGGAGTGCGGATACGTACGGTCAAACTATCCGCCGCATGCGAGAGAAAAAGTTAACATTTGGTGAGGCCGTCCAGTGTCCGGAATTCATGCTCGCGGAGAAATCAAGGATTCACATTGTTCAGCGAGATTTGTTCGAGCAGCTTGAGCGTGTTCCATTCGCCTGAAGGGCCTTGCAGATGGCATGTCTCGATAAGAAGCGTCTCGTCGGCGAAATGGCTGCCCGGTATGGAATTCGGATGGATGAGAGCGATCCCGCGCTCGCCATCATCAGTTTGAATCAGCTAATTCTGGAGGAGAGCATCCAGAATATTTGCGAGCAACTGCGGGCACGCATTGCGGAATTCGAGGCATCAGCGCAGAAACTGGAAACACGCGCGGGACAGGTCCTAGCAAACCAGGTAAAGGAATCCGCGTCCGAGATTCGAAAGCAGTTGCGCGAAGACACTCACGCCGCTGGTTTGGGATGCCGCGAGCTGCTGCATCAAATCCATGAAGCGCACCAGCGCCCAGTATTGCTCCGCTGGGCCGCCATTGGCATCGTTTTTGGGTTTATATTATTTTGTTGTGGTGTTTGGGTAGGCAGGATGACCGCGCTCGGCTGGAGTCGGGCCGGATTTTAGAGGTACGGCGTAATGCGGTTCTGGCTGTTGTTTTATTACGCGATTCTTGGTCCGAAGTAACACCCGTTGGGCTCTCTTGTTCTTTGTTCTCGGAATGGCGTTCTTCTTTTTCTGCTTCGTTCACGAAGCATTTGATTCCCCTCGGCCGGCACACTCCGTAGCGGCTCCATACCGTCCGAAGCCGATCAAACTTGGACTGCCCGCAGCAAATCATCGGTCAATGAATCCCTCAGTCGATGTGCCCATTGAACAGGTTCGGAAGAAACCGGCCCAACCCACTACTTCCGGTCAAACAAAGTGACAGCCTTCATTCATATCTCAGGGCCACTATCGGATCGACATGCATCGCCCTTTGCGCAGGGACATAGCAGGCGAGGGCCGCGATAGCGCTCAAGAGGATCACAACTCCGAGAATCGTAATTGGATCATTTGCCGTTACACCGAACAGGAGGCTTGTTATCACGTGTGTCAAGGACAGCGCCAGAATTAAGCCGACAACTACGCCAAAGGCAATAAGTCGAATACTATGTCCCAAAATAAGCTTGAGTACGAGCGTCGGCGTCGCTCCGAAGGCCATGCGGATTCCGATTTCCTGAGTCCGTTGGCTCACCGCGTAAGAAACCGCTCCGTACAGGCCGACTGTAGCTAAGGTCAACGCCAACCCGGCAAAGATTCCTAGTAGCACCGCAGTGAATCGAGGCTGGCCGAGCAAGAGGCTAAGATATTGATCGAGAGTCTTTCCCCTGAGGATTAACACGTTTCGATCAACGCCCTGGACAGCCTGGCGAATTTCGGCCAACAGCCCTCGCGGGTCGTTCTGACTTCTGACAACCACGCTCATTGCGCTAATTGGAAACTGGGCCATAGGCACGAATACGACCGGAGTTGGTTTCTCTCGCAGGCTGGTTAATTTGAGCTCCCCGATTACACCGATAATCTCGCTCATCTGGGCTGGAACTCCACCAGCCGCTGCGTCAGGTTTCAGCCGCTCTCCGACGGGGTCCTCGTTACGGAAATACTCTTTGGCGAACGCTTCATTAATGACAGCAACTGGCTTTCCCTGCACAGCGTCACGTTCAGAAAAATCATGACCCTCGAGAAGAGGGATATGCATTGTTCGGAAATAATCGCGATCTGCCGCGCAAAGTGCCGCGCGCGGTGTAACTCCAGGAGGTAGTTGTTGCCCTTCGACTTCGAAAGTGGTCGTCAGTCCGCTTCCACTGAAGGGCAGCGGAAACACCATGCTCACCGAGGTTACCCCTGGTATTGTCCGTATTCGGGAAACAAGCTCCTCGAAGAGCATGCTGCGCCTGCTACCCGAATAACCGTTGTCGGGTAGAGCAAGCTCGAACGTCAGAACATGGCTGGGATCAAATCCGGGATTTACCCGTTTCAGGTGCCATAACGTCTGTAGCAGAAGTCCCGCCGTCAACACCATGATCAGGGAGAGCGCAATCTCGGATGCAACCAGGGCATCCCGCAACCGGCCCCCACTCACACCAGAAGTTGCTCCGCGCGTGCGTGTGGTCAGCGATTCACTCAGCCCGGCTTTCGAAAGTCGCAACGATGGCACCAAGCCGAATATCAACGTACAGGTGAGCGAAATACCTAACGCAAAGAGGAAAACTGTGCCATCCAAGCTGACGCTCGTCAGGCGAGGAATATCTAGTGGGCCAATCTTGACCAGAGCTTGGACGGCGCAATATGCCAGCACAAGGCCCAGGCTGCCACCCAGCAGCGCAAGAATCAAATTCTCGGTGAGGAATTGTCGCACCAGGCGAAGGCGGCCCGCGCCCAATGCAGTCCGGATCGCTACTTCGCGACTGCGGTGTGTCGCCCCGACGAGAATGAGGTTGGCCACGTTGACGCATGCAATCAACAGCACTATTCCGACAGCCGCAAACAGCAGTAGCAGCGCCTCCCTTGCACCGCCCACTACGTCGGACATATGCAGGACAACACGAGTACCGTCACCCGGTTTATGATCGTCTGGATATTGGCGGGCCAGTCGGCCGAGAATGGTATTCATTTGAGTTGCCGCTTGTACTACCGTGGCTCCAGTTCTCAAGCGTGCGATTACGCTATATGTGCGCACGCCGCGTGACTTCGCCATCGCGCCGTCATACGCAACGGGTATCCACAGTTGCACTGGCTCGGCGAGAATTGGAAATTCGAACGCAGCCGGCATAACGCCGATCACGGTGTAACCCCGGTGATCCAGCGCAATTGAGCGGCCGATGATACCCGGATCTGAGTGGAACCGATTTTGCCAGAGCGCGTGACTCAACACCATGACTTGACCTTTTCCCGGTATCCCCTCGTCCGAACTGAAGCTGCGCCCCAGCTCGGGCGTGGCTCCGAGGAGACTCAGCAAATTCGTCGATACAACAGCAGCATCAACATGGTCGGGATCGCCGTCTGTCAAAACCGTGCCATGTGATTCCCTGTAGGCAGCCATCCCGGAGAAGACGGTGTTCTGACTGCGTAAATCCAGGAAATCCGGATAACTGATCATGCCCTGAGTGATCCCCTGTCTAACGTTTTGGGACCACACGTCCACGAGTCTTCCGGGATCGCTGTAAGGCAGTGGCCGAAAGAGGACGGAGTTGATCACCGAGAAGATTGCCGTATTCGCTCCGATGCCCAGCGCCAGCGAGAGCACAGCGACGGCGGTGAAGCTGTAATTCTTACCCAAGATATGCAGCGCATAGCGGATGTCTTGCCAGAGTCGCTCTAACGATCCCCATCCCCACATTTCGCGTACCTCCTCTTTCGTCCTAGTCGTGTTGCCAAATGCCCGTCGAGCGGCGTACTGCGCCTCTTCCAGCGAGAGGCCGTTCTCCTGCTGCTCAGCCGCCTCTAAATCCAAATCCGAACGCAGTTCGCGCTCCAAATCCTGCTCGCGTTGTCTCCGTCGCCACCAATGCATAACGCTTACTCGTATCTCAACGCCACCATGGGATCGATCCTCGTTACCCTATATGCGGGAATTGCCGCCGCCACGAACGCGACGACGAATACTAAGACTGAGGTGATCGCAAGTGTGCCAGGATCGGCGGGCTGGACACCGTAAAGAAAGGCTGCCAGAAAGCGAGTTAGAAACAATGATGCGATCACCCCAACCACTAGGCCGACCGTGGTCAACACTAAGCCCCGGAACAGCACGAGTCTAAGGACAGCGGGGCGGTCGGCACCCAATGCCATGCGGATTCCAATCTCCTGGGTCCGCCGTGATGTCAGATAGAAGGTGACACCATAGATCCCCACAGCGGCCAGAACAATAGCTAATACCGCGAAAGCGACGAGCAGAAGCATAAGGAGTTGTCTTGTACTGAGAGATTCCAACATAACCTCCTGCATGGACACAATGTCATAGGGGGATTCGTTCTCGTCGATCTTCGACAGCTCGTTTTTAATAGCCCCGGCCAAAGCCAGCGGATCGATCGTCGTGCGAATCGCGAAGGTCAGATAACTATTCGGTGCCTGAAAAAACGGCACGTAAAACTGGGGCGCGTCCTTCTCGTCAAGCGCATCGATCTTGCTGTTCCCCACAACGCCGATAACCACGAGCAACTGCGCGTGATCTGAAGGACGGCCTTCTGTAAAGCGCTTACCCAAGGGATCGTCGTTGGGCCAGAAGCGCTGGGCCATGGCTTTGTTTACAATCGCAACCCGTTGCGCTTGGACGCTATCATTTTAGGAGAAATATCGCCCCTTTAGCAACGGAATCCGCAGCGCACGAAAGAAATCCGGGCTAACGACGTTGTAATGAATCTGCGGAAATTGCCCGGCGGCGGGCAACGGCCGGCCTTCAATGTAAATCGTATCCAGCCATGCCTCCCGCTGGAATGGCAACCATGTTGCTACCGCTGACGCCTCGATGCCGGGTACCGCCCCGAAGCGCTGCAAGGCCGTGCGCACAAAGGTTGACTGCCCCGCTGGTTTCCCGTATTTCGTTTCCGACAAGGCGAAGTGCATCGTAAGCAAATGCGAGGAATCAAATCCAGGATTGATCTCAAGGAGACTATGGATACTGCGTAGCATCAATCCAGCGCCACTGAGAAGCATCAAAGCCAACGCGACCTCGGAAACCATGAGTGCGCCCCTAAATTTCCCATCCGCCTGATCCTTTGAACTCTTGCCACTCTTCTTGAGAGCATTGCTGAGATTTAGCCTCGACGCTTGAATTGCCGGAGCCAATCCGAAGAGAAGTCCCGTCATTAGAGAACACAGCAAAGTGGCTGCTAAGACGCGAGTGTCAATGACCACGCTGAGCATGCCCCGGCGATCCTCAGGAAGCAACTTGCCCAATCCCCCGCTTGCCCACAAACAAAATGGAACCGCCAGGGACCCGGCAACGACCGCCAAAACGGCGCTTTCTGTCAGCAACTGGCGAATCACCCGCGACCATTTGGCACCCAGTGCCGCGCGCATCGCCATCTCTCTCTCCCTCGCGGCTCCGCGCGCGATCAGGAGGTTTGCCACATTGACACAAGCAATCAACAGGAGAAAAACAACAGATCCCATAAGCACCAACAAGGCGCGGCGAGTGTCTTGAACAACGTACTCGTGCAGGCCGGTTACATCAACGCTCGTACCGGTGTTAGTGGTCGGGTATTCTTTCGCCAAATTGTCAGCAACAGTGATCATGTCCGCTCGGGCTTGTTCGAGAGTGACGCCTGCCTTCAGCCGACCAATCACGCGGAAGCTGTGGCTGCTGCGAGCCTTCATTTCGTCCGCCCCCAAACCCAATGGTGTATAGAGCCCCGCAGCCTCATAAAAACGAAAGGTCTTGGGCAGAATGCCGATTATTACGAAACTGCGGCCATTGATATCCAGTGCCTTACCAAGGACCCCTGGATCACCGCCAAACCATCGCTGACAAATCCCGTAGCTCAGTTGCACCGTGGGAGCGGCACCTGGCGTGTCATCAGTGGTCTGGAAATCGCGCCCTAGGAGCGGCTTCACGCCCAGCGTTCGGAAGAATTCGGCGGAGACATTCCACGCTCGAACATGATCTGCCCCGGCACCATGCGCCACATTGAAACTGTCTCCCTGATAGCCGGCAATGCATTCAAACACACGGTTCTGCAGTTTCCAATCGAGAAAGTTCGGGTATGTACTCGGCCAATTTTTCATGCCTTGAACGGTGTCGGAAATCGAAACGAGCCCTTCGGGTTTCGGGTAGGGCAAGGCCCTGAGGAGCGCCGCATTCACAACACTAAACATCGCGGTGTTTGCCCCGATTCCCAATCCCATCGTAAGTACAGCAGCAATAGCAAAGCTGGGATTTTTTCGCAACACGCGCAGGGCGTAACGTGTGTCTTGCCCAAATCCTTCAAGTCTTGTCCATCCCCACATTTCGCGTACCTCCTCCTTCATCAAAGTCGCGTTGCCAAATGCCCGCTGGGCGGCGTAGTGCGCTTCTTCGGCTGAAAGGCCGTTCTCCTGCTGCTCAGCGGCCTCCAGGTCCAGATCCGAACGAACCTCCCGCTCCAAATCCTGCTCGCGTCTTTTACGCCGCCAAAACATGAGTTCTCTACTCGTATCTCAAGGCCACCATGAGATCGACTTTAGATGCACGATTGGCCGGCAAACAGCACGCGAGTGCGGCTACCCCCAACATCGTCGCTGCTGAGGCTCCCAATGCGATTGGATTTTGCGGTGCTATGCCATACAGCAAAGCAGCGACAAAGCGTGTCGCGATCAAAGCTGCAAGAATGCCGAAGGCAACGCCGGACATTGTGAGTAAAATACTTTCGCGCAAGACTGATCTGAGGACCTGGCCTCGTTGAGCGCCAAGAGCCATCCGAATGCCAATCTCTCTTGTGCGTCTGGATACGTTGTAGCTGACGACTCCATAGAGACCCGTCGCCGCCAGGGTCAAAGCAAATAGTCCGAAGAAGCTGGAGAGCGATGCTATCAGCTTCTCCTGGGCCATTGATTCGTCGATCTGTTCAGTCAGTGCCCTCACGTCATAAACCGCCACATCTTTGTCGAGCTCGCTAACGATTCGCCGAACGGATGCGACTAAGCTCAGCGGAGCCACCCCGGCCTGAACGTATAGAGTTGTCTGCCCGAATCCCGCCTGTGCGAACGGCAGATAAACAATTCGCGGCGATTCGTCGCGCATGGTCCGGTATTTCGTCGCTCGGACGACTCCGACGATCTCCATGTCGGGCTTGCCGCCCACGCCAACACGGCGCCCAATCGGATTGTGAGTTCCGAAGAAATAGCGCGCGTAGGGTTCGTTGACGATTGCAACGCTTGGCGCTGCTGCATTGTCTCGCGCATTAAAATCGCGCCCTCGGAGTCGGTCAATGCCCAAAGTCTTAAAGAACCCAGGGGCGACGGCATTGAACTCCGAGAACACATCCTCGTTCGGGCGGGGCTGATAGCCGGGCGGATAGATATCTTCGTCTGATTGTGGTCGCTCATGAGCCCAGCATCGATGAGGCTTGCGGCGTGCACGCCAGGTAATGCCCGCACTCGCTCCAACAACCGACCGTAGAAACTGCGCACTTGAGCCGCGCTTGAGCCTGTTTGCTGCGGGTTGAGCGAAAGCTGCAGAACATTTTCACTGCGGAAACCAGAATCGGCTGACTGCAAATTACGCAAAGTACCCGCGAACAGGCTGGCGCCTACCAGCAGAACGACGGCGAGAGCAACCTGGCCGATAAGCAAGACAGAACGAACCCCTAGCCGAGGCGAGTGGGTTGATCGGGCGGCTTCGCCTTTGATCGCGACAGCAAGATCAGCCCTGGTGCTTTGCCATGCCGGGGCTAACCCGAAGAGAATTCCCGCGATGATTGAAGTCGCAAAGCAGAACGCCAGCACGCGCCAATCAATTTCTGGCGCAAGGCTTCGAGTGGCAGGAAGGACTTGTACAAGTAATCTGGTGCATCCGAAAGCCACAAGAAGTCCAAGAACACCTCCAGCAACCGACACGACTGTACTCTCGGTCAGCAGTTGCCGAATAAGGCGGCCGCGACTCGCTCCTATTGCGAGACGCAATGAGATTTCCTTTTGTCGGGTGATCGTCCGTGCAAGCAGAAGGTTTGCGACATTTGCGCACGCGATCAGCAATACCAGAGCAACTAGAACCATGAGCGCTAACAACGGCTTGGAAAACTGCTGCTGCAATTTGGAAAGCCCTTGACTTCCTGGCAGCAAGATCAGACGGAGGGGGCCTGCAGATGCATGTTCACCATAGAATTCCGCGATGATCCGATGACACAGCGTATCCGCCGCAGCTTCCGCTCGCTCACGGCTTATGCCAGGTTTGAGGCGCGCCATAGCTGGCATCCAGGTCGCATCGCGATTGTCCAGCATCATGCCGGGAAAGACAGACGGTCCATGAGGCCAATGGGAACCCAGATGTCCGGTGCGGTTCCGACTTGCGTGCCAAAGAAATTAGCGCCCATAATGCCGATAATCGTGACCGGATACCCGTTGAGCCGGATCACTCGCCCTATCGCGTCAGATTTGCCCGCGAATCGTTGCTGCCACAGCCGATGGCTGATAACAACGACAGGATGGGGGTCTCCTTTGAGATCGTCTGACGGTGAAAACGTTCGCCCGCGTGCGGCTGCAACCTCAAGATCTGGAAAATAATTGCCCGATACCAGAGCAGTCCTTACCGGTTCCGGCCTTCCGTTTGTACTGAGCTTGAGAAGATCGGAAATGTAAGTGAAAGGGCCGTCAAAAACTTGATTCCGGGTCCGCAGGGCGTTGAGAACAGGATACGAGAAGCGAGTTTTTAGCTCGTTGACGTTTGTGGAATCGCGAATTCCTAATACAACCAATTCCTGCGGATTCGGTACCGGCAATGGTTTCAGCAGCACCGTGTACAGCAGCGTGAAAATCGCGGTGTTCGCTCCGATGCCCAGCCCTAGCGATAAAAGAGCCGTAGTGGTAAACACCGGAGCGTTGCGCAAGGTTCGCAGCGCATAGTGAACGTCCTGCCAAAGTCGCTCTGGCCAAACCCATCTCCACATTTCACGTGCCTCCTCTTTGATCAAGGTTGTATTTCCGAACGCCCGCTGAGCGGCGTAACGGGCATCCTCTGCTGAAAGGCCCCTCTCCTGTTGCTCGGAGGCCTCCAGTTCCACGTCGGAACGCAGTTCGCGCTCCAGATCCTGCTCACGTTCTTTTCTCCGCCACCAACGCATTTCAACTCTCCTCAGCAGGCCACATGACGCGAGCGATGGCACTTGCCATCTGTTTCCACTTCGATTCTTCGGCCGCAAGCTGCTTCTTACCGGCCGCGGTGAGCCGGTAATATTTGAATTCGCGCTTCGAGTCCTTGCCCGCTGGCTCCCATTTGGCTGCCAGCCAACCTTTCCGTTCAAGGCGATGCAGCGCGGGATAAAGCGAGCCGTGCTCGATCTGCAGCAGGTCCTCTGTAGTCCGTTGAATGTGCTTCGCAATCTGGTGCCCGTGAGCGGGACCGAACAGGAGCGTGCGCAAGATCAGCATGTCCAGCGTGCCCTGCAGCAACTCGATTCGACTCGAAGAATCTTTCGGCATGTGGTTAGAAGATATTCTACCCAATAATAACCAAGCCTGGGTAGACGATCTCCTAACAGGTTTTCGGGGGCTTCAGCGTCCGGCCATTTCCATCCGGGCGACGGCTTTCTTGATCGTCCGATCTACGTAATCGTCCTGCCTCTTTTGAGTCCCTTTATGTGAAAGATCACGGGAGCGGATCGCCGCGATCACTTCCGTTTCGGATGCACCATGACAAAACGCATAAATAGCAAACGCGAGATCTACGCGATTGCCGTCCCCGCAGTATCGCGGGTCGGACCGGAACACGTCAATTGACTTCAGAACCGAGACTCCGTGTGATGCATTTGCCGCCGCTCGCTGGCTCAGCCGTTCGCGTTCTCGGGTCTGCTCTTCCAAAGCCCGTTTTACTTCAGCAACGAAACGTTCACCTTCTTGGTACACACTTCCATTCGCCTCAACGAGCCGCACGAAAGGATGAAGACCGGTAACAGCGTCCTGATACTTCTGCTTCCGATTCGTGAAACCGGCTAGGCGGCCAAAGTGACGCCAGTCGGCAGCACCGCGATCCCCTCCGAATTTTTCCGCCAACTTGCGCGCGGCTGCCGTACTCAGTTCCACACCGAGCTGCTGCGGGTGCTTTAGCCAAGCCTGGTAATTACCCGGAGATGTTTCCACAACAAGTGCCGGGCTGAAGCCCGTTCGCTTCATTGCCGCCACAGCATCCCTGGTCAGGTCATCGACCAGGCTCAAATTGTGTTCACCCTTGGGCCGCACGTAAATGTTCCGGCCATCGCGATTTTCCCGGCGCAGCCACCCCACGGAGCGGAACAGGCTCTCCGCGTCCCAGGTGCGCGGCAACATTGCAGGCTCGGCCTCTGCCGCTTCTGGCTTGAATAACCCAACTTCGAAAACGTCAGATTCCATCGCCGCAATCTGGCGGCTCACCGCTTCCGTCGTCTTATCCATGCCAAGCCGCTTTTTGCGCGTTTTCACGCCGAAAAGCCCCTACTGAACAGGGATCGGCGCACGGAGTTTCCGAACACCGAGCGGTGAAGATCTCGACCGATAATTTCACCCGCCGACAAAAACGAGTAGAATTGGTTCCAGCACCGCGAGGTAGTTTATGAGCGCGTGCAGAGGTCTAGTCGTTGTTCTTTTGACCTGCTTCCTCTTTCAGCAGGCTTCCGCGTCAGATCCGCGCGAACTCCTCACCGAAGCCGACAATTTGGCGGAATCAGGAAACTGGGATAAGGCGAGAGATCTCTACGCCCAGGCAGAGCAAGAGTTTCGCGCGCGCGGCGATACCCGTGACGAGTTGTACGCCAAATTTGGGCGGCTGCACCGTGACGTGGAGAGTGGGTCTTATGCAACGGTACTCCGGGAAATTGAGGCCGATCTCAAGAGGCCAGTTGTTGCAAGCGATCCAGTCTTGAAGGTCCGGGCTCTCGCGCTCAAAGGCACAATCGACCTCAATGTAGATACGGCAGGGGCTGAGGACGATTTCTCTCAGATACTGGCGCTCGCGAGGTCTCGCGGCGATAGGAAATGGGCAAACCGCGCCGAGGGCGAATTAGGAATCGTGGCGGGAATCAACGGTGACCTCGGGCGGGCCGCCGTTGCGCTGCACAAGGCGATCACGAAGGCCGCTGCGCTGCACGACGTAGATGGGCAAGTGAACTTCTCTGTTTGGCTTGCAAACGGGATGGCCGTAAACGGCATGGCTGACAGCGCGTTGCATGTCCTCGATGCCGTTGAAGCAGTCAAACAGAATCCGAATGCCGAGATTCCCGTTCAGCTCTATATCGCCAGGATTCGCGCCCTCGTCAATCTTCCTCACAATGCGGGCCGGAGCGAGGCAAAGCGCTTGATTCAGCAGGCGCTCGCTTATGCAAAACAGAACAAGATCTTGGGCGCACAAACAGAGTTGCTCAACCAAGCTGGCTTATTGGCCCGCGATGAAAATGCCTTGGCTGACGCTGAGAAATACTTCGCCGAAACTGCAAACATCGCAGAACAAGCGGGGCTCCCCAGAATGCGGGCCGAAGCTCTGCTGCATCTGTGCAAATTGTATGAAGGTCAAAATCGGCGTTCCGAGGCTTTGCGCACGATTGATGCCGCAATAGCGGAACAGAGGAAAGTTCAGGAACCATACGATTTCCCGCTCTATCTGGGGCAAAAGGCAGAGATCGAGACAAGCCTTGGACACCTCCGCTCGGCAGACGCACTTTACGAGCGAGCCAGCCAGTTCATCGAAGCCATGCTGGTGGACGCTCCCAGTTCGCGGGTCAAGAGCTCGATGATCGCAACTATGGGCGACATTTATGTCGATCACTTCAGACTGGCGGTCACGCGACTCCACGATCCGGCGAGAGCCTTCGCGATAGTGGAATCTGCCAGAGGCCGCGCCTTAGCGGATTCGCTACGGTATTCGCGTGACGTAACGGCTACGAAACGCCCTTCTACGCCAGCAGAGGCGGAAATTGCCCGCATTCAGAGAACGTTGAGAGAGAAGCCCGTGTCACTGGCGGAATCCAAGCGTTTACTCGCAAAGCTTGACGACGCCTACAACCAGTTAATTCCTGTCGAGTACGCCCGTAATCGTCAGGAGATGGAAAGACTCTATCGTCCCGTCTCTCTCGCGCAACTCCAAAAGTCATTGCAGCCCGGAGAGGTATTGATCGAGTACGTTCTCGGCACAGACAATAATTCGTATGCTTTGGAAATTACGCGCAGAGCAGTCAATGTTCGTACTCTTCCGCCGCGCGGAGACATCGACAAAGTCGTGGGCGCTTACGTGGCAGCTATCAAACGGAAAGGCAACTGGACGCCTCTGGCAAGAAAGTTGTTTGACACCGTCCTGGCCCCTGCGCTCAGCACTCACCCTACTTCGATCACGATCATCCCCGATGATTCGCTCCATTTGGTTCCATTCGCTTCTTTGCTGGACTCCGCCAATCAATATGCGATTAGCTCAATGCCGATTGCGTTGTCTCCATCTGCAACGGTCCTTTACATTCTGCGAACGGAGCGTCCTTCCAGAGTGGCAACAAGACCCTTTCTCGGCATCGCCTATAGTCCGGACGCTTCGAGCCGTGCCGCTGCCCAAACCGGTGAGCACTTGGGCGCTATATTTGATGGCAAACTGCTCGGACTACCGCCCCTGCCCTTCGCTGCGGAGGAAATCGGCACGGCCGCTCAAATCTTCGGGGCCAAAAGCGTTCTTTTGACCGGCGATCAAGCCTCGGAAGCGGCACTGAAAGCTCAGCCGCTGCAGGACTTCAAAATCATCCACATCGCGGCACACGGCGTCGGAAGTATTATGGAGCCCGATCGCGCCGCCCTGGTTTTAGCCCCCGGAAACGCAACCGAAGACGGCCTGTGGCAAGCCCGAGAGATCCGCCGCACGCGGCTCTCGGCCGATCTGGTAACGCTTTCAGCTTGCGAAACGGGCGTGGGCCGACTTCAGGGTGAAGAAGGAATCATGAACCTGGCGCGGACGTTCCTTGTCGCCGGTGCGAAAAGCGTTGTTGCGAGCCTCTGGGATACCGACGACCGGTTCACAGCTAGCCTGATGACCCACTTTTACCGCCACATCGCGGATGGCCAGACCGTCGCTGAGGCGATGCGCACAGCTCAATCGGATATGCTCGCGGTGTTTGGTAAGGATGTTCAACCATATTATTGGGCGGGATTCACGGTAATCGGAGATGGCACGAGAAGAGTCTTTCCACAAACCAGCGGACCTCACTTACAAGCAGCGGGCTCAGATATTCGATAAGACCGCTCAGAAGGTCATTAAACATTATTTCGATCCGGCCTACAACGGGACAAACTGGCCGGAGCAGGCCCGCACAGAACGAGACCGTATCCTTGCGATAGAGAACCCGGACGCGTTCGAGTTGGCTATGCATGATCTGGTAAGGAGCTTGCGGACCAGCCACACCGGCTTCTTTCATCAATCTGTCCGGCGCGTGCCGGCCCGCCTGGCAATCGGGGCGAATTTCCGCAGAGTGGAGACAAGTGACGGGCCGGAATGGGCCGTGCAGGACGTTCACGAAGGCGGTCCCGCTCATATAGCAGGATTAAAACCGCTTGACCTTCTAAAAGAGATCAACGGCAAGGCAGTTATTCCTCCCGAACAGGCGATGTTTCCAATGGGGACGAATCCACAGCTCACAGTGATGAGAGATTCAGGTGCAGTCCAACTGGATCTGAAGATTCCTCCCCCACGATCCCGGAAGCAGCCGTACTCGGAACCGAAGGCGGTTATTTCATCCATCCTCGACGGTTCTGTGGGGTATCTCAAGGTAACCATTTTCCCAGGACTGCTAGGCCTCGATGTATCACGCGAAATCGATTCGGCTGTGAAGGCACTAGCCCCCTGCGACCGCCTGATTCTCGATTTGCGCGGGCACTTGGGTGGCGGGCTTGGCGTGCTTCGCCTGATGAGCTATTTAACTACGGGCAAAATCCCCATCGGGTACACCGTATCTCGCCGGAAAGCGGAAGCCGGTTACAAGAAGGAGGATCTGCCCAGGCTAGATCGTCTGCCGACCGATAAACCAAACCTTGTCGCTGTCGCCTCGCTTGCCCTGAAATACGGCGGGCGCGATCCATCGGTCGTGCTCGTCTCTGAGGGCCTCGGACCGCAGAAATGGCACGGCCGGATCGTCATCCTTGTGAACGAGCACACGGTCAGTGCAGGAGAGATGATTTCCGCGTTTGCACAAGAGAACAATCTGGCGAAGATTGTTGGCACCGAAACGGCGGGCCGATTGATACCGGGTTCAGGGTTCAAAGTTGGGCACGGCTACATGGTGATCATGCCGAAAGCCGCCTACCTCACATGGCAGGGGCAAAGATTCGAGGGCCGAGGTGTCGTACCTGACGTGGTGGTTCCCTGGTCGCCCGAAGCCTACGTCAGCGGGAAAGATAATCAGCTTGAGACCGCGATCGATGTTGTCCGCGCTATATAAGGTCTTGTAGAGACCGGTTCAACAGCATCGAACGTTTCTGCGACAAGGCGCTGACTCACGGGATCACCACGGACTGTAATTATTGGTTGGTTTAGTGACTACTCATGACGAAGCGTAACAGCCGGATCGATGCGCGAGGCCCGTCTCGCAGGACCCCACGCGGCCAATGCGGATGTGACGAAAAGTACGACAGAAGCCAAGAGCAGCGACAACGGGTCGGCAGGTTTTACTCCGTACAGAAGACTGGTGAATAGACGTCCCAGAAAGATCGCACCGCCAATTCCAATTGTCACTCCGATGATTACGACTTGAAAATTCTCTCGCATTACCATTCCCAGGATGGTTCGTGGTCGTGCGCCAAGAGCCATTCGTACTCCCAACTCGCGTGTGCGTTGTGTAACGGTATAGGCTGTCACTCCATAAACGCCGACCAGCGCTAGTATGAGAGACAATCCTGCCAGAATGCCTGCAATGGAAGCCGCGAGGTCGGTCGGACGGCGGGCCTTCGCAATGGTTTTACTGTACGGCGAAATTGAAGGCAAGAAGCGCCGATCGAGCTCTTGCGCTTGCTCCGACATCTTGATCATTAGCGGCCCTGCTGAACCGCGATATCGAACCACTAAAAGGTTGTCGCAATGCCCGGCAGCTACCATCACCTGGTATACGTCGCGTTCAGATCCAAATTCGCGGGTCCCAAAGTTGCGAACTATGCCGATCACTTCTGAAGGACGCGTAAGCCGTAATGTCTTTCCGAGAGCACTTTCGTCTGGCCAAAAACGTTGGGCCGCTGCTTCGCTGACAATCACGGCCCCCGTGGCCACATCGCTGCGCAGGAAGGAGCGACCAGCCAGAATAGGAATGCGCATTGTTTCGAAGAAGTTTTCTGATACTTCGTTCAATGTGATCGGAATGGTCGCTCGGGTTCGGGGGTCAGTAGCGGTCGCATTGCATTGATTGCCGTATGGGACGCGGCTGGCCAATGCCGCTGATTCAACACCTTGAAGCTCAGAAACGCGTTCTTTCAAAGAGGATAAAAGTGAGCGTGCCTGCTCGCTGCTGAGCCCGCTGGCGTCGAATCCGGTTGACATCACGAAGAGCTTCTGAAACGGAAACCCGATTTCGGCACTGTTGATGAGGTATAACGAGCGGGCGAGCAGCGCTGTACCGCTCAGCAACACTGCACAAATGGTTACCTGTACTGCCAACAGCACGGCGCGCATATGTCCGCTCGATGTGGCACCACCTCCCTCACGCAAGGCGCTCTCGGTAGCATCATGAAAAGCACTTAGAGCGGGGGCTAAGCCAAATAGAAGGGCGGAAATCAGTGTCGCGGTCAGAATAAAGGCCAGGACTCGAAGGTCAATTGAGAAGGCGAACCCGAGATGTTCATCTGGACCTGCAATATTCCGAAATGCCCACCCGGGCAACCAAGCGGAAACCGCAATGCTGCAGATTCCTGCAATGGCGCTCACCAATACCCCCTCTGCTAAGAGCTGCCGCAGGATTCGCCCACGACCAGCACCGAGGGAAACGCGCAGAAGAATCTCTCTGCGGCGTGCAGTAGCGCGGGCCAGTTGCAGATTGGCGACGTTTGCACAAGCAAGCAAAAGAATGAGCAGAGCCATTACGCCCATGGCCAGGAAGATGGGAAAGGATTGACGAGATTTCGTCGGATTGGCTAGGAACGAAGGACGTGCCAGCAGAACACGGCTTGGCGGTAGGTGAAGGGAACCTAGAAACTGAGCATTAAGCGTCGTTAGTTCTGCTTGTGCGGCGGCCCGGCTTACTCCCGACTTGAGGCGGCCGGCCACAGAGGCACAGCAGGCGTTCGGATCACTGATTCTGACGTCTCCAGGCTGAAGTAGGTCGCCCAACGCAGCCTCCACCCAGATGTCTGTATGGAGAATAGTTGCTCCACTGAAACCGCGTGCGGCGACACCAGCAACCATCAAACGCTGTCGGTTGATTTCGATCCAAGTGCCTATCACCGCAGGGTTGGCATCAAAGCGCGTTCGCCACGTGTCGTAGTTCAGGATTACTTCCGGTGACGGGTTTCCCGGATTCACGGCCACGCGGGAAAAGCCACGACGACCCAAGGCAAATCCGGTGCCCAGAAGGTTGAAGAAGTTCGAACTGACGGCTGCAACTTGCGCATCCCAGACAGCATTACCTTGGCTGACCCGCGTACGAAAGTTCGCCTCTCCGGCTAGGCCGGTAAGTGACTGCGTATGGGCCTGAAGGTACTTAAAAGATGGCCAGGACATTCCGCGCCAGCTCCGTGAATTCCGCTCTGCCGTCAGTACCTGGACAATTTGCTGAGGGTTTCGCACGGCCCATGGCTCCCATGCGAGAGAGTTATAAACGCTGAACAGAACCGAATTGAAACCAATCCCAAGGACGAGAGCAGCAACAGCGGCAAGCGTGAAAGCGGGTTGCGATACGAGCGTGCGCGAGCCGTGGTGTACGTCGGCCCAAAATTCCGACCAGTAGCGAGCAATCCAGATCTCCCGGGATTCTTCCTGCTTGAGCTGAACATTGCCAAATAACCGCCGTGCTTCGGCCTGCGCGGCGGATTCACTCCAGCCTGACCCACGCAGTTCAGCCCCTCTTTCCTGTAAATGAGATTCCATCTCACTGCGCAGGTCGGCTCTTCTTTTGTTGCTCTGTAACCAGTAACGTAGCCGCCGTATCAGCATATCGTTTACTCCGCAGCCATCACGCGCGAGATTGCAAGCGTGAGCTGTGCATAGCGATGCGTTTCGCGGGTTAATTGTTTGCGTCCTTTAGGAGTGAGCTTATAGATACGCGCACGGCGATTGGCAGGTGTGACTCCCCACTCGCCGGCAATCCACCCGTTGAGTTCAAGACGTTGAAGAGCAGGATAGAGAGAGCCCTCTTCGATCAGAATTTGGTCGTCCGAGGCCTGCCGGATCTTCTGAACAATGGCATACCCGTGCAGATGCTCTCGGGTAAGCGTCTTCAAGATGAGCATGTCCAGCGACCCAGGAAGCGAGTCGTTTTTCTGTGCTTTGCGTCCCATACTAAGAATTCTTGGCTTTGTGCCTACAGGATACTACGTCGAAGCGTGCATCAGAGTTCCGAAAGAAATTGCGCCGACCACGTAAGAAGGCGAGATCAGCGGCTCGGACTATCGCCCTCGCCTTCGCTGCTGAGGAAGTCGGCACAGCCGCTCAAATCTTTGGATGGCGGTTCTGAGTGTGCTTCGGCTGATGAGCTATTTGACGCCGGGCAAAATCTCCATCGGGTACACCGTATCGCACCGGAAAGCCGAGGCGGGTTACAAGGAGGATCGGAGGATCTGCCCAAGCTGGATCGCTTGCCGACCGATAACCGAACCTCGTCGGCGTCGCCTCGCTCGCCCTGAAATACGGCGGGCGCGATCCGTCGGTTGTGCGCGTCTCCGAAGGTCTCGGAGCGCAGAAATGATACGGCCTGATCGTCATCCTTGTCAACGAGCACACGGTCAGCGCGGGCGAGATGATTTCGGCGTTTGTTCAAGAGAACAATCTGGGCGCACCGAAACGGCTGGCCGACTGATACCGGGTTCAGGATTCAAAGTTGGACACGGCTATATGGTGATCATGCCGAAAGCTGCCTACCTTACGTGGCAAGGCCGAAGGTTCGAACGCCGAGGTGTCGTGCCTGACGTGGTGGTGCCCTGGTCGCCCGAAGCGTACATCGCCGACACAGATAATCAACTTCAAGCTGCGCTCGATGTTATCAGAGCGATGTGAAGTTCTCGTAGAGACTGGTTTCAGCAGCGTCGCGAGGTCGTCGCAAGTCTACGATAACGGCACATTTCAGCTCGTGAGAAGAACATTAGATCTACACATCGCCATTAGGGCGGACCTGCAGATCGCCAGATCCCCAGAATGGCGCGACAATTACGTTTCGACCCAAGCGTATTCCCAGCCCTTGCACTTCTATGTATACTCACATAGAATAGCCATAGAAGCAGGAGGTATTCTGTGGCGGCGCTGAAATCCGATCTCCCTCAAGGCACCTTGGACTTATTGATTCTCAAGGCTGTTGTTGTTGAGCCTGTTCACGGATACGCCATAGCTCAACGGCTCGAACAGGTTTCACGTGGCGTCGTCCAAGTTCCGGAAGGTTCGCTCTACCCGGCACTGCACCGCCTTGAAAACCGTGGCTTCCTGGTTGCCGACTGGAAAAAGACCGAGAGTGGGCGTGAAGCGAAGTTCTACCGGCTGACGCGAAAAGGCCGAAAACAGCTTGAAGCGGAAGCCGCCAGTTGGCAACGATTGATCGAAGCCGTTGGCCACATTCTCGGGATGGCCGATGGAGGTGTCCAATGAGCTGGTGGGCTCGTTTATGGCGTCGAACCCGTATGGAAGAGCAGCTCGACAAGGAACTGCGATTCCATCTGGAGCAACGTGAAAGTGCCCTGGTCACGCGCGGTCACTCTCCCGCACAAGCACGGCGCGAAGCCCGGCTTGCTCTCGGCGGTCCCGAGCAAGTGAAGGAAAAGTGCCGCGATGCTCGTGGCACCCGTTGGGTCGAGGAGTTGCTGCAGGACGCCCGCTACGCACTCCGCACCTTTCGCCAAAAGCCCGGTTTCGTCGCCATCACTCTGCTGATCTTGGCGCTGGGAATCGGAGCGACAACGGTCATGTTTGCCGTGGTAAACAGCGTCCTGCTCCGGCCTCTTCCTTTCCCGGACCCAGACCGGTTGGTGATCCTGCATGGATTTACAAAGGAGGCTCTTGGCGAGTTCTCGGGCTTCTCATATCCAGACTTCACGGACCTCAAGCGTGAGAGCCGCTCTGTCAGGATCGCGGGCTGGACATACAGTAGCGGTACTATCAGCGCGCCAGGCGACCCTGAGCACGTGGAAGGCCGCCAGGTCTCGGCAGAACTCTTTCCCATTCTGGGAGTCGTTCTCTCGTGCGGGCGCGGCTTTCGAACCGATGAGGATCGGCCGGGCGCAAAGCCGGTTGCCATTATTAGCTACGACCTCTGGCAACGCCGATTCGCGTCCGATCGGTCCGCGCCCGGAAAAGAGCTCATTTTCGACGGCAAAACGTACGTCGTCGTGGGCGTCGCGCTCCCAGGTTTTCAACTGTCCGGGGAAGCGGATGTCTTCACTCTACTCGGCCAAAGCACTGATCCGCGAATGCAAAATCGCGAAGCGCGTTTCACTCAGATCATAGGGCGTGTGGCTCGCGGCGTTACGCTGAAGCAGGCTCAAGCCGAACTTACGCTCATCAGCCGTTATTTGGCTAAAGAGTATCCCGAATCGAACGCCGGCCTCAGCATGCGCATCCATCCGCTTTTGCAGGGATTGGTAAGCGATGTACGTGGCACGCTCTGGCTGCTGCTGGCCGCGATTGGAATGGTACTGTTGATTGCCTGCGTGAACATCGCGAGTCTATTTTTGACGCGCGCCGTTTCTCGCGAACGGGAACTTGCGATGCGTACGGCTCTCGGCGCAAGCCGCAGCCGGCTCGTGCGCCAATGCATAACAGAGAGCGCCGTTCTGGGGCTGTGCGGCGGGTTGCTAGGGATCGTCGCAGCAGCGGTAAGCGTGCATCCGTTTTTGGCGCTCTGGCCAGGGAGTTTGCCGCGCACGGGCGAGATCCACATCGATTGGCGCGTGCTCTGTTTTGGAGTAGGCATCTCGCTTTTCTGCGGCCTTCTTTTCGGGCTAACGCCGGCCTTACGCGTTCCCATGCGTCGGCTCGAAGAGGCGCTGCGCGCTGGCGGGCGGAGCATCACCGGGAACTCGCGCCGTCTGCACAGCCCATTCGTCGTCTCGGAGATCGCGCTTGCCTTCGTACTGCTGGTCTCGGCCGGAATGCTCGGCCGCACTTTGTTGAAGCTGTCTTCTCTTAATCCCGGCTTCAATGCACAGAACGTGCTGACCGCCCGGTTCGGAATTTCGCCAAAGGCGCTCGCCAATTCATCCCAGATACGGTCAGCCTGGCGGGACGCGCTCGATCACGCTCGGCGTCTGCCCGACGTGGAATTCGTCGCCCTTGCAGATACCATTCCTATGCGCGAAGGGGAAGGCATGGTGCCGTACCGGATCACCCCCAATCCGCTGCCTCCCAACCAGGAGCCGCTCGCGCTCGCCTCCACTGTAACTCCCGACTATCTCAAGGTCGTGAGCATCCCGCTGCTTGAAGGCCGGTTCCTGAATGAGCATGATCGAGAGGGCAGTGAACGGGTAGTAATCATCGACGAAAATCTCGCCCGGCATGTTTTCGGTCGCAAGAATGTTGTTGGCCAACATATCTGGAGTTCGGCCATGGGCGCCGCGCCCATCGAGATCGTAGGTGTCGTTGGCCATGTGCGTCACTGGGGCTTGGCAGGCGACGATCAGTCGCGTGTGCGCGACCAGATGTACTATCCGTTAGCCCAGGTGCCAGACCGGTTATTGCATGTCTTTTCGTCGTTTATGTCAATCGCCATTCGAACGCGAAGCTCGCCTCTGAACATTGTTAAGGCCTTACAACAGGAACTACGCGGTGCGTCTGGCGATCAGACCCTTTACGAAGTCCGTACCATGGAGGAACTTGTAGGCGCATCTCTCGCCCGGCAGCGCTTCCTCTCGCTTCTATTTGGCATATTCGCCGGATTAGCGCTGTTGCTTGCGAGCATCGGTATTTACGGCGTGCTGGCCTACTTGACTGGACAGCGCACTTCTGAAATCGGCGTACGTATGGCCGTTGGAGCAAGCGTTAGCGACATCATGTGGCTTGTGCTATCGCAGAGCTTGAAGATGATTGTTGTTGGCGTCATTTTGGGCATACTCGTTGCCTTGGCGGCAGGGCGAGAGTTGCAGCATCTCGTTGAGGGAATGCAGCCCGTAAACGGAGCAACTTACGCGATTATGATTCCGGTTCTAGTGTTAGCTGCGCTCTTGGCCAGCTTCGTTCCAGCTCGTCGCGCCAGCATGGTCGATCCTGTGAAAGCTTTGCGGCAGGAGTAGCGCAACTGCTCTGTTCTCTCGCCAGCTCGATGTTCGGAAAGTCTTGACCGATGCTCCACCTTGTGGCTGAAATACAGCGTTAATCGCAAACTGAAAGGTTTCGCAGCCTCAACCAGATTCCCAATAACTCGTGTATTATCGCCATGCCTTTTAGGACAGGCCTACTTCCGCCAGTCGGAATCGACACAATCTGCACGGAACCGCAGATTCCTACAAAATCGCGAACGGCTACGACTATCGCAGAGTAACGGGATACTCAACCCAATTCCAGGACGGCTGCCGCACGCCGACTGAGTAATCTCCGGCGGTGTACTTTGAAAGGTCAATTTTGATCCGCAAGACTGTATTCCCCTGGTTAACGTGCGCGTTGCCTGGTATCGTCACAAGCGTTCGCCCGGCCTTCGAAAGGCGGATTTCGTATTTCCCTGGCTCACTTCCCAACGGCAGATAAATTGTCAAATCAAGCGGCCTATTCGGGAGAGACAATGGCGCGGCGTTTGATGCCGTTTCTTGCGCGCCTCTTTGCGCCGACCTGCCTCGCAGATCCAGAATTGCCGCTTCGGAGGTCAGTGAACTCGGGCTTACAATGTTTGTGGTCCGATTCATTACGCCGGAGATCGTGACAGACACTATCAACGCGAGCAGTGCCGCTACCCCGGCTAGAATCAGGAGTCCTCGCCGACGGCGCTGGCGGCGAAACTCATCCTTGCACTGGAGAAAAGTCGCGTAACAAGGCGAACAGTGAGTAATGTGCCGCCATGCGTCGTCTTCGATCAGGTTACGCCTTCCGGCGATCTCTCGAACGACCTTGTCACCGGGACACCCTTTTCGTTCCGGGTTCGGGAAGTTGCGAAGAATGGCCTGTTGAACCGCATCCCTGACGCGTTCGTAACGTTGTTCCAGGCTGTCCATTGACTCATGACATTATGGCAGCGAAGCACGCCGACTTCCAGCAAACTCCTTCGAGTAAATACTAAAACGAGTTGGGTGAGTTTCGTGTGCCTGCGCGGGAGAAAATCTTGGTTGTCCACCGCCGAAATCGAATGCGTGCCGTGTCGGGCTCTTTCCCTAGTTGTGTTCCAATCTCAAGCCAGGTGCATCCGTTGCGTACGAGCTTGAGCATCTCGCTAACGTCTCCCAGCCCCTGGGCCTCAAGTTGCTTACGTAACTCTTCGAAGTAGAGTTCGTCTTCGTACACACGACCGTAATTTGCCGGGTCGATGAGCACCCTTTTGCGGACGACCTCTTCCAGATCTTCAAAGGCGCGAAGCACTCTTCGGCGGCTCTGCCAACTTCCGGCTTTTCTGTCGCGCGCTTCCCACTTGGCCGCCGCATAGACCCGCCGGCTTGGCTGGAGGCCCAGCCTGTGGCCGTGCCTGTTCCACAAGTTATGGACCGCTGCTTCGGTGATCTCTGAAGCTCGCCAAACGTCATCAAGCAACGACCTGGCCAGTGCACGAAGAGGCTCTTGCACGCGAGATGCCGCCTCAAACCAGCCCCAATCAATGGGATTGCCTTCTTCGTCCGTCGCTTTGATGCAAATCGGAACGATCCCCGCTTGTTCCGATGGGGACAACTCCTCGTAATCGAAAGGAATGGTTACAACCTGCATACCTCCACCGCCTTGTTGCCCGGTGCCGCTCAACCTCTTGCGGCCCGCAAAAGAATTCCAAAGAAGTGTTCGGAAATTCCGTCCGCCGCTCCCTTGTCCTTAGAGGGCCGACAAGGCTGTTTAGGAAATTCAATACCGCATTGAACGGAAATATAGCACAGCCTGAGAAGAAATCAAGTGGGAAATTTGGCCGTAATTCACGATGAACAACATCAGCGCTTGGAAGTGAAGCTCAGGCGCGAATTAGGCGACTCGGTACTGTCATTGCTTGCTGACGACCGGACCGAAGACGTCCTCCTCAACCCCGATTCTTCTCTTTGGGTGAAACGCATGGGTGAGGGCTTTTCGAGGTTCGGGCAAATGCAGCCTGCGCAAGCTGCCAGCGCACTTGGAACCATCGCCGCCTGGCGCGGCACCATTCTGAACCACGAGCATCCAATCCTCGAAACCGAGCTTCCTATCGACGGGAGCCGCTTTGAGGGCATCGTGCCTCCGGTTTCCCGGTACCCGGTCTTCGCCATCCGGCTGCGCCCACGAAAGATTTTTACGCTTGACGAATACGAAGCCGGTCGCATTCTGACCGAAAAGAATGATCCTCTGAACCGGTTGCGCCGGCGTGACGATTTCGCCGCATCGGTTCACAATCTGCGCCATTCCGAGGTGATCCGCGCCGCGATACACACGCGAAAAAACATTCTGATCGTCGGTTCGACAGGAAGCGGCAAAACAACGCTCGTGAACGCAATTCTCGATGCCCTTGCGCAGATTACTCCAGATGACCGTGTCATCTCGATTGAGGACACAACGGAGTTGCAGTGCGCTGTGAAGAACTATCTCGACCTTCGCGCTGTTGGAAAGGTGACGATGCTTGAGTGCCTGAGGGCGTGCATGCGGTTGAAGCCAACTCGCATCGTTGTTGGCGAGGTGCGTGGCGGTGAAGCGCACACCCTCCTGAAAGCCTGGAACACCGGACATCCTGGTGGCGCGGCTACTGTGCATGCAAATGACGCAATCAGCGGCTTGATTCGTTTGGAGAGCTTAGTGGCTGAAGCCACAAGTGCGCCGCAACAAACGCTAATCGCTGAGGCTGTGGATCTGGTGATCTTCGTTGATGAAGAGCCTGATTTGAGGGCTGGGCGCAAAGTGCGGGAGGTTTTGCTCGTAACCGGATATCGGGACGGCCAATATCAGGTCGAGCATGTTTGAACCAAATTAAGCAAAAACCTGGGAGGGTTTTCCAATATGAATCTTGTTCGTAAATCAATGTCTTCGAATCTGGGCTCACGGCTCGCGGTTTTGACCGCACTGGCGTGGGCTTCCGCCATACGGGTCCACGCTGCTGCCGCGGGCAACCTGCCGTGGGAGCGACCGATGACCGCAATCGCCACATCATTAACCGGCCCTGTCGCGTATGCGATTGGTCTTATCGGCATCGCGATCGCGGGAGGCGCTATGCTGTGGGGCGGCGAACTCACTGAGTTCGGTCGGCGTGCCTGCATGATTGGACTTGTTGTCTCGGTCTTGGTCTTTGCAGCTCCGTTGCTCGCCAGCGCGTTTGGTGTCAATGCGGCGGTGGTTTAGGCAATGCAAAACTCCGAAACGCCGAGAGAGGTCGTCATTCATCCATCAGCAAACCGCCCCAACCAGATCTTAGGCGGAGATCGCGAATTAGTGCTGATTGCAGCTTTGATTGCGGTCAGTCTGGGATTCAGCTTGGCTACTTGGTGGGGTATTGCGGTCAGCGTTGGTTTTTGGATAGCGGCAATGGCGGTTCTTCAGCGGATGGGGAAGGCCGATCCGATGCTCCGTCACATTTACATGCGGCATATCCGGTATAGATCCTTTTATCCAGCGAAGAGCGGCCTGTTTTCATATTGCCTGCCAACACCCGCTAAGTGGAGATAGAAAGTGTCCGCACTTGTTTCCTGTGCATGGGCCGCCTCCCGTGCACAGGGTTATTCAGAAAGGTTTGGAATGTATGCAGCGAAATGAACATCGGCGAAAACCTCGTGGGTTGGCGGATCTCCTGTTGCCGTACGCGTTGATAGACAATGGCATTTTGTTACAGCAGGACGGCTCGCTATTGGCTGGTTGGTCTTATCGCGGCCCGGACATGATGTCGGCGGCTCCGGCAGAGATGGATGCGCTCAGCGCGCGTTTGAATTCAGTTTTGCGCTTGGGCAGCGGTTGGATGGTTCAGTGCGATGCCATTCGATCCCGAGCACCGGGTTATCCAGAGCAAGGCGCATTCCCGGATTCCGTTACGCGCGTGATCGACGATGAACGCCGCCAGCAATTCATGCAGGAGGGAGTGCACTTCGAATCCGAATACTTCCTGACATTGACCTATCTGCCGCCGGCTGAAGCCGAAGAACGCGTGAAGGGCTGGATGTTTGACGGCCTTGGTCCTTACAGCAGCTCAAAAGCCGGGGAGCAGGTTCTGGAGCGCTTCCGCAGCAGACTGGACGTGTTCGAGAACGTGTTCGGGCAACTATTTCAGACAGAGCGTTTACAGCGTGCGACAGTTCACGACGATCTTGGGTTTCCTCACGTGCATGATCGTCTCCTGCGTTACATGAGGCGATGCGTTAACGGCTCCGATCACCCGTTTGCGTTGCCCGAAATTCCTTGCTTCTTGAACGAGCTGCTGGCGTGCGAAGACTTTCGCGCTGGAATTGAGCCGCAGATCGGCCGGAAGCACATCAGCGTAATCGCGCTCGACGGTTTTCCGAAAAGCAGCTCCCCCGGTATTCTTCGTGAGCTCGATTCATTGCCCATCGAATACCGCTGGAATACTCGCACGATTCTCATTGATCCCGAAGAGGCGCGCCGAATGCTGGATATGCACCGGAAGAAGTGGCGGTCGCGAATCCGTGGATGGAAAGATCAAATCTTCAGGAGCCAGAGCGGAGCCGTCGATATTCACGCTCAGCACATGGCAGCCGATGCCGAAGAGGCCATGGCGATCGCGGCTGCAGGCGATGTTCAATTCGCGCAGTACTCCGCCGACATTATTTGCCTCGATGATGACCGTGAGCGCTTGTATGAGAGCACGAGGCGCGTAATGAAGACAATTCAGAACCTCGGGTTCTCCTGCCGAATCGAAACGGTCAATGCGGTCGAAGCGTGGCGTGGATCACTGCCCGGAGATGGATATTGCAATGTTCGAAGGGTCTTACTGCATACGTTGAACCTGGCGGACATGCTTCCGATCACATCCGTCTGGTCCGGCCTCCGGGAGAATCCATCTCCGCTAATGCTAAAACACAGTCCGCCGCTCCTCTTCGCGGCAACAAACGGGGCAACTCCATTCCGTTTCAACCTGCACGTGTCGGATCTCGGACACACGCTGATCGTGGGGCCGCCAGGTGCGGGTAAATCAACTGCTTTGGGTTTAATCGCCGCGCAGTGGTTCCGCTACCCGCGCGCCCAGGTTTTCGCATTTGATCGCGGCTATTCCGTTTGGATGCTGACCGCTGCGGCAGGCGGGGAGTTCTACGATCTCGCTGGTCCGAAAACCGAACTGGCGTTCTGTCCGTTGAGAGATATCGATGACGATTCAGACGTCCAATGGGCAGTCGGTTGGATTGAGGTCCTTTGTGAACTCAATGGCCTTAAATTTGGCCCCAAGCATCGCAATACCGTTTCCGAAGCCGTTCTCCGGCTTCAGCTTTCGCCGACCAGAACACTCACCGAACTATCTGCAAACGTGCAGGACACGGACATTCGGGATGCCCTACAGCACTTTACGGTTATGGGACCGATGGGCTCGTTGCTCGATGCCGATCACGACATGCTCGGCCAAGGCCGCTTTTTAAGCTTTGAGACCGAGAACCTGATGCAACTCGATGACAAAGCGGTCATCCCGGTTCTGCTGTATCTTTTTCGCCGAATTGCGCAGCGGCTTGATGGCTCTCCCACACTCATCCTCCTTGACGAGGCATGGTCGTATCTCCAGCATCAGCTTTTTCAAAGCCGCTTGAAAGAGTGGCTGAAAACCATGCGCCGGAAGAATGCAGTGGTCGTCATGGCAACGCAGCAAATCAGCGACATTGCAAATTCGGATATCGCGGACGTGGTTCTCGAAAACTGCCCGACAAAGATTCTTCTACCGAATGCGGAGTCAAAGAATGCGGGCTCGCGGAACTTCTATGACCGCATTGGCCTGAACGAGCGGGAACTGGAGATTTTGCAAGTGAGCGTCCCAAAGCAGCATTACTATGTCGTGAGCAAACTAGGCCGTCGTCTCGTCGATCTCGGTATCGGGAAAGTAGCTCTGTCGTGGGTCGGCGTCAATGGGCGTGAGGAACGCCAGATTGTCGAAAGCGTAATCGAAAGATTCCCGGACACGTGGCGGTCGGAATGGCTGCGGCTGAAAGGCTTGCGGAATTGGGCCGAATACTTTCGCGCCCTGGAGGGTGAGCAATCTGAGCAGGAGGATTACACATGCGCAAGTGCCTAGTTGGAATAGTAACGGTATGTTTGGTGCTCGTTGAAGCGCCGGAGTCTGCGCAAGCCGGGGCATTCGCAACCGAAATTACTCAACTGTTAAATCATGCCCAGCTCGTAATGGGGTACATCCGTCAGGGATTGCAGCTCCAGAACGAGATCAACATGTATACCGACATGCTCCGGAATGTAAGACCGCTGCCGAACCAGACATTCGGCCCCATTACAACCGATCTGAATTCACTCGCCACTATAGTGCAGGGGGGTCAGGCGCTGGCTTACTCACTCGCCAATCTCGATGTGCAATTCAGAAATACTTTTCATGGATATGCGACAAACCCGAACACCTACTACACCCAATACCGGAACTGGTCGCAAACCTCGCTCGATACAACGCTTGGAGCGCTTCGGGCGGCTGGATTGCAGGGCCAGCAGCTTCAGAGTGAGCAAGCCGTTTTGAATTCGTTGCGGGCTATGGCCTCTACTTCGGATGGCCGCATGGAGGCTCTACAAGTGATGGGGCAAGTCGCGGAGCAGCAGGTTCAACAGCTTATGAAATTGCGGGAGCTGATGCTCGCGGACATGTCGAGCAAACAGGCTTACCAAGCGGCTACGATCCAACGGCAGTCTGCTAATGAGGCCGCAACTGAATGGTTTTTCTCGTCCGGGACCGCAACAAGCGACGGACGAGGATTTTGGCCCGGATTACGGTAATCCTGAGGTGAGGTGACGAATTATGAAGTCATTGTCGCCGCGTGCGAAAAGGTTCGCGTGGATTGTAGGTCTTGCGATATTGACTAGCTGCGCCCCGGAGCCTCGGAGCCCGATTGTCGAAAAGGCAGAGCAAGCCGGTTCTGGAGACCTTTCGGCAGTATCAACGCAGGACATGCAGCAGTGGTTGGGAAAGCATCGTGATGTGACTATTCAGGTCGATGACATGTGCAAGCCCGTTCGAGAGAAGGCGACCGCGCAGTGGGCGAGCACTACGGAGGGTAGATTGTGCAATGCGGCGCGACAGCTCGCATTTTATCGATGGAGCCCCGCCCAAAGCGATGGGAGAAAGTTCAAGCCGGGCTTGAAATAGCGGACTAAACCGACGATTTAAGGACAAACGACTGGCGCTCTCGGCGCTAGAGAGGAGAACTGTGCATTGCTAGAGCGGATTTGCAGAATGTCGAAAAGCTCACGCCATTTATGGTTCTCGCTGCTTGCGCTCGTGGCTCTTTTTGCTCACGCTGCATACGGGCAGAATAACGGATCATTCCAGACCACAAACGCAAACGACATCCTGCAGCAGTTCAAAAACCAGAGAATTTTGTGGACGACCAATATCTGGGTATATGCGAACGCGCTCTTCGGCATCCTTGCCGTCATTGAGTTCGCCTGGAGCGCCGCCGTCATGTTGCTGGAAAAGACAGATCTCCAGAGCTGGACATCCGCGCTAATCAGGAAACTCATGTGGATCGGTGCATTCTATGCATTGCTCATTAACGGCCGCACCTGGATTCCCGGGATCATCGACAGCTTCAGCCAGATCGGCGCAAATGCCGCCGCGATGGGAAGTCCTCTATCGCCGGGCGACGTTTTTGTTCAAGGTCTGAACATCGCCGGAGCATTGATGGATTCGGGAAGCACTTCAGCGTTCTTTACCAATCCAGGGACCTCCCTCGCACTCGTGTTCTGCGCACTTCTGATTGTCGTCTCGTACATCATCATCACTATCAATTTCATCGTGACAATGGTCGAAAGCTATCTGGTTGTTTCGGTGGGCTTCATTTTTCTCGGGTTCGGCGGCAGCAGATGGACAGTTCCTTACACCGAGCGTTACATCGGGTTGGCTATTTCAATCGGAATCAAGATCGTTCTGTTGTACTGCCTGATCAGTGCCGGTATGAACCTCGGCATCGGTTGGATCGACGAGGCGCAAACCGTCGGCACTGCTCCTCACCCAAACATGGTCGCATTCGACGTGATGGGTGCGGCGCTCATTTACATGATGTGCTGCTGGCAGATTCCAAAGTTGTTTGCCGCAGTCCATCGCCAACCGTCAGGTCAACTCGTCCGGCCTGTCCCGACGCAAGAAGTCCGCTAAAAACCTGATTCTGGTCGCGCAATCGCTGGTACAGCGGATATGAGAGGATGTTTGCCATCGTTCCGCCGTGCCGGTACGCTGTCGGGCGTGACGCATCGCCAACGGAGACAAGCTCATTGGGCGATCGCACAGGCAGCGAACGTAACATCACGGCATCGATAAGCGTAAATATCGCAGTATTCGCGCCGATTCCCAGCGCCAGAGAAATGACCGCAACGGCCGTAAAACCTGGGCTTCTGCGGATCATACGTAATGCATAACGAAGATCCTTTAGAAAATTCTCTAGTAGGTTCACTTTGCGCATATCGCGGCACTCCTCTTTCCGTTGCTCGATATCTTTGATTGATTGAAGCGCCGCATAACGCGCGTCCCCAGGTGTCATCCCGGCGGATATCCCTTCCTCGATCTGCCGCTCGAGGTGATAACGCAATTCTTCGTCAAGTTCCTCCTCGACTTTATTGCGAGAGAAGAATGATCGAAGTCTAAGGCGGAATATGCTGGCCAGGTGCATTTGCGATTTCTCCTGTCAAGCTGTTCGTACAATCAGCGATATCGCGGCAGATAACCTTTCCCATTGCGCGGCTTCGTGTTCCAAAGCCTTGCGTCCGGCTCTGGTCAGCGTGTAGTATTTGGCGCGGCGATTGTTCTCGCTAACCGCCCATGCTGAGCTGATCCAGCCATTCTGTTCGAGCTTGTGCAGGGACGGGTAGAGTGCACCCTGGCCCACCTGTAGGATCTCGCCGGACATCTGCCGAATACGCTGCGCTATTGCCCAGCCATGCATCGGCTCAAGTGCGACTGTTTTCAGAATCAACAGGTCGAGCGTGCCTTGCACGAGATCCGTCGGTTTGCTCAAAGTAGCTCCTATCAGTAACTGACAACAGGATACGTCCATTTTTTACGGGAATCAAGCCCCCGCCAAATCCCGCTGCAAATCCGTCCGCTTCTTCAAGCCTCGATTCTTTCGGGAATCGTTACTTTGTGAGTGTTCGGAAAACGCCCCGCCACTCCCTGTTCAGTATGGACGTGCGAACGAGATCGACGTCCAGCAGACCGCGCGCGCAACGCGATGAAAAATCCAGAGGTATCAGGATGAGTGAGATTAGCGAGATCCTGCGAGTTGAAGAAGTGGCCAGCGATCTGCGCTGTTCAAAAGCCCACGTTTACAACGCGATTAATGGAAAGGTTAGCGGCGTTAGCCGTCTCCCGGTAATCTGCTTGGGTCGGCGCAAGCTTGTAAGGCGCACCGCTCTCGAAGCTTGGAAACAGGCGAACGAACGGAATGCTATTCTGGCCGCATCGCCAGAAACAGATACCCGTGGACGCATGAAAGGACATCATGCGTAAACGGTTTCAACAGGGAAATTTGTTCAAACGGAATGGTACTTGGGTCGGCCAATGGTGGGATGACGGCCATCGGCGAAAGCGAACGCTGGGCTCTCTCAATCAAATGACGAAAGCTCAGGCGCGAATCGCGCTTGCCGCAATCGTTGAGCCTATCAATGCAAGGACTTCAGGAGCCAATCCAAACTGTACGCTTCAGGACCTCGTGGAAGGGGTATTCTTTCCTTTCTACAGGCGCAAATGGAAGCGTTCTACCGCCGGAACTACAGAAGATCGCATCGAACGCCATATTCTGACCGAGTTCGGAAGTCGCGCGCTCGGCACGTTCAATCGCGACCAGCTTCAGGACTTTATTGACCGAAAGCTGGGCGACGGCTTGTCCGCCAGCATGATTGCGCATCTTCGCTGGGACCTAAAACAGATGTTCGACATGGCTGTTGGAGAAGGGCATATTTCGCGAAATCCGGCGAAGTTGCTCTTCATTCCGCGCGGAGCAAAACGGGCTGAGAAGCTCATCATGAATCTTGAGGAGGTGAACCGATGCCTTGATGCAGTTGAACTGCGAGAGCGCTTGATCGTCAAATTTGCGACGTTGGCGGGCATGCGGCCCGGTGAGGTTCTGGGACTAAAATGGCGAGCGGTGAAGGAGGACCACTGCGAAGTTCAGATTCGCATTTATCGGGGAGATATCGACAGCCCGAAAACGCATCTTTCAGTTCGAAAAGTCGCGCTCAGCCAAAGCATACTCGCCGATTTGGCGCTATGGCGTGAACAGTCCATTGATACCAGTGCGGATGCCTGGGTGTTCCCGTCGGAGAGAGGCGGGACGCCGTTGTGGCGCGATAACGTTCTTCGTCGCTGGATTTATCCAAAGCTTAAATCAGTCGGGCTGTTATGGGTCAACTTCCAGGTCATGCGCCGCACTCATTCGTCATTGATGAATGAACTCGAAGTAGACCCGAAGATCGTTGCGGATCAGCTCGGTCACACGCTCGATGTGAACCAGAACGTCTACACAAAAGCGGCACTCCGCCGCCGCGCTGCTGCGGTGAAAATTCTGGATCAGGCGCTGGAAAAATCCTTAATGGAGCCAAATGGAGCCAAGAAGGATGAAAAGTAGAGCTAAGTGATTGAAAAGATGGAGCGGGAGACGGGGATCGAACCCGCGACGTCCAGCTTGGGAAGCTGGCATTCTACCGCTGAATTACTCCCGCGTCGCTTCTTTTCAATAACTTCCGGAACCGCGTTCCTGAACACTGGACGAACACCGTTATTGTACCAGCAAACTTTCCAACTGTTAACGATCACTAGACGGCTTTCGACCGGCGACTGGGTATAGACATTCTGGTTGACATCGAGCCTGTGCCCGAGCTGGTCCGCGACCCAGACACCTTCTTCGCTGGATGCTTATCGCCGTCTCAGCCCTTTACGCGCTTACACTGGTCGTTCTGATCCTTCTGCGATGTACGAGCCCACCATTCACGGCATTACAGATCGCGCTGGGTTCATGCCCCGCCTGGAGCACTCGCCCTACGAGAAGCGTATGCATTCGTATCGCCCGAGACATTTCACCGTACCTTGAGCACACTGTTATTGCCGCCGAGGATGCTCGGTTCTCCCGACATCACGGCTTCGGCGGGAAGGAGATTGGAAGCGCGATCGGGAACAGGACGTGGGAAATGGACGCCCACGCGGTGCATCGGCCATCACTCAACAACTCGTAAGAAATCTGTTCCTGACAACGAACCGCGTGTGGTCAAATGATTCACGCTGCAGGTCAGTAGTACTTGAGCAATCCGCCTAGCCGCTCTTGGCATCTTACGACAACTCGATCCAGGATCGGTAGTGGCCAAACCATGTAGGCCCATTCGGCAGGAATGGCAGGCCAATGTAACTCTCGCAGACCTCCGGGCGACAGCCGCATCGGTACACCGCGATACTGTTCAAGTCAGGAACCTCCGTAACGCTGTCGCTGATCCGCTCGAGCCCTCCAAGCGTTTCGAAGAGTCTAACGGATATTTGAAATTCTGTAGCGGTTCGAATTTCTCGCCCGAACCGGGCGCCCCCCCTCTGCGCCGGTTGGTAGCGTAAGAGAGGAGGCCGCAGCGATACCCGCTGCCGGAGCTATTTCAAATAAATCCCGTCGCATCACGTTCTTCATCTCCCTATTTGGGTCTGTTCATGCGTTCTACGCCCGTTGAAGTAGCGGCCTCAAGTCTCGAAGATCCTTCACGTTTTCAAGCGCGAGCACCTTGTCTATAAGATTCGTGCAAATCTCAGCGCCGAGGACAGGAGTAATAAGGTCGCGGGCTTTTGCGACGACTTCCTCGCGACTCATCGGATTCTGGGCTGTACCGCGGACTGCGTCTACGCGCTCACGCAGGTGTGTGCCATCTATCAGGATGACTTCGACGATCGCTTCTCTGCTCGGGAGCTGGCGGTCGAGGTCCTCGTCGGGAATGAGCTGCACCTTTGCGCGCTCACGCAGAACCGCAGGATCTTTCATGCGCGTTTTGTCGTACGCAGACCGGAACGTGACCGTTTTGTCGATCAGCATAAGGGCGACCATATGCTGCAGGCAGATATCTGGCATGTTCCGGTTATCCACGATAGCCGCCTCACGCGTGGCGACTCGTACATTGACGCGCTGCACTTGGGCGGCATTGAAGGAGTGGCCCTTTAGCAACATGTCCAGCGCATCCAGCGGTGCTTGGATCGGGGACCCGACCGGCCATTTCTTGATATTGGTCCGCATCACCTCATAGCGCTCGCCAAGTTCATCGATCAGTCCTGCGGGATCGGCCTTTGCAGCATTCGCCAGAAGGAAATTGTCAGGTCCCGACATGATGTCATCAACCCCCGTCCAGCCCGATCGCACGAGCAAGGCACAGGTGACACCGTTGCGCGCCGTCATACCCGCGAAGACGAAAGCCTTTTCCATGTGTCGCGTATCGCGCTGCCATGCAGCGATTCCGGCCGTCTGCTGCGCAGCGTAATCGAGTAGCCAACGCATTTGCTGCGGATTGAGACTGGCGGCGCAGCCTGCCGCCGCCGCCGAACCGAAACCTCCACAAATGCTGTGCGTGTCCCTGTGACTCTCTGCTTGAAAACGCAACCCGCCCAGGGTCATGCTGACGCGGGTACCGATATCATAGCCGAGCACAACGCTGCGTATGAAGTGCAAACCGGCAACGCCGAACTGTTCTCCAGCAGCGAGCGCGCCGGGAACGATTGAACAACCTGGATGGGATTGAGAGGGAGAGTGGGAGTCGTCGGTTTCGTCTGAATGCGCAAGGACTCCATTGGCGAGAGCTGCCGCCATCGCATCACAGCGAATATTGGACGCGACGACGGTCGCGATTTCATGACCGGCGTTCGCTCGCGCAAACTCGATGGCGGCGCGTCCGGGCGGCAGTCGTGAACCTGAGATCATGGCAGCCACGGTGTCGAGAATATGCTCTTTCGCCGTCTCTAATACTTCTTCGGGCACTGCACGGTTACGGGTTTCCGCCATGTAATCGCTGAGCTTGGCCATAACCGGACTAATCGCGTCCGAAGCCACAATCTTCTGGGGTGGCAACCCCGTGCCTACGACGATCCAGCCCGAGCGACTCAAAAACGCTCGGCGAGTTGCGGTTGCGCATTTATTCGTGAGCTCTAAATTCGTGTTTCGCTCCAGTCGCATCTGATCTCTTCGTGTTTTAGGCATTATGGCGAAGTCTCGTTTGCCCATCGCTCATCCGAGTTCCCGGCGCAACATTTGGTAATCAAGTTGTCTTTCCCAATGCGCAACAACTATTGTGGCGACACCGTTTCCGATCATATTTACCAGCGCACGGAACATACTCATGAAGCGGTCGATTCCCAGGATCAATGCCATGCCGGCTACTGGGACCGTGGGGACCACTAACAACGTTCCTACCAGCGCAATGAATGCCGCTCCTTGTACACCGCTCGCTCCCTTGGATGTCAAAATTGCGACGGCCAGAATCGTCAGCTGTTGGCTCAGAGTTAACCGCGTATTGGTAGCTTGGGCGACAAATAGCGCCGCCATTGTCATATATAGGCTCGTGCCGTCAGTGTTGAAGGTATAACCAGTCGGCACAACCAGGCCGACCAGCGACTTCGAGCAACCGAGGTTTTCGAGCTTTTGCATGAGAGTGGGCAAGGCCGTTTCCGATGAGCTGGTAGCAAGCACGAGTAGAATCTCTTCTTTGATATAGAAGAGGAACTTAAAAATGCTGACGTTTACAGCACCGGCAATTGGTCCGAGGACAATCAGCACGAACAGAATGGAAGTGAGATAAAACGTCTCGATTAATTTGGCCAACGGGCCGAGCGAGGCGATGCCGTATCGCCCGATCGTGAATGCCATCGCGCCAAAGACACCCAGAGGCGCAAAACGCATGATGATGTTGACGATACCGAACACGGCCGGCGTCAAAGCGTCAATGACGTCGAGCAGCGGTTTGCAACGTGACCGCATGGCCGAAAGCGCGAACCCGAATAGGATGGCGACGAACAGGACTTCGAGAATATCTCCTTTCGCGAAGGCATCGACAATCGTGTTAGGGATGATGTGCATCAGAAACTCGCTGATGCTCTGCGCTTTCGCTTGGCCCGCGTAAGCAGCAACCGATTTCACATCAAGGCTGGCAGGATTCACGTTGAAGCCCGCGCCTGGACGCACCACATTTGCAATCACCAGACCTATTACCAGGGCCAACGTAGACACGATTTCGAAATATACGAGCGCCTTTCCGCCCACGCGGCCCACCTTCTTCATGTCTTCCATGCCCGCAATGCCAGATACGACCGTGCAGAAGATAATCAGCGTGATCACCATTGTGATTAGTCTGATGAAAGCGTCGCCCATTGGCTTCATCGCAACGGCTCTGCTGGGATTGAAGTATCCGAACAAGATTCCGGCAGCCATTCCCGCCAATACCTGCACCCACAGGGTTTTGTAGAAGGGTCGCTTACGCGAAACGGCACTGGCTGTGAAGCTATGCGTCGACAAGTTGGTTCATTACTGAAAAGAGTTGCTGCTGGTTTTCGAAACCGATACCGGGGATATCTTGCACCGTGATGTAACCGCTATGCACTTGGGTTCCGTCCGCGAATCCGGTGAAAGGTTTGAAGAGATCGGGATACCATTCATTGCCTCCCAACCCAAGGCCGGCCGCGATATGCAACGACAATTGATGCCCGCCATGAGGAATACAGCTTGCCCGCGACCAGCCGTGTTGCTCGATCATCTCAAGCGTGCGCAGGTATTCGACTAACCCATAACTCAACGCGCAATCGAATTGCAGGATATCGCGATCGCGGCGCATGCCAGCGTAGCGGATGAGATTGCGGGCATCTTGCATGGAAAACAGATTTTCGCCCGTTGCCAGCGGTCCTGAATAGCGAGTTGAAACTTCGGCTTGAAGCTGATAATCCAGGGGATCTCCCGGTTCTTCGAACCAACGCAGATCATAGGGCGCCAATGCTTCGGCGTACTCGATCGCCGTCTTCAGATCAAAGCGGCCATTCGCGTCTACGGCGAGCTGGTCGGGTCTGGACAGAAGTTTGAGGACGGCCTCGATACGCCGCAGATCTTCGCCCAGAGAAGCGCCGCCGATCTTCATCTTTACCATCGAATAGCCGCGGTCGAGATAGCTTTGCATCTCTCGCCGGAGGGCCTGGAGTTCGCTGTTTGGGTAATAATAGCCGCCAGCGGCATACACGAAGACATGAGCGTTCGAAACACCAGCGCTGTACCGATCGGCCAATAGGCGATAGAGCGGAAGCCGGGCGATCCTGGCAACCAAATCCCAAACCGCCATGTCGAGCACGCCGACAGCTACGGAACGTTCGCCATGCCCGCCTGGCTTTTCATTCCTCATCAGAACTGCCCACACACGGCTCGGATCAAAGTTGCCCTCGGTCTCATTTAAAAGGTCACAAGGCTTGGCCGCAAGAAGGCGGGGCATGAAACGCTCCCGCAAAAGACCGCTCGGGGCGTAGCGGCCATTCGAATTGAACCCGAAGCCAACGGCGAGCTTACCGCTAATTTCAACATCGCTAATCACAGCGACAACGCTGACCGTCATCTGCGTGAAGTCAATGTATGCGTTGCGGATTTCCGAGCTTATCGGCACAACGGTTTCACGCACATCGACGATTTTCATGTGACTCAGGCTGTGCTCACGTTGTCGATGAATGTGAGCACACTTTGCAATACGTCTTGCGTGGTAGCGGTCCCGCCTAGGTCGGGCGTTCGCACGCGCCCCTCCTTCAGAAGCTGCCGCGCCGCCTGGTTCAAGAGGCGGGAGGGTTCATTCAACTGAAGGTGCTCGAGCATCATTGCTGCTGAGAAAAAGGAAGCTAGGGGATTAGCGACTCCCTTTCCGGCAATATCGGGAGCGGAGCCATGGACCGGTTCGAACATGGAGGGAAACCGGCGAAGCGGGTCAAGATTGGCGCTGGGCGCGAGTCCCATCCCACCCGTGACTCCGGCTGAGAGATCACTCAAGATATCGCCGAAAAGATTGGAAGCCACGACTACATCGAAGCTCTGTGGCCGCCGCACAAAGTTCATGGCCGCAGCGTCGACGAGTAGGGATTCTGTTTCAATGCCCGGATACTCGAGCTTGACTTCCTCGAACACGCGATCCCAAAGCACCATTCCGAAGGCTTGTGCGTTCGACTTTGTGACTGAGGTCACGCGGTTTTTTTGTTGGCGTTTTGTTGCGAGGTCAAAAGCGAAACGAATCACTCGCTCCGTTCCCTGCCGAGTGAAGACTGACGTCTGAACGGCCACTTCCTGAGAGGTATCGTGATGGACGAACCCGCCGACCTGGGAATATTCGCCCTCCGTATTTTCGCGGACGATGACCATGTCGATGTCCCCGTCTTTGAGGTTGCGGAGCGGAGAGGAGACGCCTGCATAGAGAATGGCTGGACGGACGTTCGCAAACTGGTCAAAGGTCCGGCGTATCGGGAGTAGTAGCCCGTTTAGCGTGACGTGATCGGGGATCCGGGGATGGCCAACAGCCCCGAGGAGAATAGCGTCGGCCCCTCTGAGACGCTCGAGTGCATCCTCGGGCATCATCCGCCCATGCCGGAAGTAATAGTCAGCACCCCAGTCGTACTCCGTGAACTGAAAGCGAACCTCGAATTTGTCTCCCAGCCGATTTAGGGCAGCGATTGCGGCGGGGATGACTTCCGGACCGATGCCGTCACCGGCGATGACGGCAATTCTGAATGGCGGCGGCGGGCTCGTCACGATTTCGCGCAAAGGAGGGCCAGGGAGCGGACATCTGGCGTATCCTCAAGCCTCGCAACCATGGCGACAATGGCCTTGGCTTTAGATTGGGGCCAGTTCGCGAATGCAGCACAATCTTCGAATTTCGCGGCGACCTCCTCGTAACTCATGGGATTGGCCGGACTGCCTTTACCAAAATCCGCACGCCCCGAAATCGTTCTGCCATCCTTCAGGTGAATGTCGATGATGGTCGTCATTTTGTTGTAACCCGCCTGCTCTGCAATGGAATTTACGCCGAAATGGATGCGCTTGATCATGGCTTGAACTTCGGGCCGATTCACCACTTCATCAGTAAATTGATTCAGTCCCGCCTTGCCGTATAACAACAAGGCCGCCATACAGAACTCCATGCTGAATTTGGCCTGAAGTGAATTCTTCGGATCGTGATGAATAAGGGCATTCGGCATGTTGCGGTTGGTCCCTACATCGACGCTTTCAACCTGGCTCGCGGAGATATTGTTCGCTTTGATGAGACGCAACATCTCGGTCATGCCGGGGTGAGTCAGCGATCCCGATGGGAATGGTTTAATCGACACGCCTGGGGAGGCAAATGTCCAGGGATTGCCGAGCTTCGGCAGAATAGCGTTTACCTCGAATCCCCCGCCAGCAGCTTGGAAAAACCCACGGGGAGCTTCCAAAATTTGTTCGCTGGCGGTGAACCCTAGAGTCGCGAGATCGGCTGCGATTACTCCTGCTTCGGCCGCGTGACCCGCCTGGAACGGCTTGGTCATCGTTCCGAAATTTTCTCGTAAGCCGCCAGCTTGGGCACTCGCATTACCAAGAGCGTTAGCGGTTTGCGACGTATCCAGATGATGAAGCTTGGCCGACGCAGCAGCCGACCCAAAGACACCACACGTACCTGTAGAATGAAAACCCGCCTCATAATGCCTGGGCGCAATGGCTTCCGCGATCTTGCACTCAACCTCTACCCCAATCTGGTACGCAAGCATCACATCTCGTCCGGATTTTGCTTCAGCTTGCCCAATACCCAGAACAGCGGGAAGCACCGGCGCCGTCGGATGGGTTAAAAGCCCATAAACACGATCCTTGGCTACAGCCAGTTGGGTGTCATCGTAATCATCAGCATGAATTTCAATACCATTTGCGAAGGCCGCAAAACGCACGGGCACTTTCAGCTCGGAACCGATGATGGTGGCATCGGGCCTCGACAAACCAAGTGATTGCAGGTAAGTGCAGGCCATCTTTCCGGTTTTCGATACCGAACCGGCTAAAGCGAGCCCCAGGCCATCCAAGATCGACTTCTTGCCGAGTTCGATTACCTCGGCGGGAACATCCTCGTACTGTGTATTGACGACAAACTCGGAAACGCGATGGGTCACAGGAGGCGGGGAATCCTGAGAAGAACGGGGTGGGGCTGATTTCGGTAGCGGCAGCGTCTCACCGGCAGCCCGCCCAAGAACGGCCGCAATCGAAGCCGCGGAAATTTCGGCTGCGGTTCTGCGGGTGATCTTCATAGAGACTTCAGAATTAGGGATTACCCCTATTGAAGATCAGAACCGAAAAGGTGCCGGTTGCGATCTTTGAGTTGGGTGGGGTCTTCATCGCGTTAGCTGCCAAAGGCGGTTCAAAGGTTCCAGCAGGGACGAAGAGTTTGTGAGATTTGGCATCGAGGCCCATGGTCTTCGAGCCTTGCTGAGTTTTTATCGTACCGGCTGGCGATAATTTGTCCGCAGCATCCTGATGAAATACTCGTAATTGCGCCGTCATACGTAGAGTTGAACATCAGGCTGGTCCCCGGATCGAAAGCCGTCGCGTCTACATGCGGACCGACGGGCAGAGTGGTAATGATGCGTCCGCTCTCACTATCCGCGAGGGCCATTCGTTTGTTCCCGCATCCAATAAAAATGCGGCCGTTTTTCCGATCGATGGCCATACTGGCAGGCTCATCGCAGGGCGCAACCGGCCATCTTTTTTCAAGGACCAGCTTCTCGCTATTCAGGCATAACAAAGTGTTCTTGTCCTCCAAGTTCACAAAGACGTGACCCTTCCCGTCTGCCACCGGAAATTCGGGTGCGCCACCTAAAGCAATCGTTTTCACTACGTTTCCGCTCGCCGCATCGATTACGGTCGCGCTCTCGCCGAGGCCATTGAACACGAATATGCGCCGGGAAAGGGGGTCGTAAGTCAGGCCGTCTGGCTTCTTTCCGGCTGGAATCGAGCCAAGCTTTTTCAAACTTTTTAGGTCAAAGATCGTGACTGCAGCCGCCAAGCCTTCTGTGATGAAGCCTTTCTGAAATTCTGGAACAACCTCGATGCCGTGAACGCCTTTCAGATCCGGGATGGTGCCGACGGGATCTCCCGTATCTGCATCCAGTACCTCTACCTGAGTCGCATGTGACACATAAACTCTCCGGGCTTTAGGGTCCACTTTCACGTAATCCCAAAGACCTCGTACTGCGATTGACACCTTCTTTTCGAGCTGGTATCCGCTCGTCTCCGCCGCAGCGAGGGCCAGAGCGGCGCATAAGATTCCGCAAACAACTGCGAATTGTGCCCCGTGATTCTATTCAAATCTTCTCTTCCCACGCGCATCCGTGCTTAGAGTTTATAGAAGCATGGGTGAACACAGGATGAATTGGCGGACAGTTAGACCCGTAAAGGTAACGATACGGTAAACGTGCTGCCATCGTGCGGCTTACTGAACAGCTCGACTGATCCTCTGTGCGATTCGGCCACCAATTTGACAATGGCCAACCCGAGCCCGCTGCCTCCATTGTTGCGGGAGCGCGACGGGTCGACGCGATAAAAACGATCGAACACGCGCTCGACACATTCAGGCGGGATTCCGACGCCAGTATCGGAAACAATCAGACGCGCAAGCGAGCTTTCAGCAATTAGTTTCACGTTCACCGAGCCGCCTGTCTGCGTGTACGCAAGTGCATTATCCACGAGGTTCGATACCAAGCTTTTCAGCAAAGCGTGATCGCCATTTATCTGTACATCCTGTGCAAGGTCGGACGTAAGCCGAATCGCCTTTTGGTGAGCTAGCGCTTGATGAGCGCGGCAGCATTCCTCCACCAGGTCATCAAGATATAACTCTTCGAAATGCAATGGCCGCTCTCCCGTATCAGCCCGGGCGAGCGCTAGCATGTCGTTGACGAGATTTGTAGCCCGGATGGATTGCTCTTCAATAGTTTTCAGTGCTTCCTTGTACTCGAATTCCGGTCGATTGCGCGACAGCGTCACTTCGGCAGCGCTGCGAATTACACCCAGGGGAGTTCGAAGTTCATGAGATGCATCCGCCATGAAATCTCGCATGATTTTGAACGAGGCATCGAGCCGCGAAAGCAGAGCGTTAAGAACTCCGGTAAGTTTGCCAAGCTCATCTTTATCGCAAATGGTGAGCCGCTCACTCAGATTCTTCGCACTGATGCGTTCGGCCTGATTCGAGATAGCGAGTACCGGAGCCAGGCTCTTCTTCACTAAGAAAGAGCCTCCAAGAGCGGCCAGGGCCAGCGCGGTCGGCAGGCCGAGATAAAAGACACGCCGAAGGCTTTGAAGCTGAGCGGACAACCCCCGGAGATCTTCGAGCAGAATCACGGAGTAGGTATGATCGCCTAACCGCAGAGGAATCCTGACGAGCCGCGCACCTCCGCTTTCGACGCTGACAATAACCGGTTCGCGATCTCCCGGACTAATTGCAAGGTTATTGCCGGACAATACGCGCTTGAAAAGCGTTGGGCTATTCGAGGCCAACAACGAATCCTCCCGAAGAATCGCCATTCTTGCTCCGGGCAAATGCAACTCTCGTGCAGTTTCCCGAGCACTGGAGGTGATGTCCCGGTTCTGTTCAGCAGTTTCCTCGAAAAATGCCGCTGTTGCCTTAGCCGCACGGACCAGGGAGGAGTCAAACTGCGCTCGCAAATCCGCCGCGATTAGAGAATAAAGGTAAAAACTGAAGATGATGAGCAAGGAGCCGGATACGAGCACATACCACAGCGTCAGGCGGAACCGGATTGTCCTAAACATCGTGCAATTCAGAGCCTCGAGCAGCCCGTTTTAAGCAGTTGCGGACAGGAAGTAGCCCTCCCCCCGCCTGGTGTGGAGCAGCGGCTGATCGGACCCTTCATCGATTTTCGCTCTCAGGCGCCGAACGTACACGTCAATAACATTGGATAACGGGTCGAACGTCTCATCCCAGACGTGTTCGGATATCGTTTCCCGGCAAAGAACCTGGTCGGGTCTCAGCATAAATAGCTCAAGTAAGGCATACTCCTTAGCGGTCAAGCTTATATTGCGATCGCCCCGTTTGGCGCTGTGATTCTGGGTGTTCAGTTTCAGATCCGCAATCTGTATTTCGGCCGGCCTGACTTCACCGGCTCGACGCGTCAGCGCCCGGATACGGGCAAGTAGCTCGAGGAAGTCGAAGGGCTTGGACAGATAGTCGTCGGCTCCACAGTTAAGGCCGGTGATGCGGTCGTCCACAGCGCAGCGCGCCGAAAGCATGAGGATGGGAGGCCAAAACTTCCTACCGCGCAATTCGCGGCACACTGCGAACCCATCTTTGACCGGCAACATTACATCGAGGATGGCGAGGTCGTAAGTGTTTATATCCGCGTTATAGAGGGCCTCCTCGCCATCGCGGGCGATGTCGACGGCAAAGCTCTGTTCACGCAAACCCTTTCCGATAATCCGAGCCATTTGCGGCTCGTCCTCGACGAGCAGGATCCTCATGTAGACCGACCCAATTCTATAGCCGCGCGCATGAACGTAAGATGAACCGGCTTCATTCAGCTATTCTCTAAACTTACGCTCGAACTCGAGAGCGTTAATGGTGTGTTCATTTCACTTCTCATATCATCCATATGCGCGGACGGGGGTGAACAATGCCGGAGGTGAAAAAATCCATCTCTTCCAAAAGGAAATTTCCGCTCTATATAGCGAGTTCAGTGATCATTCTACTCTGCCTGGGATTAACTCCCGTAAACGCGCAGGTAGCGGGTGGCACAATTCAAGGAACTCTCGCCGACCCCTCGGGGGCCGTGATCCCGAACGTAGAAGTTTCAATTAAAAATACTGGAACGGGCGTAGTTACGAGTGTTGCGACCAATAGTCAAGGTTTTTACCGGGTTCCAAACTTGATTCCTGGAGATTATGAGATATCCGCCGCAGCGCCAGGCTTCACCACTCAAGTTCGAACGGGCTTGTCTCTGACCGTTGGAGCGGCAGTGGTGGTGGATATTCAGATGGTCTTGCGCGGCCAGACGGAAAAGGTCGAAGTCAAGCCAGCCGATGCCGGTGTCGAACTCGCTACGTCAACGGTGAGCGGAACAGTCGATTCAACTACAGTTCGTGAATTGCCGCTTAACGCAAGAGACTGGACGCAATTATCCATTCTCGAGCCCGGTGTTCTCGCTTCACGGACCCAGGTGAGCTTGAATTCCGGTAAAGGTCAGCGAGGTTTCGGAACGCAGTTGAGTATCTCGGGAGGCCGGCCGCAACAAAACAACTATCGGCTAGATGGAATCAGCATAAACGACTACTCGAATGGCGCCCCGGGCAGTGTGCTGGGGGTTGATCTCGGCGTCGACGCCATTCAGGAATTTTCGGTTCTCACGAGCAACTACCCGGCGGAATACGGGCGGTCTTCGGGTGGCGTTATTAATGCGATCACTCGCTCGGGAACCAACAATTTCCACGGCAATTTGTATGAGTTCATCCGTAACAGCGCCCTCGATGCCCGGAATTTCTTTGATCAAACTTCTTCACCTCCTGCCTTCAAGCGCAACCAGTTCGGTGCGTCCGGTGGTGGCCCGATCAAACGGGACAAAACATTTATTTTCGCCGACTACGAAGGCCTGCGGCAAGGGCTTGGAATCACGCGCGTAGACTTCACGCCTTCCCTGGCGGCCCGCAGTGGACATCTATGCAGCGCTCCTGACTGCAGCACAACTACTAGCCTTACGGTCGATCCTAACGTTTCGAGATTTGTGAACGCATTTTATCCGCTGCCTAATGGCCCGCTGTTATGTCCTTTCAATTCTTGCGCTCCAGGCACCGGAGATACCGGGATCTTCACGTTTGCTGGCCAGCAAATCACAGGTGAGAATTATGGAACGATCAAGGTCGATCACAAAATTTCGGACAAGGACAGCTTGGTAGGGACATACGTTCTGGACGACGCGAATATCGATCAGCCAGACGAGTTGAACGACAAGCGAACCGGTTTCGACTCAAGGCGGCAGATCGCAACGCTCGAAGAGACGCGTATCTTCAGCCCCCGATTCGTGAATGCAGTGCGATTTGGGTTTAGCAGAGTTGTCGCCAATATAGGGTCGACGTCTTTGTCCGGGAATCCGGCGGCAGGAGATCCCTCATATGGGACTGTTCCGGGAAGAGCGGCCTCAGACGCATCGATTCCCGGCCTGACAGAGTTCAGCGGAGGCCTGGACTCACTCTCGACGTACCACTTTCACTGGAATTCTTTACAGTTATACGACGACGCATTTTTGACGCGTGGACTTCATTCAACCAAGTTTGGTTTCTCGCTCGAACGCATTCGATCGAACGAGACGGCGTTTACCGACCCAAATGGTGTGTGGGTTTTCAATTCTCTAGCGGAGTTCCTTCAAAACAGCGGGGTGGGCCCCGAAACAGTTGGACCATCGCTGACGGCTACTATCCCCAATACGATTACCGGGCGCGGGTTTCGACAGACGCTGTTCGGGCCGTACATTCAGGACGACTGGCGGGTGCGTCCCAACTTTAACGCTGAACTTAGGTCTGCGTTACGAGTTTGCAACGGTCTTGACGGAGGTGCAAAAAAAGCTCTCGACCCTGCGGCACCTCGGCGATGCCACGCCGCATCTAGGCGACCCCCTCTACTCGAATCCCACGAAGCTGAACTTTGAACCTCGGGTGGGCTTTTCCTGGGATCCCCTGGGGAACGGCAAAACGGCCGTGCGCGGTGGGTTCGGAATGTTCGACGTACTCCCTTTGCCGTATCAGTTTGAGCTGCTGGAAGCCTTTGCGGCTCCTTTCATCCAAATTGGAGTAGCCACGTCGCTGCCTGCCGGTTCATTTCCTGCAGCCGGCTATTCCGCCATCTCGGCTTCACCGGCCACTTTGCGTTACACGTATATGGACCGGAGTCCCAAACGCAATTACGTGATGCAGTGGAATCTAAACGTGCAACGGGAACTCGCGCGGGATTTAACGATGCTGGTTGGTTACGTGGGTTCTCGCGGAGTACACCAACCGTTTCGCGTAGAAGACGCGGACATCGTCCTGCCCACCGCGACCCCGGCAGGTTATTTGTGGCCATCTCCGCAGGGCAGCGGCCCGCGGCTGAACCCGAATGTCGGTCAAATTGCCGCCCTATTCTGGGAGGGCAATTCTTTCTATGACGCGCTCGAAATGAAGATCCAGAAACACATGAGCCATGGCATCGAAGTCGGAGCGTCCTACACATGGGGGAAGAGCATCGACAACTCCTCGGCAAGTCTGGTAGGTGATTCATTCACTAATGCGATCAGCAGCCTGCCCTGGTTCGATACCCGCAGAAGCCGTGGTCTATCAGATTTCGACGTTCGGCATAACGTGGTTCTCAACTACATATGGGACCTCCCCCGACCCAAGTCTTGGTCAGGGTTCGCCGGATGGCTCGCCAGCGGCTACGAGTTGGGCGGCATCCTGGAGGTCAGCAGTGGCACACCCTTCACCTTAGGCTTTGGCGGCGATGCGCTAGGCCTGAATAGCACTGATCCCACGCTCGACGTTCCTACCGTCTTGACCGGACCGGGGTGCAGTTCGCTGACCAATTCTGCAAACGTGAATTATGTGAAAACTCAGTGCTTCATTGTGCCGCCCATCACCCCCGCTATCGCTGGACGATGTGTGGCCGTGGCGAATGCCGATGGATCGACCGGGTGCCTCAATTTGCTTGGCAATTTGGGTCGTAACGCGCTCATCGGGCCCGGAATGATCAATCTGGACTTCTCATTGTTCAAGAACAATAAAATCCGGCGCATTTCCGAGGACTTCAACCTGCAGTTCCGGGCAGAGCTTTTTAACGTGCTGAATCACACGAATTTTGCTCCGCCAACGGACAACCTTGCCGTATTCGACGGTACCGGCGCACCCGTTGCCGGCGCGGGCCAACTCACCTCGACCGTGACACCATCAAGACAGATTCAATTTGCAATGAAGGTCATCTGGTAAACGGAAGCGAATTCAGAGCGGCGAGAAGACACAGTTCCATTTGGCAGAGCCGGGAAACCTTAGCCGGCAGGTACGTGTTGTATGCGTTCGTTTTCTGGGCAGTGTGCGGGATGGCCGCTGGGCAGACAGCGTCTTTGTGTGGGCAAGTGTTCGACGAAAGCGGCGCCGTCATTCCCAACGCAACAATTACGATTACCGGATCATCCGGCGTGTTGAAGACCACCACTACAACTGCTGACGGCTGGTATTGTTTCAGCGGTTTGCGACACGGATTTTACACAGTACAGGCAATTGCGCCTAAGCTAGAGCAAGAGCCAGTCAAGCTCAATCTCAAAACAGGCTCTCAAACGCTCCCCCTGAAGCTGAGAGTAGCTTCAACTAAGCAGCAAACGACCGTTCAGGAGAACGCCGGACCTACTCTCAGTACCGAATCATCGGCCAACGTTTCGGCTCTGGTGCTCAAAGGTGAGGATCTAAAAATGCTCGCCGATGACCCCGAGGACCTCATGACAGATCTGCAGGCTCTGGCCGGACCGTCTGCCGGACCGAGTGGCGGTTCTGTTTTCATCGACGGCTTCAGCACCGGCCAGCTCCCTTCGAAAGACAGCATCCGGGAGGTCCGGATCAATCAGAATCCGTTCTCGCCCGAGTACGACAGGCTCGGCTACGGCCGCATCGAGATCCTGACAAAACCGGGTGCAGACAAATTCCACGGCACTGGCTATTACAACTTCGGCGATAGCGTCTGGAATTCCCGCAATCCGTACGCAGCCGAGAAAGCACCATTTCTCCTAAAGGAGTACGGAGCTAGTTTCGACGGCCCGCTCAGCAAGCTGGCTTCGTTCTTCTTCACTATCGATCGCGCCGCCATTGACAACGGCGCCGTCATCAACGGAACCACTCTGAACCCGAATACGCTCGCGATCATCGATCCCTATACTCACGTTTTCAGCATTCCGCAGCGCCGGATCCGAATCAGCCCTCGGGTCGATTATCAACTTACTCCGAGCGACACTCTATCTCTTCGATATGCGTTTTCGACAGCAGATATCGAACATTCGGGGGTGGGTGGGTTCAATCTCGTGTCCACCGGCATCCATCACCACGGCAACGATCACACTGTCCAGATTGCAAACACTAAAATCCTCGGATTGACCGCCATCAACGAGACGAGGTTTCAGTTCTACCGTGCGACGGTGTCGAGCACTTCTGACCACTTCACTCCGCAAATCGATGTATTGAACTCGTTCATAGGCGGTGGGGCACAGGTGGGTCATTCTTTGAATCTGCTGAACACCTACGAGTTTCAGAACAACACGACGGTAACTCACGGGGTCCACACGGTACGCTTTGGCGTCCGTGTGCGAGGCGCAAACATTGGCAATTCGTCGCCAGTGAACTTTGGAGGCACGTTCACTTTCGCAGGCACTCTCGCGCCCGAATTGAACGCTAACAATGAAGCGGTGCTCAATCCGTTCGGAGCGCCCATGTTGGTGAGCATCGATTCGATCGAAAGTTACCGCCGCACTTTGCTCTTCACGCGGATGGGTCTCTCTCCTCTTCAAATTCGTGCTCTGGGGGGTGGTGCATCTCAGTTCACGATAGGTGCCGGACGTCCTTCGCTTTCGATAAACGAGGAAGACGTCGGCATTTTCGTCAACGATGATTGGCGCGCGATGACAAATCTGACGATCAATGCCGGATTGCGATATGAAGGCCAGACGACTATTCACGATTGGCGAGATTTTGGTCCAAGAATCGGCCTCGCGTGGGCGCCGGCGAAAAGAAAAGCAAATGTGAGTCCGAGAACCATCATCCGCGCCGGATTCGGAATTTTCTATCAGCGCTTCGATATCACGGACGCGCTGCTAGCCGAGCGGTACAACGGCATCGTGCAACAGCAATACGTCATTACGAATCCCGGATTCTTCCCGGCAATTCCGAGTGTCGCATCCCTTTCCCACTTCCGACCGCAGCAAGCTACCGAGCAGCTCAGCCCAAATCTCCGTGCCCCTCACGTCATCAATTCAGCCATTGCTTTCGAACGCCAGATTAAGGTTCGGACCGCGGTCGCCCTCACGTACTTGAATGCGCACGGGTTGCATCAGTTTCTGACGAACGACATCAACGCGTCTTTGCCGGGCACCTATAATCCGCAGGTACCCGGAAGTGGCATCCGTCCGCTCGGAAGCGTGAACCCCTTATTTAATATCGAGTCCTCGGGACTATATAACCAGAACGAGCTGATTGCGAACTTTAACTCCACACTGACCGGCTCAGTCTCGCTCTTTGGCTCTTACGTCTACAATCGCGCGCTGAGCAACACCGACTACGTACCGCCTCCACTCAATACCAATTTCAATCCTGCGATAAGCAGCGGAAGTATCGGGATTGGAACGTTCTCGGCAAATCCATATAGCAGAGAAGGGGAGTACGGACCGGCATCGACTGACATCCACCACCAAGTTACGTTCGGTGGTTCCGTGGCCACAAAATGTGGATTAAGCTTCAATCCGCTCTTCATCACCGATTCGGGAGCGCCGTTCAACATCACCGTGGGACACGACCTTTATGGCGACACGTTGTTCAACGGACGACCAAGTCTTGCAAGTGACTCGAACAGACCTGGAACAATTCCGACCGCCTACGGTCTGCTCGATCCGAATCCGATGCTTGGGGAACCAATACTGCCAAGAAATTTTGGCCGTGGGCCGGCGATCATAATGCTCAATCTACGAGTCTCGAAAATTTTTGCATTCGGGCCCCGAGCGGAACAGAGTGTGTCGACGGGAGGACGCCGACCGCAAACCGGGCCATTTGGTGTCGGCGGGTCGCAAACTAACACCCCATCTACCCGGCATCGCTACAACGTCGTGGTCTCGCTCTCTATGCGCAATATTCTGAATCACAATAACCCAGGTCCCATTATCGGAAACATCGAATCGCCGCTGTTTGGTCGCGCGAATCAGCCCTACGGAGCCGGGATGTTGGGCGGCACCGGCTTTTCCGAATCTGCAAATAACCGACGGCTGGAGCTGCAGGCCAGGTTCAAGTTCTAAGGGGTCAACTGATTAGTATCATGCGGGCCAGACTTATTGGACGCGGTACACCTTTAGTTCTGGAGGCTTGTTTTCGTGGGCTGAAACGGCAGCATAGAACTGTTTAAGCTCAGGAACAAGAATGGAATTCTTGCCTCGGAAGCCGGTGGGAACTTTACCCGAAAATTGGTAGCGTTCTGGGCTAAGCCGTTCGAAAACGTCCGCGAAACCTTCGGCCCCAGTAATGTATAGACGATTACTGGGGATATCAAGCGTCATATCGTCGGCGCCATCGACACAAGAGACGGTGGAAATGATCTTTCCAGAATCGGAATTCATGACGACGAGCTTTCCAGGTTTGCGTCCCACGATGAGCAATCGATGATTCGCTTCGTCGAGAACCATGGGCGTATTCTGTTGCACGCCGTCGAGTGGCCACGTCGCGAGCAGAGTCATCTTCACACGATCGATAACTCCGATCTGGCGCTTGTCCCTGATGTTGGCAAATAGCCTCGGCCCGGATTTTTCAACCGCCATGGCCTCAATATTTCCTGAGTTGACCTCCATTTCGCCGGCATTGTTCCCGGTGCCTGCGTCGATGACAACGATTAGAGAGTGATCCATCTTCGCATCCTCGCCGCCCGCTGTAATGAAGAGGTGCTTTGTCGAGGGGTCGTAAACCATGGAGTCCGCCTCCGGTCCAACTTTGATTGTCTTTACGATCTGGTAATTATCTCCACGAAGAACCTTGCATGTACCGTCCCCGCCGTCGATCACGAACAGCTCGTTCTTCTCGGGCATAAACAGGATGGAATGCGGCGTCGAAAATCCTCCGACACTTCGAAGTAATTTACCGCTACGGAGCTCGAACACTTCAACAGAATGGTGATCTTCGGCCGTGAGGAACAACCGATTCCCTTTCACGTCGGCTGCAAAATGATCGAAATCTCCCTTTACGCCGGGCAATGGGGTCCTATGGATCAACACCAGGGGGGCGTTCGCCCCAGCCAAACCGAAGCTGATTGCGACGGCGATCATAGCTTGTGCGTAAGCGGACATAACAATTCGTCTCATTAACTCTCCTGCAATGACTTATTCTCGCTAGCCAACGCCGAGATCAGTAAACGCGCCTGTCAAAGGGCGATTCACACCTCGACACTGGCGCGTGGAAACGCGCATTTTCAAGTCGAGCTTAAACAACTACAGATGAACGTACGATGAAACTGATCGGCATTCGTGTACATGAAACGGCTTGGTCCGCGAAAAACTTGATTGATGCGCGTACGTATAAGAAGAGCTTGGGAGGCAAAGTCCAAAGCTGGTATGGGGCGGTCGAACGAGCAAGTCGCCACTTCAGTATTCCTCACCGTACACACGGACCCAAGGATCAGTGTAGAGATACTAGTTGGAGTCTTGCCGCTTCCGTCGGGATTATATTGCCACGCCAATGCGCGGGCTCCAATTATTGTTCAGTCGGCCGGCGTAGGTGGACTTCACCTGCCCCACAAACGCGTTTGCAAATTGGGTGTTGAGATCGTTTCCTGGGCCTCGGAATACGTTCCCTCGGGTGGCGTGTTGCTCAAGTCCGGGTGCGGATTGCCGTAATCATTCCAACGAATCCCCAGGCTCAACGTGAGATTGGGTCTAGCGCGCCATTCATCTTGCACGAATGCCCATTCGTACTCATTAGGTGTCGATACGCACCATTGGCAACTTGTCCGGTCAGCGGGTTGAAGTTTACGCCACTTTCTTCGAAAGGCTGATCGCGCACCAGATCGAGCAAATTATTGAACTGGAAATGCGGCCTGTAGTACGGACCGGCAAATTGCGCATCATCGTCACCCGTCCAAAATTCATATCCAAATTTGAGAGAGTGA
>JBPCJX010000160.1:0-36516 GCA_051004875.1 Bryobacteraceae bacterium
GCGGAATTTTTTCGGTTCTCGTCTCGACTCTCGCTGCCGACTTCTTTTTCCTTCCGCCCCTACTCGCTGTGAATCTGGATCAGACGACCTGGATCTTGGGTGCGAAATACACCGCAGTCGCGCTCCTCAGCTACGCAGTGTTCCGGCAAGGTCGACGGCGAGCCGTGCCACTGGAAAAACTTCCTGCACCTCTGCTCGGCGCTCTAGGGCATCTTGATGGCATACAGGACGGTGAGATTTGGGGCTGGGCCATCAATCCAGACATGCCCAGCAGGCCAGCAAAGATCACCGCCCATGTGAACGGGCGACCTGTTGTGGAGGCGCTGGCTGTCTATTACCGGCCGGACGTCGCAGAGCAATTCAACTGCTCAGGACAACACGGCTTCTATTTAGATTTGAGTCAAGTTTCCGATGCTGAAACAGAGGTCGTAATCGACGTGCGGCTCTCGAATGGGAGATCTTTGCAAAACGCGCCGATTCGTGCCCGGTTGCCGTGCCGTCGCGGCTCTCGAACGCCAACGCTCCTGTACATGCACATTGCGAAAACGGCGGGAACAGCATTGCGCGAAACAATCCTTAACAATTACAAGCAGAGCCGGGTTGCTTATATCTACCCGGCAGCTCCGGGATTTCCAGTGCGCGACCTGCGAGATCTACCGCTGGCACAACGCGCTCAATTTCGGTTTGTGGTTGGACACTTCCAATACGGTATTCATAACGAAATACCCAACGATTATGCGTATTTCAGCATCGTGCGAAATCCTCTGCATAGAGTCCGCTCGCACTATAGCTATCTTGTGGAGTATAAGAGCCCGACCGTCACAGGCGACAGCCATATCAAGACTCTGGAAGAAGTGCTTGAAGGGAAGCTGACAGTTGATCTCGACAACTTAATGGTGCGCTGCTTTGCTGGTGTAAGCGAGACGCGGTTTCCGCCGGGAACGATCAGCGCCGAAATTTACGAGCTAGCGCGACATCATGCAGAAAAGGAATTCCTATACATTGGACAGCAGGAGCGCCTAGCGGACGCTTATTCGTTTCTAGAGGCAAAACTTGGGTGGAATTGGGGTCTTTCTCCCGAAATGATGAACCGCGGTTCTTATTCCCGAGAGGATCCTGTGGCTGACGCGGACGCAGCGCTTATCAAGCGATTCAATAGCTGGGATTTCAAACTCTACGAGCGCATCCTTGAGATTTTTCCGTGACCAAGGTGCCGCGAGCGGGGCGCAAGCGGGATGATCAGGCTTTGGATAGCCAGTGAGGTGCTGTCCTGAAACGAGAGTTCCGCGATAAAGACATTCGCAGAGCGCAGGTCCGGCGATGTAATCGAGATTTAAACGATCTCAAGAGCCAGATTTCACGCCTAAGCGACGAAATGAGCGCTGTCGTTGAACTTCTCGAGAAGCATCAATCCAGGCTTGCGAATCAGGACTGGAGAATCGAGACGGTGGAGCAAACCGTCCATGACATTGTGACCGGCCGGATATGGAAAACGCTCGAAGCCATCGGTCGTCTGCCGAGGAAATTATTTAGACGCAGATAGAGTCTCGCCGTCTTATGATCAGGGGCCGGGCTTCTGTAGCCATTTGACGCTTTGCGGCTGTGATTGTTGGCATCGCATCGTGTCGGTAACGCCAGAAGCGATATCGGCGCACGCGTTGTCACTCGCCGAGCGCAGCGCAGACTGTTCACTTTTGGCGGAGACAGTGCGGCAATTGGTGCGTCCTTGATAGGCCATGCACACTTCGACCCGGTATCGATTGCCTTTGATCGTTGAGTACGCGATGAGCGCCAGGAATGCAACCACGAATAGCGCTATCAGGATTCCGACTTTGTTCAGGAGGAAACCTCGTTGAAAAAGCCGCCCATTTGGCGGAACTTAGCGTAACGCTCTTCGATGATGCGCTCAGGAGGCAGAGCCGACAGCTCATCTAGGGCCTGCTTCAGCGTCGAACGCAGGAACTGTGCCGCGGCATCAGCGTCCATGTGAGCGCCTTCCGGCGGTTCGGGGACTATACCATCTACTAATTTCATCTCGAGGAGATCGGTGGCAGTCAGGCGAAGAGCCGCTGCCGCCAAGGGCGCCTTTCCTGAATCTCTCCAGACAATGGCAGCACAGCTTTCAGGCGCGATTACGCTGTAGTAAGAATTCTCAAGCATGTAGACGCGGTTTCCTACGCCGAGGGCGAGCGCACCGCCACTTCCACCCTCGCCGATAATCACAGAAATGACGGGGCTGACGAGGCGCGACATTTCGCGCAGGTTGTAAGCAATCGCTTCTGCCTGCCCACGCTCTTCTGCATCGATTCCCGGATAGGCGCCAGGGGTATCGATGAGCGTGATGATGGGGCGGCGAAACTTCGCGGCGAGGTGCATGAGGCGCAGTGCTTTCCGGTAACCTTCCGGCTTCGGCATGCCGAAGTTACGCAGCAGTTTTTCCTTAGTATCGCGGCCTTTCTGTTGGCCGATGATCATGACGGGCTGACCTTCAAACCTGCCCATTCCGGCGAGAATGGATTTGTCGTCGCCGAAAAACCGGTCGCCATGCAGCTCTTCGAAGCCAGTGAATAAACGCTCGATGTAGTCACGAGCATGCGGCCGCTTGGGATGGCGGGCGAGCTGGACCCGTTCCCAGCTCGGATTGGGGGGGGACAGCTCGATAGGCTCCGGGATTTCCGCAGGTAGATCGAGCGATTCGTCTTCAGCCATACTCTAGCTTGCCAGAATCTGGATCGATTCCGGACCGCAGATTTTCTCTATTTCCGCCTGGAACTCACGGTCGGGGCGGACTCTGGTGCTGACGTCCATCACGACCGAGAAGTCACGAGCTTTTTCCAGCCGGAGCCGGACCTCCGTATCACCGCGTTTCCTGACGAACAAGTCGCTCAGAGCGCTCGCTTTTTCCATCAAACTCTCATCTTTCAGCCAGATCCGGATGGAAATCAGGGATGGCACGTTGATGCGGGCGTCTTCGAGCTTTACCATTTCTTGAATTGAAACCTTAGGCGGCCCGCCCTCTTCGGTCAGTACGGCCCCCCGAACGAGAACGGCTGCATCTTCCCTCAAACAGGAGAGCAGTTCCTCATATCGGCTTGCAAATACCATGCCATCGGCAGCGCCGCGACCGTCATCGAGCTTCAAGGCGGCCCAGTATTTCCCTTCGCGATTTGTTTTCCGAACAATATTGGTGAGAATACCGCACAGCGCTACAGACGTGTTTCGTTCGAGATTTTCCAATTTATCCGTGGAGTGGGTCGCCAGCTCCGCAACCTTGTCTTTGAAGCGATCGAGCGGATGGCCGGAAACATAGATTCCGAGCACCTCTCGTTCGCCGGCCAGTTTCTGCTCCATCGTCCAGTCCTGCAACTTCGCTAACGGGTGTTCCGTTTTATGATCGCCGGCAGCGAGCCCAAACAGCCCGTGCTGGCCCATGGCACGGTCGCGTGATGTACGCAATCCGGACTCGAGCGCTCTGTCAAGAGCTTCCGTGAGTTGAGCTCGGTTTGCACCGGTCGAATCAAAAGCGCCAGCCTTGATCAAGCTTTCGATTACGCGCCGATTTACGCCGCCAAGATTGACCCGCTCACAGAAATTGTAGATGGAGGAAAATGGGCCAGCCTCTTGCCTAGCTTCTACGATGGCCTGCACCGCGCCTTGCCCAACATTTTTGACAGCGCCGAGACCGAAGCGAATGGCGTCGCGCGCGGGCGTGAAATCGCAATCACTCTGATTGACGTCGGGCGGCAGCACGGGGATTCCCATTTCGCGGCATTCATTGATGTATTTGACGATCTTATCCGTGTTTCCCGCTTCAGAGGTGAGCAGCGCGGACATAAACTCAACGGAATAGTGTGCCTTGAGATACGCAGTGACATAGGCAAGGTAAGCGTAGGCCGCAGAATGCGACTTATTGAAACCATAGCCGGCGAATTGCTGCATCAGATCGAATATTTTGGCAATCTTCTTAGGCGGGTAGCCGCGCTCGGTTGCGCCTTTGATGAAATGCTCGCGCTGCATGGCCATCTCGAGTACGCTTTTCTTGCCCATGGCGCGGCGCAGCACGTCAGCTTGGCCCAGTGAGTACCCCGCCAGGCGATTTGAGATCTGGATCACCTGCTCCTGATAAAGGATGACGCCGTAGGTCTCCTCCAAAATCTCTTTCAGCTCGGGGAGATCGTAGGCAACCGGTTTGCGGCCGTGCTTGCGATCGATAAAGTCCGGTATCATGCCCCCCTGAATGGGGCCAGGACGATACAGCGCATTCAGCGCGCACAGATCCTCTATGCGATTGGGTTGGTAACGGCGCAGGACGTCTTGCATCCCGGGGGACTCAAATTGGAAGACGCCACTGGTTAGTCCGGTGCTGAAGATCTTTTCGTATGTCTCGGCATCATCCGGGGGAAGATCCTCAGGAACGATCTTTTCACTCCGGTATTTCTCGATTAGCTTCACTGCTTCCTCGATGATCGTGAGCGTGGTCAGGCCGAGGAAGTCCATCTTCAGCAATCCGAGCTTCTCGAGCCCGACCATGTCATATTGCGTCACGATTTCATCCTTGTTCGTGACATACAGCGGCACCAATTCCATGAGAGGCACTGAAGAGATAACCACCCCAGCAGCGTGCATGCCGGCGTTTCGGGCTACGCCTTCGAGCTTTAGACTGACGTCCAGGACTTCCTTGACCCGCGGTTCTTTCGCGGCGACTTCCTTCAACTCCGCGTCCTGGATGGCCTTTTCGAGCTTGATGTTCAACTGCCTTGGAACGAGCTTCGAGATCCGGTCTACCTCGGCGTAGCTCATGTCAAGCACGCGGCCTACATCTTTGATGGCAGCTTTCGCAGCGAGTGTGCCGAAGGTGATGATTTGGGCCACCTGCTCACGGCCGTATTTCTCAGTAACGTACTGAATGACGTCGCCGCGGCCTTTCGTGCAAAAATCGATATCGATATCGGGCATGCTGATGCGCTCGGGATTGAGGAAGCGCTCAAACAGCAAACCGTACTGCAGTGGATCGATATCGGTGATCTCCATTGCGTAAGCAACCAGGCTTCCGGCGGCGGACCCACGACCTGGACCTACCGGAATGCTCTTTAGTTTTGCGAATCGGATGAAGTCCCAGACGATCAGAAAGTAGCTGGAGAACTTCATCTGCTGAATCATCTCGATCTCGAACTCGAGGCGCGCGACGTATTCAGGCAGGTCCTGCTTCAGATGGCCTTGCTTGCGCAAAGCCTCGAGACGCGGCCGCCGTTTCTCGAATCCCTCGCGCGCTACCCACGCAAAGTAGGTGTCCGAGGTATGGCCCTGCGGCACGTCGAAGCGGGGGAATGGATCCTTAACCTTTTCGAGCTTGACGTGGCAGCGCTGCGCGATATCCCACGTGCGGTCGAGGGCGTCTTCTACTTCGCTGAAGAGGGCCATCATCTCGGGCCGCGTTTTCACGTAGAAATCGGGAGTGGAGAAGCGCATCCGGTTGGCATCGGACATTGTCTTTCCGGTTTGGATGCACAGCAGAATTTCGTGGGCGCGAACATCGTCGCTCGTCAGGTAATGCGCATCGTTGGTGACGACCAGCGGAATGCCGGTTTCGGCTGACATGCGCCGGATTTGCGGCAGAACGAGCTTGTCTTGATCCAGGCCATGATCCTGCATTTCAAGGAAGAAATTACCTCTACCGAACAGATCGGAGTACTCGTTGGTCAGCCGCTTGGCTTCCTCATAACGATCCGCCAGAATCGTTTCGTTGATGTCTCCGCGCAGGCAGGCAGACATCGCGATCAAACCTTTGGAGTGCCGTGCCAGAAGATCTTTGTCGACGCGTGGTTTGTAATAGAAGCCGTCAAGATAGCCCGTTGAGACCAGCTTGATCAGGTTTTTATAACCTTCTTGGGTCTCGCATAGCAGGAGCAGGTGGTTATAGCGGTCCGATTCAGAGCGCGTTTTGTGACCCTGTTGGGAGACGTACATTTCACATCCGATGACCGGATGGATGCCGTGACTGGCGGCCTCATTGTAGAACTCGACTGCCCCGAAAAGATTGCCATGATCTGTCATCGCAATCGCCGGCATTTCCAGGCGTTGGACGACGCCCATTAATTTGTTGATGTCGCAGGCTCCATCGAGCAGCGAATAATCGGTATGGCAATGAAGGTGAACGAAGGGACGTTCGGACATGCGGATTACCTCTTAGTTTAGCGGCAGCTTGCCCGGTGGATGGAAGCGGTGCCGGTGTCGGAGTCGTCACGCAATGTTAATTGCTATGTAACACTACTTCGATAACTTGGTCCGTGCACAAGGTCACAAGTGCAGCGCGCGACAAATGTGCTGCCGGGCCATGCATGCGGTTCTTCCAGAAAACCTTCCAGGAGATCTAATAAGTATGAAATTGATTCTGACTTTGGTGTGCCTAAGCGGGGCGGCGCTGCACCTCGCAGGGGGCGAGTCCGTGAGCGAGGCTGGTGCGCCAGGTGCTAACCCGGAAGCCGCGAAGGTGGAGGCCACGCCGGCCGGCACCAATGATGGAACGTCTTCTAAGGCTATTACCGCTGACGATCTGAATCAGCTTCGTGAGCGAATCGCTAAACAGGAGGAGGAAATTAGGCGCCTGCAGGAATCTATCGAAGAACAGCGGGCGTTTCTTGAAAAGGCGATACAGAACTCTGGCGGTGGCCCGGCACTCACCAGCGCATCCAGCGCTGCCAGCAACGGACCGGTCAAGCTGGTCCCTGTGGTGAATGTCGCTCATCCGAACATTGCGGGATCGGGCCGGACCGGGCAGAAAATGGCGGAGAATCCTTCGCCGCTTTCGATCAATATCGGAAACACGACTTTCACTCCGCTGGGTTTTGTCGATTTCACCTGGTATGGGCGCTCCACGAATGTCGGTAGTGGGATCGGAACCAGCTTTGGTGGCGTTCCGTACAATACTTCCGCCATCGGTCACCTTTGGGAAAACAATTTCAGCACACAAAACTCGCGTATTGGCTTCCGAGTCGATTCGAAGTTCATGGGTGCTAAAGTGCTCGGCTACTTTGAAGCTGACTTTTTGGGCAATGCGGCGCAAAACGTCTTCGTCACCAGCAACTCCAACACGTTCCGGATGCGCAACGTCTTTGTGGACGTGCAGAAGAACGGGCTCGAAGTGCTTGGCGGCCAGGACTGGACTCTGTTCACTCCCAACCGCAAGGGTCTATCGCCCATTCCCGGCGATATCTTTTATTCGCAGAACATGGACACGAACTACCAAGTGGGCTTAATCTGGGCGCGGCAATCTCAGTTTCGGTTAATTGCACACCCGAGCGAGAACGTGGCCTTTGGGGTTTCGCTTGAAAACCCGCAGCAGTACGTAGGCAACGGCGTCGTGACTTTCCCTGCGTCGCTTTCGACGGCAGCGACGGGAGAGTTCAACAACACGACTACGACTTATTCGGTACCAAACCTGCATCCGGACATCATTTTCAAGGCGGCGTACGACGGGCATGCCGGCGATAAGATTTTGCACTTAGAAGCAGGAGCTTTAATACGAAGCTTTAAATTCGTGAATGCGGTTGGGAAGAACCCTACTAAGTACGAATCCTCTACGGCTACGGCTGCCAGCGGCGAGGTAAACGCAAATCTGGAGATAGTAAAGAATGTTCGCCTGATCGCGAACACGTTCTTCGGATCGGGTGGGGGCCGCTATGCCTTTGGTCTTGGACCGGACACAGTCGTCCGCGCGGATGGCAGCATTTCGCCGGTCCATTCATACTCGACCGTTGACGGCTTTGAAGCGAATATAACGAAGAACACGCTGGTCTCTATGCTCTACGGCGGAGCCTATTTCGGCCGCAACACGGCTCGAGATACGGACGGCAGCTTGATCGGGTACGGCTTCGCGGGATCGGCAACGAACAACAACCGCACTGTCCAAGAGGCAACATTCGATTTGGTTCAGACTTTCTGGAAGAACCCAAGCTATGGCGCGCTGTCGCTGATCACGCAGTATTCCTATGTTTGGCGTAATCCATGGTCGATCCCATCCAGCGGGACAAGGTACGCGAAAACAAATATGATCTGGCTGAATCTTCGCTACACGCTTCCGTAACTCTGAACGGGTTTGCGGTCCCTTAAGCATCGGGTGTGCGATATGAAAGTGGGCGTAGCAGTGTTTGAACTGCCCGAGGCTCCACATTTATGTCGCGCATCCTTTAAGCATCAGCTTCGGCTGGTGCTTTTTTTCTCGGTAGGGATGGAATGCGCGGTGAAGGCAGGTAAACTTTACAATCCGAAAGGCAGGCACAAAATAAAAACGCCCCCGAAAAACGGGGGCGAAGAGTTTAGATCTTTTGTAAGTCCCCGCTCTTACGGGGTACGTGGGCTACTTGCCCTTTTTCTTGCTGGAGGACTTCTTTGCGGACTTCTTAGAGCCCCCAGATTTCTTAGTTGCGTTCTTCATCGAACGATTCTCCCTAACGTAAATTTGCAATCCATTACAGATCGCAGTGTGATTCATATATAAGGTTGTTCGCACGAGAAGTCAAGAAAAAAAATGCATTTGGGTTTCTTTGATGAGAAACAATTCATGTGTCCGGGTAACCAAAAACGTAATTCCGAAATTTGTTTTACCCTCTTTGCGCACTTTTTTCGTCTTTCAATCAGTTCGTCTGGCCGGTTATGATCATGGCATCGGCATCATGAAACGGTGCATCCTGGTTTCGACTGCGAGTCTCGCGATTGTAGCTTGCTTGCTGCTTTTGCCCGCGTGCAGGAAACATCATCACGTAGCAAAAAACGCGCCAGCTCCGCAGCCGTCTCGCCCGACGCAGCCTGGGCAGCGTTCGAGAACGACCCCTTCAGAACCGCACCGAAAACCGGTAGCAGTGCCGGTCGGCTACACGGAAGAGGGTATCGCCAGCTGGTATGGCGTACCGTATCACGGACGGCAGGCGGCAGATGGAGAGATCTACGATATGGAAACGCTGGTGGCCGCACATCGCGTGATGCCCTTTAATACGTGGCTGAAAATCACTAATCTCGCCAATAACCAAAGCGTCAAGGTGCGCATCATCGATCGCGGTCCGTTCGTGGAGGGCAGGATCATCGATCTCTCGAAAGCGGCAGCGCGCCAGATCGGACTCTTAGGACCGGGGATCGGGCGAGTGCGTTTGGAAGTGACCAGGGCACCGCCGGATATTCCTTCGAATGATTTCTACGCGGTTCAGGTGGGGGCATTTTCGGTCGCCGCCAACGCTGAGCGCGTGCGCATGCAGTATGCACAGCGTTTCGGCACGGCGCAACTCGCCATCAAGCAGGGCGCGATTCCGTTATGGCGGGTGCTCATTGGCAAGGAGCCCTCGATCGCGGCTGCTCAGGAATTGGCGAATGTGCTGAACGCAGAGAACCGGTCCGTCTTTGTTGTTCGCTTAGACGAGACCGTTATCAAAGCCGGGACCAGCATTGTTCCGGGATTGATACCGGAAACGATGAGATAAGGCGCGAAGCTACGTCCCGAGAGTTTCCGCTGCCGCTTGGCACTAGGTTCACGAGCGAAGTAGCCCCACTCGTGACGCCGCAGATTGCCCTGGACGTTTCGCCGCTGGCCACCCTGGTCGGAAACTCCCCGCCCATGAAGCAGGTGCACCGCCTCGTCACGCGGATGGGAAAGTCCCGCTTTCCGGTTTTGATTCTGGGCGAGACCGGGACAGGCAAAGAAGTGGTTGCGCGCGCCATCCACAACATGGAAGGGCAAGGACCCTTTGTGGTTGTCGATTGCTCATCCCTGGTCGGGCCCCTGATGGAAAGCGAACTCTTCGGCTACGCCAAGGGCGCATTCACGGGGGCATTTAATCAAAAGCTCGGGCTTCTGGATGCAGCGAGTGGGGGCACGGCATTTTTCGATGAGATCGGCGAGCTTCCATTCGAGCTGCAAATGAAGTTGCTCCGGGTCCTGCAGGAAAAACAGTTTCGGGCGATAGGCGGGCTGGCCCACCGAAGCTCCAATTTCCGCGTTGTTGCCGCAACCAATCGCGATCTGCTTGCCGAAGTTGAAGCAAAGCGGTTTCGACAGGACCTTTATTACCGGTTGAACGTTATGCGCTTGCGGCTGGCGCCGTTGCGCGAGCGCCGAGACGATATTCCCGCTCTCATCTCCCACTTCTTACAGCGCTATGGTAACGGCCACAGGGTGGCAGATGAGGTCATGGATTCTCTGACGCAATACGATTGGCCCGGCAATGTCCGCGAACTCGAGCACGCGGTGCAGCAGATGGTGGCGATGAACTCCGGTCCCTGGATTACTGTTGCCGATCTTCCTTCCGCTGTCGTCAACCGATCCTTTGAGCGGCAGCTGGAAGGGCGCAATCAGGAAACATCAGGTTCGGTTCAGCCACTCTCGCCAGGTTTTAACCGGCTAGGCTCGGGCGTCGCACCACTTGCTGAGACGGAAAAGCAGGCGATTTTGCATGCCATTGAATACACCAAAGGCGATCGCACTGTAGCGGCAGCGATGCTCGGGATAGGAAGAACCACCCTTTACCGGAAGCTGAAGGAGTACGGCCTGTAAGATTGGGATCGTGCGGATTGCGCTCGATGCCACCTATAGCGTAGATCCACACCCTTCAGGGATCGCAGTTTACTCGCGCGAGCTGCTCTCAGGCCTTGCTCATACCTATACGCAAGATGAGTTTTTGTTCTGCTACCGCCCGAAGCAGTGGCGGCAGGCATCGCCGGCGACTCTTCCGAATGTCCAGCTACGGCTGTTGCAACCGCCTCTTCCGACCTTCACCGCCGATTTCTTTCATGCTTTGAATCAGAGAGTCGACCGACGCCCGGCGAGGAAGGTTGTTTCCACCTTTCACGATTTGTTCGTCATGACTGGAGAATACTCTTCACCCGAGTTTAGGACGCGCTTTACGAAGCAGGCCTGGCGCGCTGCCGCAAACTCCGATCTCATCATTGCGGTCTCGGAGTTTACGGCAAACCAGATCAGTAGCTTGCTTCAGTTTGATAGTTCACGAATCCGTGTTGTGCCCCACGGGGTGCGCGAACCTGTGGCGGGATCCGGTTCGCAACGGGAAAACCTGATCCTGTTCGTGGGCGCATTACAGATTCGCAAAAATGTGATTCGGCTGATCGAGGCTTTTGAACGGTTGAGTGGTCATGGGCAAGATCGAGAGCTGCCTGAGAAGTCATGGCGCCTGGTGCTCGCGGGAGCACCGTCAGGCTACCAGGCCGATCGTATTCTTGATCGGATTGAGAAAAGTACGTGTCGCGGCCGCATCGAAATCGCAGGCTACGTTTCGCAATCCGAACTAGAAAACTTGTACTCGCGAGCAGCCATTTTTGCGCTCCCGTCGCTTGATGAAGGCTTTGGGATACCGGTGCTAGAGGCGATGGCCCACGGAGTGCCAGTACTAACTTCAAACCGGTCCGCGCTCGTCGAGGTCGCTGGAAATGCCGCGCTACTCGTCGATCCTTACGATGTTGAAGAATTGGAATGCGCACTCGAGCGCCTGATGAATGACCTGGAGCTGAGAGCGGAGCTTTCGGATTTAGGCCGCGCACGCGCGAAGTGCTACACTTGGGACCGCGCTGTTCAGGCAACTTACTCGATTTATCAGGAACTCTCGACGTGAAGAGGTGTGAGCGTCAGAGCTGACATTCCCTGTGCGGCGGGGATTAGCCTTTATCCTGGAGAGCATTGAGGGTATCAATGACATTAGAACCAGAAAACGGAATTGTATCCATACCCAGCCGCTGCCCAGTTGAGCAGACCGTCAAAAAGCTGCAAGATGCTCTGAGGGAAAAGGGAGTCAAGCTATTCGCGCTGATCGATCACAGCGGTGGAGCGCAAAAAGTGGGACTAGAGATGCCCACAAACTGCTGATCTTCGGGCGCCCCGAAGCCGGCACGCCCATTATGTTGGCATCTCCGAGCAGTGCTATGGACTTACGTTGAAAATTCTGGTTTGGGAAAGCGGCGATGGACAAGTCTGGCTATCTTACAACGAAACCGGTTACTTACACAACGACACTCGATTCCTCAGGAACTGCTGCACAGTATAGGTGTAGTCGAACAGTTTGTAGCTAACGCCTCTAAATAGTCCCATCTGAACTTGCTCGAGGCCGAAGTACTATTGAGAACTGCTAAAGAGTCTCACTTCGACTCTTCGTCCAGCGAGATTTTTAGAGCACGGAGAAATTTGTGGTCTTGAGTAGTCAACCGAATCTTCCCCGTCGATTCATAGTGAACTGGGTGCTCCGAGTCGTGTTCGGTAGCCGTGACTTCGGAGTCTGCGCCATCTTCCCGCTTGTTGAAACCTATGGTTGCCTCGAGCACTAGAAAGACATCGTAGCCAGCGCTCTTAATTTCGCCGATAGCACCCGCGATGCGGTCCGAATCAGAGAGCGATTCGTTGATGGCGTTGCCCAGCTCCTGCATCAGGTCCTTCAGTCTCTCGTCCAAAACAATTCCTTTCTCGGGCATCTTCAGGTTATCACCCAATTCGCCTCATCAGGTCCAGGTAAACAGCTAGTATGTAGCAGATTAAGGCCCGAGTACTAGGGGAACTACGGGAACGGCGCTGCCGTTTATCGTTCACCTAATAGATCTGGCCGCTCATAAGGCTTAGTGGAATACCGTGCCGCTTCTGCTTGCGCTCCGGCTGTATTGTCGTGCGTCCTGATAGCCAGTTTGTACTCATTGACTGCCCGATCGCGCTGGCCGGTCACATCGAAAATTTTTCCAAGATTCACATGGGACCACACTTCGGTCCACTTAGGCTCAAGATCGCCATTGATCGCGGCGCGAAACTCATTCGCTGCCGATTGGAAATTGTTCTGCTTGAAAAACAGCTCGGCGATTCGATAGTGGGCCAAGGAGCTATTCCGATTCACCTCCAGGGCCTTCTGGAACTCCCGCAGGGCGCTTGCGAAATCGTTTATTTCGACGAACTGCTCGCCTCGCCGGATCGCAACCGCGATTTGCATGCTTGGATCGAGCCGAAGTATCAGATTCTGGGGGTCGATTGTCACCTTGCGTGGTTTCCCAAAAGTGTCGACGCTGAATTCAGAAGACGTGCCGATCACTTCGACCTTTTTGTCCTCCGGATTGCCTTCTGTCTCGATACGCAGGTCGACAGGCATGCGGAATGTGTCCAGATCTTGCGTGACCTTGCCGACGATGCGGAAGCCTTGCTTAGTGCGCAGGACAGTGTACTCAAGCTTGAACTGAGGCGACCCGCTTGATTCGAGCCATTGCAGGAAGAAGTAGCGCAGGTCCTGATTGGAGGTGCGCTCCATCACCTTTCGGAAATCTTCACTGCTGGCCGACTTGTAGCTGTACTGGTCGATAAACGCGTGGAGACCTTTCTTGAAGTCCGCGTCGCCTACAATGCCCCGCAGCATGTTCAGAATTGCGGCTCCCTTAGCTGACGTAAGCGCCCAATATTCGGGCGAATAATCCTCCAGCCGTGCGGCCTGCAGAACGGGAGGATCTTTTACGGTAAGCGCCTCGACATAAGTCGATTTGAGATCCGTCTCCATTGCGCCAGGACCGGCCGTATGTTCCGCGTAGAGAAGCTCCGAATATCTTGCAGAGCCGTTGACTAGCCAAACATGATTTCGCGTGCTCGGCGAGACCAAAACGCCCCACCATTGCCGCGACAGCTGGTTCGCCAGGACGCGAGTATTCACCTGATGAGTGATCGAATTCGGGTTAAGAAAAACCATGCCCGGCGCGGAATAGCCGTTCACAGCGCCCGCCTCGGTTTCGACAAACGTCAGGTTCGCTTGCGGCGCAAGGCCGTATTCCGAGGTAAGAAATGTCATAATTTTGCCCGCCTCGTCACCGTACGCCTGCGCATCGGCGGCCTGCTGATCCCGGAAGAAGATCTGCGAGGTAATCCCCTGGGATGAAACTCGCACGGAGTCGCCTTTCACAATTGCGATACTCGCCGGAAAACTAGGCTTGTCATAGTGAAACGAATAAATAGTACGGTCGTTGCCGGCACGGTCGGTCTTTAGATCTCCGCTGGCAACGACACGATAGTCAGAAGGCGTCGTCACTCGGATATCAGCCGTGAATCGGTTCACAGTATAGTCATTTACCGGGAACCAGCGCGCCGGATAGAGCAGGTATCCAAAATCCGGATGCAAGGCTGCGAATTTAATTCCGGATACCGGCGAGTCCTCACTGCCGGTCAGCTTGCCGTCGTAAGTGAACGAAATTTCGGAAGCTTGGTTTTTGTGTAGCATGCCCGGGAAGGAAACCTTGATCGTAAAATCCTGCGGGTTGCGAACTGTCTGAAGCGGCTGCCCCGCCCGGTCGGCAGTCTTTGACACAGTAAGAGCATTGTTCAGCTCAAACACCGCTTCGTTTGCGTCCTCGAGCGGCGTGAAGTTGAGCTTGGCGGTTGCCACAATCGACTGAGTGCGGGGATTGACGTCAGCGTCAATTGTGTAATGCTGAACTTCAATGCGGGGGTGCTTATCCTGTCCCCAGGCGAAAACCGCGATGAGAAGAAAAAGTACCATCCATCTGAAACCGCGTACCATCACTTTGATTGTCCCTTACCTGTCTCCCGGCGAGTCAGTCCTGCTGAAGCAGACGCCATTCGGTCCCCACACGCTTCTGCAATCAGGTCTGCAGCGCGCTCGAATGGGTCTCCCTCGCGGGTGAGTGCCAGACGGACCGTTGTCAACTCGGCTCGCATACGGTCGGCCCGGTCTGGGCTCGCGAGTAATTCTCCCGCGGCGGCCGATATTTTCGCAGGCGTCATGTCCTGCTGAATCAGTTCCGGAACGATCTTGCGCTCTGCGATCAAATTGACCATGGAAAGGAACGGAACCTTGACGAGTCGGCGCCCTGCCCACCAGCTAGCAGGGGTGACCTTATAGAAGGTGACCATGGGAGTGCCCAAGACCGCCGCCTCCACGGTTACGGTTCCGCTAGCAGCCAGGGCAAGCTCGGCATGACCTATGCAGTCCCAAGTCTCGTTTTCAATTATTTGGATGGATAAAGATTGAATGCGTTCCTTAAAAATTGCCAAAGTTCCACGCGCTTCGAAAGCGGGCGGGGTTGCTAGCACCACGGAGAGAGCGAAACGCTGGCGAAGCTCGTCAACTGATTGCAGCAAAACGGGTAAATGCCTTCGGACCTCGCCAGCGCGGCTGCCTGGGAGCAACACCAACAGGCGAGCGCTTCCGGGAAGGTGATGCCGCTCGAAAAACTCATCCCGCGAGAATTTCCTTCTCACGATGGAAGCCAGCGGATGACCTATATATGTAGCGTCGACTCCGCGGTTGCGGAACCAGGGTTCTTCGAACGGAAAAAGGCAAAAGAGCTTGTCGACAAGTTCCCGGATGATTTTCACTCGTCCTTGACGCCACGCCCAAACTTGGGGAGCAACCAGGTAGAAGACAGGCACGTTCAAGCGCTTGAGATGTCGCGCGAGACGGAGATGAAAATCCGGGCTGTCCGTGAGAAGCGCTGCGTCGGGAGGGTGCTCCTGAGCGAAGCGGATCAGCTTCCGGTATTCCCGGTAGATTGTTGGCAGATGTCCGGCCACTTCAGCCAGACCGACTACGCCCAACTTTGCGAAGTCGATTACGGGGGTGACGCCTGCCGCTTTGAGCTTCGGTCCCGCAGATCCGTAGAATTCGGCTGATGGATACCGCCGAGACAACTGCGTAACGACGCCGGCGGCGTACATATCGCCCGATTGTTCGCCCGCCGAAATCAGGAAACGCACTTTGTTTTGCTTCAAGTGTACCAGCGGCTGGCAGCTTCCAGGCGACTGCCGATTCGGTCTTTTGGCTGATGCGTGCGGCGGGAACCGGGAGGCCCTTTGCTAGAATCGAGGTCAAAAGTAGATGTCCAGCCAACGGGAACTGACCCCGGCCAGCTCGGCTCAAACCAGTCTCGCTAGAGTCAGCGTCGGTCAATTCGCAGAACGATTTCGGGGCGAAGTCATTCCGCTAAGCAATACCTTTGGCTATTTCTGCGCCTCTGTTCCAATGAGCGAGGAAGTAGTAAAGGAGTACTTAGAGGAGCCGGTTGCAGCCCTGCCTCCCGCGCTCTCTTTCACGCTGCCGCGTATTTCCATTTTGCTGGTGCCGTATCTGGAGCGTTCCGGCGAACAAGCTTCGCCCAAGGCGAAAAGGAAGGCTCGGACTGCGCTCGAGAAGCTAGCGGATTTCGTTGTCGCGGAACGCCCGGCGGACGGACAACAATCCTGGGCCTCTCAGGTGCGTTTCGAGAATGAGATGGTACTGGTCTTTGCCCTCAAAGAGCAAGACGTCGCGGAATATCACTACCGGCTGTATCGGCGGTTGGCGACCCTGATTGCCGAAACGTGGTCGACTGAAATCGCGCTGAGCTACAAATCGGCGATTCGCGAAGAGCTGATCGCTGGAGTGCATGGTGAGGTCGATGACGATAGCTGGCAAGCAAAACAAGCTGTGCTTCGGCGGCAAACGAATGTGAAGCGCGAGAGTCCGGTATTCGCGGACTACGTTCGGCAATCCTTTATAGATACGCTGACCCTCTACTTGCACGGGATTTGCTGCGACATTGACGTCGAGACGGGGCCGCGGCAGTTGCCCAGCCGTCATCTGCGAAAGCGGCTTGAGCTGCTGAAGTCGTTCTATCCTGCTCCCGCAGGATATGCTGTATTTCCCGAAGACGGCGATAGGTCAAAAGCGAAATAGTTTCGAAGGCTTGGCATTTCAGTCAGGTAGCCAATAGAGCTCCAGAACGTGTCTGTCGGAGCTCACGTACAGGGTAGCGGCGGTGAGATCGGGACGATGCCATCCGCGGTGAGGTCATTATTATGCCACCCGTTGCTGTTTCACCAAAGCTCGTGGATGTGAAGGTCGCTTCCCCAATAAACGACATGCTGCGTGCCTCGGGGGAAGTTTGGATCCGAATCGAATACGTATGCAATCGGTTCCCGCCCTCGGCGATTGGCGCGCCAGTGGCGGCGGTCAGATCGTTTACATGCCAGCCCATAAGATTTTCCTCCCGATGAGGTCACGAATATCACGCTGTTCCTAAGGTTGGCCCAAGCACCGGCTGGACTATTAATACGCGCTTAAGTTCTAAACTGCTCATCAATCTCAACTCGGTAGCCACTCACAAGGCTATTCGTCTCATTGGCCATCCCGACGACGGCCATCAGTTCCGCAAACATTTCATCCGTCATACCCTTCTTCTGGGCTGACGCGGTGTGGGAAGCAATACAGTAGTGACATTGGTTGGTCGTGCTGACGGCCAGGTAGATCAACTCCTTCGTGAGCGGGTCGATAGCGCCTGGAGCCATGATGTGCTTGAGGCTTTCCCAAGTACGGCGCAATGTAGCCGGATCGCTCGCAATGGCCTTCCAGAAATTCGTAACTGAATCGGTTTTACGGGTCGCCATGATGTCGTCATAGACCGCGCGAACCTCCGGGCTCGCGTCTTGGTACTCAACCATGCCCAGCGTGGCCATCCTTTGCTCCTTGTTACGACTTGCCAATCAGCATCCCGGCGATAAACACCAATACGCCGCCAAGCACAACCTGCAGCGCTGCTCGTATCAGGGGAGTCTCCATGAAATGCTGGCGAATCCAGCTAATAATTGCTAGCTCAATCGCGACGACGACGATTGCTATGGATGTCGCGATTTGGAAATCTGGAATGAGATATGGCAGGGTGTGACCGATTCCACCCGCCGTAGTCATCACCCCGGTGATCACGCCTCTCACAACAGGCCGCCCACGCCCGGTCAGGGAGCCATCATCTGAAAGCGCCTCGGCAAAACCCATAGAAATGCCTGCTCCGACCGATGCCGCGAGTCCCACCAGAAATGCATCCCTGCTCGAGTGCGTGGCAAATGCCGCGGCGAAGAGAGGTGCAAGGGTGGAAACCGAACCGTCCATCAAACCGGCCAATCCAGGCTGAACAAACTGCAGCACAATCGTCCGCCGATATGCCTCGTCCTCCTGCTTCCGGATTTCGGGCGTCAGTTGGGCCTTCTCAAACAACTCTGCGGTGGCAGTATGTTGAGCCTCTGCCTCGGCGAGATCACCAAGCAATTTGCGCGTGGAGGCGTCTGTCACTTTTTGCAGGGCAAGGTCGTAGAAGCGGCGCGTCTCTGATTCCATCGACTCCACCGATTTACGCACTGCCTTGGGACCCACCGGTTCGACCAGCCACACAGGGGTCCGCGAGACGAAGCCCTTGACATCCTGCCGGCGAATGAAGGGGATATGCTCGCCGAAACGAGCCCGATACAAATCGATAAGCCGTGCACGATGCTCCGATTCTTCGGCCTGCATCTCATCCATCATCCTGGCGGTCGCCGGATAGCTCTCGCGCAAACCCTCCGCAAACTCTCCATAAATGCGGCCGTCTTCCTCTTCGAGTGAAATAGCGACGGCCAAGATCTCTCGTTCAGACAGGTCTTTGAAGTTCTTTGCCATTAACTACTCCTCACAGGTGCCCACCGAATAAAGCGCCACGTGCAGCCATTTTAGCGAGTGCGCAGGCTGCGCCGCGAAAGACTCATCCCGATTTCCAGGAATCTCGCATGCGAGGTGAAAGACAATAGAAGTAGCCGTTCCGAACCCGAGCGCACAGGTGTCCATCGTGCGCGGCTGACCAATGCTAAACCGTATCTCTGTGCATGGCGCGCGCCAGCACAACCTCAAGAACATCGACGTGGAGATTCCGCGAAATACTTTCACGGTAATCACCGGCCTTAGTGGCTCTGGAAAGAGCTCGTTGGCGTTCGATACGATTTATGCCGAAGGCCAGCGTCGCTACGTCGAAACTCTGTCGCCATACGCTCGCCAGTTTCTCGATCAGATGGAGCGTCCGGAGGTCGATTGCATCGATGGCCTGAGTCCCGCAATCTCCATCGAACAGAAAACGACGTCCCGCAGCCCGCGATCGACCGTCGGTACAGTGACGGAAGTTTACGACTATCTTCGGCTGCTGTATTCTTCCGTCGGAGTTCCGCATTGCCCGTTCTGCGGTGCGGAGATCGCGCGCCAATCCCCAACTCAAATTCTCGAGCAAGTTCTGGCGAGCTACCCAAACGAACGCATCATGATCCTCGCTCCGATTGCTCGGGGACGCAAGGGTGAGTACAAGAAGGAGCTCGCGGCTGTGGCGAAAAGCGGATTTCGCGCGCGCGTTGATGGCGAGTTGCTCTCACTCGACGAGCCTATTAAGCTCGATAAACGCAAGAACCACACGATTGAAGTGGTCATCGACCGGTTGGTTGTGAAGCCGGGCATTAACCAACGGCTCGAAAATTCTATCCAAACTGCACTCAAGTGGTCGGACGGCCTTGTGATCGTTGCAGTCATCAATGGGCCAGAGACGCTGTATTCCGAGAAACTCGCCTGCCCCAACGACGGGACCAGCATTCCGCAGCTCGAGCCTCGTTCCTTCTCGTTCAACAGTCCTTACGGAGCGTGTGAAACGTGCAAGGGCGTCGGCAGCACGTGGGCCTTCGACGCGGGGAAGGTGATTTGCGATCCTTCAAAACCGTTGCTGGATGGAGGTCTCGGGCCCGGCTCTACGTCCTCATACATGATTTCGAACCTGACTGACGCTGCTGAAATCTTCCGAATAGATCTCACAAAACCGTTTGAAGATCTGCCAAAGCGCGTTCGCGCTTTGCTTATAGACGGCAACGCGCAATTCCCCGGCATACTGAAACTTCTCGACGAGAGCTACGGGCGGGCGAGCGAAAACTACCGTGAATGGTTGATGGATTACATGTCGCCGACGGCATGCCCGGACTGCAAGGGCCGCCGGCTCAAGGCAACAAGTCTTGCAGTACAGGTGAAAGGTGTCTCGATTGCTGACTTCACCGAAATGCCGATTGCTCGGGCGCTGCCGCTCATGGACACTTGGCAGTTCACCGAACGAGAACTGAAGGTTGCCGGCCGTGTTGTCGAAGAAATCCGAAATCGACTCGAATTCTTGTGTGCTGTTGGCCTCGATTATCTGAGTCTCGACCGATCATCGGCGACGCTGTCGGGAGGTGAAGCGCAGCGCATTCGTCTTGCGACTCAAATCGGCTCAAAGCTGCGCGGCGTGCTTTATGTTCTCGACGAGCCGTCGATTGGTCTGCACCCGCGGGACAACGGACGTTTGCTCGACACGCTGCATCATCTGCGCGATCTGGGGAATACGGTTTTGGTGGTAGAGCATGATGCCGAGACTATCGAGCGCGCCGACCATGTCATCGATCTTGGCCCTCGCGCCGGACGCCTTGGCGGAGCTCTGATCGCTCAGGGTACCCCAGCGCAAATCAAGGGCGCGCCACAATCCCTCACGGGCCAGTATCTTTCGGGCCGCCTCTCTATCGCCTCGCCGCAATTCAGGCGAGCAGGCAATGGGCAAAAGCTCACAGTGAAGGGCGCTCGCGAACATAATCTGAAGAAGATCGATGTCGACTTTCCACTTGGCACGCTCATCGTAGTAACGGGCGTTTCAGGCAGCGGTAAATCGACGCTCGTGCACGATATCCTCTATCGTGCGCTCGCGAAGGAAGTCTACGGATCCACTCAGCAGCCCGGCGCCCACGACGCAATCCTCGGCTTAGAAAATATCGACAAAGTCGTTGAGATCGATCAATCGCCGATCGGCCGCACTCCGCGCTCGAATCCGGCGACATACACGGGTCTGTTTACGCCAATTCGCGAGCTGTATGCCATGCTGCCGGAATCTCGCGAACGCGGCTACAAGGCCGGAAGGTTCAGCTTCAACGTGAAAGGCGGCCGGTGCGAAGCTTGCCAGGGTGATGGTCTCAAGCGCATAGAAATGAACTTTCTGCCGGACGTTTACGTTACTTGCGACGTGTGCCGCGGCCGACGTTACAACCTCGAAACTCTGCAGGTCAAGTACAAAGATAAGAGCATTGCCGAGGTGCTCGAGTCGAGCGTGGACGATGCGTTGCCACTGCTCGCCAACATCCCGCAGATCCAGGCGAAGCTCAAGACGTTAGCCGAAGTGGGCCTCGGCTACATTCACCTCGGTCAATCGTCAACAACGCTCTCCGGAGGCGAGGCACAACGTATCAAGCTCGCAAAAGAACTTAGTAAAAGGCAAACTGGCCGTACGTTCTATCTACTCGACGAGCCGACCACGGGTTTGCACTTCGATGACATACGCCACCTGCTCGACGTTTTGCAGCGACTCGTAGATCTTGGAAACACCGTGCTCGTGATTGAACATCAACTTGACGTAATCAGGAGCGCCGACTATCTCATCGATTTAGGACCGGAAGGCGGCGAGCATGGCGGCTACGTTGTCGCCGAAGGCACGCCAGAGCAGATAATGACTAATCGGCGCAGCCACACGGCACAGGCTCTCCGCAAGACAGTGAAGACGGGAAATGCCGCCTGAATTTATGGATATCTCACCAGTCGAGCCGGTCATCGACATCGGTCCACCGTCTCCGGCGCCGCGGGAGCCTTTTTGGAGCTACACGGATCTGCTGCTGGTGATGGGCTTCATCGTTGCGTCAATCACGCTTATTGTTCTCGTCACGGGTTTTCTGGTGGCCTTCAATCCCGGCTTGAGAGACGATCCGGGACCCTTACTGTTGCCGGTTCAGATCGCATTCTACGGGTTCATCTACCTGGCTTTACATTTCACGTTGAGAACGCGCTACGGCAGGCCTGTATTTCCGTCCCTGGGATGGCGTCGCACCCGGTTCAACCTCAGTGTCGCCGCACTCGGCGGAGCAGTGCTCGCCTTCGCGATCTCGGGCCTGGCCTCCTTGTTACACACTCCGCAGGTCCCATCGCCTCTGGATAGATTTTTGAAGTCGCCGGTCGACCTAGCGTTATTCGGCGCTCTTGCAGTGACCCTAGCACCGCTTTTCGAAGAGCTCTTCTTCCGCGGCTTCCTTCAGCCACTCCTCTCGCGCAGCTTTGGTGTGCTTGCCGGTATTTCGATCACTGCTCTCGTGTTCGGCCTCTTGCACGCGCCCGAATATGCGTGGGCTTGGCAATACGTCGTCGCTGTGTCGCTAGCGGGCGCGGTATTCGGATGGGTGCGAGCTCGAACGAACTCGATTATTCCTTCAACACTGATGCACGCCTGCTACAACTTGGTCTTCGTAATCGCTCTGGTCGTGACAAAACACGTGAAACACTCATGACGACTCCTACCGCTGTGCTTACCCAAAACACGTTCGAGACTATTGAATGGACTCCGGACGGCGTCGTGATGATCGATCAAACCCGCCTGCCGCACGAGACAGCCTATGTCACCTGCCGCACGTACACGGAAGTAGCCGACGCAATCCGAAACATGATTATTCGAGGCGCGCCGGCAATTGGCGTGGCAGCCGCAATGGGCATTGCGCTGGGAGCGCTTCGATCGGAGAATCTCGATCGAGACATGCCGATCATCTGCGACGCCCTTCGAAACACTCGCCCCACAGCGGTCAACTTATTTTGGGCTATCAACCGAATGAAGGGAGTCTACGACTCTCTGCGGCACCTTGGCGTCGAGGAGATCCGCTCACGATTGGTCGAGGAGGCGCAAAAAGTCCGCGAAGAAGACATCGCTATCAACAAGGCGATCGGCCGACATGGGGCTCCACTGGTTCCAGATCACAAAACCGTCCTGACGCACTGTAACGCGGGCGCATTAGCAACTGCCGGATTCGGCACGGCTTTGGGCGTAATTCGTGCCGCAGTGCAGATGGGCAAGCACATCGATGTGTTTGCTGACGAAACACGTCCCTTTCTGCAAGGCGCTCGCCTGACTGCATGGGAGCTTCACCGCGACGGCATCGATGCGACGCTCATCACGGACAACATGGCGGGCCATTTCTTGAAGGGTGGCCGGATTGGCTGCGTAATTGTCGGCGCCGATCGTGTCGCTGCGAACGGTGATGTCGCAAATAAAATTGGGACTTATACCTTAGCTGTTCTGGCGAAGGAGAACAATGTTCCCTTCTACGTCGCAGCCCCGATCTCAACATTCGATCTAACGCTTGCATCGGGCGAGCAGATCCCTATTGAAGAGCGTGGCGCGAAAGAAGTAACGCATCTTCAAGGAGTGCACGTGGCGCCAGATGGAATCAAAGTCGCGAATCCAGCCTTTGATGTAACACCGAACCGGTATGTCTCGGCGATCATTACGGAACGCGGCGTTGCTCGAGCGCCGTATACGGAGAGTTTGCGAGAGCTGTGGGCGAAGCCGGCTAACTTGATTTGACCGACAAACCTGATTTTGCAGATGAGATATGCATGGCTATGCGCGGCGACGTTCCTGTTCTAGTCGTTCTGCGAGGAAGACTTTCAATAGTGACTGATAGGGGACGTCCCGCCTGTTCGCGAGCACTTTCAGATCTCGATCATTGAGACTGGCAATCGGAGAGAAATAGTCCGAAGTGAAGGCTTTAGGTTGGAAAATTTCCGCCGCTGTGCGGTTTGCCAATCTATAAACTCTGTCGAATCGTGCTCGGCCCAAAATTGGCGCTCGCTCTCTTCAGTCCGAAACTCAGGTACTTGTTTCTTCTTCGTGCTTGCCATAAGCATCCTTCTCTCTGCGGTTCATGTCTCGAACCGAGATCACGCGAATCAGCTTGCGCCGGACCGTGAAAGAGACAAAAAAGTGCCGGCCCGTACTGGTTTGCCCCAGAGTGCAATACCTCTTTTCGCTCTTTGAGTGGCGAACATCACTCCGAAGTACCAGAGGTCATGAAAAAACACATCCTCGGCCTCTTCCGGTGTGACCTGATGCCAAATCCCAGTTCTTCTGAATGTTTGCTTGATCCCAATCAAATCCAGTGCAGTCGTTGAGCGGGTCTCTGCGTTCCGCCACGATCTCCGGTATACGTTCAACATATACAGTTGACAACCGGGGCGTGACCCTCTTCGCTGGAAGCCGGCACAATGGCTTACTCGTATCTCAACGCTATCATCGGATCGACCTTGGCAGCTCTTCGTGCTGGGATGTAACAGGCGAGCAGCGCGACTGTCGCGAATACCGCCCCGGCCCCAGCATACGTGCTCGGATCGCTCGGGTTTACGCCGAATAGCAGAGTGGTCAGCAACCGTGAAAGCAGCAGCGAGGCCATCAGGCCGGTAACGATGCCGATGGCTGTCAGTCCCATACCTTGACTAGCTACCGTGCGAAAGACATGGGCCGCATCCGCGCCCAGTGCCACGCGCACTCCGATCTCCTGCGTTCGCTGCGTCACCAGGTAGGACAGCACTCCGTAGATGCCCACGCATGCCAGAATCAGCGCCAGTACGGCCAAGCCGCCCAGTAACATCGCTTGTACCCGTCTCTGGGCCACTTCCTCATCCAAGAGATCATCGAGCGTCATCACATTTGAAACCGGCTGATCGCGGTCAATTGACCATACCGCTTGACGGGCGGCACCCGCCATACTCTGAGGATCACCGGTCGTGCGAATCACCAGATCCCGAGGCACCATCCAGTTATCTTTCGCCTGCCAATACGGGAAGTACATCTCTTGACGTGGCGGCTCACTCAGGCTCATCTGACGCACATCGCCCGTGATTCCGACAATTCGCACCCATGGCACGTTGCCGTCTGGCGATGACATTTTGAAACGTCTGCCAATCGGGTCCTGCCCAGGCCAGAACTTCCATGCCATTGTTTCATTTATCATCGCCACGAGCGGAGCATCTTTCCCGTCGCTCTGATTGAGCAGCCTGCCGCGGCGCAATGGAATGTGCATGGCTTCGAAGTATCCGGGCGTCACCACTCGATCATTGGCATCGTAGGTTATTTCACGCTTCAACGGCATGCCTTCCGGTGTAAAACCGTTCGTTCCGCCAGGCCAAGTCAGGGGTAAGGCACTTGTGAATCCGACAGCCTTTACGCCGGGCAGTATCCTCACACGCTCCAACACGCGTTGAAAAAATTCCGTGCGCTTGGCAAAGTCCTTGTACTTCGTGTCAGGCACAACCAGGCGCATTGTCAGAACATGGTCCGACCGGAAGCCTGGATCCAGGCCCCGCAGATTTGAAAAGCTTTCGAGCAGTAGTCCCGATCCCACTAACAGCATCAGCGACAGCGCCACTTCCCCAATCACCAACAAATTCCGAAAGGTCCTTCGCCGCGAACCAGCACTGCCCCGTCCACCTTCCTTCAGTACGTCGTTTAGATCAACTTTCGAGACCTGCAGTGCCGGAGCTAGCCCGAATAAGAAGCTACTGGCAAGCGAAACCAAAACAGCAAACGCAAGCACGCGGAAATCGAGCTTGAGTGAGACGGTGAGGGCCAGGTCCGCCGGGATAAGGTTCTTGAGGAAGTTGAAACACCAGTTTGCAAGGATTATGCCTAGCATGCCGCCTCCGAGCGCGAGTAACGCGCTCTCAGTCAGCAACTGCCGGATGATTCGGCCGCGATCTGCGCCAAGCGCTGTCCGCACTGCGATCTCGCGCTGCCGGGCAGCGGCCCGCGAGAGCAGCAAATTCGCAATGTTGGCACAAGCGATTAGCAGAATGAAGCCGACCGCGGCCATCAGCAGAATGAGCCCCCGACGCACGTCGTGCGTGTAACTTTCCTGCAGCGGCTCAGCAAAGAAGCGCCTGATCTCTGCGTTGGTATCTGGATACTGCCGCGCCATTTGCTTAGCCAATACAAATAGTGCGGCATTTGCCTTCTCGACCGTTATCCCGGGCCGCAACCTTCCAGTCACCAAAAGATAATGCCCCCCGAGATTCGCCAATTGCTTGGAAGTGAAAGCGATGGGCGTCCAGATATCGATATTCCTCGACGGGAATGAAAACCCGGGCGGCATCACGCCCAAAACCGAATATTTCTCGTTATTCAGCAGGATTGCCCGGCTTACCAGTTTCGGATCTCCTCCAAATCTGCGCTTCCACAAACGGTAACCGATGAGCGCGACATGCTCGGCCCCGGGACGGTCCTCTTCGGGAGCAAACACGCGCCCTACGATGGGCTTGGTCCCCAGAACGGAAAAGAGATTTTGCGTAGCGGCTACACCTCCTAGCTTCTCCGGCTCTCCCTCGCGCCCGGTCAGGTTGTAATCACTCTCAGTCATCGCCGCCACATCTTCGAAGATTTGCTTTTGCTTCTTCCATTCCGCGTAATTACCCGGAGCAGGCGTGTTGCGCGGGAACCCAAGATCGGTGAAGTCTTCAAAAACGGAAACCAAACGCTCTGGCTCACGATACGGAAGAGATCGCAGAAGTACCGCATCGACGACGCTAAAAATCGCGGCCGTCGCACCGATACCGAGCGTCAAAGTCACCAGCGCGATCACAGTGAATCCCGGACTCTTGGCCAGCATCCGTAGCCCATATCGGAGATCTTGGATTAGCGTGCGCATACCGTGACTTTATGCACACCAGCTTCCGGCAGTAAGCGCAATGAAATCAGTGGTCTGATTCCAGCCCCTGTCCGTTTACGGGATGTGCACTAGCGATTTAGGACAGTAGGTATTCTTACCTGGCCCGAATCCTTGACCCGGATCGCCGCGGTTTCATGCGTTAACAAGTAGAGGCGATCATGGCCGCTAGGCTGTGAAATTAGAAGAGGATGAGATCCGATTGGCTTCTCAGGGTTGGAGGAGCACCGAACCAGCACAGTCGGCGGTGTTGAAAACCGGCAGTCTAGCTCAAGGCTGCCGGTTATTTTTGCGAAATCTCTTCGGGGATGGAGAGGGATTGGCGCCCGAGCAGAAACTCAGCTCAAAGAAAGGAGAAAGAAATAAAAATCATGACAACGAGAAGAAAAATATTTACAGCTCTACCTGTTGGAGCTCTCGCGATAGGTACCCAGCAGGTGGGTGCGGCACAAAAAACTAATTCGACCACGACGGCCTTATCTTTCCCAGTCGGCTCGGGAACTCTGTCGAATGGTACTGCTTTTTCAGGCGGCAACTTTGTCGGGACGTTAACCGTTACCGGCTTCCAAATCATCAATGGCGTCTTAAATGCTGTCGCAACGCTTTCGGGCTCACTGCTCGATTCGCTGGGTAATATCATCGCAAGCGTTTCAAACCTGATCCTCAATATTCCGCTCGCGGTGTCCGGTTCATGCACCATCCTGACGCTTACGCTCGGCCCGCTTGACTTGAACCTATTGGGCCTCATGGTTCACCTGAACCAGATTGTCCTCACCATCACGGCCGTCACCGGAAGCGGTAATTTGCTCGGAAATCTGCTCTGCGCGGTGGCCAATCTGCTAAATAACGGAGGTGCATTACAAACACTTCTTAGTGGTCTCGCATCGCTACTGAACCAAATCCTAGCTGCACTATAATCACCGCTACCTTGTACCGCAAATAAGCGCTTCTAAACGAGGGCACCGGCGCACGCGTTCGGGTGCCCTCGAAGTTTATACGGGCAGTGGGTCAAAAATAGCCAGGCATCACACGGCCAAGACCTGACTGTTCGAAGATATTCCCCGAACCTAGCAGCCAGCCTAAATCGAGCCGATGCTCGAGCCTACGATGCGAATCCAACACTCATCCTCGGGTCCACAAAAAGCCTAAGAGAATTTCCAGGTTTTCGAGCACTTCCTCTCTGAGCGCGCTGAAGAAAAAGGCCGAAAACCGCTTGCTGACGCGCGCGGCTCAGGAAGATTCGGTTGCATGGCTAACAAGTTTACTTTGCTATCGAAATTCGCGACAATCCTGAGCACGATTAAGGCACCGTCATGGCGGTCGGCCGTTCTGTTGCCTTTCATCACTGTGCTTCTCAACGCCGCCACTGGCACCGCTACTCAGACGCTTTCCGCGCAGATTAATGCGATCAGCAAGCTGTCGGTACCAGCAAGCTTGACAGTCGCAAATGCCGGCACCACTTTTGTAGCTTATGCAGGCAATCTAGCCGTCAGCTACCGCGCACGCACGACGGCTTCCACGGGCAGCGGCTCTCTCACGCTGAAGGCAACCGCCGATTTCAGCCCAGCGGGAGGGCCGTCCATCGCGAGCGGGCAGCTCACCTATACGTGCAGTTCTGCCACTCTCGGCACCGCGTGTTCGGGCACACAAACCGCCTCGACTACTTCACAGACCAACGTCGTAACACTAGGCGCCAGCGCTTGCACCGGCGGTGGCGGATCATGTAGTTCAGTAGATCCAAATACAGTACAGACCAGCTTTACCCTGACAAATACTACTGCATTGAAGACGGGATCGTATTCGGTCACACTCACCTTCACAGGAAGTGCCATTTAGGGCATAATCATGAAAATAAATAAAGCAATTGCATTGGCAGCGGCTCTGATTGCATGCCCTGCCCTATATGCCCAGTTCGCCCCCACAGGGACAACGACGGTATCGGTGACGATCGGTTCCGAGGCCGCGCTCCAGATAACAACGGGAACTACAACGCTCACGGCAACGGGAGCTGTTTTTAACGCTTACACCGGAACAACGAATCTGCTGTACAAGATTCGTACCACCCAGTCCACCGGAACCGGAACGATCACGCTGAGGGTGACGTCCGATTTCAGTCCAGCCAATGGCCCGTCGGTAGCGACGCCACCCTCGGCCGGTGATGCCTTGACCTACACTTGTACGGTTGCGGCACCAGGCACCGGCTGTAGCGGTTCACAAACAGCTAGCACGACAGCTTCGACGAGTGTGGCGACGTTCGGGGCGGGCGCCAGTTCCGCGAACGCCGGAACCGCGGCGTCCACCGCGTGGTCATTGACTAACGATGCGACCTATAAGCCTGGAGCGTACTCTTCGACGGTCACCTATACCATCAGCGCTACATGAGCAGATTCCCGAGGGTGCTTGGCGCGCTCTGTGTGTGCCTCGGCACGGCCCAACTATTGGCAGCCGAACAGAAACCCCACAAAATTGTCCCGGCTGCGGGGCCAATCGTGCCGCTACTGGCAACTGTCGGGATAGTATCGGCAAGTCCCGGAACAATCAGTTTCACCGCAACTGATCCAGATCTCCTGAGCGTGTCGGGAAGTGCCGCTTCGAGCGTCAGTTGGACAACACTGAGCGGATCAACTACTAGTGCTTGGAATCTTCAAATACAAGCGGCTGCCGCTTCATTCACCAGCTGCGGCACGGTTCCCACGTCGGCGGTGACGGTGACGTGCGGCAGCGTTACAGGCGGAAGCTCGGGTGCCTGTACGCCTGCGATCACGCTGTCGACCACGGCCCAACAAGTGGCGACTGGCAAGGAGTCGGCCAGCACGAACGCGCCGTATTCCGTGACTCTTAGCTTCAAGCTGGCAGATAGCTGGAAGTATATAGCGAAATCCTCATGTACACTAACCCTCACATATACCGTTACGGCACCATAGCAGCAGGCCTTTTCATCCTGTACACTTGCCCGCTGCCAGCGCAGGTCGCTCTTGGACTCAGTCCGATGCGGCTCGAGATGAAGATGCAGCCCGGCATGCAACATTCGGGCGTGCTTACACTGAGCAGCGATTCAAAGGATAAGGTCAGGGTGCGGGCGGAAGCACTGGATTTTCTGATCGACCACAATCAAACCCCGCAGTTCGAAGCAAGGTTGTCGTCCGAATCGGACTTTTCGTGCCGGGATTGGCTGAGCATCAACCCGGTGGAAACGGAAGTTGATTCGGGTCAACAGGTAAATGTCAGATACACGCTGCGTGTTCCCGCGAACGCCGGATCGCCGCGCGGGTACCACTGCGCAATAGGATTTACGACGCTCCCGACAGACGTTCAAATCGGAGGCGCGGGAATCAAAACTGCTGTACAGGTGGTCTCTGCGTTATACATCACGGCCGGAAGTCCCGGCATAGAAGCGCAGTTTCAAGAATTACGACTTGTGCATGGCACTGAGGGAGACAAAACACGTTGGATTGGCGAGGTGGTGCTTCAGAATGGCGGCCTGACGCATTTTCGACCGATCGGCGAGTTATCGATTCTGGAGGGCGACGGCAGGGTTGTGGAATCCGCTCTACTCACGCCTTTGCCGGCCCTGCCCAAGCGCGAGCAACGCTACGTGGTCCCTTTCACCCGTGATTTGGCTCCCGGCACCTATAAGCTCCGTGCACGGGTGGACCTCGGGAAGAATGTGATCGAGGAAGGGACCGCCATCGTACGTGTTGAGTAGTAGCCGCGCTATGGTGCACAACCGAAATGAAGAAGGGCGCCGGAGTATTGTGGTTCACGGCTTCCCTGCTTCTAGCAGGTGCGGTGCCCGGATATGCGCAGACGGGCGGTCAAGCGGAGATTGCGTTCCAAGGATACTACCTGGGCGGCGATTTTAATGAGTTGACGGACATAACCGGAATGGCAGCAAATTTCCGGACCTTCTTTCCTGGCCTCGGCGTTGTAACGGGCAATATTGAGACTCTTGGCGGCGAAGGCAAATTCCGGAGCGGCGATAACTACATTGACATGAACGGGGCAACCTGGTATGGGATGCGCTGGCGACTCACCGGGGGCGATTTTCACGTTCCTACCGCGTTAGTACCGTCACCGTTTACCAATACCTTTCTCCCAGAGCTCGCGGGCGAGGGTTTGAAGATCGAAGCTTCGACGGCAAGCCGCCGATACACGTTCTTCTACGGTGTGGAAACACTAGCGGCCGGCCCGCGCGTTCCGTTCCGTATTAAAGTTCCCCAGAAGGTGCTGGGGGCGTCCGTGGTAGATAGAATCGGCGAAAAAGTCGAGCTTGGCGCGCGCGCCATCTATGTTTCGACCAATCCGGATTCTGCTTCGAATTATCTGTTCGCACCCGGGCAGGATTTCCGTACAACCGCAACAATCTCAAGCAATCTGTTGTACCGGGCTTCCGCCAACCTGCAGTTCTATGGTGAGGCAACGGCATCTATCACGAGCGCCTCAGCGGCGTTCCCCAGTGCACGCCAAAGCCCGCTGTCATTTACCGTTGGCCCCACATGGAAATCGCGCAAGCTTACTATTAAGGCGAACTACATCCATCAAACTGCATCGTATCTGCCGCTAGCAGGTTATTTTCTGGGCGACCGCAGCGGACCATATGTGGAAGCTCAGTTCAAGCCAATCGAGGCAATCGAATTGTTTGGATCGGCCAGCGAATCTCGGAACAATATCGGCCATTTGGCGGATCTTCCAACTTTTCAGAGTAAATCGACGTCCGCCGGCGGTTCCCTTTCTTTGCCGTCCCGATTCAGTCTAAGTGGCCAGCTGTCCACGATCGATTTTTCGGTCAAACAACCGGGCACAGACGGATTCTCCAGATCTCACAATCGGCAGCTCATTGGGACGCTGGGCAGAGCAATTCGCAATCATAATCTTCATTTTTCGTATCGTGATTTAAACATCCTGTCCGGCGGCACGAAGGAGCGTCAGCGCTCAGCCGAAATCGAAGATGTCGTGCAGTTCAAGAGGCTGTCGTTAGGCGGAGCGGTGCGGGACCAGCGATTGATTGCGGAACAGTCGAAGGATACGCTGTTTATCCGGGGAAGTGCGCAAGTGCAATACGGACGCTTGTCCGCCTACGCCTACGTTGAACATGGAGACGATCTGGCGAACCGGACCGTGTTTCTGACGAACACGTTCAATACAACGGTTCTCGGGAGCTCCGTTCGGATTGGCAAGACATGGAACGTAAAGTTCGAGATGTCGCGGAACCAGCTCACGACGGACCTCAGTGCTGAAAACGTGTTCTTGCTGCAAAATCAGGGGGCATTCGTCACCAATGCAGTGACAGGATTGAATCAATGGACGGCTTACTTCCGGCTGAGCAAAAGCATTCGCTGGGGTCATGGCCTGCCCTCGGGCGATCTGGATAAATACGCGGCAGAGGAGATGCCGATTGTCGGCGCAATCGAAGGCACAGTCGTCCAGCAGGGCGCTTCAGGACGCGCTCCTGTCCAAGATATTCCAGTGATTCTGGACGATGGGCGTGTCGTCACGACCAATGAATCAGGCCGTTTCCGCTTCGCGCGCGTACGCGAAGGGCGCCATCGCGTGTCTGTCGCCGTCAACCAATTACCAACAGATTATGATCCCGGTATGGCACTGGAAGCGACGGTGGATGTAAAACCCAGGCACATAGTGAATGCAGAATTGAGCGTGACGGCTCTGGTATCTTTTTTCGGCAGAATTATCGGACCGGAGGGAACGGCGCTGGATGGGGTGCTCGTAAAACTTCTCACGACGGACCGCTACACTACCCCAACCTCAGATGGCCGGTTCGCGTTCTATAACCTGCCCGAAGGGGAATACGATTTGACGATTGATCCTAAGAGACTTCCGGAATTCGCAGTCCTGGATAGAACGTCCGAGCACATTTCGTTAAAACGTGGCACTCAACCAGAGGAACCGACCTTCCGCCTTTCGGTCCAGAAGCCGGAAAAGCCTATCCACCGCGGCTTCGAAAAGCAGTAGTTCTTACATCGCGCGCGGATTGTCGCACAAACGTTTAAATCTCAAAGATTGTCCCGCGCCCGAGCAGCCACGCCGGATCGAGCCACCGCTTCACCTCTCGCATGGCATCGATCTCCTGGGGCGCATACATCAGCTTCAGCAGGTCGATCTTCAGTTTCCCGATACCGTGTTCGGCGGCCACCGTCCCGCCCAGAGACACCACGTATTGAGCGAAATCGAGCATGAGGTCTTCGGCTTGTTTTGCTTGCTCGGGAGTAGCAGGAAGGAGATTGACATGCACGTTGGCATCGCCGACATGGCCGAAGATGACGTATTGGCCCGGCAGCACTTCATCGCATCGCCTAACGTAATGGGCGTACAAATCGCGATTTCGATCGAGGGGAACAGCGAAATCCGTGCCGAATTTTGGGAAGCCGTTGCGTCGCGCAAGGTCGACCACGATGGTCGGCAAGGCGTGCCGAAATTCGCGGAAACGCTCGCGATCTGCGGCTGTGAAGCCAAACCAGGACTCCTCTTCCAGTGCGCCACCTTCGGCTAGACGCGTCGTCCACAGATCCACCTCGTCGTCGTCTTCCGATGCTAAATTCTGCTCAATGAGTAGCGCCGCTATGGCACGTGCTGGAATCTCGGGATAGCGGGGACGAAGAAGCCGGAGCGACTGTCCGTCCATGAATTCCAAAAATCGCAGCTCCGGTATGCCGCTCCAAGTTTCCACCGCGCTCAAGGCGCCATCGGGCGATGGGAAAAAGACAACACCGCTGAGAATTGCGGAAGGCTCCGGGAACAGTTTCAACTCGGCCTGGGTCACGATCCCAAGCGTGCCTTCGCTTCCGGAAAACAAATCAACCCATTTGAGATCCGGCTGCAAGTAATATCCGGCAGAGTTTTTCGTGGTCGCGGGTAACCGAACCGCCTGCACTGGAAAGTCAACACGATCGCTGCGTTTCACATGAAGTATTCGACCGTCCATCAGCATCACTTCCAGGGCAAGCACATGCCGTCGAACTGCCCCGTAACGAAAGCTGCGAGCGCCGCCGGCATTGGTGCTGATGACGCCGCCGATTGACGCGGACGTTTCGGTGGGATTCGGTCCAAAGAACTGTTTTGCTCTTCCGGCTGTTTCATGAAGGTCGGTGAGGATGGCGCCCGCCCCGCAACGCGCTTTTCCCGGCTCAATCTCAATTCTTCGAAAACGTTCCAGGGAAATGACCCAGCCGCCGTGAGGTACACGCGCGCCCGTAAGACCCGTGCCTGCGCCGGCAACACTAAGAGGAATACCGCGATGGGCAGAGGCGCGGACGATTTCGCCGAGCTCGTCTAGATCAGAAGGAAGAAACACCTGCTCGGCCTCGCCGTGATAACCGGATGAATCCTCCAGGTACGGCGTAATGTTGGTGGCGGAGGCGAGCATCCCTTCAGTATCCGCCCGAGCAGAATTATGACTAACGAGGTCTGGCAAGCCGACGGGCGTTATGGACGAGGCCTACTCGCTTCGTAACGCCTCAGTCGGGTCGACACGTGCCGCACGCCAAACTGGCAGAACGCATACGAATAAAGCGACCATCAAGACGAGCGGCACTGAGGCGAAGGTTGCGATATCGGTGCGATTAAGTTTACTTCTGCTGTGGCCTGGCCAATACTAACGGGTCCCGCACACGAGCGACGATATAAATTGCTGAGCCGAGCGTTTGTGCAGCTCCTCCGCATACATGATCTGTTGAACCGGCACCCAAACCTCAAGCTCGCGAGTCGGATAACCAAACCCTTCGTCCGCAACGAATTTCGTCCGGAGTTGCGGGGAGATACAGCATCGGCGAACTCCGCGTTTTTGGTTGAGGTTTTCGCGCCGAGCTTGCCGTCACAGGTGCCTGTAGCAGTTCTTCTCATATTTCCTCCAAGATGTAGTCGTGTTGATCGAAGGGTCGGCTTTAGAAAAAGAGATCACGTCCAGGTGCTTTAGAATGAAGGAGGTTGTCGGGGCGTAGCGCAGCCTGGTAGCGCACCTGCCTTGGGCGCAGGGGGTCGCAAGTTCGAATCTTGCCGCCCCGACCAATGATTAAGGGCCTACGGATGAAAGCCCTTTGCCTGAATGTTCGGGATGTACGGAACTATGTACGGAACGAAACGCAGAACGGGAGTCAATTCACACGGTGCTGTGCCGGTGGTCGCCGGTCGATTTCCTTCCGGGCTTCGGCGAGTCTCTCAAGCTTCACTCGCTCGAAGTTCTCCGCCGCCTTCTGCATCGCCTTCTGGCTGATATGTGTATAAAGCCGGGTCATTTTCGCAGAAAGATGGCCTGCCTGCTCCATGAGCACTGGCAATGGAGTTCCCATTTCCGCATGCGTAGTAACGAACGTATGCCGGAGATCGTGAAACCGGAATTTCCCCAATCCGGCAGTTCTGCGAAGAGATCTCCAGGCAGTTCGCCAGCCCTTTGTTGGTCTCGTCGGGTCGTAGCCACCCTTCACCTTCGCAGGAATAACGAAGTGCTCGGGGCGAGTCGCGTTCAATAGCGCCGCACGATCGAGCAGCTTCAGGAGAGCGTTGACTGCGTCATTCGTGAGAACAACAGTCCGGAGACCTGATTCGTTTTTGGATTTACGGATTGTCAGGGCCCTTTTCTCCACATCGACATCACAGAGTCGCAGATTCCGCAGTTCAACACCACGCATGCCGGTATCGTTCGCGATGACCGTAGCGAGATAGGCAACCATCCATTCAGGCTTGGTCTCAGCGGTTTCAAAAAGTTTCACTGCTTCTTCGGGCGTGAGTGCTCGGCCAGCGCTCTCGCCGCTTTCCTTTAGAGGTCTCACGTCGTCCATCAGACGTTTCCATTGACCTTCGGCCTTCAGGATGCCACGCAACAGCTTCACTTCGAGGTTTACAGTTCGAGGGCTTACTTCCCTAGCTCGTGATCCTTGATATTCGCGAATAGCGCGTGAGGTGATGTCGCGAAGCATGCGGTTGCCGATACCACGTTTTAGCGGCTTCAGCCGCTCTTTTTCCAGCCGAACGGTGCCGGGAGATACCGTGCTTTGACGGTGGGCAATGTATTCGTCTGCAGCCAGTTCGAAGCGCCTCCGACCCGAGTCCGTGAGCGCCCGACCTTCCTGCAGCTCGCGCAATGCAGCGGCCCGCTTCTTTTTGGCTTGGTTATAGTCCTTCGTCCCTGACGTGAAGCTGCGCTTCTTGCCGTCAATGATCAGCTCGTAATGCCAGTATTCGCGGCGTTTGTAGAGTCCGTCGCGGTCCTTGCTCTTTTGGCGTGAGTGATTCTCCGCTTCGATCATTGTTGCTGCTCCTTCAATGGCTGACTGCCGTCTTTACGCGGTCGACCGCCCAGCTTCCCAATCTCACGCATGCGGCGCAGGAACTCCTTTTCGCCCCAGGCTTCCTTACGTGCTTTCGCGCTGCGCTTCCCCCATAGCACGAGCTCCTTGCGAGGCTGCATCTTCTTTAGGCATGGCAACAGATTAAGCGAACGTCTGGTTCCTGTCAAGAGGTTCAGCATCCAGTACGGCGCCCTTCAGTTTGCGTGCCCCTAAGATCGACTGACAAAACTGACAAAAGGGGTCCTGGCCTTCCTTTTTCTGCCCATCTGCCCCAGAGATGAACTGACAAAACTGACAAAAGTCCACGTGCAGTTACCCGTGAACGCTGCGACCTTGACTCCCGAAAACAGGGTGTGAAGGCACATGAAGGGCAATAACGGGACTTCAGCGTTGAATCAGGTTAGACCAGCAGTCGCGCGCCAGATCCTGGACGTGTCGGAGAGTACGTGGGACCGCTGGTCGCGCTTGGGAATCGGGCCCCGGTGCGTGTACCTACCCTCCGGCGCGAGGCGCTTTCGAATTTGTGATCTAGAAGCGTTCGTCACGGAAAATACTGAGGCGCAACAAGATCATGGCCGCGTCTAAAAACGCCAAAGTAACGCGGGGCCGCCCTTTCCGTCCAGGCAACCAGCACGGACGCGGACGGCCTGAGGGCTCGCGCAACAAAGCATCTCTGGCAATTCAGGCCTTGCTCGACGGAGAGTGTGAAGCCATAACCCGCAAGGCCGTCGAGATGGCAAAGTCTGGGGACACCACCGCAATGCGGCTCTGCTTGGAGCGCCTGCTGCCCACGATGAAGGATCGACCGTTGCGTATTGATCTGCCGGTTGTGAAATCCACCGGGGACGTATGGAATGCGCTCGGGCGCGTGTTGCA
>JBPCJX010000161.1:0-24024 GCA_051004875.1 Bryobacteraceae bacterium
TGATCCGTCGCACTGATTCCAGCAGGTCGTCGTGGGTCGAAATCGAATACGAGCCTTGTCCTGCGAACAATATCGCCGTCACTCGTCGACAGTCCGAGTTTGGGCTTTTTGAAGGTGTTAGAGGCTCCGGCTAACAACGCGGGATTCACTGGATTGGCCGTCATATAGAAACTGACGCCCGGTGTTTTTGCGTGTCGCAAGATTGCGGCTGCTGCACGTTCCTGGCTATCGAAGAAACCAAACCACTCCGGCCGCCCAGCGATAGCTCTTACCTCGTGGACCTCGCCGGTTTTCCAATACAGGTCGAGCCCGCTGCGAACGCCCTGAATTGTCATCACAGGGGCTGGGATGTGCACCGGCTTAACGGCCATGGCCGACCCCCAATAGGCCACACCTGCGGCTTTCGCTTGTTGTGTCATCGGGGTTAGGCCTCCTCCGATCGGTTCATGGCCGTGTGAACGGTTATACGGTTAAGCCAGGCTGCCACGGATCGTTTCGAATATCGGATTCCGCGGCCGCCGGGAATCCTGGCGAAATCCGGACTGCGCCCCGCACGTCGCAAGCGCTTCTCTGTTGAGCGAGAGATTCGAGCAACGCGACAAAACTCGGTTATTGCCATGTGGTCATCATCGTTTTTCATTTAAGAAATCCTCCTTGCCTGTTTTCGTGAGTGCCCAAGGGGTTTTTAGGGACACGTTGGCCCTTTATGGGTTCAAGCGCGGTTAACCGCCTGATTACATAACGTTTTTAAACGATGAAAAAAAATTCGGCTATATGCACTTTGTGGACCTAGAATAGATCGAGTGCTTCGCCCAGCTGCTCTTCGCTTCCGAGACGAAAATGCCGCTCGCCGATGGCTGGAAGAGACCATTTGGCCAACGGGGCCTGTCTGCCCACATTGCGAAGTGCGTGGGAAGATTTACAAGCTTCGGTCGAAAGAGCAGACCAAGCATAAGCTGCGCGAGGGGATTTACAAATGCGGGGAGTGCCGTAAGATGTTCACGGTCAGAGTCGGAACGATCTTCCAAGGCTCACATGTACCGATACATAAATGGTTGCTCGCGATCGAACTGATTGACAGTTGCGTAGGTGGGCGTATCAGCGCACGTCAAATCATGCGGACTCTTCAGTTGGGAAGTTATCGAACTGCTTGGCTAATGACCCGCCGTATCCGAGCCATGCTCATGATGGCGAATCGGCGGCTCGAGGAGGGCCTGAGGGAGTGGTTTAGGTATGATGTGTAGCACTTCGGGCCGGGTACGGAACAATGTACGGAACCAGTACGGAAACCCCAAGCGGATTCAGGTGGGGTTAGCCGGGGTCAACAAGTGCACGAGTCGGGCTTAACTCCTTGAAAATGCAGCCCAATTGAGCCATGATGATCCGAGCCGAACCCTTGAACCGCATACCTTGGGCGCAGGGGGTCGCAAGTTCGAATCTTGCCGCCCCGACCAAACCTCCTCTTGACTCGAAAGGACTTATTGGATGTGCCTTCCATCGGTTTCCGCTAATCCTTTGCCTTACTGTGCCAAAACTGTGCCAAAACCCGGTTCAGCATGGCCCTGTGCTGTGCCAAAACCTGACCCTGCCTCGTTGGCAAGGCGGTTGAGTTTGGCCAGCGCCTCGCGTTTCATCTGTAGCTTCATTTGCGAATACTTCTTGAATACCTTCGTATGTGGAACGAAGATCGTAGATGCGAAAGTATCGAACACCTGCTCGCCGCAACGTGGCGTGCCAGACCGTCTTGAAACTCTTTTGATGACCGTCTGGATTCTCGTCGCTCGGGAACAGGAACGGCCCTGGCCCTGAGATCGCTAACTGTCTGCTAAAAGCGTCAGCCGCGATATCGGTTAGCGGAACCTCTGCCACCCCGTTTGGAGTCTTCGAGTCCGGAATCCAGACTGTCCGGTTCACTAGATCGAGCTGATCCTTTTTCATAGGCGCCAGCTCTTTGTAAATCCGAAGTCCAGTTTCCGTAACGATCCGGATGACATTGCGCAGGTACTGCGGCGCGCTGAACTCGATCTTCTGCTGCTCCGACCACGTTATGTAATGCGGCCGGAACAGCCCATCGACTCTCGCCGGAAATTCGACTCCTGCGCACGGATTCGCGAACAGAAACTTCTTGCGCACGGCCACATTCAACATGCGGCGCAGCACTCGCAGCTCCTGATGCACTGTGGTTGGCTTCAGCACATGCTTCTCTACGAACCCATCTTTCGTCTTCACCAGCGCTCGCTGCTTCAGCCGCCGGCGAAGATACATCTCGATATCGTCAGCCGTGAGTTCTGCGAGTTTGGTGTTCTCGAACATTTTTCTCAGGTGCTTCAGCGCGCGCTGGTTCACCTCATGGGTTTTGGGCGCGCGGAATGGCGGCTTGGAGAAATTCTCCAGATAAAAGTCCGACCATTCGCCAAATGTAAGATCCTGTCCGCGGCGCAGCGCGGGCAGCGTGTTATTGTCCCGAGCTTGCAAGCGCTCTCTGAGGCACTTCTGCGCTTCGCCCCAATCTTCCGTGAAAGTCGATTCGCGCTGGCGAATGCCGTCTTTATCGCGGTAGCGCATCCACCAGACTTTCGATCCTTCGCGCTTGTACAAGCTCCCATCATGTTTTACTGGTCTCGCCAATTCACCACCTCCTGTTTGAATTGCGCGCGGAAGGGCTCCAACTCCGATTTGAGGAATCGGATGTTGCGGCCCATCACGCGGAGATGGGGAATTTGCTTTCGCTCTACCCAAAGATACACGGTCTGAACGCTGACGCCCAGATATCGAGCGGCATCTCGAACGGTGAGCGGCATCTCATCGGTCGCGAAGCGACCCTCAGTCATATGATCTTCGTGATAGTGGCGGTCGAGCCCTCTTGAGAGGTGATTTGTACTTACACTCGCCATTGTGAGCCTCATGCGAACGGCGTTTCTTCTAATTGAGCAAAGAGTTCTGTCTGCACGCGATAGAGTCGGGACTTGTCGACGATAAAGAAATCCGACGATACGATGGCTTCTTCAAACGTGAGCTTTTTCTCGCGCATGCGGCGGATCGTTTGGCCAAATGTATCGGGGCTCCTATGCGGAATCCCAACCGCAGTTAGAACTTTGTCCTGGTGATCGAGATAAACTTGCATCTGGTTGAACGTCTTGCCATCACGCGCGATAGGGCCAAAATATTCGTTCATCCAGACAACCAGATTTCTATCGGTCGCACTTTCAGCAAGGCTCTTGAAGCCGAGCAATGTATCGTTCAGCATCTCGCCGCCACCGATCGGAACGTGAACGTACACCTTCCGGCCAGCCGTACGCAGCGTCGATATCAAATCGGACTCGACCAGGTAGCTCCAAAACGGAAGGAATGCGGTTGCACCGCTATCCACGACAAATACGGCGTCCTCAGCCAGGAACCGTTCGACAAGACCGTCATAACGAGTCCTGTCCAGCACGCCGTCTGCATTCAGGAGATCGAGCTTCTCGGCTGAAAAGGCTTTGTATTGCCCGAAGGAGCGGTTGACCGGATCTCCGTCGATACAGCGCACGCGATGACCGCGCTTAATCAGAAATTCGGCTAGCCAGCTCGCGACTACGCTCTTGCCGACTCCACCCTTACCTTGCAGGATCAGATGAACCGTGGGCAGGCCACTCTGACCAGCGCTGTTACTATTCGAATTAGTCTTTGACATTTGCTGCTCCTGTTATTCAAATCAAGTTCTTGTCCGTTGGATCTCCATCGCTATGAAGTTCACGGATATCGAATCGGCGTTGGCGCAAGATCTCCATGGCTGATGCCAGCGGATCGTGCGGCACTGCGTGGCTCGGATGGGGCATGCGTTGGGATGTTCGCGTGTCCGCGTCGGGTTGAGTTTGGACGAATCTTTGGGAAGAGGCCGGGCTATCCAGCAGTTCGCGCCGGCGAATCCGGCTGACGTATGATGTGAGGCTCGTAATGGTGAGTGTTATGCCGGCATCCTCCTGCAACCATGCCCGAATGGTTTTCATGCTTTGTCCTTCTGCGAGGGCCGCTTTAATCTCCGGCCACAACGCACGGATCTGGCCCGCCTTCGTAGCAGGCTTTTCGGCGCGCCGTGATGCAAAGCGTCTACGTGTGGCGACGATCCAGTTCGGGGGAATCTCGGTTTGGCCTACAGACAGAAAAAGAGCCTCTAAATACAAAGGGATTGCCAGAGGGCATTCGGGACACTCGCACGCAAATTTTGTTGGAGAATCGGCACCCGATCCGTACAGAAGAGTCAGTTTGCGGCGAGTTGTGACATTTTGCGATAACGTGCGACAGAACGTGGCACACGAGACCACTTGCGGCAGATTGCGACGGATTGCGACGACCTACGCAGCCAGCATCGTTCCGGCAGCCCAGCGAAGTCGGGTAGTGGAACATAAAGAAAACGTTTGACAGTCGTGTGTTTTCCGGCCCTAAGCTGGGGACGCGGATCAGTCTACTTCGTCAAACGAACTCGCGCCCGTGTCGGACACGTGTTTGACTGCAAAATTTCTTCGACAAAGGCGTCCCGAAGTGCCCTTCGCCAATCCCTTAGTAATTGAGGGGGTAATTTCATGCGGCAAGCGACGGGCGCAGCCCGAAGCGCGCGAATCGCGGTGAGACTCAGCCAAGAAGACCGGGATCAGATCGAACAGGTTGTCAAAACTCAGGGCTATGAAAGTCCGAGTGCGGTCGTCCGGGCAGCGATCCGAAATGAACTGAACGGGCGGCCCGAACTGGGCGAGACCGAAGAACGCATTGCGGGAGGGTTTGAGAGGATGTCGCGGGACATAGCTCGACTTGCCCGCGGTCAGCAGGCACTGTTTGCGCTGTTGGACACTCTCGCGAAGACAATTCTGACGTGCGTGCCGGAACCGCCGCCCGATGCTCGGCCACAGGCGATCGCGCGAGCAAAGGAGCGGTACGACCGCTTAATGAAGACCGCAGGTCAGAGTATGTCAAACGGCGCGCAGGCCGCGATGCAGGATCTGACTGGTCATGGCAGAAACTGAGGAAGAGCGGGAACTCCGGCTGCGGCCAAGGAAGCCTCGCCTCAGTGGAAGCGGACGTGCTGGCTGGTCTAGCGGATTCAGACTGCTGATGCACTACGCCCGCAGCACTACCAAAAAGGGTATCCGCCGCGCCCACGCCGGAGAAGGAAAAACGGTTCGCCCGTACCACCAGCGTTGCGCAGTGCGCGTGACGTATCTAAATAACCAGATACGAGGACAATGGAAAGCACACGGACGCTACCTGGCACGAGATAGTGCGGTACACGGAAGCCATCCCAATAGTGCCGGCTTCAGCTGCGACAATGAAGCCGTTGATGTAGCGTCGAAGCTGGACGTCTGGCAGAAGGGAGGCGATCAACGGCTCTGGAAACTGATCGTATCTCCGGAATTCGGTGAAAAGGTCGACTTGACCCGGCTGACGCGCGATCTCATGCAACGTATGAAAACGGATCTTGGAACGAACCTCGAGTGGATCGGGGTCGAGCACTACAATACAGAGCACCCGCACGTTCACGTCGTCGTCAGAGGCTTGAGAGATGACGGCGAGGTGTTGCGGATGAGCAGGCAATACGTCCAGCAAGGGATTCGGGCAACTGCCGAGCATCTGTGCACTCGCCAACTTGGATACCGGACACAGCTCGATGCCTCAGAGGCGGAATGGCGTGAAATCACCGAGCAGAGATTTACTTACGTTGACCGTAGGATTATGCGAGAAGCTTCCGAGGTGAACCCAGAATATTTCAGCGTCGTTCGGAATTCCATTCAAACTGCATCGAGTGAGACAGTGCGGCTTTGTACTCAGCATGAGATTGCGCGCCTGGCCGTGCTGCAGCGGATGGGTTTGGCGGAAAACGCCGGCGCAGGAACTTGGCTTGTTCGCCGAGATTTCGAACAGGTTCTCCGAGCGATGCAGCGAGCGGCCGACCGGCAGAAAACGCTTGCGGCGCACGGCGCTTTGATATCCGACGAACGTCTTCCGGTCGAAGCACTCGATCTGTCTCAAATGACGACGGTGGAGGGTCGCATCCTCGTTCACGGCCAAGACGAGCAATCCGGGCGGAATTACTTGATGCTCGAAGGAACAGACGCAAAGGTGTATTTCGTTTATTACACGCGAGAAATGGAACAGGCCCGCAGTCGTGGCGAACTGCGGACCAATTCCTTCGTGCGTGTGCGGAAGCTCTCGGCCGTAATCCTAGGGCTTCAAGATTTAGGCGATGCCGAGAGCTTGCTGAGCAATCGGCGCCATCTCAGCGACGCCGCGAGCAAGCTTCTCAACCGAGGAATTACACCAACTGAGGACGGCTGGGGAGGTTGGCTGGGACGATATCAGGCGGCTATCGCCAAGACAGTCACGGACGTGACTGAACGCCCGAAAGATACGCCGATCCCCAGGCACGAACGCAAACGACAACGAGACCACTCGTTCGGACGGTGAATATCCCTTTAGACAAGTAAGCCCGAACACAAATGATATCCCCGATTTTGCGCAGGCATCATTCATATGTTCGTCAACCTATCGTCATTAGTTTGCTGTAAACGCAGACGGCAGTTCGCACAGCGAATAGCGCAGCCGGTGCGTGCTGTAATGTACACAGTTTAGGCTCACGCGCGGGCACTCGATACACGCGCTAACAATGCGAACCCGAGCAAGCTTCCATTCCGGTCACGCCCAAACAATCGTTGTCCCGTACATTTCAACCAACTGGGTGCGTGAGAATCGTTTCAGAATTTAAACCGAGAGCCCGCGCGGGAGTTTTCAGTTTCCCACACACGGATGCTTTGCGCTTTACTGCAAACGACACATGCCGTAAACTCGAAATGCTTGCTAGGGGGACAAGGCTCGGCAGGGATGCGACCCCAGCACCGATGCAAGTCCGGAATGGATGGGGGCCTCACCGCCGCCATCTTCATCAGCCCGCCGCACCATCTAAGGACTGCCGGATTTTTGTCCAAACGATGGGTCCACCTCAGGGCGCACACTTATCTGTTCATCCAATGCGTTCCAACGTCAAAACTTACTTACAAGTTTCAGCTTTCTCCAAAGTCGCACAAGGTCTGTCCACTACGCTGTTCGATGTGAACAGCACCATCTACTTATTTGATGATCGTGTTGTTGTAAATCTTTGCGGAGGAGTTGGATGAAACTACAAAGGGATGCGGCACATATATTTGCTTTGTGGCATCACCCTTAATCGTGTTGTTATGAATATCGCCACCTGTCGAATAAGTTGTCCAGTGGAAGGCGGCATTTAGTAGCGGGCCTTTGACGAAGTTGAAGTAAGCCGCAATGTTGGTGCCCCTATAGGCGGAAATCGCGTTTTTCGTGTATGGTCCGCCATATACATTATTGTTCCAGACCACCCCTGAAACAGTCCAAGGACCCGCGTCTACCCCGGTGAGCTCTATTGCTTCGCCATCTCCGCCCCCACTATTATCGATACCGGCCACGATATTACCGTAAATCTGGGCTCCGGTTACGTTACGAGTGTATCCCTTAATACCAATCCCCTGAGAACCTCCACTCAACCTGTTTCCAGAAATCACGGCATTATCAACATCCATGATATAGATGCCAGCGGACACCCTGCTGGCATAGTTGAGCGTAAAAGTGTTGCCTGATATTGTGATGCCGCTAACTTGTGATTCAGCGCGCAGGACATCGCCGTAGAGTTTAAAGGTTCCCGTGCTCGCATAGGTATTATTTAAGAACCGGAATCTAGGGCTGTTTTTGACATGGATCGGAAAAGTGCTCGCGTTTATCAAGGTGCAATTCTGGACCGTATTGTCGCTGCCACCCTCAACGATAACCAGACTCCCGCCCCCGTTCTGGAGCGTAAGGCCGTCTACAACGACATTGTAAGCGTCCTTAAGATAGATCACATTTGGATTGGTTACACTATCGACGATGGGCCGCCTGCCCGTACCGTAGGAGCCGACAATGATTGGATCGCCAGGCTCGCCCGAAGTGGTAATTTCCAGTGTTTCTCCAGTCCAAACACTACCGGCCTTGAGGAGAATCTGATCTCCGGGGTGATAGAGGTTCGAACCTGCAGTTTGCAAGGTTTTGAAAGCGGCCGTAGCGGCGGTGCCGGCATGCCAATCATTGCCAGAGACCGAGTCCAAATAGTAAGTTGTTGCTTGACCCGGGGTGCTCAATAAACCGAGGGTGAATCCTAATAAAATGACTATCGTTTTAAACATTCCTAAACGTTCCTTCCTTGGAGTGCGATCTGTCTCCTCCTGCACAAAATCCAGCCATAGAACTGCCTTTATCGGCCAACGCTTAAACGTAAAGGACACGCGTTGACCAACTTAGGGTCATCATCATACTGCAAAATGCCCTTCGCTTTACTGCGAGGTGGATTTATTATAGTCTTGAAATTACTAGAATCAAGCTATTTCGTTGGGAAATGTCGTAGTATGTAAGTTGTCCACCTGAAATCCACTCATAATCTGTGCGCAATTTAACATCCCTTACGACACGGACCTGACAGTAGGCGATGGCGCGCAAAGAACCTTGAGGCGGTCACGCAGCGAGAACAGCTGCCCAAATCTCCGGAGTTGTTGCCGGTCCCTCCGACAACTTTCCGGTCTCGAACTGATGCTTCTTAATCTTTTCCGCAAGCTCGATTCCAGTAATCGTGACTGCTGCAGCGTCGAATCGTTTGAACCCGAGCATCGCTCGTATCCGGTGTTTGATTCGGCGACGGCTATTAGCCGCGCACAAGCTCAACCTGTAAGGCGTTCCCGTGATCGTCCTGGACCACCTGACGGAAATGCAGAAGCGAGCCTACGTACTGGGACCAGATTGGTTCCAAAGATGCGGTAATCAGCGGGCAAACGCGCTTAAAACGGCGTCCAGGTCAAACTTTCGCAAGCGGATCTTGAGATCTGCGAGCGTGTGCTCCTCACCCCCCGGATTCGATGTGATCTATGCCTTTTGTCTGCCGCGAGTGCGGAGAAGGCATTCAAGTCGAGAACCCGGTACAGTAGCCTTACGAACCTCTAGGAGCGATAGGATTGTGAACTATGAATGACGTCTATATTCATTATGAAGCGAGAGGCGAGGTAGTCGCGAGCGCTGGGAAGGCCTACTCAGCTATTACCACCGAAATGCCGCATGAACTTAAAGCCCGCTGACCATCCACAAATTCTCCGACGAGGCATTTTTTTTAACAGCTTCGAGGGATGGTCGTATGCACACAAGCGCGAGACTTCGCTAACGTCAGCCGAGTCTACCCCGCTCATCTCACTTTGAAGTATTCCAAGGCTACTTGTGCTAGTTCAGTTGGACCGCCAACTGAGACATTCTGCTCGACCCCCTCGATTTGATCGTCTTGCACAACGCTCATCCCAAATTCGCGCGTATCGGCGCCGTGGTTGTTTATGTTTGACCGGATGAGGGCGATTGACGCCCGCTCGTGATCAAGAGCAACTGTCAGGTAGTGCCTTCTTGGATATTGCCGTGTTAGCGTGATCTCGTGACGGGTGTCCGCATCGATCTGTGTTTCTTGATCCATCAACGTGCCCGCCATAGCCGAATCAAACGCCCTAACCCCCTTCGTCAGTTCAGCGATGAAGAGGTCCCAAAAATGCTGAAGGTTGGCATCGAGAATACGCCTACGATGTAATTGGAGTTTCTCCGCTTGTGATATCACCGAGAGCTTTTCTCTCACCTGCTCTGCCAACTTGCGGGCAAACTCTTCAATGTCTGCCATCTTGATTGCGCGGCATGCCCCCTATTCGAAGCTAGCTCTCCCTAAGCGAAAGCAGCATCTCTGTTGTATGATTGCAATTCTCATGCAACGTCCCTTAGTGCGCTTTTGTCCAGGTGCGTGCGGATCTCCGTTGCGCGGAGAATTTTCCTTTGCAAGCCGGACAAGCTCATCCAACGTTTATTGCGAACTGCTAGGACACCCCGCATGACTCCCTTAAAGCGTTTGAACTCTGGAGTTGAATCAAATGGCGCTGCCTTCATACTCTTCCCACTAGGACGCGAATGCGTTTCCCGCGTCCCTGGCGCTTTCGGGAAGGAGTGGCTTTCGTCCCTCTCCGTTTTGCCAGTGAGTTCCGCATACGTCAAGCGCCTTGCGACAATTTGTTTCATGACCCCCGCGAGTCGTTCCGCATCCGTCAGTTTCCGGTTGTTGACCCGAAACGCTTGTTCGTCAATTCAGCGGAAAAGGTGAAATGGTTCGACGCTGATGTAGGTTCAGTGCAGTCCGCGTGAGGTGGACCCCATCGTTTGGACAAAAATTCGGCAGTCCTTAGATGGTGCGGCGGGCTGATGAAGATGGCGGCGGTTAGGCCGCCATCCATTCCGGACTTGCATCGGTGCTGGAGACGCATCCCTGCCGAGCCTTTTCCCCCTAGCAAGCATTTCGAGTTTACGGCATGTGCCGTTTGCAGTAAAGCGCAAAGCATCCATTCTGGAAGCAACAGCGATAAATCCCGGGAGTTTGAGGGCAGGGTCCTCATGACAATGACTTCTTCCTTATTGATCTGTGCACGAACAGGTCTGCCGGAGTCTGATATCCCAACGCTTGATGTGGGCGTAGATGGTTGTAAAAGTGGAAGTAGCTTTGCAACGCTGCGAAGAGATCGAGGCCGCTGGCGAAGTCGCCGGGATAGATCTCCGGCCCAACCACGTCTGGAGCACCGATATTACTTACATTCCGATGCGTGGTGGCTTTCTCTACTTGGTCGCAGTGATGGATTGGTTCAGCCGGCTCGTGCTCAGTTGGGAACTCTCCACCACCCTGGAGACCGGCTTCTGCCTGGCTGCGCTCGAGACCGCGTTCCGCTTTGGCCAGCCCGAAATCTGGAACTCCGATCAGGGCTCACAATTCACTTCCGCAGAATTCCTGTCGCCGCTCCAGAGCCGTGGCATCTTGATCAGCATGGATGGCCGAGGCCGCGCCGTCGACAATGTCTTTATCGAACGGCTGTGGCGCTTGAAGAGGCTCCAGAAGTTTCCATCCCATTAGTGTGAACATGGCCATCAAGGTATTCAACGGCGTGATTGATAACGGCGTGCTGGTAGTCGTTCTCCAGTCCTTCATACGATTTCAGTTCATCGCTGAAGATGACAGAACCGGCTTCGACATGCTCAGGCACCTGCTTCTGAAGTTCATGCTTGCGTCGGTTGTCTACGACCATCGCTCGGACGTTGCCGCCGCGTTCCAGCATTCCCATCACTACGGTCTTATCCTTCCCGCCCGTTCCGGTGATGACACCCTCTCGCTTTGCCTTGTGCATGTTCCGCGCTTTTCCCCCGATGAACGATTCGTCTACTTGCGGGCAAGTCAGCCTTCATCCAGCGTTGTCAAGTCCCCAAGAAACGCAACGTCGTGGACCACTTGCCGGAAGAGCATAAAACGGATGTCAGGAGGGAATTGGAAACGCTTATTCCATGGCCGATTACCAGGACGCCAACCGAGCGCTGGAGCGGCTGCACCACAAGCTGATGCATCTGAATCCGAGTGTGGCTCGCAGCTTGGAGGAAGGTCTCGAAGAGATGCTCACCGTCCACAAGCTGCGGGTACCGGATCAACTTCGTCGTACCTTGTCGTGTACCAATGTCATCGAGTCGGCCTTCTCTATCGTCGACACCCTCTGTCGCAATGTAAAGCGCTGGCGAGAAGTCGATCAAATCGAACGTCGGGTTGGTTCCGGCCTGCTCGACGCAGAGCAACAGTTTCGTAAGGTAATCGGCTTCTGTCAGATTCCGTTGTTGCTATCTTCCATGGCCAAAGCTGTTTCACACAAGCCGATAGCTAAGAAGGCTGCTATCGCGTAGCCTATGGATTCGAGGGTCACCAACTTTCTACGAACTTACGGGCATCCTCTGCGAACCGGAACCAAAGATAGTTATGCCGAAGCGGGGAACGTTTTTATAAGTGACCTGCATGCCTGTTCGCGAGCGCTGGGGCGCTATGCCGTCTTTTCAGGGACGGATGTAAGATGATGAGTGCATCCACACCGCCTCCCCTCTCAGAACAGGAGCAAAGGCGAATACTCGCGCATCATAGAGAGGAGGTTGCCGCATACTATTCCTTTCTGAAGACCCGACGTGTACTGTGGAAAGAGTTAACGAAAAGCGCAGGAGAGAATAGGTCGGTTCGGCGGGCAACGGCAGAGGCGACGTGAGCGCGATAGCTAGTATGCGTTCGTTGCAGCTTGGCTGTCGACGACGCACTAGAAATCGCGCCGGGATGTAGAAGTGCTCTTCAGCGAGGATTGGCCCTTATGTTATGCTTTTTGCGCTTCGCGCATGATTGACATACACAGCCACGTACTGCCGGGTCTCGACGACGGTGCGCGTACGATCGAGGAGAGCCTGGAAATGCTGCACTTGGCGGCTGCTTCGGGAACCACCGACATCGTAGCCACGCCGCATGCAAGTCCAGCGTTCCTGTTTGAGGAGCTGCGCACAGGAGAGGTATTCCGGGAGTTAGCGGATAAAAGCAGCGCCTTTATTCGACTTCATCTCGGCTGCGACTTCCACTTAAGCTATGAGAATTTGCACGACGCACTTAGCAATCCGGGAAAATACACGATTAACCACCAACGGTACCTCATGGTTGAGTTGCCAGATTTAGTAGCGCTTTCGAGCGTTCGGCAAGGCTTACAACAACTCATCGCTGCCCATATCATCCCCGTTATTACTCATCCCGAAAGGAACATCTCCCTTCAGCCGAGATTAAGTGAGTTAGAGCGCTGGAATAAGGACGGCTGCTTCATGCAAATTACAGGTCAATCGTTTCTCGGCCGTTTTGGTCCAGCAGCGAAACACGCGGCGGACGAGCTGATGCGTGCAGGCCTGGTTCACTTCATTGCGAGCGATGCACACGACTGTAGGGATCGACCTCCCGACTTGTCGCGAGCGTATCAATACATTTCTTCAAAGCACGGAACCGAATGCGCGGATTTAATTTTCCTTTACAATCCAGCGGCTGCGATCTCGGGGGAAACGCTTCCGGGAAACGTGAATACACCACGGAAACCATCTCGATTTTTCAGGTTCTGGAAGTAAGCTTTTTCGCGGCAGTTTCGGCAGCCCACGAACCGTTATCTTGCGCGTTTGATCGTTTCTCAACCTGAAGAAGCAAACGTCAGGCACTCGCCCTCGGGGGCGTCCCTACTTTAATTATGTCTTGGCCTCTAGCTACTTTCCCAATGCTTGATAGGATTGCGTTCTAGGACGAAGCGCGTTTGCCATGCATAAACTGCCAAACGAAAAATATAGTATTAAGAGGGTTTCCCAGAAAAAAAGGTTTGGGTTCTAATTAGCTTCGCCAATGCCTTCAATAGGATTGCATGGTTTTAGTACTTAGGCGTGTTTTCGATGCCAAAAAATGCTTCGCTTCCAGAACGTAAAACGTGGTACTACAGAGAGAGTCCCAGAGACTGGGGGGAGTGGGTACTAATCGTCCTCCCGGGAATAGACGGATGACTCCGAAGGGGCGGTAGCTTGCCGTCCGATCGGAAACACTTTTCCGGAGCAGGATCAAGTTCAACCATTGCCTCTTACGCTCTCGCAAACTCGACTTTTCAACCCTTCCTTCCCATGGTATGGAATTCGGACGAAGTCGAATTGCGAGAAGACCGCGTCCGCCGCTTTGGAGGGCAAGGGATACCACCAGTATGTACCAGTGTACCGGATGCGGCGTCGGTCGAGGGATCGTGTGGTGGAACTTGAACGCCCTCTATTTCCAGGGTACGTGTTTTGCCGGTTCGACCCGATCCATCGCCTGCCAATTCTCACCACCCCCGGGGTCGTCTCAATCGTGGGCGTGGGGAAAGAGCCCGCACCCATCTCCGACAGCGAAGTTGAGGCAATCCAAGTGGTGCTTCGCTCCGGATGCGCGGCGGGCCCTTGCCCATTTCTGCGCGAAGGTCAGCGGGTGCGCGTCAACCGCGGATCACTTGAAGGGCTCGAAGGCATCCTGATCCAAAAAAAGAGTGAGTGGAGATTAGTTGTTTCCGTGACCATGTTTCAGAGATCAGTCTCGGTGGCAATTGATCGCGAGTGGATCAGTAAAGCCTAACGAAGTTGGCTTTAAAAGCTGGCCGCGCAACCTCCTGCATCTAAACAAAACACGCACCTGAAAGAGGTTTTATGCCAATGGAATCCAGGGACCAGATGATTAGCTTCCGCCTGACGAAGAAAGAGTACGATCGTTGCCGGGAAGTTTGTTTTAGCCAAGGAATCAGGAGTGTCTCCGAAATGGCCCGTGCCGGGATCAATAGGCTCCTTCAGGAGCCTGCGCAAGCGTCGGACGGCGCTCTCGAATCCCGGGTCGCCGAGCTGGAGGGCCGTGTCCATATTCTGGGGTTGCAACTGAAAGAATTGAGCCAAAGTGCCGCACTGGATTCTAACCGTCACCAGCTAAGAATTCCCGGATCTCCGTTCGCTACAAAGGGATCTCCGTTCGCTACAAAGTAGGTGCTCATGACATTTCAAACGCTTGCCATTTACATTTCGGTGCTGTTGTCGTGTGCTTTGTGTCCTGCTCAGGAACGGGTGGACCCACGGCCCACGGCTGACGCTGACACTACACATACTGCTTTACACGTCGAGAGCGCACCATCGAACTACGTGCTCGGCCCCGACGATCAGATAACCCTAAATATTCCTGACGCTGAGGAAATCAGCGGTAGAGCCGTGCGAATCGACATGAGGGGCGATCTCAACGTCCCCATGGCCGGACGCCTCCATGTGGCAGGCTTGACGGCGGAACAGGTTGAGCGCGCCATCGAAGTGCGGCTGAAAAGGTTCTTTCAGGATCCGGAAGTCGTGCTGTCCGTTACGGAATTTCGCAGTCAGCCCATCTCGGTTCTCGGAGCCGTAAATTCACCAGGTGTTCACCAGCTTCAGGGTCGGAAGACACTCTTTGAAGTACTATCACTCGCCGGTGGACTTCGTCAGGATACCGGCAACACCGTCATCATCACGCGTGATTTGAGGTGGGGAGGTATCCCGCTTCCCAACGCGAAAAGCGACACCACTGGGAAGTTCAGCGTGGCATCGGTAAACGTGAAAAGCATCATGAACGCGACCGATCCAACAGAAAACATTGGTATCAAACCGGAGGACGTGATCTCGGTTCCGAAAGCTGACGTAATTTATGTGGTCGGCTCCGTAAAAAGGCCGGGCGGCTTCCTTCTGGGCGAGAACGAATCGCTTTCTGCGCTACAGGTTCTTTCCTTGGCTGAAGGACTGGACAAAACTGCCGCTCCAGCAAAGGCGAAAATCATGCGTACCGTGCCGGGCACGTCCAGTCGCACGGAGATCGCCGTGAACTTGAAGCGCCTGATGGCCGGCAAAGGTCAAGACCTGCCGCTTAAGGCAAACGATATTTTGTTTATTCCGGACAGTGCCGCTAAGAGCGCGGGTACCCGGACCCTGGATGCAGTAGTACAAATCGCCACGGGAATGGCCGTCTACGGCCGGTACTGAAACAGGCATGGAACATCTGAATCAAAAACTCGAATTATCGGGCAAGCTCCCGGTCCCAGGTAAACAAAAGTACGCCGAATACACGGTAGCCCGCAACCAGTACGTCCATGTTCCGCCAAGCCAGTCGCGTCGCGGCGATGATGAAGAAGAAGAAACTTCTGCCTTGATTGAGTACTGGCGAATCCTGCGCCGCCACAAAGGCACTTGGATCATCTTCGCATTTGTCACTGCGCTACTCGGTTTTCTCATAACACTTCCCCAGACATCTGTTTATCAAGCGCGTACGTCCATCGAGATCGTGGGTTTTAACGAAAACTTCCTGAACTTTAAGCAGACGAATCCGGTAGCGGAGAACGGCTCGAATTCGGAAATTTCAGATATCCAAACACAAATCAAGGTTCTGCAAAGCGAGTCTCTGTTAGACCGAGTCTTCGCCAAGTTTAAAAGTGGGTCTCCCGAAGCAACCCCTTCAGGCCGAATTTCCGCGTGGGGAAGGGCGCTAAACTTGCCCCAGTCGGCGTCCGATAGCACAACGGAACAGACCTTGAAGAACATAGCGAAGAGCCTCAAGGTCCGTGCTGCCGGACAAACCCGAATTGTCGAAATTACCGTCGATTCCACCAATCCGCAGCTTGCAGCGCAGTTTGCCAATACGCTCGCAAACGAATTTATTGAGCAGAACCTAGAATCTCGCTGGAAAACGACGGAGAGAACCAGTAGCTGGTTGGCTCGTCAGTTGGATGACATGAAAATCAAACTCGAGCACTCCGAGGATGCTCTCCAGACTTATGCGCGCAATTCGAAGCTCATTTTCACGCAGGAAAAGACCAACGTCTCGGAAGACAAACTCCGCCAACTGGAGCAAGAACTTTCTACGGCTCAGGCCGAGCGCATCGGAAAGCAGTCCCGCTATGAGATCGCGAAGAGTAGTCCCCCTGATGCACTGCCTGATGTGCTGAATGACGCGGGTCTTCGGGAAACTCAGTCGAAAATTACGGAGCTACGCCGGCAGATCGCTGAACTGAGTACCACGTTTACACCAGAACATGCGAAAATAAAACGCGTCCAAGCGCAGATGGTTACCCTTCAGTCCGCTTTCCAACATGATCGGTCGGCGATTCTGAATCGCATTCAGAATGAGTACGAAGAGGTTAACCGGAAGGAAAAGCTTCTCGCTGCGGCGTACGACGCGCAAACAGGCGTAGTCACTGGCCAGGGCGAGAAGGCGATTCAGTACAATATTCTGAAGCGTGAGGCGGACAGCAACCGCCAGCTCTATGACGCCATGCTGCAGCAACTTAAGGAATCTACGATTGCCTCGGCCATGCGCGCCAGCAATATTCGAATTGTGGATGAGGCGAAAGTGCCGCTGCATCCCTACAAGCCAAATGCACCGCAAAGTGCTGGCCTTGGATTGCTCGTCGGTACGTTTTTGGGAGTTGCATTCATTATCATGCGTGAGCGTGCCGACCGGACTATTCAGCAGCCTGGAGAACTGAGTCTATATTTGAACGTGCCGGAATTGGGCATCATTCCCTCAGAGATTGCTCACAAGTCTCGTATATTCGGGGCGCACATTCCAGCCGAGCAGAGTCTGGATACTCTTTCCGATCGAGTTGAGCTGGTGACGTGGAAACGCAAGCCGTCGATGGTCGCTGAGAGTTTCCGATCGACGCTGATATCTATTCTATTCGCTGCTGAAAAGGGTGGCCGGCCCAAAGTTTTGGTTCTGACCAGCGCAAGTCCGGGAGAAGGTAAATCGACAGTGGCGAGTAATCTTGCGATTGCGATCGCAGAAGTCGGTCAAAAAGTTTTGCTGATCGATGCCGATATGCGAAAGCCGCGCCAGCATGAAATCTTTGCGATGAAAAATGAGCGAGGATTGAGCAGCATCCTGCGTGAGAAAACGAGTTTGAACGGAGACGACCCGCTCGGTCTTGGTGGCCTTATTCGCGAGAGTGAGATTCCGGGGCTGTTTCTATTGACTAGCGGTCCTAGCACATCGGCTGCGACTACTTTGCTTTACAGTTCGCACATGCCGGAGTTATTGGAGTATCTGCGCGATGGATTTGAAACTGTGCTCATCGACACGCCACCGATGCTCCAGATGCCCGACGCTCGGGTTCTGGGCCGTTTGGCAGATAAGGTAATCATCGTAATCCGGGCCGGGAAAACAACTAGAGAGGCCGCCTTGGCGGCCACACACCGCTTGAGCGAGGACGGAGTCAAGGTCCTCGGGACGATTTTGAACGATTGGAATCCGAAATCGGCGCCGAGCGGCTATTACTCAAATTACGACAAGTATTACACTAAATATTCTGACAGCGAACATTCTGACTGAGGACACTGTCCCCCCAAGGTCTCCGGCCTAAGATCGCCTAAACCCTGGCCGAGATCGAGTACGCAATGTCAGCTACGGATCGTCTCTTCATCAAATACTATTTTTCGAATCCCAAATTTATCGACGGTACGACAATGTTTCACCGGCTATGCAGCGCCAGGATACCACGCAATGCAAAGATATTGGAAATTGGCGCAGGTCCTGAAAATAAGACGTCTGCACATCTAGCTTCTATAGGCACTACCGTGGGCGTTGATATCTCTGGAGAAATTCAACTCAATAGGAGCGTATCCTCGGCAGTTGTCTACGACGGACAACGGTTACCCTTTGACGATGCGTCGTTTGATTGCTGCGTATCAAATTACGTCATCGAGCACATAAAAAACCCAGAAAGCCATTTTCGCGAGGTTGCCCGGGTATTGAGACCGGGAGGACGATACTGCTTTCGCACCCCAAATCTCTGGCACTACGTAGCTCTGTCTTCAAGACTGCTTCCGCACGCAATCCAAAAGAGACTCGCAAATCCGTTAAGAGCGCTAGACAGCTCGGCACACGAGCCCTATCCAACTCAATATCGGGCGAACACTCGGCACTCACTCTCTCGCCTATGCGGCCAATCGGCGCTCGATATTGAGACCATCCTCATGATCGAGGCAGAGCCTTCTTATGGCAGGTGCCACCCGTTGGTTTTTTTTCCAATGATGATTTACGAGAGACTCGTAAACGTATGGTCAGCGCTACAAATCTTTCGCGCAAATATTTTTGCGGTAGTCGTTAAGCGGTACACTGATCAAAACTCTCTAAACCGAGGTAGAGCAAAGGTCATGAGTTATTGCTAGGGCAGCCGCAATATTAGTCCATGGTTCATGCATGCCGGAGTCTTGAAGTATCTGCGCTACAACCTGGATACCGTACTCCTCGATACGGCCCCGATGTTGCAGGTGCCGGACGCTCCGGTTTGGGCCGTATGGGAAGATAAGGGTAATCATCGTAATCCGGACTGGAAACAACCAGAGAGGCGGCGAGGAAGGGGTTCAGCGAGGATGGGGCGAAGGGCCTCGGGACGATTTTGAACGATTGGAATCCGAAATCGGCGCCGAACGGGTATTCGGGTATTACGGATATCACGACAAAGTATTACAGCACTGTTACGCTCCTATAGTGAGAATGGCCAGGGATAACTTAAGGATACGGACATCGATGAGTATATAGGTTACGCAGCTCTGAAATCGCCGGGTATAGGTAAGACTCGATTCGTTTTATGCCGGTTACTGCTCGGCTTTGCTCTCATTTATCAGGGTTTCGCGTTCAGGACCGATGATTAACTTTTTCAAGCGTCCCTAATACGTCCGGATTCCGTCGCGTGGTTCGTTGCCTCTCAGCCTGATACCCGGGTCGTCATTTGTTTCCGATTATTCAGGGTCCGTTACGAGGCACGAAGTGGATCGTTGGCTCAAGCAACCACGGATGCTGGGTGGGTTCGTATGAACAGGCGAAGCAAGATGCAATCGTACGTGCGGTGAAGCCAGGCATGATTTTGCTACGACATTGGGGCCCACGTGGGCTTCTATACACTCATGTTCTCGAAACTCGTCGGACCGACCGGACACGTTTTCGCGTTCGAGCCGGCCCCTTGACCAACTGCCGTTCAATCGAACGTAATATCAAGCTGAATCGAGTCACTAATGTGTCTTTACTCGAATGTGCTCTCGCCGACACTGACGGAATCCAGTACTTTGATCGGAGCCCCTCCACCTCAATGGGCCATCTCAATGCAAAGGGTTCAGTTAGATTCACTCCTTACAAAGCGGGGGCTTCCGGTTCCCGAAATCATCAAGCTGGACGTGACGCGGAACTCGCGGCGCTGCGCGGCGGATACAGCGTTTTGGACTCTGCTAATCCGGTGATCTTTTTAGCAACACACGGGCCTGCGGTTCACGATCAATCCCTTGCTTGGCTGCGTGCGAACAACTATCAAGTTCTTGCGCTTAATGGAGAATCCGTGAATTCAAGCGACGAACTCCACGCATTTCGAATGATTCCTACCGATTCAGGGTTGCGCAGATGAATAGCAGGCGCAATGATCGGACCGAGCGAGCGACAATGGGACATCACGTCTACTTGAATCTCGGGCCAGCACTCTGATGAGGCAAAGAAGTGCTTTCATCAAATAACTCGTGGCCTGCGCGCTACTTTATAATCGACGCCTCGCGCGGAATAGCTGCTTTAGGCGTTGTCTGTTACCACCTCGGAGTGGGACATCGCTTCAACCTTGGACACGCGTGTGTCATGGTCTTTTTCGTCATCAGTGGATACTGCATAACGGCAACCTCCGTTTCCTGCCAAAAGAGCCACACTGGATTTCGAACCTTCATGTGGCGCCGAATCCGCCGTATCTTTCCTCCGTACTGGCTTGCTCTCTTGTTATTCGTTGGCACCCGTTTACTTAAAGCCAGTTTAGGTTCCGGTCAGCAACTCTCATCCTCCCTGACAGCCTGGCTTCAGACGGCGTCGCTTACACAATGGGTAGGTCTCGTGCACTCGCCCATATCGTTCGCTGCCGAAAACCCGAGGCTCTTCGTCGCCGCCTTCTGGTCCCTAAACTACGAGGAACAGTTTTACCTATTAATGGCGGCTATGATTGTGATCGCGGGTTTTCGCCGTTCCTTATTGATCAGTGTAGTACCCTTTACGATCGTATCGTTCATCGCCAACCTTGCTTATCCGTCCACCTCTTTCGGCTTGTTCGTCGATTATTGGTTTCACTTCAGTTTGGGGGTGCTTGTCTACTACCGGCTTTGTGGGGGACTCAGACTTCTTGCTTGCCGGGTCATAGACGCTCTGTTCATTAGTTTAATGCTACTGTCGATCCTGAAATGGCCAGCACACCTGAATATTGCGGGAACGCGCTCAGTCTACTTCGAGTGGCTCGTCGCCGCTGGGTTTGCAATATCGCTGGTGGTTGCGCGTCGTTGGGATGTGCGTTTCAAGGAGTCATTGATCGGCTCAGGGCTTTGCAGCTTTGGACTAATTACGTACAGCCTATACCTTACTCATCAATTTAATTTGCACATCGCGGGGGCGGTCGCTGACAAGTTGCGGATGGCAGGACTTCCAAGTGCAATCCAGTTTCCTGCTGAGATCGCCGTTCTGGTGTCGATTGCAATCGTATTCTGGTTCTTCTGCGAACGACCGTTTATCAATCGGCCATTGAGAAAAGAAGGACTTGCCTCGAATCGAATTCACTTGCCAACGGTAAGTTCCAATCCGGAACCGGCTCTGGATATCGCTGGACAATAATTATTCGACCCCAATTCGTAATTTCAACTTGAATGACGGGACATTGAAGCCCGATACTGAAGTATTTCGCACTGATTTGTCTAGGAGCCTTCACGTTTGCTCAGTGCGAACACAACGAGAGGAAAAGATACCACAAGCATTTTCCGAGATGTACAGGGACCGCATTTACTCCAATAGGGGGAATGCTGCGCTGATCGAACTCGTGAGGAACGGCGACGGATGTACCTTTCTCGATGTGGGTTGCGGAGCAGGCGGGAATGCGGTTCTGTTGCGACAACGCTTCAACACCGCGACGATCTGCGGTGTCACAATGTCCAGTTCCGAAGCCGAAGTGGCGAAACCATTTTTCGACGAACTTTATATTGCAGATATCCAAGATAGCCGAATATTCGTGCCCACGAAACCATTGGACGGCATCATCTTCTCTCACGTTCTCGAACACCTTATCGACCCCGAGGAGGTGCTAAGAAGAGCTTGCAAATGGCTCAAGCCAACTGGCCGGGTTTACATTGCGCTGCCGAATGTTCTGTTCTATCAACAACGGGTACGTATGATGTTGGGTTCATTTGAATATACTCGTGAGGGGCTGATGGATGAGACTCACCTTCGTTTCTATACGTGGCGAAGTGCTCGTGCGCTCATCGAACGATCTGGCCTCGTTGTTGAAGAGCAGAACGCTATAGGCTCAATACCGCTGCGGCCAATGCGAAAGTTCATCCCACAGATCTGCACAGGGCTAGATCGAGTGTTCACAAAATGTTTCCCGAACCTTTTTGGGTTTCACATTCTTATTAGAGCTCGCATGAGAACACAAATTGCAAAGTGAGCTGGCTGATCAACCAAAGTGGCTGCCTTGTTTAATCACGTGCCTGTCGCTGCTCAGCCGATCGGCGCATTCGATAATCAGAAGGTCCTGACCCGAATACTTAGAGCACTCGTCTCAAATGCGTTTAGCCAGGCATTGGTGTTATTACTAAACCTCCTCCTGGTCCCCGTTTTTTTTAGTCATTGGTCGATCCGCAAATACGGGGAATGGTTGGTCTTGAGTTCGGTTGTCGCCTACCTTGCAGCGTTAGATAGCGGCATGCAAATGGCTGCCGTCAATCGCCTGACGCAATTGTATGCGCTGGAAAAATTTGAAGATTATAGGCGAATTCAGCATGCAGCGATGGTATTTTACATCTTTATGGCGGCGATTGGCACAGCATTACTTTTTGCCATTACGTTCATGTTGCCTGTACCTAGATTGCTTGGAATTCGCGAAATCCCTATACAAGAAGTGCGATTATGTCTGATTTTCTTAGGTTTGCAGGTGGTCTGGAGCATACCTCTTGGACTTGTCACTGCCATTTACAGGTCGACGGGAAGAGTCGCGACCGCTCAATGGATTGGAAACGCTAGGCAGGTTATCTCCGGATTTGGCACGTTTGTAATCCTTCTGCTCGGTAGAGGTCCGCGAGAGATTGCACTTTACCAACTGCTGGTGCTCCTGGCAATCGCGGCAGGATGCCTAGTCGACGTCAATCTCCGATTTCCCAACCTCCGCTTGGGTGTTCAAGGGTTTACCTGGAAAGGGCTTCGCGAGCTGTTTGCGCCTAGCTTCATGTTCTTCTTGATTATGGTTGGAAATGTCATTTCCATCCAAGGGCCGCCCGTTCTAATCTCATCGCTTTTGGGCGGCGTTGCCGTCGCCGAATTTGTGACTTGCCGCTCATTAGTCAGTTACGGCAAACAGATTACTTCCATCCTCACCAATTCCGCATGGACGGATCTGACCCGTATGGAGGCAATGGAACATACCGATCGCCTTCATATCTTTCACCGCCTGTTTGTAGGCGTGACGTGTGCCGTCTCAATCGGTTTCAACGTGCTCATGGCGGTTGAAGGATTTCACATCGTAAAGATCTGGAGCGGAGGGAAGATAATCGCGAGTACTTCGCTGCTGGTCGCCCTATCCGTCTTCGCGTTGCTTCAAACCAATTGGCAGACGGTTTCCTTTGTTTGCGTCTCGAGCAATCGGCACTCTCGAGTGTCACTTTGTACGGTGCTTTCAAGCGCCGTAGGCATTGCGTTAATGAGTGTCGGGCTCAGGCATTTCGGGCTCGTAGCGGTACCGTTGGCAATGGTTCTCAGTGAAGGCCTCGTCTGCTACCACTTTGTGATAGCGGATGCTTGTCATTCCATGAATCTTTCATACCCGAGATTTGCTTTCCAGCTTTGGTCTTCAACACTGCTGGCCACCGCTCTAAGTGGGGGGGTAGCAGGGCTGTTAGCTTGGCATTTCGCCGCTGCTAGCCTTGCGGAAATATTCCTCATAGGCATTTGTACTGAATCGATCGCTTTTGCTGTTATGTGGCTAAAATTTCTCCGCCCGCCCGATCGGATGTTCGCTATGGAGCGAATTACCAGGTCAGTTCGATTGAGGCCAGCGGGTCAAGTCGGCTAGTTTTAGACCTTCTAAATATCGAGCTCGCTTATCCTAGTTCCTACGCACATATGAGCCTTGAAATCAGCGTCGTTCTCGTATGCTTCGACCGAGGTCGGTTTCTTCGTGAAACGATCGATTCAATCCTGACTCAGACGTTCACTGACTTCGAGCTCATCATCTGCGACGACTGCTCAACCGATGACACGCCTGAGATATGCAGGGAGTATGCTCGACGAGATAAGAGAATCCAATATCACCGTAACCCGCAGAATCTGGGAATGCCTCAAAATCTCAACCTAGGCATCGAGCGATCTGGCGGGAAATATATTGCGAATCTGCACGATGGTGATATCTATTCAGCGGATCTTATCGAGCTGTGGCACAGATGTGCGATTGAGTATCCGACGGTGGGCTTCGTTTTTAATGAGTACGCCGATCTCGACGAAATGGGAGGAATATGCCGCATAGAGCGACTCGATCTTAAATATGT
>JBPCJX010000162.1:0-26215 GCA_051004875.1 Bryobacteraceae bacterium
CCAGATACACCTTGGTTATGTTTGGCACCGGAGGAGACGCCGATCAGGAAGTCGATATGAGCCGTGATGAGTTCGAGATCCTCAAGCAGCACTTGGCCGTGCATCGAGGGCTCATCGCGGCCCCCGAAGGAGGTGCATAGCCATGGCTGCCCCGACCGCTAAACCTCCGTGGGTCGAGTTTGATAAAGACCCGTTTCCACCGGCTTACGCTGATGAGAGCGGCAACGCACAGGGCCGAATCGAGGAATCCGGCCCCGGTTCCGAGATCCTGCGTCGAGTCGCTGTTCAGATCCTTCGCGGACACATGGAGGCGTTCTACGAAACAGCCAGCACCGTGGATGTGCTGGCTTTATTGCAAGTCTTCGAATTGCAGGATCACGGCTTCGAGCGGGGACCGCTGCGCACACCGGGACAGTCCACTTTCATTGAGGCGTTCCTGGCACTGCTTGGGCTTGATCCCGAGTTCATTCTCCGGCACAACATTCAGCGGATGCCAGTACGATGAGCACGCGCATAGCACCTCCGCACGACGTGCCCGATTGGGTGAATGAGGCCCCAAGCGGATACGTTTCGAATCCAACGACCTGGCATCACACCCTGGCGATGTACGATTCCAGCGCGGAAAATATCGAGCTCATCAAACTGACCCGCAGCGAGTACGAGGCACTCAAGCGTTATCTCGCTGCGCAACGGGGATACATCTCGGCGCGCGATTGAGTTCGCCGGAGGACTCTTATGGCTGCTGCAACTGCACTCGTTCACGTCGCTAATCCATCCGCGGTCTGTGCTCAAAGCGCGGACCGTGTGCGGCTCTATCTCGACAGCGCCCGAGCACGTAACACGATCATCGGCTATCGTTCCAGCTTCCATCAGTTCGAGGAATGGTGCCACGCTCACGGCCTGTGCTCCATGCCGGCCGATGCGGAAACCATTGCGTTTTACGTGGCGGCGCAAGCCGGCCGACTGAAGGCAGCGACGCTCTCTCATCACCTCGCGGCCATCGCCAAAGCTCACAAGAGCGCTGGCTTCACTTCGCCGATCAAAGACAGTGCATTGATCGCTGAAACGCTGAAGGGCATCAAGCGCACACATGGAACAGCGTCGAAACAAAAGGCGCCCGTTCTCACCGAAGATCTTCGCATGATGCTGCGCATGCTGCCAGACAAATTGCTCGGCATCCGCGATCGGGCGCTGCTACTGATGGGCTTCGCAGGTGCATTCAGACGCTCCGAGCTCGTCGCCCTCGACGTAGCTGATCTGCAGTTCACGGCGGAAGGGCTGCTGATAACGCTACGGCGCTCAAAAAACGATCAGGAAGGCGCGGGTCGACAAGTGGCCATCCCGCACGGCTCACACGCGGAGACGTGCACTGTACGCGCTGTACGTGCATGGCTAGAGGCTGCGGCGATCTCTGAAGGACCGATCTTCAGGGCAGTGGATCGGCACGGCCGCATCTCTCCAAAACGACTGAGCGCACACGCTGTCGCGCTGGTTGTGAAGCGGTACGCCGATGCGGCCGGGATGTGCGTGAATTCGTTCTCAGGCCATTCTCTACGGGCCGGCTTCGTCACCAGTGCGGCTCGAGCTGGCGAACCGGAGAGACGCATCATGCGGCAGACGGGCCACAAGAGCATCGAGATGGTGTTGAAGTATGTGCGGCAGGCGAATGCGTTCACGGATAATTCGGCGTTGGCGCTTGGGCTGTAGGTCAATTCTTTGCTTCGATATCAATCACCATCTTTCTGTGGTGCGGATCCCGTTTGGAAAAAATATCAAAACGGGTTGAGAAAGGCTTCTATGATGGACGGACGACGACGAAGAAGAACTCAAACGGGACGAAGAGAGGACTTGTCAGTGAATCTCATCGATCATCGGTGCGCGTTGGGAAGCTACGTTCCCGGCAGCTACCTCGGAAATCGATGTTTCACACGCCAATCGCCCAATATTGGCGGACCGCTATCAAACATTGTCCTTACGTCCGCAAGGGTTCCATCGTGTTCCACGAAGGAGATGATGCCACTGTAGTCGAGTGCCTGTGGAACGAGGATACGGCCGTCGAACTGATCCAGATAGTACGGTGTTCCGTTCAGCTTGAGGCGGTTGTACAAGTCCTCCCATTCCCCGTTCCGAAGCGCTTCGAGTGACTTCGTCCTAATGATGACCTTTGGTGTGCTCGTCAGGTAATAGTAGTTTTCGGTTTTGAAAAGATCGTTCATGCCGGTGCCCAACTGTATGGGAGGGGGTACAGGGAACATTTCCACCACCTGATAACTGTCGTCCCGATACCGCGTCTTTATTATGGCTTTGGGCCCGGAAACAAAGAACATGAAGCCATCGGCAATCGTGAACGATCGAGTGTAAGCATTGTTTAAGAACGGCAGATGTTTTGTGTACTCAACGTGAAGTGTGGCAGCCTCTCGAATGAGCTTGGTTATTTGCTGAGATTCTGAACCAATTACATAGAACGCTGATGTGGCTGGGTCGTACCGGACACGGTGAGGCCTTTCCCCGCAGCCGTGAATGATCTGAACTAGCCGGAAAGTGTCATTGCAGTGCTGGTAAACGCGAAGCGCGTGTCGGCTGCTGTCGTCCACGACGTACAGCGTTGAATCGGAAGCAATGGAGTGGGGACTCGCCAGATCGCTGTCCAGAACACGCCACTCTCGTATCGGCGCGTCCATCGAATAGCTGTAAAGGACCCGATTGTGCCAACAATCAACGATGAAATATAGTGATCCAATCTTGGTAAACTCGGTCGGGGTATAAAGCCGCGACTGCCAAGGGGTAAAGGCTAGACGGATTGACGCCAGGAAAGATCTGCCTATTCGCCTCGCACCTGCCGGATGGTACAAAACGGCCGCAAATGACACGGCAGCAAAGATAACGAAGATAACAAGGACGAGAAGAGCAGCTAATTTATAGGATTTCCTAGTCATCGTGCCTCATCGTGGTCAGCCAAGATGGCCTCTGCCGTTTAGCTTCGAGACACATTGCCACAAGGCTATCGAACACGGATGTGATTGACACACAAGTGGGACACAGGGGATCAATGATTTGCGACGTCAAACAGCAACGATTGCGAGGTGGGACTTGAACGTGATCATTTTGCACTGGTTGATTCCGCACCAGAACCGTTTGCAATTCCGGTGATCAAAACCACAGCACCATGATCACCTTGCCTGAATCTGCAGCATCGCCCGCATCCTGCGTAAAATAATAGCGCGGGAGGCGAACGTGATCAGGATCATCACGATCGAGCGTGAATACGGCTCAGGCGCGGCGGCGATTGGAAAGGCGCTTGCAGATCGCTTGGGCTGGACCTTATGGGACCGCGAAATCAAGTGTGAAGTCGCGCGGCGTCTGAAATGCGATGTCCAATCGGTGGAACAGCGCGAAGAACGCCCCGACCCGACTTTTCTACCGCCTCGTGAAGGTATTCATGCGCGGGAGCTACGAAGAAAGTCTGCAGGGCGGTGGCCGGCTCGAGCTTCTGGACGCTGAACATCTGGCACTCCTTTTCGAGAAAATAGCCACTGACATCGCAGTCAAAGGCAACTCGGTGATCATTGGCCGCGGGTCGCCCTGGTTCCTGCGCAATCGAGACGACACGCTCCGCGTCTTTATCTACGCCTCGGTCGAGGAAAAGATTCGTCGGCTTCAGGCTCAAGGAAAGACCCAGCGCGAGGCCGAGGATCTGATCGCGAGTGTTGATCGAGAGCGCGCCGCCTTCGTCAAACAGTATTACGGCTTGAATTGGCCCGAGCGTTATCTCTACCATTTCATGATCAATTCCGTCATAGGCAATGAGGCAGTCGTCAAAATGGTCTTGAGCGAAATGGATCTTGTTAATGCCAACTCACGACAATTCCGGTTATTGAATGCTGGGTTCAAGCGCGCAGTCGGATACGGAACTCAATTTCGAGGGCGATAGGATGAGTGGGCGCGTGGGTGATTAGAGCGCACGACAGAATGGGCATTTACACGGAATACTTGGATAGGTTCAGCTCAGGCAGTTTCGATGCACCGGCTGCGGAGCGCAAGAAGCGATCAGAAGGGTGACTGTTGAAAATAAGGAACGGCGGAACAGAGCACCAATTAGACAATCCGCACTGTACCGGGTGCTATTACGATGCGCGAAAACCGATACACCTGAGTCCATGTACTACATGCGGGACCCTTATACATTCGGAGATGATCCGTGATGGGCTCGTTTCTTTTCGCATCGAGGAAGCATGTGGATGCACGCGACCAGATCTCTGGCCCCGTTCAGTTCACACCCCAGACTCATCGTGAGGCTACTTGCTTTTCCAGCGCTTCCAGGGCGTCATCGGCGGTTCTGTAAGTTCGAACCGACTTCTCCTCTACTCCGTCAATGTGTCTCACGATGATCCAACCCTCTTTGATTTCCGTCAATATTGCGATCTGACCTTCTGGCATTCCGTCGACGGCATACGAAACAGGCTCCCAATCCTCAATCGGTGAAGTCCCTTCGCCTGCGGTAACAATTAGTCGCTTCTTCAACCGTGACATTCATCATAGGCTACTTATACGAGTTGGCTCCGTCAAGTGCACAATTCGCCAACCTTTTTTGCTTGAGCCCGTAATGGCTTCGCATTCTGTGCCTTTGCTTATCGCGCCAGCGCTCCCCTCAGCTGCTGCAACACGACCGGCTGCTGCTCGGGCGGCAAAGTCTTGTAGGCGTTCCCGGCTTTCTTCACCAGCAACAGCTTGAGCTGTGTCCGCTCTGCCGGCGTAGCTGCTTCCCACACCAGTATTGCTCGAAAGTGAAGCGGTTCCAATCGACCGAGATGGTTCACCCGAGGATATGCATCGTGGGCAGCAACGCGTCTGCATCCGGGTGCTTGGCCCGAAGCTTGTCCAGCGTTTGTTGAGCTAACAGCTGCGCCGCATCGGCGAGCGGTGTATGGATGGCAGTGGCCATGGCCAGGTCGGCAGTTGACTTCTGCGCTTCCTCCGAAGGAGTCTCCGCGATCTCACCCCCGGCATCATCCAGCGCTATCTCGCAAAGATCAGCGGACCTCTACTCGATCGCATTGATCTGCACATCGAAGTTCCTGCCGTCCCGTACAAAGAACTCCGCAGCAAAGGCGACGGCCATTCGTCAGCCCATATACGGGAGCGCGTCGAAGAGGCCCGCGAAACGCAGCGCCAGCGCGGCTTCTATAATTCGCAAATTCCTCCAGCGCAGCTTCGAACCCTCTGCGCACTGGATGACAGCGGCGAGCGAACTCTCGAGATGGCGGTTCGGCGAATGAACCTTTCAGCCCGCGCCCATGATCGCGTCTTGCGCGTTGCCCGCACCATTGCCGATCTCGATCACTCAGCCACGGTCTCAGCCAAGCATCTTGCCGAAGCCGTTCAGTGCAGGAATCTAGATCGCAATTATTGGAGCTGACTATTTCTATTCGTAACGAATCGCATTCATAGGATCTACACGGGTAGCTCGCCACACGGGAAGGGCCGTCGCAAGCACCGCTGCAACACCCAACACCACCACGCTAACCACTAGGGTCGCGAGATCCGTCGTGCCCACACCAAAAAGCAAGCTTTTCAAAACTCGGGCCGCAGCCCATTCTCCGATCCCACCAATAACCACGCCCGCAGCCACGAGCATTAAGCTGTCCCGCGCAAACAGGCCCGCCACATCGCGTCTCTGACCACCAATCGCAAACCGTATCCCGATTTCCCGTGTCGGACGTACCTGCGAATACGCAAGCACCCCATACAATCCAATGCCCGCCAGCAACGTCCCGAGTGCCGCGAATAAAGTCGACAAATAGCCCAGAATACGTTCGCTCGATAGGCCCGCCTAAACGTCAATATCCAAAGTGTGCACGGAAAACACCGGCATCCGCTTATCGATGCTTCGAACCATGGCAAGCAGTGAAGGTATGACTGCTTTGGGGTTGTCTGTCCGGACCAGCACCATTAACCCTGATGTTTGGCCCTGTTTCTCGGGAATACATACCATCTCCTCCGGGCCACTGCGAATGCTGCGATCCCGCGCATCGGCTACTACACCCACAATCTCGACGTCACCGCCGCCTTGCCGGAATTTCCGTCCGATCGGATCCCGCCCCGCGAAATAATGCCGCACGAATTTTTCATTCACAATCGCTGTCCGTGGAGCATTCTTGCCATCTCGTTCGCTGAAGTCTCTCCCGCCTAACAGCGGTTGCCCTAAGGTCGCGAAGTAATCGGGACTGACGAAGTTGAAGCCTACTATTTCGTCCGAGTCGCTTTTGCGGGTGTAGCCCGGTATCTCGATGCTTAGCGAGATTTCCATGAAACCATTGGGTGTGCTTGCCGCCAAACTAGCCGCGTTTACCCCAGGCAGAACCCGCGCTCGCGTCCGAATCTCTTCCACAATGCGCGAGATCTCCGCGTTCGAATGGCCGTTCGACGCAGGATCGACATTCAGCGCGATCACCTGCGCCGGCTTGAAACCCAGATCGATCGTCGCTCCCAAACGCCGGCATGAAATCTCCGATTCGCGTGGCGGGAATCTGTACATCGGCACGGCGCTCTAACTTCGCTCCCTGAAATCCGCGTGCCGTCACGCCCAATACACGATAGGCATGCCCATTGAGGAACACCCTCCGGCCAACCACGCCCGAGTCGCCTGCGAATTCGCGCTGCCAAAGCGTAACTGAGGACACACACGGGATTGCCCGCCGCGTTCCGAACATCATCATCGGTCAACAATTTTCCGACTGCGGGTTTCACCTTAAGGGTCCGGAAATACTGGCCCGTCACAAGCTCACTTATCACCCACTGACCTGCATCCCCACTCGAAAAGTTCACCGGCTTGGCAAACCATCCAAACAGCCCATCGAAAGCCGAACTTCTCTTCGCCAGCTCTTCAACCGTTCTCGTGCGCCCGGATGTTTCGCGCCCACGGGTTTCGGCGAACGTTACTAGCCGTTCAGGTTCCGGAACGGCAAGCCGCTTAAGCAGAATCACATTTACAAACGAAAAGATAGCGGTATTCGCACCGATTCCGAGCGCCAATGACGCAACTGCCACGATCGTGAACGCCGGAGTCCTTCGAAACCCGCGCAGGGCTAGTTTAATGTCTTGCCACATGCTCTCTTCTAGCAATCCTCACACGAACCACTCCCGCACATCAGCAGTAATTCTCATCTCACAATGTAAAAATGATGGCCGTGCTTCCCGGTGACTGGAAAGCGACGCGGTTCCTACGTCGGCAAACGATGAAACGCATCGCCATCAATGCATTTCTGCTTTTCCATGTCCTTGCGATAACCTGCTGGTGCATACCCTTAGATTCACCGCTACTCGCGAACTTCAGAAACCTGATTCGCCCCTACATGCTCTGGTGTGGACTGTTTCAAGGTTGGGACATGTTCGCACCTTCACCCAGAAACATCAACTCCTACATCGAAGCCATCGTCATTTTCAACGACGGCCGTACCCAAACCTGGAAGTTCCCCAGGTTAGAGCAACTCAGCTTCGCGCAGCGCCAGTTCAAAGAGCGCTACCGGAAATTTGCGGAGAATGTGCAGAACGACGCGAACTCGGTTCTGTGGCCTGATGTCGCGCGCCGGATCGCCCTCCTTCACAACAACCCGTCTGACCCACCCACAATCGTTCTCTTGGTTCGATACTGGTCCGAAATCAAGCCTTCCGACGCTAGCGGAACGTATCATGCCGAGCCTTGGCACGCGCACATTTTCTTCGAATACAATGTGAAACCCAAGGATCTGCGATGAGCAAGATCCGCACTGACCACGAATCTGCGATGAGCGTGCGGTCCGTCGTCAAGGGGTGGAAGGAATTTTTCTTTACGCCGCAGTCACCGGTTCCCATCGCATTATTTCGCGTGTTGTACGGCCTGCTGCTCATCGCCAACCTGATCCTGTTACACCCTGACTGGCTGGCTTGGTATGGTCAACATTCCTGGATAACCCTGCCCACAATGTTCCGAGTCGAGCCCGGTCTCCGCCTCAACTTATTCACCCTCATGCCGCACGATGATCGCTGGGTCGAAGCCCTCTTCTGGTTCTTTCTCGCATTCGCCGTATTTCTCACATCCGGTTTTCTGACTCGCATCAGCAGCGTCATTGCGTTCCTCTGTCTCACCTCAATTCAGCAGAGGAATCTCTACATCATCCATAGCGGAGACACGTTCCTGCGCGTGGCTGGATTTTTCCTGATGTTCGCACCCGCCGGCGCCGCTCTCTCGATCGATCGCCTGATCCGCCTTCGCAGAGGAAAAGAACGTCCGGAGATCGAGCCCAAGGCTCCCTGGGCGCAACGCATGATTCAGTTTGAACTCGCGCTGCTTTATTTCGTGACATTCTGGTGGAAATCTACGGGCGTTGCCTGGGTAAACGGCACCGCAGTCTACTATTTAAATCATCTAGCGGACTACCAGCGGTTCCCGCTGCCATCATGGGGGGAACACCCCATCTTTGTAAAGCTAGGAACCTGGTTAACGCTCGCGATTGAATTCTCTCTCGGCGTTCTGGTTTGGTTCAAAGAACTGCGCTACCCGGTACTGCTGATCGGATTGTTGTTTCACCTGGTTCTTGAAGACCGCCTGGAGGTTCCGCTCTTTCAGTGGACCGTTCTCTCGGCGTATGTGCTGTTCATCGATCCTCGCGACCTAACGCGCGCTTGGACTTGGATTCGTAAACACACCGCCAATCTCCCCAACCATTGACGCGCTGCCCTACCTGTCCAGCCCGAACTCAAAATACAAAATCTCTTTCCCCGACGGCGTATCCCGCAACCCATTCAGGTACAGTTTGTCTCCCGCCTCCGGCCTCGCCTCGAAATAGAAAAAGCCGCTCGTCGAATCTCCCGGCGGCAACATCTTCGCTGCGAACGCTCGCTCAACAATTTGGGGTGCGTTCAGCGGATTCTTCTTCTTGGGCAAAGGATTGGGCACCGGATTCATGGTCGGCGTCTTCGACCGCTTCCCTAAAAACGGTATGTCCTCCGGACTGACCGGCCCCGCGTGCCTCCCGTCAGCAGCCACCAGGTTCACCTCCAAATTGCGTAAATCCAGCGTCTTTTCACGCTTGTTTTCGATCACCACTAGTACCGGCAGCACGCCATACTTCAGAAGATCCGTTTTCTTCCCGAATGCTTCCGCCGTCAGCTCTTGAGTGTCGTAAGACTTGGCCCCTATGGTCACTTGCTCGGATGTTTGATGCGCATAGTCGCTTGCCGCCCCTGCCCGAAACGCCTTGTCTTCGGCGCCGGTACCGGCAACCGCAGTGATGACCGCGAAAGCTATACTCGAAATCACGAACCGAGTTTTTGGAATCACGCCCGCCCTCCTCTTTTACCGGTCAATCCAACTCCTATCTTTCCCGTTCACCGCCATATACTTTTTAGCCCGGCTCTTCACGACTCGCGGCTACACATCCCATTTTGGCGAGCGTCTCGGATTTCTCCCCCAGCGCTTCAGTCGGACGAACCCCGGTTGCATTTGGTTGCATGCAGTATCGGCCGGTGAAGTCGCTTCCGCTATTCCCCTTATCGAGGAACTACAAACAGCCCAGCCGCTCGTTCCGATCTACCTATCCACCTCCACAGTCGCCGGGCGCGAGGCCGCGGAACGTCGCCCTTCTTCTCTGGTCAGTGGAATCTTCTTCTGCCCACTCGATTACGCATCCTGCGTGCGTCGAACCTTACGAGCCATCCGGCCCTCACTCCTGATCATTCTCGAAACCGAGATCTGGCCTAACCTGTACGCTGAAACAAAACGCTCTGGTGCTCGCCTCGCCATCGCGAGCGGCCGCATTTCCGATCGGGCTTGGCCGCGCTACAAGGCATTGAAAGCGTTCTTCGCCCCAATCCTGCAGCTCCCCGACGCTGTATATGTACAAAGCCGCATCGATTACGACCGCTACCACCAACTCGGCGTATCCTCCGCAAGGCTCGATGTCGTGGGCAACCTTAAGTACGACGCCTCTTTCTCTTCCACCCGCGCGGATATCCCTACCTTCGGTGCAGAACAGATTTGGGTTGCCGCCAGCACAGCCGGCCCGAACGAATCCGGCAGCACCGTACGGCATTCGATTGATGAAGACGAAATCGTCATACAGACTTTTCAGACGCTTGCCGCCGAGTTCCCTCGCCTGCTGCTGATTCTCGTCCCGCGTCAACCGGCTCGATTCGACATCGTGGCCCGCAAACTCAATAGCAGCGGCATCCGATTCCTCCGTCGTACTTCGATCGAATCAAATTCGTGGGTCACACTCGAGCTTCCGGGAGTACTGCTGCTGGACACCGTAGGCGAGTTGGCCGGTGCGTTCCCGCTCGCGCATGTAGTATTTGTCGGCGGTTCCATCGCGCCCCGAGGCGGCCACAATATTCTCGAGCCCGCTGCTGCCGGCGCCCCCATCGTAGTCGGCCCGCATTTGGAAAATTTCGAAGCCATCGCCCGAGACTTCCTCGACGTCCGCGCTATCGTGCAAATTCAACGTCAGGACGAATTGCTGCCCACAATTCGGCATCTACTCACCGACCGCGCCGCTGCTGAGAATCTCGGCACACGTGCCCGTCAGCTTGTAGAACACCACGCCGGTGTATCTCGCCGAATCGCCGGTCTTCTACGGCTCCTCCACCACGCCGCCTTTCTCAAACCAGTTCGCGGTTTTGTTGCCCGCTCTATCTTGTGTCGGCTTGCATTCCTTTGGAAGGCGACCGCCGTTCTGAACCGCCGCCGCTCCGAACAGCACGCTGCTTCTCTGCCCAGATTGCCAGTGCGCGTCGTAAGCATTGGTGCCATCACGGTTGGTGGATCCGGGAAAACTCCCCTCACCCGTTACCTCGCAAAACGGCTCAGCGACCGCGGCTATTCTCCCGCCATTTTGACGCGCGGATACCGGCGCCGCTCGCCAGCCCAAAACCTCGTGCTTGCCCCGGGTGCGAAGGTTCCGCCCGCCTTGACCGGTGATGAAGCGCAGATCTTATTGCGCGCGGGCATCGCTCCACTTGGAATCGGCACAAATCGCTACGAAACTGCCAAAATTTTGCTTACACAATTCTCGGCTACGGACGTGTTCCTGCTCGATGACGGTTTCCAGCACGCCCGTATGCGGCGCGATCTTGACATTGTCGTTCTAGACGGGCTCGACCCGTTTGGCCAGGAAGAAGTCGTTCCGCTCGGCCGTCTTCGCGAGCCTCTACAAGTGTTAAGCCGTGCACACGCCTTTGTTGTAACCCGTGCCGAAGCTGGTCCTCGCTACGAAGCCATTTGCGCTCGCCTGCGCGAATACAATCCCGCGGCGCCAGTCTTCCGTACGCGGCTCCTCGTCCGCCACTGGTGCGACTATGGCACCGGGAAGTGCAATCGGATTCTTCCTGCTCGCCGTGTTGCTGCCTTTTGCGGTCTCGGCAACCCACAAAATTTCTGGAACACGTTGGAGTCTCTCGGCCTCGAAATCGCTTTCCGCTGGACCTTCGACGATCATCATGAGTACAAACACGTCGAATTGCAGCGCATCGCCTATCAAGCACGCCTCCATGGCGCCGAGATCCTGGTAACCACCGAAAAAGATCGCCTAAACTGTCCCGGGCATTTAGATCGCGCCATTGCCCCTCTCGATCTTGCCTGGCTCGAGATAGATCTGCAAATTGAAGATGAGCCGCGCTTCTTAACTTTTTTGGATCGAGAGCTTCGGCGTAATCCCATCACTGAAGCTTCGTAAGCGCCCCACTAGGCCTGTCCCCCTCTTCAGGGCAGATTCTAGGCTCCTCGTTTGCTATCGTGACGGTTTCACGCTGTAATGCATTTTTCAAACCTTGAAATCCCCTGCGAACAATTCACGCTGGACAATGGCCTCACCGTTATCGTCCACGAAGATCACAAGACGCCCATAGTCGCCGTCAACGTTTGGTATCACGTCGGTTCCAAGAATGAAAAGCCTGGAAAGACAGGTTTGGCTCACCTTTTTGAGCACCTAATGTTTGGCGGCAGCGAGCACCTCCAAGGAAGCTATATCGAAGCCATGGAGCGGATCGGCGCCACCGACCTGAACGGCACCACAAGCGAAGATCGGACAAATTATTTCGAGAACGTTCCCACATCAGCTCTCAACTACGCCCTATTCGCTGAGTCCGATCGCATGGGTTATTTCGAGAAAACCCTGAATCAGGAAATCCTCGATCTCCAGCGCGGCGTCGTCCAGAACGAAAAGCGACAGAGCGAAAATCAGCCCTACGCCGTCGTCGAAGAGCTGGTTGCTAAATCTACTTATCCGGCCGAGCATCCGTATTCCCACACCGTCATTGGTTCGATGGAAGACCTCGATTCGGCCTCGCTTAATGATGTGCGCGAGTGGTTCAAGACCTACTACACACCGTCCAATGCGGTCGTCGTCATCGCGGGCGATGTCACGACAGCGGAAGCCCGGCATCGAGCACAGCGATACTTTCGCAACATCCCGCCAGGCCCGCCGGTCGCGCATCAGCGTGCCTGGGTGACCAAAATGGCTGACGAACATCGCGAGTTCGTCCAAGACCGTGTCCCCCAAGGCCGAATGTACAAAGTTTGGAACGTGCCTGGATACGGCACTCCGGCCGCCGATCACTTGAGGCTGGTCTCAGGCATTCTCTCCGCCGGGAAAACTTCGCGTCTCTATAAACGCCTCGTCTACGACGATCAGATTGCGACTCAGGTTTCCGCATACCTGGACGAACGCGAAATCGGCAGTCAATTCGTAGTCATCGCAACCGCGCGCCCCCAGCAGGATCTGCGCAGCGTGGAAAAGGCGGTCGATGAAGAACTCTCCCGCTTTCTTCAAGACGGTCCCACCGCCCGCGAGATCGACCGCATCAAGACTCAGTCCTATGCAGGTTTCGTTCGTGGCGTCGAACGCATCGGCGGTTTCGGCGGGAAGTCAGACATCCTTGCCACCAGCCAAACCTATCTAGGCTCCCCGCACGCTTACAAGGAACGCTTGCGGCATTTGGAGGAAGCAACCGCGGAAGATTTGCGGGGTACAGCGCGCGCTTGGCTGTCGGCCGGAGTCTATTGTCTCGAAGTCATCCCATTCGCCCCGGCCAAGGCGGCAACCGAAAGCACTGCTGATCGCCATGTCCCCGAGCTCGGCCCTCCACGTGATCTCAAACTCCCGGCGATCAAAGAGGACCAGCTTTCCAACGGCTTAAAAATCCTGATCGCTGAGCGCCACGAGATTCCGGTCGTCAACTTCTGGCTTACCGTCGATGCTGGCTATTCCGCCGATCAGTTCGCTGTTCCCGGCACTGCCCGCCTTGCTTCCTCCTTGCTCACAGGCGGTACGGCCCGGCGCACCGCGCTTGAGATAAGCGAGGAGTTGCAATTATTGGGTGCGCAGCTCAGCAGCGGTTCGAACCTCGACGTTTCTAGCGTTTACATGTCAGCTCTCAAAGATACGCTCGACGACGCGCTCGATCTCTACGCCGACGTCATTCTCAATCCCATCTTTCCCGCCGCCGATTTTGAGCGCCAGCAAAAGCTTCAGCTCGCCGCCATCGCAAACGAGAAGGTCACACCGCTGCAAATGGCCTTGCGGGCGCTGCCGCCGCTCCTGTTCGGTCGCGAGCACGCCTACGGTTTGCCGCTAACCGGCTCCGGAACTGAAGCTAGCGTCCAGAGTCTCACGCGGGAAGATATGGTCAAGTTTCACGGTACCTGGTTCAAGCCGGACACCGCGACCCTTATTGTCGTCGGCGACACTACTCCCGCCGAAATCAAGCCTAAGCTTGAGAAACTCTTTGCGAGCTGGAAACCCGGCAAGATTCCTGTAAAAGACGCCAGCAGCGTCACCAAGCCCGCGCGCCCCACTCTGTATGTGGTCGACAAGCCCGGAGCCCTGCACTCGATTGTCATCGCAGGTAGCATCGCTCCCCCACCCAGCGCCGATACCGAGATCGCTCTCGAGACTACAAACAACATCTTCGGCGGTACCTTCGGCGCGCGCCTGAACATGAATCTGCGTGAAGACAAGCACTGGTCTTATGGCGCTGCATCCGTACTCTACGGGGCTCGCGCTCAGCGTCCGTTCTTGGCTTACGCGTCTGTCCAGGGCGACAAAACCAGCGATTCCATCGCCGAAATCATCAAAGAACTCTCCGGAATGACGGGCACGAAACCAGTTCGCGAAGAAGAATTAGACAAAGTAAAGCAGCAACAGATTCTCGAGCTTCCCGGCTCTCACGAGACCATGAATTCCATCGGCGGTCTTCTCGGCGACCTCTTGCAGTTCGGCCTGCCCCTTGATTATTACGACACATATGTCAGCCGCGTCTCTGCCGTCTCAATTGCTGACGTCAACGCTTGCGCGAAATTGCTTTTCGATCCTCGGCAGATGGTCTGGATGGTGGTTGCCGATCGCTCGCAAGTCGAACCAGGGTTGCGCGATCTGGGCATCGGCGATATCATTCCCGCCCAAGCCTGACGTGCGCTATCCCGGTCCTGATACTCTGACAACTTCGGGCAACCGAAATCATTTTTAAGCGAGGTAACAACTCTTTGCGGGTAGTGGCCGGAGTGGATCTTGGGGGGACCGCTGTCAACTATACGTTTTTGAATGGCCATGAGCAGTTCCTGATCGAGAAGTTGTGCGAATACCCCGCCCGATCGAGGGAAGGGCCTGCAATCTGTCTTGAGCAGATCGCAGACGGTCTCGAAATCGCCGTCAAAAACGCGGGCGTTCAGCTCGCCGACGTAGTAGCCGTCGGTCTCGATACACCCGGTCCTGCGAGTGCGACAGGCGTACTCAGCGCACGAGGTTCCACAAACTTTGTGCATCCGAGCTGGGCCGGATTTGATATACGCGAAAATCTTGCGCTGCGGCTTGGCAAGCCCGTGACCTACCTTAACGACGGGAACGCGGGAGCGCTCTGGGGCCACTTCGTGCTCTTTGGTGCGAGCCCGCGCGCGACCACCATTTCGGCCATCATCGGTACCGGTCTAGGCGGCGGCGTAATCACCGATGGCACCGTCGTGAAAGGCAGAAAAGGGTATGGAGGAGAGCTGGGCCATGTGCTCATTCCCTACCGGAGCATTGACGCCATCCGCGATCTTAGGCCGGAATGCAACTGCGGCCGCCTGGGAGACTTGGAGTCGCTATGCTCACTCACCGCAATTGAGAAATGTCTTCTTCCCTTTTTCCTGTCCCGGCATCCTGGCCACGAACTCGGCAAAATCGGAGATATCCGTCTGGCCGCAAAACTCGTGCGGGGTTTGGCAGAGAACGGCGATGCCATGTGCAAGGAAATTTTCCGGGTTCAAGCCCATGCGCTCGGACTGTTCTTCGATGCCATGATCAACACCTTCGATCCCGACGCTTTGATCGTTGGCGGAGGCGCGCTTGAAACGGACAAAGATTTTCAACAATGGTTTCTCGACGAAATTCGCGCGTCAATGCCTAATCAGCGCGAAGAGCAGGCTGACATCCCGATTTACGTTATGCCAAACGGCGACACTGCTGGAGCCCGCGGAGCAGCAATCGAGGCGTTGCAGTTTGCCCGCCATACCGGCCTGGTGTAAGTGCGGCAGTTGTCTTCTACACTGCGAGCGATCAAGTAGAGTGAACCTATGGTGCCGCACAATATGGTCACGACAGCCTTCCAACTAGATGGCTTCCAGGTCAGACGGAATTCTGGGAATCGTCCGGGGCATTACGGTTCGATCCCGCTCCATCCTGGGCACTCTCGGGGGGCAGCTACACACCCTTGTAGGTGGAAATATCACCGCCTTTACTAACCTCTGCGAAAAGGCTCGCGAAGAAGCCTTTGAATTGATGTTGCAGCATGCCGCCGAAATGGGCGCTAACGCGGTAATCGGCATGCGCTACGACGCGAACGAAGTTATGCAGGGCGTTACCGAAGTGCTTGCCTACGGAACCGCCGTGTTGGTTGAAGAATCACTGCGACCAGTTCCATAGGCGCTTCCGCCTTCGAATTCCCGCTTCGAATTCCCGCCCCCTTAGAGCTTAAAAGTAGAAGCGCAAGCTCAACTGCAAATTGCGCTCACTCGTCTTCCCCGTGACTTTACCGAAGGTGCTGCTCTTCGGATTGTAATCGAGGGAGCCACCATCCCAATTGGGATGATTGATGAAGTTGAAGGCTTCCGCGCGAAATTCGAACCCGCTCTGTTCAGTGATCAAAAAGCGCTTGAACAGACCGAGATTCCAGTTCTGGAAGCCCGGACCGTAAATCAAATTGCGCACATACTGTTGATTGAACGTGCCCTGAGCCGGCTGAGTAAAGATCGGCGTCCCGTCCGGATTCGTCACTGCGAACCATTGGGCTGGATCGCTGGAATTATGTGCGAATTGGTGCTTGATAACGGGATTCCCGTTCACTACCCAGAACTGCCCGACATTCCCGCAACCAAAGCTTCCCAAAGACGCCGTCCCGACGCCCGCGAAATCATCCTGGCTGCCAACCGAGCAAGGCGTGCCAGTCTGAAATTGCGTGACGCCGCTGAGCTGCCAACCACCCAGCAGCTTCCCCGCCAGAGTGGAGTGATTTCGAAAAATCGGGAGCTCCCAGATGTAATTGATAACGACAACATGCCGCGCGTCAAACTCGGATGGGCCCCAAAGATTATGGGCGTTATAGGCATCGGGGATGATGTCGCGCTGATTCGAGCCATCATCAACGCTTTCTGACAGCGTATAAGACACTCCAAAGCCAACTCCTCCACTAAACCGCTTATTCCAGTTCAGTTGAAACCCGTTGTATAGCGAGTTCGCGTCGTTATTGGTAACGCGAATCACGGCGAATCCCTTGTAAGGCCGCAGGTAGTCCGGGCTCCCAATATCGGGATTCGCCTGTAGTGTCCCGGCCTGTAACTGGTTAATGTCGCGCTCTCGTTGCCCGTGCAAGCCACGCCGGCCGATGTAAGCGCCTTCCAGCGTGGACCCCCAGAAGATTTCACGCTCCACGGTGAAATTCCAGGCGAATGCTTCGGGATTTTTGAAGATAGGATCTTGCCCCGTCACCGTAAGCGGGAATAGATTCGCGCTGGTCCCCCCTGGATTGTCGACCAAGCCGTTCGAGACAGAAGCAATGGGCTGAAACGGCGAGTTGCCACCGAGGAAGATCGAGTCGCTGACCCCCAGACGCGTGTAGAATCGGCCACCCCCCGCCCTTAGCACCGTCTTATCATCCAGCTGCCACGCAATGCCAACCCTCGGCTGAAACTGATCGTAATGAATATCGGAGTAGTAGGCGGGTTTTCCCCGAAACAGATAATTAAACTGGCCTGTGTCCGCCGCCGGAACACGGCCTTTCGCGGAGCCCGGGAATCCGTTGCCGGGAATCACCACGCCGTTGTAGCGGTCACCTGTACCGGGAATCACAAAGCCAGTTGTCGGATCCAGCTGCACTGCATTTGCGGGATTGTAGAAATGCGGGTCGAAGGTATCCATATTTCGCCACAACGCGCTGAACGGAATCATGATCGAGTGACGAAGTCCATACGTGATCGTCAGGCGATTCGTCGCTTTCCACTGATCCATCGCAAACCACTCCCACATGCTCCCGCGATAAAGCGTATAAGACCGCTGTCCGATTTCCGCATACACGTCAAACAATCCCATGGCTGCATTGGCGACGCCCACTCCGGTTCCACTGGAGTCGGTGAACTGAAAACGGCCATTCTGGTTGTTCGTCCCGCCAGGAACGCCTGCTACGTTGATCTGATCGAAGTCATTTTGACCGGAACGTTCATACAACACTCCGAACTTCAGAGTGTGGTTCCCTGAGACTTTGGTCAGGTTATCGGATACATCGTATATGGGTCCCGAGGAGTGCGACGGATAAGGACCGCCATTCAGGTCACTCAAGTTTTGAATGACAACTGTGGGTATGCGATTCGGCACTTCCTTCCCCGTGGGGAAAATATACGGATAGTTAATGCCGTACTTCGTGCGATCATACAAGCCCTTGCTGAGGTCCAACGGAATGTAAACATCGTCCAGACTTACCGTTGCAAGGGCTTCATTAACCATCGTGGGATTGATGGTCCACGTGTAGCCTAATGAGTTGGTTTGATTCGGCCGGATAAAGAACTTCGGAGTGCGATCCGATCCGCCGTCGAACGGCTGGTATTCGGTGTACCCATAATTCTGCCTTCGGAAAGCGATGTGATGATTCTGCCCTGGATACATATCTGCCGTGAGTGTGTCCTTGCGCTGGTCGATCGTGTGGATACCTTGGGAGATCCAGTTCTTATTGCCGTTCAGAAAATCCGTATTCGGGTCGGGATAGGCACGCAGCAATGCGAGGCCGTTTGGACTGAGTAATCCCGCAGGAATAACGTTCCCTGGAATCGGCGCTGTCGTTCCCGGAAAGTGCAACTGAACTGGGCTGCCGTAGAACGGGTTGGGACCCAGCAGTTCGCCGAAGTCTCCGTTGCGCATCCTGGCCGTCGGAACCGTCAGTGTAGGCGTTTCCCCATAGTGGTATTTAAGCCACTCTTGTCCCCAGTAAAAAAAGAACTTGTTCTTGTCGCGATTGAAAAATCCCGGTATATAAGCGGGGCCCCCGATATTGTAGCCGTACTGGTTATAGCGGAATGGCGCGACATCTTTCGTCGCCTCAGTCTGGTTTCGGGTCCAGGAGTTAGCGTTCAGCACATTATGCCGGAAGTATTCGAACGCGTTGCCATGAAACTGGGATGTGCCGCTCTTGCTCACGATGCGGATCTGACCGCCGCCGGCGCTCCGATACTCGGGGCTGTAATCCGCTGTCAGCACCTGGATTTCTTGTGTCGAGTCCACGTCAGCCACCCCAATGCTGGTGCCATTGGAGCGGGTGCGGACGGCGGGCGCTCCATCGAACGTAATCAGATTGTCCTGCGATCGCGAGCCGTTGATATTGAAGCTGCCGCTATCAAGCCCGAAATTCAGGCCCGATAGCGGATTGTTGTTATTGACGCCCGGCATCAGCTGCGCCAGATAGATCGGATTGCGCCCGTTGAGTTCCAGCGCATCGATTTGCGAACGTGAAATCAATTTTTCGACTTGTGCGGAATCGGTTTGCAGCGTTTGCGCGCTGGCCGTGACCTCGACCGTTTCCGTCGCCTGCCCAATGGTCATATGCACGTCGACTCGGGTCGTGGCATTTGGGTCGAGCTTGTTGTGAGAAGCGGCGAACTTTTTGAACCCGGAAGCCTCAGCAGTCACAGAATAGAACCCGGATGGGATGTTCGTAACGGAATACAAACCGTCCTGGTTCGTGCTGACCTTCCGCTCGGTTCCGGTCGCTTCATTACTGATCGTGACCGTAGCGTTCGGGATCGTAGCGCCCGCCGGGTCATAAGCGAACCCTGTAATCGTACCCACGTCAGATTGCGAGAAAAGCCCGGTTGGAAACATGGCAAGCGCCAAAACAACAAGCGCCGCCCACCATAAACGCAAATTGCAACGAAACATAAAGTCCCCTTTTGCCCGCTTTCAGGGCGTCAACTCATGAATTGTCAGCTAGTATATAACACCCAACTCCTGGTTTCGACACCCCGCACCCAACGCACTCTCTACCGCATCAGTAGGACAAGCCCAGTTTTCCCGCGGAGGATGCTACTGTGACATCGCCTACACGTCAGAATCTAGATTGCTCGAAACTGCTCCTGCCCATCCAACGGACGATCACGTGCAGGGCCTACCGGACGCGCGCTACACGCTGGTCGAATATGGTGATTACGAGTGTCCTGACTGCGGACGTCTGTTCGTGACCCTTCGCGAGCTGCATACGCAGTTAGGCGATGAGCTCCGTCTCGCCTTCCGCCATTACCCACTTTCGGGGGTTCACCCTCAGGCCCAACAAGCCGCAGAGGCAGCCGAAGCCGCCGGCGCCCAGGGTCGTTTTTGGGAAATGCACGACCTCTTATTTGCGAATCAGACCGCTCTCGGTACAAAAGAACTAAACCAATACGCCGAGCAACTTTCACTCGATACGCATCGCTTTCACGACGAACTGAAGCACCGAACTTACGAAGACCGCGTGCGCGAGGATTTTCGGCGCGGAGTTGCGAACGGCGTGTACGGAACCCCAGGCCTATTCATCAACGGCGTTCGGCATGATGGTGCACTGGACCTGAATTCCTTGCTCCTCCAGTTCAAAGGAACGAGCTGAAGGCCACACACTATGAGCTGCTTTTCTTAAGAAAGCGATCTTATGGCAAGACCAGTCATTCTGACTATTGATGATGATCCTGATGTGTTGCGGGCTGTCGAACGTGACTTGCGGCAGCGCTACAACCAGACCTACCGCATCTTGCGCGCCGACTCGGGAAGCAGTGCTCTCACTTTGTTGCGCCGTTTGCAACAACGGAACGATCCCGTCGCGCTGTTGGTCGTTGATTATCGAATGCCGCACATGAATGGCATCGAGACCCTTACCCAAGCGATGAAGCTCTATCTCGATGCAAAACGCGTGCTGCTGACCGCCTATGCGGATACCGAAGCCGCCATCAAAGCCATCAACGACGTCCAGCTGAATCACTATCTCTTGAAGCCGTGGGATCCGCCCGAGCGGCAACTCTATCCTGTGCTCGACGATCTTCTCGCGGAATGGTCCGCAAGTCACAAGCCGACCTTTGAAGGCGTGCGAGTTCTTGGCACTCGCTGGTCGCCGAAATCGTATGAAACGCGCGATTTTCTCGCTCGCAACCAAGTTCCATTTCAGTGGCTGGATGCCGATGCGGCGGCGCGTGATGCTGAGGTGAGTCATCTGGTCGAAAGTCTCGGTCCGAATGAACTGAAACTGCCCCTGGTTTTCTTTCCCGACGGCGATCGCCTAGAACAGCCCGGCTTGCAGGAGTTAGCGGCAAAGCTCGGCCTGCGTATGCGCGCTGGCCTCGAGTTTTACGACGTGGCAATCGTGGGAGGCGGACCGGCAGGCTTAGCAGCGGCCGTTTACGGAGCCTCGGAAGGTCTCAAAACATTGATGGTCGAGCGGGAAGCGCCCGGTGGCCAAGCTGGGCTTAGTTCCAATATCGAAAACTACCTCGGCTTTCCTGCCGGCTTGACGGGAGCGGATCTGGCGATGCGAGCAGTGACTCAGGCGCGGCGTTTCGGAGTCGAGATTGTTTCGCCCCAGCAAGTGAGCGCGATTCGTGCTGACGGGCCTTATCGCTATCTCAAACTGAATGACGGAACAGAGGTCTCGTGCCACACTTTAGTGCTCGCAACAGGTGTCCAGTGGCGAACGCTCGACGTGCCCGCGATCGAGCGCTTGCAGGGAGCCGGCGTTTACTACGGTGCCGCAGCTACGGAAGCCATCTCTTGCCGCGACGAAGATGTGTACGTCGTGGGGGGTGCCAATTCCGCTGGCCAGGCCGCGATGTTCTTTTCCAAATATGCTCGCCGGGTCGTGATGCTTGTTCGTGGTTCGTCGCTAGCAGCGACTATGTCGCAATATCTCATCGATCAAATTCAAAAAACCGAGAACATTCAAGTCGAATACAACAGCCGGGTGATTGAGGTTCATGGCGAGGATCGCTTGCGCTCCATCTCCATTGCCTGTGACGCCAGCCGCGAAACTCACACTGTTCCCGCGAGTGCGCTGTTTATCTTCATCGGTGCCGAGCCCCGCACGGCATGGCTGGACGGAGTGATCGAGCGCGATTCCCGGGGATTTATTCTGACCGGCCCTGACCTGATGCGCGACGGCAAGCGGCCGAAAGGATGGGCTCTCGATCGTGATCCAGGCTTGCTCGAGACCAACGTTCCAGGAATTTTCGCCGTAGGAGATGTCCGCCATGGTTCTATAAAGCGTGTCGCTTCGGGTGTGGGCGAAGGCTCCGTCGCCATCCAGTTCGTACATCAATATCTGAGCAAGGTCTGAACATGGATACCGCGACGAACAACCTCGAAACACCTCCCCATTCCGGCCAAAACCCGGGGGTCGATGAGTTGGGGGCGATCTCCGTTTTCTCGGACCTTGCCGTCGACGCGCTCGCATGGCTCGCCCGTCAGATGAGTGTGTTCGAGCTGCAACCTGGCGACATACTCATTCGGGCCGGCGATCCCGCGGATCATCTGGTGGTCCTTTTTCGCGGCGAAGTCCACGCCGAGCGTGCAGATGGCAGCGTCTATATCATCCACACGGGGCAAGTCACGGGACTGCTCCCCTACTCACGCCTCGTTCGCTACCCATCAACCGGCCGCGCCATAGTTGAGAGCCGCGGAGCGATCCTCCACAAAGATAAATTTCCCGAGATGCTGGAGCGCATGCCGATCTTGCACCAGCGGCTTGTCAACATCTTGTCTGACCGTATTCGGGAAACCACAACCGCTGATCAACAGCGCGAAAAGCTGATGGCGCTCGGGAAGATCTCAGCCGGCCTTGCACACGAGCTGAATAACCCGGCCTCGGCGGCCCGGCGCGGTGTCGATAATCTCCGTCAAGCTTTCACTTCGGTGCGCACTGCTGCTCTCGAACTCGAAAAGCGCGGCCTACCCCTCTCAGCACGTCTCTTTCTCGCGCAGTTGGATCGCGATTGGATCGAACAAGCCGGCGCTCAGTCCGCTCTCGACACTTTGGAGCGCAGTGAGCGCGAGGAGGAATTTGCCGAGTGGCTCGACAACCACAACGTCCCAAACTCCTGGGATCTCGCGGCATCTCTTGTCGATGCAGGTTGCGATCGAAGTACGCTTGAGCAAGTCGCCAACCAGATTCCGGCGGAATTCCTCGCCGACGCCTTGGTCCGCGTTACCGCTTCCCTCACCATAAGCCGGTTGCTCGAAGAAATCGAAAGCAGCATCGGCAAGATCTCGGAGCTCGTCCGTGCCGTGAAGGAATACTCCTACATGGATCAGATGCCCGAGCAGGAAATCGACATCCACGCGGGGCTGGAAAATACGTTGCTCATGTTGCGCCATCAGTTAAAACACGGCGTTGAAGTCGTTCGCGATTACGACCGGACGCTGCCGCCGATATGCGCGCGAGGTAGCGAGCTCAATCAGGTCTGGACCAATCTGATTTCGAACGCGATTGACGCCATGAATGGAGAAGGGAAGCTTCGCATTCGCACCTTCCGCGAGCCGACCTTCGCAGTTGTCGAAGTGATCGATAATGGCCCCGGAATCCCGCCGGAAATTAAGACTCGAATCTTTGAGCCGTTCTTCACCACCAAGCCTGTCGGCGAGGGTAGTGGTCTGGGACTAGATACGGTTCGCCGCATCATCCAGAATCATCACGGGGACGTCACCTTCGAGTCGCGACCGGGTGAAACTCGATTCGTGGTGCGAATGCCATTCAGCAAGTCAGGATAAGACGCCTTTACCCTAGAGTGCCGCTTTTAGCTTGCGTGGAAAGTGCTGCTATTCTTCCCGCAACGCGCGGACGGGATCCGTGTGAATCGCTCGCATCGCAGGCGTCCAGCAAGCGATAAGAGCCACGGCAATCATCAAAACCAGTACTGCGCAATAACTCGCTGGATCGCGCGGACTCACTCCGTAGAGAACGGCCGATAGCAGCCGTCCGGCAGCCAGCGTCGCGATTGCTCCGATCGAGATACCCACCGCACAAAGTAGTACGGTCCGTCCGAGCACCGAAGAAAGCACTTGAGCGCGCTTGGCTCCCAGAGCCATCCGAATTCCAATCTCACGCGTGCGGCGCGAAACCGCATATGACATGAGTGCAAATAGTCCAGTCGCGGCCAGCGCCATCGCGAATATTCCGAAGATGCCCAGGACAATCGCCGCCATTCGTGCCCCGAAGAGGGATAAAGCCAGTTGATTGTTGACGCTGCCTGCATTAAATAGCGTAATTTCGGGATCAAGGTCGAGCACAGTTTTGCGCAGTAACGCTGTCACGTTTTGTGCGGGCAACGGTGAGCGCACGACCAGCGTAGTCCAGCGGTTTACAGCCTGCATCATGGGCACAAAAATAGCCGAATGTGGATCCTCGCCGAGCGACCCGTATTTGCCGTCCTCTAGCACGCCGACGATTTCGATTCCACCAGAAATGGAAGATACGCGAACCGGTCTGCCAAGCGGATTATCGTCGCCGAACAGCGCGCGAGCAAAGGTCTGATTTACGATGGCGACAGGCCGCGATCCGGAGCGATCATGGCTGTCGATGTCGCGGCCCGCGATAAGAGTTGTGCCAGCCGTTCGAAGATAACCCGGAGAAATATTGTAGACAAAGGCAAGACGCCTCTCCGACGGCTTGGGAAGTATACGTTCGGCACGCCAAATAAACTCAGTGTCCCCGCCGTCCAGACGAAGAGGCAGAGTATTGACGATGCCCGCGGACGAAATGCCCGGAACGGTCGACGTCTTAGCCAGCAAATTCGCATCGAATTGACGCATGCGTTCCTCGCTATAGCCTTTCAGACCCAAGTCGAAGGAGATCGATACAGCGCCGTTTGGATTAAAACCCAGCTTCAAGCTCAGCGCATGCTGGAGACTTCGAACGACCAGCACGGAGCAGATGACCAGCAGCACCGACAACGCGATCTGGCCGGTAACGAGGATGTCGCGAGCGCTCCAGCGCCGGAAGCGAGTGGAAACCGGTTCGTTCTTCAGGCTTGGGATGAGGTCAATTCGAATGGCCGCGAGCGCGGGAGTCAAGCCGAAAAGAAACGTTGCAAATACGGCGACGGCGAGGATGAACCCAAGTAGTCCGCCGCTGGCGGCAAGCAGCAGACTTTCGATCATCAATTGACGCAGAAGCTGTGCCCGACTTGCGCCGAGGGCCAAGCGAATGCCGACTTCGCGGCGGCGATCAGAGGCGCGCGCCAGCAGCATGCCCGCAAGGTTGACGCAAGCGAGTAGCAAGCCCAGGCCCGCGACACCCATCAGCACAATCGCGAAGCTGCTAATCGGTCCTCGAAGCTCCTGGCCGACAAGACCGGGACGTGAAAGGTGGACCTTTGCTTTTCCAGCAATATCGTCGGGATACGCCCGGGCGAGCTGGCCCGCGATTTGGTTCAGATTCACTTCGGCTTGGGCGCGCGAAACTCCTTGCTTACGGCGGCCCAGCACCCAAGCGTTCTGCGAAGTGCCCCACCGCACCCACCCGTTGCCAGGCTCAATCTGGAGTTGCATGCTCATCGGAACCCAGTAATCGGCGGCAACAATCAACTCGGTTCCCGAAAACGACGGAGCAGCGACGCCGATGATCGTAAACGGATAGCCGTTGATCTTGACGGATCTGCCAATCACACGAGAGTCGGCGGCGAAGCGGCTCTGCCAGCAGCGATAGCTGATGACGACCACCGGATGGCCGCCCGGCTTGTCGTCCTCCTGACGTCCGAAAATCGGCCTAAAAACGGTTGAACACCCAAGGTCTGAAAGTAATTACCGGTGGCTTCATAGCCCCACGCGCGAAACTTATCCCGTGGTTGAAGGCTCAAGCTCGCGGCAACGAAGCGATACGCCACCAGGTCTGACAAAACAGTGTTGCGGTCGCGAAAATCGACGTAGTTGGGGTACGACGTGTTCGCCGTATCGCCGCAGCTGAGAGAGTCCACCTTTTATAGAGCGACAGGGGACCGATCAGCTGTTGGGCAGTAAACTTCGCTTCCTCAGGCGGCATGCCGGCGCGAATGTTTGTCGATCTCCTGCTCTAAGTGGTACCGGAGCTCCTGGTCAAGATCAGTTTCCGTCTGCTTGCGCATGAAAAGTGAGCGCAGAGTTTTCTGAAATCGAGTAAGCCAGCCCACAGGGGCCTCAGACCGCCTCGATTACTAAGCCAATTGCATTCGAGAGCCGCTGCCAATTTTCGAGTTCAGCCTTGAGCTGTTTGCGGCCGGCCGCAGTCAAGGAATAATATTTAGCGCGACGGTTGTTTTCAGACTCTTTCCATTCCGCCTTAATCCAACCCTGGTATTCCAGACGATGCAGCGCCGGGTACAACGACCCCTGCTGCACCTGCAAAACATCCTGTGAGACCTGGACGATGCGCTTTGCGATGGCCCATCCGTTCATAGGCTCGAGCGAGATGGTCTTCAGAATTAGGAGGTCGAGCGTACCCTGCACAAGATCGGTTGGCTTACCCATCGACTATCTACAATACCCGTTTGCTTGTAGATAGTCAAGGGGAAATCCGTGCTGGAAGCCAGACCGCTGGCTGACGGGCGCGGTTCAGAGTAGGCCGATGTGGCCGGTGGCGTCCTCGCGGTCGATGAGGTCGAGCCAGTGCTGCCACAGGATTGTTTGGATTTGGCGCGGCATTTCTCCTTCCTGAATGCGAACTGGTTGGCGCCCAG
>JBPCJX010000163.1:0-28281 GCA_051004875.1 Bryobacteraceae bacterium
CCACCTTCTCGAAGACATGAGGCTGATGCGCGCGGAAACAATCGCGCTTCGTGATCCCATCTTTGTTCTGTTCAAGTAACCAGCGGATTAGACGTTTGGCTTTGGTCAGAGCCGGATCTTCGGAGACGATTCCAAACACCGCAATAGCGTGCGAGACCAGAGCTGCGCAGATTTCGAGCGCAATCTGGATTTCAGTTTCTACAATTTCAACGGACAAAACTGACAAAGCATGTGCATGCCGGACCGTGTGAAGCAGGCCGGCTAATCGTAGGGCTGCTCCGGGAAGTTTGGATCCCCAGTCACGCAGGCGGCAAAGACTTCCGCCATCAGCCATCTGCACTTCGACTGTATGCTGAAACTCTTTCCATTCGCGATACGCTGCGCGAGAGAGTTGTAGAGTGACGGGTTCGCTGGGCTGCCATTCGAGAATCTTTGTTATAAGTTCCTCGTACTGCGCTGTCAGCCGAGCTGAGATACATGATGGCACTAATTTTCTGGTTCCAACTGGTGACTGGGGCAGTGCGAACAGAAACCGTGCAAGTAAGCCTCTGTCCCGTATAAACCCTTTGTCTCGGAGTGCACTGAGAACTGCGGGTTGCGGAGAGAGAAGGACGGTGAGGTGAGGTTTATCAATCAGCGTAGTGCGGCCCATGCGATGCACACGCACAGGCGCTTGGCAATGTGCTTTCAAAAACACGTCGAGGTTTGGAGTGGAGTTGTAACGGCCGCTCATAACATCAAATGGCCCGCCTTCATCCGAGATCAACGCGGCACGGCCTGAATTTGCTTCAAGTAGCACTTCCAGCCGTTCCGCGGTGGTGTCGCTGGTAAACAGGACAGGCACCTGCGGCACGATCGGTATCTCAGCCTCCAAATCGGCGATACGCTGCATCTCTGATTTGTCTGCCTGCTTGAGGTTCTTCCGAAGTTTCTCCACGAGGGCTAACTTCGTCTTTCGCTCGCTCTCAAGTCGTTTGATTTCCGGGGCGAGGCGGTCACGCTCATGAATTTCGAATTTCACGAGAGGCTTCGCTGCATGCGTGACGACTGCTGTCTTTCGGTTCCCAGATTCCAGCACAGGGCAGACGTAGATATTCACCGGCTCCGTGTACCCCGGCTCCGCTTCTACCTGTACCTTGCCGGCTGCCGCAACAGACACAACGCCGACGACGGCAAGAGCTGAGAGTTCGGGTGGGGTCTCGGTGAATCGTGAGAGTTCTCTTGAATATTCACCGAGAATGCCTGGCAGGATATTCGCCGGCAGTTGTTGAACTCGCTCATCTGTGAATGGAATCGGTTCAGGCCAATCGCTTAGCGCTTCCGCGGAGACAACTGGAATAGATGCCTCGGCAATCGGATCGCGCCTATCTTGGCCATTAATGGCCAAGTTCTGGATGCGAGATGTAAGTTTTGCAGTGCTTTGGCTCATGCAACCCTCTTCGCTGTCTGTCCAGCAAGGTAAAGCGCGTGCATCAGCAGTGACTGGGCATCTTCCGCTTCGGCAATCCGCTCAGCAACAAAGTCAGGCTCCTTCATGCGCAGATCCGCAAACGCTTCAGCCGCTTCATGCTCGGTCCATCTTTGGACGTCACAAAGAAGTTGAGTTAGACCATAGATGGCTTCGCCATCCACCTCGCCCTCACCGAGGAGAGGAAGTTTTGCCGCTTCGAGCCGGCGCTCAAGATGCCACCGGAGCCCCGTGTGGAACAGTGCAGCTTCTGCCAGTGTTTCAGTGTCGAATCGCGGACGTACCGCAACATGAACATCTGTCGGTTCAGCTTCTATTCCATACCGGGCCGCCAAGCGGTTGAGGGCGTCAGAAAACGTGCCACCACCCACAAGCTGTTCGAGGTCGATTACGTCCCAGGATTGGGTACAACCAAAGCAATGAATGCGGTCGTCGTAGAGATGTGCTGACGGTGTTTTATCAGCGTGAAAGCTGCAGTGCATCTTTCTTCCTCGCCCTTCACCTCGCGCCGGCCAGCGAAACCCGGCACGCTCAGCGAGGGTGGGGATCTGTGAAGCAGCGGCAGCTTTGACCTGTTGGATAAAGCCATCCAGGAATGAGCTCATATTTCGCTCCGGTCTTCGCGGGATGGTGCGTGCATCGCGCAAATAGCTTTTACCGAAAGCCTCAAGAGATCAAACGCCCTTTGACCAAAGTTCTGAACATCCGGGTCTTGGCACTTTGCAATCTCGTCAGCGAGGAGAGTGACCTGATCACAGCCGTGATCGGCATTTTGCGGGGATTCCATAGTTCACCGCCCCTCCGTCGTGTTGGCCGTGCCATCGCACGCTTTCAAGAACGCGATAACAGATTCGCGGGGGTAGAGGATATGCCGCCCTACGCGAATCCATTTCGGGCCCTTCCCCAACATCCGGTCGCGCGCTAGGCTAACCTCGGAGCGTTTCAGGATCTTCGCAGTGACCGGTGGAGGCCATAAAACAGGCGCATCAGCCGGTAGTGGTTCAGCGGAAGCTAAAGATTTCTTCTTACGCACTTTGTTCTTCAATTCCTTTCAGAGAAGCCAGGTGATAGCTACTGAAACGACGTTAAGGGCAAACGCGCAAAAATGCAGTGGACTGAAGGTGTACTGCAAGAGTACAGGTCACGCTGCGGATGCAATAGGGTGCGGGGCTATGATCTTATTCCGCTTGTGTTGACTGGGCAGCAGCCCCTGGTTGATTCTTGGGTGAGGTTTTGCCGGCTGAGCTGAATGCCAAGCTTCTCTGAAAACACTTCGGCATACGCCGCCATTGTTTCAAGGTTCGGACGCTTAGGATTCATGTTCCGCGTATGACTCTTGATTGTGTCTAAGGGTAGTCGCATCGCGTCCGCAAGATCCTGTTGCGGTGAAATTGAATTGCTTCCTGTAAAAATTGATATTCCGCGCGATCAACCTCCGCTGGAGTAGATCTGCCTCTTGCGCTAGCTCAAACCAGCGAGAAATCTCAGCACTTAATTGCCTATCAAGCTCCTTAAGAAAAGCACCAAGCTCACGTGTGTGCCAGCACCAATAGTGCTTCCAGCTCACCGGCATCAGGCGTTCCCAATCGGGAGTTCCTTTCGTTCCTGCGAGGATCTCGCGTTTGTGCTCATTCACTTCAGCAAGAATCTGTTTTGGCCGGACTTCCCGATCGAGCGCTGAGCTCCATGTCTCTTTTAATAATTCTTTGCACAACGTGAACCATAGCTGGAGGACCCCCGGAGGTAGGTTAGCTGCGTCCGGGTTGTGACCACTGACCAGCTTTGCCAGGTTCTCTTGATGCTGCTCCTCAAACTGCAGCCGTTTCTGAGGCGTCATCGCTTCCTCCGCGAATCCCTAAGGTGAGCAGGTTTCCGACTTGTCGCCCGGCCAGGCTAGGCGGCCTCCTGCAACATAACACGGAATTTCTGTTTTGGGCGGTGCTACAGGGACTTCTACAGGGACTCTACTTAAATGTCGTGATCACTTGCGATACTTCGCGATCACATTGGCAAGCCCGAGAGTGCCTAGCTATCGAGGTTTCATAGCCCATTGACGATCAAGACATATCACGAGATAACACTGTCGCCACGACTCTTAATCACTAGGTTGTAGGTTCGATTCCTACCGCGCTCACCAGAATTTCGGTACGGTACGAGTCCCAAAGCATTGCTCGAGACAATTAGATTTTCATTCGGCACGAGCTCTGCTAGATTGATCGGGTGCTTCTCTCCTGGCGCATCCTGGTTGTTGTTTTTGCTTTCTGGCCCCTTCGGTTGCCTACGCTAAGGGCTGCTTGTTCAGCAGCTGAAGGTGCTCCTACGGGGAGCTATTTCTTGCCGGATGTCCAAGGCAATATAGCGTACAAGAATGGCCTCAGCTTAGATGCATACGCTCCGCAAGGTCCACGCAGACCGGCAGCGCTTCTCATCCACGGCAGTTCTGGTGACAAATCGACTCACCTGACGCAATTATTTCCCTTGTTGATGAACACCGGCTATGCTTGGTTCTCAATCAACTATCACGATCTTGCGGATGTAAGGGCGGCGGTCACTTTCATACGATGCCCGGGACGCTTTCCGATCCAGCCGCAGCTTTTGGTGATTGGAGAAGACACGGGCGTTTCGCTTGCATTGGAGCTCGTGGTGGACGGTGGCTTTGCGGGAGTGATTGGCTTCGGTGCAGCGAACGATGTCGCGGGAATGCGGGACCCCTCAGTTCCTGTCGTGTTGTTTCACGGGGACATTGATACGGAGTCATCCTCCGAACCTTTGAAACGCGCGTGCCAGGTCTGGAGTAACTGCCGATTCCGATTGGTCCCCCATGGTATCCACAATCTTGAAAATTGGCATCCCGGCGAATGGGAGTGGAAAGAGGAGTTCACGGCTGTTCTAAGAGACGGACGTCGCGGTCTTTGGAGAGACATTGTGTATGCAAGACCGGGTGGGCTGCCTCTCACGATGGATGCGTACGTACCGGAAGGTGCGGGGCCGTTTCCGGCCGTGATTGTGGTTCACGGAGGAGGTTGGGAGGCGGGTGACAAGCTGACCTATGTTTCTCCTGTGCTCTCGCTGCTAGCGCAGGCACACTTCGCCTGGTTTTCGATTAATTACCGCCTCACTCCCTTCGTGCGAAATGACCAGCAGCTGGAAGACCTGCGCGCCGCGATCCGATATGTTCGGACACACGCGGATCGATACGGTGTGAATCCAAATGCGGTCGCCATCCTGGGTGAATCGGCGAGCGGCCAAATGGTGACTCAGGTTGCTTCTGAGCCCTGTTCAGGCTGCGATGTGCAGGCTGTCGTGTCGTTCTACGGTGTTTACAATTTTGTTCCCTGGGCCGCAGATCCGGACTCAAAATCGATGCTCAATGGTGTATTTGGTGAATGGGATGCGAACACGTTGCAACGGTATTCTCCTATCTTCCAGGTCCACCCGGGCATGCCACCCGTTTTGATGCTCCAAGGAACCGCCGATGAGCTTTGTGCGGGAACGCTCGCTTACGAGAAACGATTGACGCAGGCAGGCGTGCCTCATGAACTGATTCTTCTGGAGAATGCGCCTCACGGGATGGAAAATTGGGTCGGGCATCCCGAATGGGAGTTCTATCAACAGAGAATGATTAGTTGGCTGCGTGGGGTTCTAGCCGTTCCACGAGCGAGCAACAGACATACAGAATAGTGATTCGAAGAACTGAGTTATGACCTTAATTGAGCGATTCCCTCGCTTACGTTCTGGCCAGGTTCGATACGTGCTCCCGGTGTGCTTTGTCGCTGTGTCAGCGGTTGCTCTTTTCTACTCGGAGCATGTTCTCCATGCTCCTTATTTGGTCTCTTTCATGGGGGCTGTCGCGGTATCGGCTCTGTTCGGCCTTATCCCGGGTTTGATAGCGACGGCGTTGGCTACTCTGGCCAGCGACTTCTTTTTTATTCCTCCAGTAATGAAATTGAATCTTGACCGCCTGACTTTGTTGGCGGCTGCGAATTATGGGTTGGCAATGCTCGCGGCGCGAGTAAGCGCACGGGCTCTGGGCAGTAAGGGAAGAGGACAAAAGATCAAACTCGCGCTGCTAATGGCCTCGCAAAATCTCGTAAACGGTAAGAACGGAGAGCCGGAAACGAAGCGACTCCTGGGCCGCCTAGATGGGGATGTTGAGGGCGAGATCTATGGTTGGGCTTATGACGCGAATGAACCATCCAAACCACCCAAAATCACAGTCTACGTAGAGGATCGCCCCGTTGGTGAGGTTTTCCCGGTTTGGCATCGAGAAGATATCGGACCGCATTGCTTTTATTTCGACCTGTCGCAATGCAGCCGGCCGGGACCGGCGCAGGTTGAGGCAAAATTTCCGAATGGCGTTCGGTTACCGAATTCTCCGCTAAGGGTGGAAATACCTGCAGGCTCGGGAGCCGCCACTTCGGAGACCGTTCTGTTCATGCACATTCCGAAGACCGCGGGCACTGCGTTTCGCGAAGCAATTGTCGGCAATTACAGGACATCTCAAATCGCGTATTTGTATCCGGATCCGCCGGGATTTCTGTTCTGTGAATTCGGGTCGCTGCCCTTGGAACAGCGCGCGCGATTTCGGTTGGTTCTGGGCCATTATCATTACGGCGTGCATCGGTTTCTGCCGCAGAAGAGCAGTTATATCTCGATTGTTCGAGATCCAGTGCGGCGGGTGATTTCGCATTTTAGGTATCTCATCGAACCGCAGGAAGGGCCGGGCAGCGCTTCGCCGAGCTTACTGGCTGAGCTGCTGGAACGAGGCACAACGGTAAATCTGGACAACCTGATGGTGCGCTGCTTCAGCGGGGTGGTGAAAGCAGACGTGCCGCCGGGTCGCGTAAACCGCGGGGTTTATGATCTAGCTGTTCACAACTTGCGAAGCAGCTTCAAGTTCGTGGGATATCAGGAACGATCGGATGAGGCTTATGCGGCACTGCAAGCGCAATTTGGCTGGAACCGCCGAGCGGCACTTGAGGTGGTGAACCGAGGAGGATCGGACGACGGAAGTTTCGATTCAGTTCGCAAAACGATTGAGCACTTCAACCGCTGGGACTGTCAGCTTTATGCGGAGATTCGCCGCCTGCATGGATGAGGGCGACGGCGGGCGGCGCGCCACAATGAAACAAATCAGCGAACTGATCAGCGAATATGACGAAACAGCGTCTTTAGAAGACGCATTTACGATTCCGGCATCCTGGTACACGAACCCAGAAATGCTGCAGCTGGAACTACAGGCCGTATTCGGACGGACATGGCAGGTGATCGGGCGAACGGGGCAGGTGGCTTCATCCGGGGATTACATTACGGCGCAGGTGGGTAACGAACCCGTGCTTGCAGTTCGCGGCGCTGATGGATTGCTGGGTGCGTTTTTCAATGTGTGCAGGCACCATGCGGCGGCCGTGGCTGTCGAAGCATGTGGCAGAGCGCAATCATTCCGCTGTCCTTACCACGGTTGGACCTATGGACTGGACGGGAGCTTAAAGGGGGCTCCCGAATTTAAGGAGGTGCGCAACTTCGATGGCGCCAAGAACGGCTTGGTTCCCGTTCGCGTAGACACGTGGGAGCAGTTCGTGTTTGTGGCATTGGATCCGGCTACGCCGCCGCTCAGGGGATTTCTGGTCGGGCTCGCCGAAGTTGTAATGCCCCTGAAGCTTGAAAGTCTCAAGTTCTACACGCGGAAGGTCTATACCCTCAACTGCAACTGGAAGGTGTTTGTCGACAATTATCTCGATGGCGGCTATCACGTGCCGCATTTACACAAAGGCTTAAACAACGTTTTGGAATACAAGCAATACACGATCGAAAACGGGGAGCGCTATTCGGTGCAGTCGAGTCCAATGGTCCGGTCCGAAGAAGATAATTCGGCAGCCACTACGCGGCGCGGCGAAGGCGCGTATTATTTGTGGCTGTATCCGAACTTCATGATCAATGTGTACGAAGGGGTGATGGACACGAATCTCGTGCTGCCAATAGGCTTGGATAGAACGCAGGTGATTTTCGATTTCTACTTCGACGATGTGAGTCCGGAACGAGACGTGCGAAATAAAGAAAGCGTTGCGGTAAGCGACAAGATTCACGAAGAAGATGTGGGGATCTGCGAGTCCGTGCAGCGCGGATTGAACTCAAGGGCGTATGGCGCAGGGAGACTCTCCGTCCGACGGGAAGCGGGCGAGCACCTGTTCCACCGGTTGTTGGCGCAACAGCTGAAGTCTATGCTGCCTTGACAAGGCTGTGCGGATCGAGAACGAACTTTTTGGCCGCGCCTTTATCAAAATCCTTGTAGCCGTGCGGAGCTTGTTCGAGCGAAATTACAGTGACGTTCACGGCTTTAGAGGGTCGCGTTCTATCGTGCAGGATTGCCATCATAAGCTGGCGGTGATAACGCATGACGGGGCACTGGCCGGTAGCAAAGGTGTGTGACTTGGCCCAACCCAGGCCGATTCGAATGCCGAGCACTCCACTCTTTGCGTTCTCGTCTTTAGCGCCCGGATCATCGGTCACGTAAAGGCCTGGAATCCCTACAGCGCCGCCTGCGCGCGCGACTGTCATCAGCGAATTCAAAACGGTGGCCGGAGCTTCCTCTGCGTCTTTGCCGTGGGCCCTGGCTTCGAAGCCAACGCAGTCGACAGCCGAATCCACCTCAGGCACACCGAGGATTTGCGCAATTCGGTCGCCCAAAGGAGCTTTATCGCGAAGGTCGGCAGTCTCGCATCCAAAACTTCGCGCCTGTTCGAGACGTTCGGGGTTCATGTCTCCGACGATGACGACGGCTGCACCAAGCAGACGGCAAGCTTCCGCACAGGCGAGCCCGACCGGTCCGGCACCCGCGACGTATACGGTGGAGCCGGTTGTCACGCCTGCCGTGACGGCGCCATGATAGCCGGTCGGAAAAATATCAGAGAGCAAAGTCAGATCCTGGATCTTCGCCAGAGCTTGAGCTTTGTCCGGGAACTTGAGCAGATTGAAATCGGCATAGGGTGACATCACGTAGTCGGCCTGACCGCCGATCCATCCACCCATGTCGACATATCCATAAGCAGCACCGGGGCGCGCGGGATTGACGTTCAAGCAGATGCCGGTCTTCCCTTCCTTGCAATTCCGACATCTTCCGCATGCGATGTTAAACGGGACGGAGACAAGATCTCCAACGTTGAGGAATTCGACATCGCGGCCCTTTTCGATGATCTCGCCCGTGATTTCATGGCCAAGAATCATACCGGATGGAGCTGTCGTGCGCCCGCGCACCATGTGTTGGTCGCTGCCGCAAATATTAGTGGCGACAACCTTGAGAATGACGCCGTGCTCACATTTGCGGTCGCCTAAGGCGAGCTTGGGATAGTCAATGGGTCTGACTTCCACTTTTCCGGTTCCGACGTATGCAACTCCGCGGTTACTGGCCATTTGAATAACACTCCTCTCAGAGATACGCGGGCCGAGCGATGGGCTTGGCGGCGGAAGCATCAGCGTTCTGCCACTCGCTTGCTCCAGCTAGAAGACTATATCGCACTTTTATAGTTTCAGTTCGGCCGATAAATATGTCGAGGTTTTCTAATGAGGAAATTCATTATTTACGTTTGAATAGCGTCTGGGAAAGCTGCCGGACAAACATAAAGTACTAATTAGTGAAATCGATTATTGACTATTTGGAAAGGAATGTAGAACAATCGTTCTAAGTGCAATTTGGCAAAGGTCCGGTTGTTCCTTCCGGACCCTTGTTTCTTCAGTCTGGACGGTTTCGAGGTCACGACCAGAAGCCGTCCGATTTTTTTTGTCAGACTATCGCAGGCAGAATTTGTTGTCAACCGTTTCCCTAGACTGCGAGTTCTTGTTATTTATCCACTAGTAACAGCAGAGAACGGGCACCCAGGGTGTACTTTGAAGCATTTAGGGCTGTACCGGCGAAGCCAATGGATGTATCGGCTACCCGAGACCAGGAATGGCCGGCCGGAAGGGTGAAATCAACGGGACCGGACCAAGCGTTGTAGGCGATATAGATGGAGCGTGCGGGATCCGCAAGCGAGGTACCGTTGATGAGCCATGCGATGGCATGGTCGTCAGGATTATTGAAGTAAGCGTCATCGGCGGCGGCACCGTCCGGGCGGAACCAGAGCAACTGCTGCGGCGAATAGAAATCCGCAGGACGGAGCGCCGGGTGGTGACGGCGGAATGCAATCATGCGACGGGCAAATTCTAAGAAAGCGCTCTGATTCGCAGCGGGCGAGTAGTTCAGCCAATTGACGCTGGTGTCAAGATTATACGGATTGTTGTTGCCATTGAGAGAGCGCAACAATTCGTCGCCGCCAGTAATCATTGGAACCCCGGCGCTCAGCATCAGTAGAGCGAAACCGGTACGGGCGGCCTTGTTTTGGTCGGCGGGATTGCCATTCTGATCCCAGCTTTCGTTGTCGTCCGCGCCGCCATCGGAAGGTCCGGCGGGAAAGGGCTGATTGTTATTTTTGTGGTCGAAGCGATATAGATCCGCGAGCGTGAACCCATCGTGGGCAACGATGAAGTCGACCGAGTTCCAGGGCTTGCGGCCATTGTTCTGGAAGAGGTCTGAGGAGCCGGCGAAACGAGTAGCGAGCTCGCCAGTGGTGACGGGGGCGATCCCGAGCTGATTCTGAGCGCGACGCACCGCGTCACGAAAAATACCATTCCACTCAGACCAGCCAGCCGGGAAATTCCCAACCTGGTACGTGCCATCACCAATGGCCCAGGGCTCGGCGATCAACGGGGTGCCCGGAAATTCTTTAGCCAGGCGGTTAAGGGCGGTTTGCGGGGCTAGCTTATCGAAGTTGAAGCAGCCGTGCTCGCAGGTGTTACCCAATACGGATGCGAGATCGAAACGGAAGCCATCGACCCCCAGAGTATGACGCCAGTAAGCGAGGGAATCGACGATGAGGTCTTGAGCGACTGTGTTTGCGGTGTTGTAATTGCCGCCAACTCCGGTGTTATCCCAGGAGTTCTGGCGATCGGCAGTGAGCGAGTAGTAAGTGGAATTATCGAGACCCCTCCAACTCAGGAGATTGTAGGTGCTGCTGTCCGATGGATGCCAAGCGTAGCCTTCGCCAGTGTGGTTATAGACGACATCAATGAAAACTTTCAGCCCAGCGGCGTGGAAGGCCGAAACCATGTTCTGGAATTCCCGGGTGGGGCCGCCAGGCGATTTGTCGGAAGAGTAGCGCCGGTCAGGCGCGAAATAATCGAGTGTTGCATAGCCCCAGTAGTTTGCATGGCGCGGATCGGCGTCGTTTGAGTCGTTTTGTGCTTCTTGGATGGGGAGAAACTCGACCGCGGTAATTCCGAGCGATTTCAACTGCGGAGCTTTCAGCGCTGCACCGCGAAAGCTTCCACGCGCGCCGGCTGGAATAGAGGGATCGGCATTGGTCAGCCCACGCACGTGAACCTCGTAAATGATGTCGTCTTTGAATGGAGACGTGGGTCCGGGTGAAGCAGGTGCGAGCTCGCGGAGGACAATGCCTTTCGGAGCGACGGGGCCGCTATCCTTCAGGCGGTTCCCGGAGCCTGAGGCGTAGACGCCTCCGTCCAGATTTCGCGGATTCACTGGATCATGACTGATCTCCCGCGCATAAGGATCGATCAAAAGCTTGTTTGGGTTGAAGCGATTACCATCCCGATCAACGTCGGCGATGAAACCAGCCGCACTGCCCTTCTGCCATGTCGGATCGAAAGTCCAGTTTGGTCCCCACGCGCGGTATGCGTAATAGATGGGGCCCGTAATTTTGAGCTTTTTGCGGATCTCAGAAAGCGGTATCGAAACAGACCAGACGGAGGTTGCAGGATCGCGCTTGAGTGGCGTACGTGACACTTCGGTTGTGTTTAAAGGCTCACGAAAGAGGTTGAGCTCGATTCGCGTGGTGTGAGAGGAGAAGACACGGAAAATTACGGTATTCGAAATAAGATGCGCTCCGAGTTGAAGTCGGTTGACTTCGGCGGGAGCCAGAAACGCTGGGAGGGCCGCAGTACAAACGAGACGAAGAATTAGGGAGTGCTTAGGCATGGGCAATTGATGCTTCAGCGTTCTTGCGCTACTGTGCTGAGCCAGAACTCGCTGAATCTAGGTCCGTCCGCTCGCGTCACTATTCTTGTAGGTTTTCCGCTGTCGTCGATCCTTTGACACAGCCACCCGTCCTCAATCTCCGACTTCAAACGGATTTCACGGATCTCCACACCTTCATTCCACCCCAGGGCGACTGCGCAGGTCAGCGGATCATGTTGAAAGTTGATGATATCGTCCGGCAAGCCTTCGCATGGCCTACCATACTGTGCCTCAAAGTTTTCGTCGCAGGCAAATGCCTCCGCCTGCTTAGCGAGGAGATGAGCCAGCGGCCCTGATTGTCCGAGAGTTGCCAAATGGGATCTTCGGAGCCAGGTTTCGGTGGTTACTGATATTGGAATCAGTATGGGGCTTGAGCACTGGATGACATGCTGTGCTGAATGAACATCGACCTGGACGTTGTAGTCCATTGTGTGATCCCAAGCGGGGAAGCCTTGCCTGGGTGGGAACACGTAACCACCCATGAGATAGAGGCGTGCATCGCGAAGTATGCCAGGAGATCGTTTTTCCAACAGCGCCAGATTCGTGTAGGGACCGATTGCAGCTATGATCGCGCCTTGTTCGATGCTGCGCTCGAGCAAGGACAGGGCTTGATCCGGTAAGTCCGAGGCAGACGGTATCGGTACCGGCCAATAGCGGTGCTCCTCTGGCGAACCTGGCCTCGAGCGATAGCAACCAAGAGCGACATCTGCACCGGCTGCGACTGGAATATCCTCCCAGCCAGCCAGTTCCAAGGCATAGCGGGTATAACCAGCGCGTTTACGTTCATCGTCTGCGACGGTAGTAATCGCGAGCAGTTCAACGCCCGGCCAATTAAGGACCATTGCCAACGCGCACAAGTCATCAATATGGCCGCCTAAATCGGTATCGAGATGGAGCTTCAGCACTGCCGTGTCTCCGAGTTTCTGAAAGCGAAAGGCACTTATCATTCATTGCAAGGGCCCACTGCCATGCCGGTATTTTCTACTTTGACACGCTACAAGATAGCCTAAGAACATAGCTGACAAAACTCATATGACCACAAACGTTCAAACCCCAACGGTGGCCGAAGAAACGATAGACCTCCTTTCTGAAATCGGCGTGCCACGAAAGCTATTCGCGGATGGCTCGCTCGAGGTGCGTACACCCATTAGCGGCGAAGTGATTGGCCGCGTGAAGACAAGCGACAAGAACGACGCGGAACGAGCGATTGCGGCGGCTCACGATGCGTTTTTAGAATGGCGCAAGATGCCTGCGCCGCGGCGGGGAGAGTTGGTCCGGTTGCTGGGTGAGGAACTGCGTCGGGAGAAAACCGCACTGGGACGGCTGGTGACGATTGAAACGGGGAAGATCATTTCCGAAGGCCTCGGTGAGGTTCAGGAGATGATTGATATCTGCGTCTACGCGGGGGGTCTTTCGCGGCAGTTGTCAGGGCTGACGATTGCGTCGGAGCGGCCCAAGCATCGGATGATGGAGACTTGGCATCCTCTCGGAGTGACGGGTGTCATCTCGGCGTTTAATTTTCCAGTGGCGGTGTGGTCGTGGAATGCTGCGCTCGCTTTCGTTTGCGGGAACAGTGTGGTTTGGAAGCCTTCTGAGAAGACGCCCTTATGTGCGCTTGCAACGCAGGCATTGTTTGACGGGGCGGCGGCGAGATTTGGTGGCGTGCCGCTTGGACTCTCGACGGTTCTCATAGGAGGGCGAGAGGCAGGAGAGATGCTGGTCGATCATCCTCAGGTACCGCTCGTGTCGGCAACGGGCTCGACCGGAATGGGCCGCCAAGTTGGTCCCCGGCTTGCAGCACGCTTTTCCCGTTCGATTCTCGAGCTCGGCGGCAATAATGCGGCTATTGTTTGCCCCACGGCGGATCTAGATCTGGCGCTTCGCGGGATAGCGTTTGCAGCGATGGGCACAGCTGGGCAGCGTTGCTCAACACTGCGGCGCCTAATCGCGCATCACAGCATTTATGATCAGCTCGTGCCGAGGCTGAAGAAGATATATGGTTCGGTGGCGGTCGGCGATCCACGTGAGCCTGGGACACTCGTTGGACCCCTCATTGATGGCCGGGCTTATGAAGCGATGCAGAAGAGCCTGGCGGATGCAAAGGCCGTAGGCGGAAAGGTGTTAGGCGGGGAACGCGTTGATGTAGGGCCGCATTCAAACGCCTTTTACGTCCGGCCGGCGCTGGTTGAGATGCCGCGTCAAACCGGACCGGTAACCTGCGAGACATTCGCGCCCATTCTTTACGTCATGAAATACACGGAGTTTGAAGAGGCGGTGCGACTGCATAACGGCGTGCCGCAGGGTCTCTCTTCTTCGATTTTCACTACTGATCTGCGTGAGGCGGAACGGTTCATGTCAGTAGAAGGATCGGATTGCGGGATCGCGAATGTGAACATCGGGCCGTCGGGTGCGGAGATCGGAGGCGCTTTCGGCGGGGAGAAAGAGACGGGTGGCGGGCGCGAGTCCGGTTCGGATGTGTGGAAGCTGTATATGCGGCGTGCAACGAATACAATTAACTACGGGACAGAGTTGCCGCTCGCGCAGGGAGTCAGGTTCGAGATCGAGTGAGGCTGCAGCACAATTTAGTTTAGGCAAGGATCGGTAAATGAGATCCTTGCCCGGTGAACACCTGAACAAACTGTTCAATTCTGCATATCCAGGATGAAGTTCCGAATGGTCGTACGCGGGAGGCCTACGTTAGACTTGCCTCCGCAGTTTGCGGGTCAGAAGCGATAAGCCTAAAAGCCCTGCGCCAAGCATCAGGGCTGAGCTCGGCTCGGGGCAGTTAGTCTGCTGCAAGGTGATGTCTTCGGAAAGTAGGGCACCTACTTTGTTGCCCTGGCTGTCAACGTAACGAGCTTTGATGCTTGCGGCATTGTTTCCGGTAAAGAGATCTCCGGTGTCTACTGTTACGTTGTAGATGAAATTGTACGGACCACTAGAAACGGAAAAACCGTTGCCCGACGACTGAGCGCATAGAAAACCACCGCTGCCGCCAGCGCAGCCATTAGCATTCAACCCTGTGCCCGCGATCAATGAAAACCCGCTCGGAGCGGAGACTAAACTCGCGCTAACCAAATCCGCTGGGGGGCGACTTTGATGGCAACGGCGTTGAGGAACGAGCCTCCGCCATTGTATGCGCTGTCGTTGACGTTCAGTGTAATTTGGAAGGTTTGCGTCGTCGCCGTTGACGAAATCGGCAAGCCGCTATATGTCAACGTGTAGGCAGCTCCTGCGCAACTGACACAACTGCTTCCGGCACCTCCGATCGTGTCCGCTTTCAAAAGCGAGTTGCCGGCCATAAGTAAGAGCGGCGTAAGGACCCATATAAAACGAGATCTGTTCATTTGTTTTTGTTTTCCTGAAAATACCAATTGAGATGTATCGTTTACAACTGTGAATGACAGGAGGAATTCGGTCAATCTGCCCGCGTACGGATAGTCCCATACTATTGCCTTTTTGCAATTCGGGTTAGTCGTACAGATATATAGATGCGGGATCCCAAAACACGCGAATTATCGCTGTATTGCTGACTGCAATGAGCAGGAGGATAGTCGTTTGGACCCGCTTCCTATCCCGTACGTTATAAGTGTCGCTACCAATCTCCGTAGACTGGACCGATCGCAATCAATTCGGTTCTGATGATTACTTAATGGAAGAACGCCAGTGAAACTGCAAGTCGAAACGAGCTCACGTTCCTTCGCGCTGGCTGAAAATGGATTTCAGTTGGCGTATGAATTCAACGAGGGCGATGTAGATGTTGAGGAGGCCGAGACCGCTGAGAGCGCCGCGGAAGTATCGGCTCATCCACACGGCAGCGAAATTTGGGGAATGCACGGGTACCCAGTTCAAATCCCATGAGCGAAGCCAGGGAAAGACCAGCAGGAAGAGACCTAGTTCGAAGGCAAAGATGATAAAGCAGAATGAAAGAATGCGGTGGTGCCAGCGAGTAAGGCGGTTCGCGTTGGTCGCGCGGGGCGGATCAGAAGTCGCGGTGGGCTGAGATGTCCGACCAGTCATTCTGATATCTCGGTTTCCATCCCGGCTTGCGTCAGTTCCTTGAGATCGAGCGGACTTATAGCATCATCGAAAAGTCCCGGCTGCGATGGAGGATCGGTCATATATCCTGTCCAATGCACGTTGGCGGTACTCATGCGCACGGGCTCGAAGCTAAAGCGATGCAACAGGGTGGGACCATGCTCGCGGAGGGCGCGCTGGTGATCGGGAGTTGAGTAGCCTTTGTTGGACGCGAGGTTGTACTGCGGGAAGATTTCATTCCACTGCTCGAGAGATCTGTCGCGGTGAACTTTAGCGACGATGGATGCGGCAGCAATGGCACGGCAACGGGCATCGCCATCGATCAATGCAAGTTGCTCAATAGGAAGATCGAGTTTCAGGGCGTCGATTAGTAGGTAGTCGGGCTGGACCGCAAGCGATTCCACAGCACGGCGCATTGCTAGACGAGACGCCTGGAGGATGTTGATCTGATCGATTTCGAAGACATCTGCTCCGCCAACGGCCCAGCAACTGCAACGGGCTTTGATTTGCGCCGCCAGCCCGGTACGTTGCTCGGCGTCCAGAATCTTACTGTCGTGCAGACCACGGATGGGACGGAGCGGGTCAAGGATAACGGCAGCTGCGAAGACAGGTCCGAACAAACAGCCGCGCCCGACCTCATCGACGCCGGCGATCCGCGAAAATCCGCGCTCGCGAGCGATGCGCTCAAATGAACTGACGCACCGTATGCTCATGCACGGGAGCCCAACTCGCGGGCTTATTCGCGCTCGCGCAAACGGGCCGCTTTGCCCCTGAGATTGCGGAGATAGTAAAGCTTCGCGCGTCGTACGCGGCCAGTGCGAACCAGATCGATATGGTCGATCACCGGAGCGTTCACGGGAAAGATGCGTTCAACACCCTGCCCAAAACTCACCTTGCGGACAGTGATGGTTTCACCCATGCCGGTGTTCTTGCGAGCGATGACTGTACCTTCGAAGGCCTGCAGACGCTCCTTGTCACCCTCCTTGATCCTTACGTGCACCCGGATGGTATCGCCAGGACGAAATTCCGGATGTGGCTTCGCACGAGCGTGTTTGCTGATGAACTTGGTAACGAGAGCGTTTTGCATGGTCTAGTTCTGCCTTATGTCTTTTTGTTTCATGTCGGCGTCACGGAACAAATCCGGGCGAAGCCGCTGAGTTTTTTTGCGTGACGCGGCCCGGCGCCAGCGCTTGATTTCCTCGTGATTTCCGCCCAGCAGCACGTCGGGCACCTTCCAGCCGCGGAATTCCGCCGGTCTGGTGTACTGCGGACAATCCAACAAACCTTCATTCTCCTCACCGAAGCTTTCATTCAGCGAGGAATCCTGGTTGCCAAGCACGCCCGGCAACAATCGGGCAACCGTATCAACGACTACCGCAGCCGCCAACTCACCCCCGCTCAGCACAAAGTCACCAACTGAAAACTCATCATCGGCAAGATGCTCGGAGACGCGCTCATCGACACCTTCGTAACGGCCACAAATAAGCAGCAACTCGTCCAGTTGAGAGAACTCGCGCGCGATTGCCTGCTCGAAGCGCCTGCCCTGAGCCGATAGCAAGATCACTTTTCGTTTTACCGTCCTCTCAGGCAGGATCGCTTCAACCGCTTCAAACAACGGCTGAGGTTTTAGCAGCATGCCTTCGCCTCCGCCGAACGGCCGATCGTCTACCGTGCGATGACGGTCGTATGTCCAGTGTCGCAAATCATGAACCCGAATTTCCAATTTGGCGGACGCCTGCGCTCTTGCTATAACGCCGTGAGTGAACAGTCCGGAGACAAACTCGGGAAAGATTGTGAGTATATGGAAGGTCATGACGATTCGCCCGCATCTATCTGGTCACAGATCCAACAGACCTTCTGGAAGCTCGACTGTAATGGTCCGAGCGGCCAAGTCGATGTGGCGGCAAATGGAGCCGACAAACGGGATGAGCACTTCACGACGATCGACGCTAACTTCCATCAGTGGCGGCCCGCCATATTGCTGCCAACCCGCGACGGCGCCGAGGCACCTGCCCGTCGCGGCGTCCGTAACCGTGCAGCCGACTAGATCTGCTTGAAAAAATTCGCCTGCGGGCAGTGTACCCCGGTTTGACAATGAGACCCACAGTTCGGCTCGGCGAAACCGCTCGGCGGCATCGATCGAATCGACGCCCACAAACTTCAACACCCAATCACCTTTATGGGCCCACGCAGCGGCGATTTCAATTGGAACGTCGGATCCATCGGCAAGGCGTGCCACAGCGTGTCTGAGGTTTTCAAACCGGCCAGGCACATCCGTCTGGGATTTTGCCAGCACCTCACCGCGATTGCCACGAGGCCGGAGAATCTCTGCGACTATCACTCTCTCCAGGTCCATGGGCGCGCAGAAGGTTGCCACTACTCCAGAATTTCGAGAGAGAAGCGTCGATTCAATTTCGTGCCGACCGCGCCAAGCAGAGTTCGGATGGAACGCGCAGTTCGCCCCTGCTTACCAATCACTTTCCCGAGATCGCCCTCGGCAACTCGTAGCTCGAACACGGTTGCCTGCTCGCCAGCCACCTCGTTAACTACCACTTCGGCGGGGACGTCCACAAGCGCCTTCGCGATGTCTTCTACAAGCGTCTTTACGCCATTGTTGTCGTTCATGTTGAACCTGTTTCATCCCGATCTTTAATTACGGGTTGTGTCGAGGAATCCTCTGCCTAAGCCGTTTGAATAGCCAGGGCCAACAAGCAGCTTACCGTCGGATCAGGCTACGGCCGGAGCCGGAGCAGGATTGGTTCGCAACAAACGAGCGACAGTGCCGGACGGCTGCGCTCCGTTCTTGATCCAATAGCTAATGCGCTCGTGATCGAGGTGGACCTGGGCCGGTTTCGCAATGGGGTTGTAATACCCGACGGTTTCGACCGACCGGCTGTTGCGGGCCCTTTCTTTATCAATAATGACCACACGGTATGTGGGCTTTTTCTTTGCGCCGAAGCGCGCCAAGCGAATTGCTAACATCACTTACCTTTTCTTTTCTTTTTATTGTTGCAAACTTGCTCGTCGGGAGTGACGAATTGAGCCCGGACGGCTTTAGAATCCTGGGATGCCCGGCAGCTTCATCTTGCTCAGCTTTTTTCCGAGCATACCGGCCTGACCTGTAAAGCTCTTCATCATCTTACGCGCCTGCGCGTACTGTTTCAGCAGATTATTCACATCCTGAACACTGGCACCGCTGCCTTTCGCGATGCGGCGACGCCTAGACCCATTGATGATCATGTGATTTCGGCGCTCTTTAGGGGTCATGGAGTCGATGATGGCCACCACCCGACCGATCTCATTCTCGTCAATCTTCGCATTCTTGAGATCTTTGAGAGGGCCGATTTGCGGCATCATTTCGAGCAGACCTCCAAGAGGCCCAAGCTTTCGAAGCTGTTTGATCTGGTCGCGGAAGTCCTCGAGCGTGAAATCGTCGCCGAGCAGCTTCTCCTGCATCTTTTCAGCGGTTTTCTGATCGATAGCCTGCTCCACCTTATCGATCAACGAGAGCACGTCACCCATTCCGAGGATGCGAGAGGCCACGCGGTCGGGATAAAAAGCTTCGAGTGCATCGGTCTTTTCGCCGACGCCCACAAACTTCAGCGGCTGCCCCGTAATTGAACGGATGGAGAGCGCGGCGCCTCCACGAGCATCGCCATCCATCTTCGTGAGAACGATTCCGGTGATGCCAAGCCGTTTGTGGAACTCGTCAGCAGAACGTACCGCATCTTGGCCGGTCATGGCATCGGCCACGAACAGGATCTCGGTGGGGTTCAACGCTTCTTTAAGCTCGTGCAGCTCCTGCATGAGCTGATCGTCTATGTGCTGGCGACCGGCCGTGTCGACCAAGAGAACATCGCGGCCTGCCTGCGTAGCTTCGCGCCGGGCGGACCTGGCGAGATCAAGCGGCTTGGTCTCTTCGGGAGAACCTTCATAGATGGGCGTGTTTACATTTTTTGCGAGGATGCTCAGCTGTTGGCGAGCCGCGGGCCTATAGACGTCCACCGAAACGAGTTGCGGTGTGTTGCCTTCTTTCGCAAGGAATCGCGCCAACTTCGCGGCGCTAGTGGTTTTGCCGGAACCCTGGAGCCCAACGATCATAATGACGGTCGGCGGCTCATTGGCAAAACGAAGCCTCGACGGATGAGTGCCTAGCATTTTGATCAGCTCGTCTCGTACGATCTTCACAACCTGCTGGCCCGGTGCAAGCGCTGTGAGCACTTCTTCGCCCATCGCCTTCAGCTTCACCTGTTCGATGAATTGCTTGACGACTTTAAAATGTACGTCGGCCTCGAGCAGCGCCACGCGAATTTCGCGCAACGCTTCCTCCATGTTGGCGGCGGTTAATTTTCCTTCGCCGCGGAGGTTCTTGAATACTCGCTGCAGCTTGTCGGAGAGATTATCGAACATGGCACAGAGCAGATAGGCGTTCGGTGCTCGTGATCGCGGTTTTGGATCTCATGGAGAAGCCGGGAATCCAGGGGATTTCTCGGAACGGGGCACCGCCCGTTACAGGATGAGTATAGCGGATTGGGGCAAGCCTGGTGCCGAACTGGGTCCGGAAGAGGCTTTTTTCCGTATCGGGCGGGTAGGCGACTTGAGTCACAAGAATGAACAAAAACATTTGTTAAATCGAATCAATTACTTCCATTCGATTTTTGGGACTGGATGGTACCCGGTGCCGGGTACATTCGTGTGCGAAAGGAATTCACCATATGCACACACCACATCCTGTCGATCCTTTATTTGCGATAATTCTGTTCTTTTTCTGTCATTAACTAAGAATTACCCCAGTAAGTAATTGAATAAGACTTAGGAATATTTCCTAAAGGATGGTAGATTACTTCCACGAACAGGAAACTGTTCAGGGGATTATCTGCCGTCCGCCTTATGGGACAAGGGTCCACTCGTTTTGTGGCGGCCTTGGACCGTTCGCACGCTAATCGCACTTTGTTCCGCGGTGGCAACATTGTCCGCACCCGGGCAGGCTGAGCGAAAGCCGCCATCAAACCTACCGATCGAACGAAGAATTGCGGCAGGAAAAACGGAAAGGACGGCGGGCCATTTTGCGGAAGCGATCGAGCAATTCTCCCGGGCAGCCCGCATTGCTCATGAAAGTGGCAATTTAGCCCTCGAAGCGAAGGCATTAGGTTCAGCCGGCGCCTGCCAAATACGCCTGTTTCGATATCGGGCAGCGCTGGACTCATCCGAGGCATCCCGGCAACTGGCGCTTCGCGCAAAAGACGACTCAGTTGCGGGCGTCGCGTCGATCAACATCTCGATCATTTACGCTCAGCTGGCCGACTTTTATCACGCCGAGAATGAGGCAAAAGAGTCGGTCCGCCTCTTGCAGCAATCTTCTCGTAAAGATTTCCTTATAAGAGCGCTTCTCAATTACGGTTCCATTCAGGTCGAGCAAGGGGAATCGAGGACCGGTATCGAGCTCTATCGCAAGGCCATTGGCATTGCGCAACAAGCGAACCTGCCGGAACAAGAGGTGATCGCTTGGGATGATCTCGGAAGGTCGTATTTAGATCTCGGCGAACTTCCTCCAGCAGACGGGGCACTGGCGAGAGCCAAGGAGCTGCACCTAGCGGCTCACGATCAAGACTCGCTGGCAACAACGACTGCGAATCGCGCCGAACTGGAGTACAAGAAAAACAATCTTCCAGCAGCTCTGAAATTGCTCGATGCGGCATTTGCAGTTCGCAGCTCGGTCTTCGCAACCAGTCCACAATACGAACCGGTTCACCTGCGGGGGCAAATACTCGAAGCGCTAGGCCGGAGGCCGGAGGCATTAGCGCAGTTTAAAAAGGCCGTTGATCTGGCGACTGAATGGCGGCAAGGGGCGCTCCCAGGAGACGCTACGAGCACTCGCACAAGCGTTCATTTGCACGAAGTCTACGCGGACTATATCGAGCTTGCCGCCCAGCTGTCTTTAGAGCGGCACGACAGTGCTCTAGGGCGAGAGGCTTGGGAGACTCTAGCGGAAAGCCGTGCCGCTAATCTCCGCGAACAGATGAGTCTGGCTTTGAGTCGAGATGGTCGGCTGCCTCCTGAATATTTCGAATTACTGTCCAAACTGCAGAGTGCACAGGGGGGGTTCACTCTAGGCCAAAACTCCGGAGATGGGACGAATGTTAAGCGAATAAGACTGGAATTAAGTAGTTTAGAGAACCAAATCGGGTTACAAACTGAAAATTCCGCTCAACGCGAGGAGAGAATTTTACATAAGAAATCACTTAGAAATATCCAGCTCAGGTTAACTCCGAGTGAACTCCTGCTCAGTTTCGGCCTGGGTAAAGCTAAGTCATTTCTGTGGGCCATCACAAGAGATCGGGTAAATGTGTACGAATTGCCGGCGGAAATAAAATCGGCAAACAAGCAGTCGCGTTTTCTCACGCAGTGCGGTATGCGCGAGACAGCTCAGAGGTGGGACGCTGCCTCGGCGCGCAGCTTTTTGGAAAGCTCGATGCCGGCGCCTGGCGAAACCGAACTGGCTCATCGCAGGGGATGGTGTATTGCTTGACGGAGTTCCCTTCTCAGCGCTTCCTCAGCTTTCGTTTTCCGCATCGCAGGATGCGCTAACGGCCGGCCACACGCTTCGTTTTCTTCCGAGCGAGCTGCTGTTGCTGGCATCCCAGTCGAACCAGCGAGAGCGGCGCTTTGTGGGAGTAGCCGATCCAATTTATAATCTCGCCGACTCGCGGCGGGTGCGAAACGCAAGCCTCTTAGAGCCGGAACATGCCAAGAACTCACCCGGGCTCGCACGGCTGGCGGGAAGTGCTGATGAGGTTCGGACAGCGGGAAAGCTTAGCGGCATGACGGAGGTGCAGCTTCTTGAAGGCGGCAAGGCGTCAGGTGTGGCATTGCGCGCAGCGCTGCTGAGAAAACCGCAAGTTCTTCATTTTGCGGTTCACGTTGTGAGTCCCAAGAGCCGACCGGAAGATGCGGCGTTGGCACTAAGCCTCACCCCAGAAAACATCCCAGAATTGCTCACCCGAGAAGCAATCGCGAAATACCGTGTGCCGGGGAGCCTGGTGGTAATGAGCGGTTGTTCTTCTCAGCAGGGTGAAGCCCTCCCGAGCGCCGGGCTGATCGGCTTAAGCAGGGCCTGGTTGTTAGCTGGCGCCTCGGCCGTGGTTGTGAGCGCGTGGCCGACACCGGACGACTCAGGTCGTTTCTTCTCATCATTTTACAGTCACTTTCAACTACTAACGTCAACCTCCGGCTCGCTTGCCAAGCGAGCGGCAATGGCACTGCAGCAAGCCCAAAGGGAAATGCGGCAGAGCAAGGGTTACGGGAGTTCGCCCTCGTTCTGGGCGGCATATTCGGTCATTTCTAAGGAGTAAAGCTTATGTTCGCCAGCCAACCGCAACTCAGCCCGACCCCGACAGTCGAAAATAAACCGGCAAATCAGCAGACGCAGGACAAGGCCGCAAGACCAGGCTATTCTTCTGTGGAGTGGGGCGTTCTAGTAGCTCAGATTAAAGCCGGCGAGGACGCCGGAATGGAACACCTCTATAAACTGTTCAGCCGCGGCATTCGCTATTACCTGTGCAGGCAGCTAGGGCCGCAGGAACTGGAGGACAAGGTTCATGACACATTTTTGATTGTTGTGAACGCCATCCGGCGCGGTGATTTGCGCGAGCCAGAGCGGTTGATGGGCTTCGTTCGTACGGTAGTGCGCAGGCAGGTGGCAGCGTATATCGAGCAAGCCGTACATAATCGCCGCGAGCAGACCGACCTTGAAAGTGGCGTGGCGGTCGCCGACCGGAAAGAGAACCCAGATCAGGAGGCAATGATCCAACAGAAGGCGGAGTTAATGAAAAGCGTGCTAGGCTGCCTTTCCCAGAGGGATCACGATATCCTAGTGCGGTTTTACCTGTTGGAGCAGCCGCAGGAGCAGATCTGCCGCGAAATGTCGCTGACGGAGACTCAATTTCGGCTGCTGAAGTCCCGGGCCAAGGCAAAGTTTGGAGAGATAGGCCGGAAAAAGCTTACGAGTAGCGGAATTTTCTCGGTGTTTGTGAGAGCGCACGCAGGGTGAAGAGCACTATGGGCATGAAAGGCGGAAGAAACCCCTCCGTCGTTCTACCCCAATGCAGAATACAAAACCCAATCATCCAACCGAAGATGACCTAGAACGATATATTCTCAATCGAACTCGAGAAGAAGAGCTTGAGCGCCTGGAAACACATATACTTGCGTGCGAGTCTTGTGTGACCCGACTTGAAGATCTTGAATTCGAGATCAGCGCGACCAAGCTGGCTCTGCAGGATTTTAGGAGGGAACAACTCGCAAAAGCGGAGTTTCCCAAGGAAAATACCTGGAAGGCCTGGTTCACGGTTCCAAAGTTGTCGTGGACAGGTGCTGTGGCGACTGTGGCCCTTGGTCTGATCGTCGCTCCGGCGTTCGTCCCACCTCGGGCTCCAGTGGCGCAGGTAAGCCTGGACATGCATCTGGAAACGGCCGACTTGGCGGAAGGCCCGGTCCTTGTTGCTGTCTCTAATATCCGCGGCGTCGAAGTGTGGAAAGGCAGCACCGCAATTCATCACGAGCAAGCGGAAGTTGTGGTGCCACCCATGACAGAGAAAGGCGCCCATTTTTTGCGCCTCTATGCGGCGAAGCAAAATGGCCCTGACCGCGATCTGTTGCGAGAATTCGCGTTCCAAGTGCAATAGCGAACCCGCATGAAGCGGATTATAAAGGCTTCAGGGCGTCACTTCGTACTTCTTAAGTAGTCCGTCCCAAGCACCCTGGCTTTTCAGGAGGAGTTCAATCACTTCCCGAACCGCGCCGAACCCGCCAGCAGCGGCGGTCACGGCGTTCGCGACTCGCTTCACTTCGGTTCGCGCATTTGCAGTGGCAAACGAAAGTCCGACGCGTCGCATGATGACCACATCCGTCAAGTCGTCGCCTATATACGCGACCTCTCCAGAGCGCAGCTTGGCATCGGCCATGATCTGTTCGTAAACCGGTATCTTTTCCGTATGTCCTTGGAAAACATAGGCCATGTTGACTTGCCGAGCGCGCTCGGCTGTAGCCGGAGACTCGCGGCCGCTAATCACTCCAACCTTTATGTTGCTCGACGTGAGCCATTTCAGCGCGATGCCATCCTGCGAATCGAAGCCTTTCGTCTCTACCATGTTGCCGTTCGTATCAGGCACCAAAAATAATCGCCCGTCTGTCATAACGCCGTCAACATCCATTAACAGCAGCTTGATGCCTGCGGCGAGGTTGCGAAGCTCTTCCTCCCGAAGCGGCGGGTTCAGTTGCATGCGGGGACTAGAGGGTCGAGCCAGAGTGACAGTCAAGCAGACTTACAATATCGGTATTGGCCGACAGCTTGCTTGATCGGGTGACGGAAATCATCACTCGTTATAACATGACTTCTCCTGGCGATCGCTTGGGGGTAGGGGTGTCGGGCGGTGCCGATTCCGTAGTCGTTTTACATCTGCTCCGGAGCTTGTCTGAGCGATTCCAGATTCAGCTCACTGTTTTGCACTTGAATCACCAGTTAAGAGGATCGGAGTCGGATTTGGACGAGGAATTTGTGCGCTCAATGGCGGATTCGCTTGAACTGCCGGCGGTGATTGAGCGAGCCGAGATCGCGAGCGGCGGAAATTTGGAACAAACCGCCCGATTCGCGCGTAGGGACTTCTACCGCCGCGCGATGCAACAGTGTTCTTTGAGACGGGTCGCTTTAGGACATACCCGGGGCGATCAGGCCGAAACGGTGCTGTTTCGGCTGTTGCGGGGTTGCGGGACAGCAGGGTTGGCCGGCATGCGGGCTGTGACACAAGACGGCTTCATTCGCCCGCTGCTTACGACTACGCGGGATGAGGTGCGCGGTTGGGCGGCAGCACACGGCATCCCTTGGCGAGAAGACTCCTCGAACACCAACCTGGCGTTCAGCCGCAATCGTCTACGTGAACAGACGATGCCAACTCTGGCGCGAGACTTCAATTTGAACTTGGAGACCGGGCTGGCCAGGGCGGCGGTAGTTGCACAAGAGGAAGAGACCTATTGGGCTGAACAGATCGAGCCATTATTTCAGCAGATTGCCCAGCAGACTCATTTGGGTTTGATTTTGGATACCACTCAGCTCATTGCTCTGCACGTGGCGGTGCAACGGAGAGTGATCCGGCGGGCAATACTCGAGATACGGGGAGACCTGCGGTCGATCGATATACAACATATCGATGCAATTCTCGGGCTGATCTCGAGTCGCCATGGACACGACCGGGTGATCATACCCGGCGTAGACGCCCTGCGTTCGTTCGATAAGCTGCGCTTGAGGAACCCAGGAGCAGTAAAGTTGGAAGGTCGGCAGTACCGGCTCCCTTTGCAGGTTGGCCAGGAATGCCAGCTTCCGTTTCAGGCGGGCTCTATTTTGCTGAAGGCGGAGGTCGCACCAGGGCCGCTATTTTGTGCTAGTTTCAAGGAACAGAGTACCCAAGAGGAAATTGCGGAGCTGGATAGGGACGCTTTGACGTGCGACGGAATGGCCGGTCCGTTGTATGTGCGGAATTGGGAGCCAGGCGATGCCCTCCAACGTCCGGGTCATACCGGAGTGGAAAAGGTAAAAACACTTTTTCAGGAACACCGAGTTTTGCTCTGGGAGCGCCGTCACTGGCCTGTGGTTGTGTGCGGTAAGGAGATCGTGTGGGCTCGGCGTTTTGGGAGCGCGGCCAAATTCAAGGGCTCGGCCGAGAGCCGCCATGTCATTCAACTGGTCTACCGAGTGAATCAAGCAAGGCGCGCCGCCACTTGAATCGAAAGTGATGGGATATACGTCTTTATACTATGTGGGTTCGAACCGATGGGTAGGTAGAGCCCGATAAGGCCGGACCTATGAAGGGCTTGGCGAGCAGAAGGTGAGTTCATGAGTTCAAATGTAAAAACCGCGGTTTTCTGGGTGGTCATCATCTGCGCGGTTGTTCTAGTGTACATGGCGGTCAAGACCGGGAGGGGTCCGACGCCAACTAACCTCTCCGTCTCCGAATTTGTCACGTATGTACAGGATGGCAAGGTGAAGGAAGCCAACGTTACCGGTACAGAAGTTCAGGGGACGCTTGCAGAGAACGGTGTCGCGAGGCCGTTTCACACCGTAATCCCGCCTAATTATCCGGAGATTTGGAAGATGCTCCAGGAGAAAGGCGTCAAGTACACCTGGAAGGATTCGACCGGAAGCGGATGGATCGGGATCCTGTTTAATGCAGTTCCCGTGCTGATTCTGCTCGGGCTGTGGATCTTCATGATGCGGCAAATGCAGAGTGGCGGCAACAAGGCGCTGAGTTTCGGCAAGAGTCGCGCGCGGCTTCACTCATCGCAACAAAAGAAGGTGACCTTCAAGGATGTTGCAGGTGTCGAAGAAGGAAAAGAGGAGTTGCAAGAGATCATCGAATTTCTGCGTGAGCCGCAGAAGTTTCAGAAGCTTGGAGGCCGCATACCCAAAGGTGTTTTGCTGATTGGACCGCCGGGAACGGGAAAGACTTTACTCGCGCGTGCCATCGCGGGGGAAGCGAACGTTCCATTCTTCTCGATTTCGGGCTCGGATTTTGTCGAGATGTTTGTCGGAGTCGGCGCCAGCCGCGTGCGGGACTTGTTCGAGCAGGGCAAAAAGAACGCACCCTGCATTATTTTCATCGATGAAATTGACGCCGTAGGACGCCACAGAGGCGCGGGTCTCGGGGGCGGGCACGACGAGCGCGAGCAGACTCTCAACCAGCTGCTGGTAGAAATGGACGGCTTCGAATCGAATGAGGGTGTAATCCTTGTGGCCGCGACCAACCGGCCAGACGTGCTGGATCCGGCACTGCTTCGGCCTGGACGGTTCGATCGACGAGTGGTGGTTGACCGCCCCGATGTGCGAGGGCGCGAGAGCATCCTGAAGGTACATACGAAAAAAACACCGCTGGGCGACGATGTAGACCTATCGCTAATCGCCCGCGGCACGCCAGGTTTTGCCGGCGCTGACCTGGCAAACCTGGTAAACGAGGCGGCACTGGTTGCGGCGCGGCAGAATCGTAAAGTCGTCACGCAGTTTGACTTTGAGCTGGCGAAAGACAAAGTTCTTATGGGTGTGGAGCGGAAGAGCATGATCATCAGCGACAAAGAGAAGCGGATGACGGCCTACCATGAAGCCGGGCATGCGCTGGTCGCGGCGCTACTGGAAGATTCCGATCCGCTGCATAAGGTGACCATCATTCCCCGCGGGATGGCGCTGGGCGTGACCATGCAATTGCCTATCGATGACAAGCTGTCGCATGACAAGAATTATTTGCAAACGCGTTTGGCGATTCTGATGGGGGGGCGGATCTCCGAAGAGATCTTCCTGAATCAAATGACAACGGGCGCCGGCAACGACATCGAACGTGCTACAGAGATGGCGCACAAGATGGTCTGCGAATGGGGCATGAGCGAGCTGGGCCCATTAAGCTTCGGCAAGAAGGAAGAACAGATCTTCCTAGGGCGGGAAATTAATCAACACCGGGATTACAGCGAAGCGACGGCGATCAAGATCGATGACCAGGTACGAAAGCTGGTGGAAGACGCGTATAACAGAGCGCGGCGGATCATCACAGAGCGATCCGAGGCCATCGTGCGGATCGCGGACGCGCTTTTGGAACGCGAAGTCCTGGAAGGCGCCGAGGTCATGGACTTAATTAGCGGGGAAGCGCTGCCGAAGATCCCGGGTGAAGAC
>JBPCJX010000164.1:0-9980 GCA_051004875.1 Bryobacteraceae bacterium
TTGCTCGACGGAGAGTGTGAAGCCATAACCCGCAAGGCCGTCGAGATGGCAAAGTCTGGGGACACCACCGCAATGCGGCTCTGCTTGGAGCGCCTGCTGCCCACGATGAAGGATCGACCGCTGCGCATCGATCTCCCGGTTGTGAAGTCTACCGGGGACGTATGGAATGCGCTCAAACGCGTGTTGCAGGCAGTGTCTTCCGGCGAGATTACGCCGGGAGAAGGACAAACGATCACCGCACTACTTGAGGCCTACAGGCGAACCGCAGAGACGGTTTCACTTGAGGAGCGAATTAGGGAACTGGAAAAGAGGATCACGAGTGAGCAATCTAAAGCAGCGCGTTGAAAAGCTGGAGAAAGCCGGCGGCGGTGTGTCGAGCTTCGATGAACGGTTTCGGAAGTTTTGCGCAAACGCCGGTATGACGCACAGCGCTGAGATACCGGAAGCCCTCCGTGGCCACGAGGCCGAGATTCACATCAGCGAAGACGGATTGATGACATTCGAACAATTTCGCGTTCTCGCTCGGTACTTGGGTGTTGAGGGCGCGTGAGTACCGTCATGCAGGGTGGGTCTGGTTTTCAACAATTATTGTTATCGAACGTCAGACCAGGCTCGAAGGATCTCTCGTGAGAGTTTTACGAAACATACTCGCTTGACTGCTTCTCTTGCGGCACTGCAGTGGAAATTCCGGCCCACTGCGACACGTACTGCCCAGCTTGCCTCGTGTGGCTCGCGGTGCAATGGCGCGATCGGCGGGTGCGACGACGAGAAGCGCGTTTGAACTAACCGCTTACGTCAGTAGACGCTGCGCGACCACAGCGGATCTATCGACCTTAAGGTAAGTTCTGTCCGGACCTTCCCACCTTTCCCCTGTCGATGCTAATAAGAAAGCCTGAAGCGCGAAGCTCGGCCGCCCTTCAGGCTCATTCTTCAATTGCAAAATGCTGGTAGTAGTGAGCCCTCAAGGTGGCGTGTGCGCTGAGCCGATGCTTACGAACCTGAAAGTTGCGACACAACCTCAGATTTCTCCCTTCATCGACAACACAGCCCGTCGGGAAACGATGTGCGACACCTGTTGGAAACGAAGTGGTTGCCGGTGCCCTGCCCGTCGTAGACGAGGTCGTAAGGTTTGTTGTCAAGTACTAAGTTCTTCACGATGAGGTTGTGCGTCGCTACGCCTCCATAGAATCCCTGGAATATTGAGACATCGGCTGTAGAAACGACGACGATACCCCCGGCAAGCGGGACGCCATGGATGATGCTTGGTTCACCGCCCGGCTGGTTCTCGCGCACCCTGTTCTCCCGAAGCACGATGTGGTCGCCGCCGGCGATCAGGATACCCACGCCGGTTAGTGAAAACGGTAGCCCCGCCTTTTCTGCCGAGCAGAATTCGTTGTTGTGCGCAACGATGTTGTGGGACGCCCGCCAATTGTGCACGCCGGTGGTGGTGCCCGAGTTCAGGAACACCAAACCCGAGCAGCTGTCGTGCAGCAGGTTGTCCATCACACTGCCTGTCGACGCATCCCGCACGAGGATTCCCCAGAGGTCGTCAAAAGCGGTGTTGTACCGGATCGTGAAGTCGGCGTTTGGCGAGTTGCCCACGTAGAAGCCGGCATCACCGCTGCCGTAACTCGTGTTGTACTCAAACTGGCCGTGTGTGGATGTGAAGGCAGTAATGCCGTAGCTTTTGTTGTTCGCCGCCACATTGTGGTCCGCGCGGACCCGGTTCGTGCCGGCGAATATAATGCCAACTCCCGAGAAATCCTGCACCGTGAAGCCGGTCACGCGCACGTCATTCACTACCCGGAGAATGTCACCCTTTGCGTCGACGTCAGCGACACAGATGCCATTGAGGCCGAATGACTCGGGCCCAATCGGCTCGATGCCTATACTCTTGCAGACCTCCGCTGGGTTGGCTGGCGGTTCAAGGATCGTTATTGCCGCTCCTGCGCCCTTGAGGGTGATTCCATCCTTGGCGATAAGCAGGTTCTCGTGGTATATGCCCGCATCGACACAGATTGTGGCGCCGGTCGCCGCGTCATTAATCTTGGTCTGAATGGACTCCCCGGCCACCACCTGAACGGTGCACGTCGGGTCCGCGGCCCCCCGTCCGACCCCGGTGAAGACGAGACCTATGAGAACTCCCGCAAAAAGAGCGGACGTCTGCGCTGCTGATACGAAAATCCGAAACATGATGATCCCTCCTATCATTTTTCTTTAGTTAAATCGTAGCTTTGCCGCTCACCGCTCGTGCCGGAACGCCGCTTTCCTGATTTTGAAAGTCACGCGCGAATTACAGAAACCGTCGTGGTTTTCTCCGATATTGTCTTCATATATTTCGCCAACGACATCCCGGAAACGTCCCGTTCCGCCGAGCACTACCCGATGCGCAGATTTTCGCGCGTTTGGCCAGATACCGTCGGTGAGGATCGTTGTTTCATCATCTGGAAGCGAAAACGACTCGGTAGCGAAAGCCACGATTTGCGGTGCAGATGCATCACCGGCGATGCCCTGATTGAAGGCCGCCGTGTCCGCAGTGAACGTTCCACGTATCCGATATTTGCCGATGATCGGCGCATTCGCATGAGGTTCAGCTATGCCGCTCGGAATCGAACCGGCCGGATAGATGGAACCGTCTACAATGAACGTGTCTCCTCGTCTAAATAACGCTTGCCCTTCTGACGGATCGACATCATTTTGTACGTTACTTGCCAGATGCTGGGTGACGTCCACCGTAAAGGTAGTGCATTCTCGCCCATCAAAGGTCTTTACTTCATCGCCATCGTCGGCGCGGCTTGCCGAGGGAAAGATCAGCGCGGCTGCAAGCACCGATATTGCTGCTGTCGTTAGCGCCACGGCCGTAACGGCTGCCTTTCTTCCCCGCCGGCTGCTGTTCCATAACACTCCAAATGAGTTATATGCTCGATTCGTAAGATGAGCTTTAAACTCCACTCTCTTGTTCATTTGCCTCCTTTCTGGTTGCTAGCACTTAAGCGACTCTGGGCTAAAAAAGGCGGACTCGTCAATGCAACAGCTCTTACCGGTCAGTCACACGTGGAACACGGGCTAACTCCATGAGGTAAAAACGGATGTGCAAATTCTTTGAATGCCCAAAGAAAAGGATGATAGACTCGGCCGTAAGAAACATGCACCGTTTCGGATACTGATCACCTCCGCGTTTCGCATGCAAACCACCCGCGTGTCCAATTCGGTCCGCTTTGGGCCTTTCAAGCTGGACCTGAGATCCGGTGAACTGCACAAGCACAGTCGCAAAATCTGTCTTCAGGAACAGCCGTTCCGGCTGCTTACGGTGTTGGTGGAACGCCCAGGCGAGGTGGTGACGCGCGAAGAATTGCGGAACCGGCTCTGGCCGAATGACACCAACGTGGAATTCGGGCACAGCATCAATTCCGCCGTCAAACGGCTCCGCGATGTGCTTGGCGACAATGCAGACAAGCCGAGGTATGTGGAAACGTTCGCCCGGCGGGGTTACCGCTTCTTGCCGCCGGTCGAGTGGGAAGAGTTCCGCCCCGCGCAGCCGGCTACCTCCGTTGCCGAGCCACCGTTAGAATCGGCCATTTCGAACGGTGCGAGCCATGTAGAGGCGGTCATTGCGCCCGCCGTGCCAGAAGAACGCCTTCTCCCGAAGAAAAGAGTCACACAACTGTTGGTTGTGCTCGCGTTTGGCGCTCTGCTTATAGGATTGGTGGTGGAATCACGACGCTTTCATTGGTTTAGCCGCCGAGCTTCCGAGGACATTACCTCGTTGGCGGTCTTACCGCTTGAAAACCTCTCCGGAGACAAGGGACAGGAATACTTTGCGGACGGCATGACGGAGGCGCTGATCACGGAACTGGGCAGAATCGGTGGATTACGAGTAATTTCGCGGACTTCCGTCATGCACTACAAGGGCACCCACCGAACGTTGCCGGAAATTGGCAGGGAGTTGAACGCGCAAGCCGTGTTGGAAGGCGCGGTCGAACGTTCTGAAGATCGGCTGCGGATCACTGCGAAGTTAATCCGGGCGACTACCCAGGAGCAGCTGTGGGAGAAGTCGTTTGAACGCGACCTCCGCGACATCCTTGGCCTGCAGAGTGCCTTGGCGCAATCGATCGCGAGTGAGATACGGATCAAGATAAGTCCGCACCAAGATGCAATGACGCGGATACCGGCTCGCGCGGCAAATGCCCGGGCGGTGGATCTCTACCTCCAGGGGCTCGCAAAGCTTCGAGCAGCTTCAAATAAGGAAGGCCTTTATGAAGCCATTGCATTCTTTGAGAGGGCTTTAACCGCCGACCCGCAGTACGCACCTGGTTACGCGGGACTCGGTGAGGCCTATTCACGTCTGGGCTTCCGTCATCTCGAGCCAACGGACAGCGTCAAATGGAAGGCCGAGGAGGCTGTACGACGTGCTCTCGAGATCGATCCGAGCATGGCGCAGGCGTATCTTCTAGCGGGTCAAATTGCGGCGGAATTCGAGTGGAATTCGTCTGATGCTGAGCGATTTCTGCGCAAGGCTCTCGAACTTGAACCCGGAAACTCCGAATTTCACCGTTCTTTTGCGCAGTACGTTTCCATGTACGCTGGACGGGTTGACGAAGCTTTGCTCCATTTCAATCAGGCGGAATCCCTAGACCCGTTTAATGTGTATCTCACAACCGAGGTGGGTCGATGTTATTACCAATTTCGCCGATATAAAGAAGCGATCACAAAGCTCCGTGATGCTGCTAAGCGTGCGCCGGACTACGTCGACGCTCACTTTTTCCTTGGGTTGGCGTACCTTGGATTAGAAGAGTATCAGCCAGCTATAGCAGAGTTAGAGAAGGCCCTTAAGTTGGCGGGTCGACCGCCCGCGGAGCTCGCGTACTTTAGCCATGCCGTTGGACGATCAGGGGACCGCGCTCGAGCCAGAATCTTACACGCAGAACTAACTGGTCTCGCGAAGAAAACCTATGTGCCAGATCACTATCTCGCGATTTCGCTCATCGGTTTAGGGCGCGTAGATGAGGCAATTGAACACCTGCGCAAAGCTTTGAATGATCAAACGATTTCAGGAAAGTTTTCTAAGGCGCCGATTTATGACAGCATCCGGCACCATCCGGGATTTGTGGCTCTTGCTCGGCAATTTCAACCGGATCGCGCCCGATCGAATTAATGGCTTAGAACCGCAGTCAGACTAAGCGCTCTAACGTTGTAATCTCTCGCGTACGCATACGGGGTAGCTGGCAGAAAGCCCGAGGCGCGAGAAGCTTTGAGGGAGTTTAGACAACACTTCCTAGACGGCTTCCTTCTGCCTTATTTCATGGCGAGCTCTTTCCACTGTGCGTCTTCGCCGTACCGAAATCGACGGAAACGGGTCAGGGGAGCCGGTTGTCGAAGTTCGGTCCGACACTGGAACGGCATACGTTGGCAAATTTCCGAATGCCGACCATGCGGCAGCAATCGAAAAAATCCGGTGAAGATGGCTTCTTCATCGCGTTGCTTGAGTTTCGCTCTTACACTCCAAACTGATCAGTACCTTCCCGCGAGCATGCCCGTTCTCCATATACCGGAAAGCCTCACTGGCCTCACTCAACTTGTAACGCTTGTCGATAACTGGTCTCACCTTTCCGGCCGCCACGAACTCGCCCACCGTGGTCAGATCCTCTTTATTCATCCGCGCAATGAAAAGGACCATCTTCTTAGTCCCGAACCGTGACCACACAAGCGCTCTAATCGTGCGCCTGACGATACGGGTTGCTCGATCTGGCGCTCCGACCAAGACGAGTATCCCTTTGGGATTCAAAACGCGCCTGCATGCGGACAACGAATGGTTCCCAACGCAGTCCAAAACTGGCACAGACGCCGCTTGCTCAAAGGTGACGTTCTCTGGCTTTTTGACTAACCGCGACTTGATCCTACAAATCCCACCGGGAGATCTCTTCTACACGCGCGCATACGTGAGAAGGTTTCCGCCCGAAGATCCGAAAACGTTGTAGAGGTGCACTCGTGAGCGAGTCCAAAAACTCAAAAAGAACTGGGCACAAGTTCGAGCGGGGTAACAAGCACGGTCGCGGCCGCCCGGAAGGTTCACGCAACCGCGCAACGATCCTGCTGCAGCAGATGCTCGCGGGTGAAGCCGAGGCGATTACGCAAAAGGCTATTACGATGGCCAAGAATGGCGATGGGCTCGCGTTGAAGCTCTGCATGGAACGACTGATCCCGCCCGTGAAAGATCGACACATACAGCTCAAGTTCCCAAGGGTTCACTCTGCGGAGGACGTGATCGAGGCAAGCTCCCGCCTGGTGCAGGCTGTGGCGGACGGAGCATCACGTCTGGGGAAGCGCATGCTGTGTCGGGTCTGCTTGAGGTGCATCGCAGGGCCAGCGAGACGGCCAGCTTGGAGAAACGAATTGCAGAACTCGAAAGGAAGGCTGGAGATGGCGAACGGTAGTCTCGATCGTCGCGTTACAAAGCTGGAGAAAGATTGCAGCGGTGTGTCCGACTTCGATTCTCGGCTTCGCAGGTATTGCGCGACGCAAAACGACCCCGCGAATACGTTGCAGTCCGCTTAGTTATGCCCGCAGATATGGCGCGCACGGGTTGCCACGAACTAAGCCGTACGGGCACGCGTTGGGATGGCAGCGGGCGCTCTGGCTGCCCTCACTCATCTCCGATATCACTGTTTTTCAACACAAGAATCCCAACATTGTTTCCGGGTTGTCGACATTCGGAGACAAGCCGTGAACGCTTACCGGGGTGGGGGAGGACTTGCCCCCTTCAGGGTAGTTCAACACGTTGGGTACATATGAACTCGCCGAACAGACCTACGGCGGCGGTGTGGGTCTGGTCGTGTTCAAGACAGATATTCAGGAATTCGACGTCAAAGCAAGTATGGATTACATCAACCAGCGGTTTCAAATTTCCGCCTTTAACAAGAACTTAATAGCCTCCATTTTCAGCGAAAGCTACTCCGAGAAATTCTTCCACGGAATCTTGTTTAACGAGCAAGCCGGTGTCGCTCCAGCCTGGAACGATACCAGCGCATATTCGGCTTTCGCGAGTGCAGCATTAACGTTCCCGGTGTACCATCGTTTTGGCCTGACGCTAGGCGCTCTCGACAGTTATCTGAACGATCCGCCTCCCAATTTCAAGAAGAACTCGTTCCAGTTCACGCTCGGTGCCACTTATTTGTTTCAGTAAACTCAACCAAGGACGGAATTATGAAGGGATTCAAGCAGTTTCTCTTACTAGGTTTTCGGCTTCTTCTTTGCCTTCCGGGCCTTGACAGCGACAGCGGATGCTTTCTTAGCGCGGGCGGAACGTTGTTCAGGGGTCATGTTCTCGGCGGCTTTCTTCCCACCTGCACTTCCGCCGAGTTTGCCCCCTTTGGAGCCTTGCTTTCGGAAGAAACTTGAGGAACGCCGGCACGCAACCGAATCAGGATAGAGAACTCACGTGCTATATCGTTTTTGAGGCGCACGGCCTCCGCTTTGATGTCGCTTCAAAAGAAGCAGCGTTTGATCTCGATACGCATAGCTACTATCCAGCTCTGAAACGGCTCCGGTGAGCGATCTCAAGTCCGATTCTCTTTACAGCCGACCCGAGCCCCGACATACAGTAACCCATTGACTCGGCACATCCTTTCAACTACATTGATTGAAAGTCTGGAGGCCCAAGCAAATGTCAAGGTACTTTGCTGAACTCGTTGGCACCTTTGTTCTCGTTTTTGGCGGTTGCGGCTCGGCTGTGTTGGCAGGAGACAAAATCGGATTTCTCGGCATAGCCCTCGCGTTTGGGCTATCGCTGCTGGCCATGGCATACACCATCGGCCACGTCTCGGGATGTCACATCAACCCGGCGGTCACGCTCGGCTTATTCATCACTAAAAAGATGGACCGCCGCCATCTGCTCGGGTACTGGATCGCCCAGATCTTAGGTGCTGTCATCGGCGCGGCCTGTCTGCTGGCCATTGCGAAGGGAGCGCCAAACGGGTACGATCCAGCATCGCTCGGGTTTGCGGCAAATGGTTTTGGAGAGCATTCACCTGGACATTACGGGCTGATGGCCGCTGCGCTCACCGAGGTTATCCTCACCTTCTTCCTGGTTTTGACAGTGATTGGCGCGACAGATCTTAAAGCTCCGATAGGATTCGCTGGGCTTGCGATCGGACTTGTTTTGACCCTGATCCACCTGGTCGGTATTCCCGTTACCAATACGTCCGTAAACCCGGCTCGCAGCATTGGCCCGGCGCTCTTCGTCGGCGGCTGGGCACTGCAGCAACTATGGTTGTTTATCGTTGCGCCATGTGTCGGGGCAGTTCTCGCGGCGGCCGTGTACAATGCATTCCGAGTACCAACTCTGACTGCGAGAGAGGCGGAACAAGCCTTGCCTGCCGAGCAGCAAGAACGATTGCGCAACAAGAGCACCAACGCTTAGGGCATGGCACTACAGGCGACAACAACAGGCAACGATCCAATCCGGCAAGCTGAGCTGATTCTTAAGCTCTACGAGCTGCGCCGCGAGACCGTCATGCGCGAAGCCCGCTTTTATGTGAGTGGCGAGTTTATGCCCCGCTCCGCAGGCGAGTTTGTCCAACTCGTTAGTGCGGGCGGCAGGCAAAATCAGATATCCCCTCGGCTCTCTTGCAGGCGAACCAAATCGAAGATCATGTTCGGGCGGATACCCTGCTCGACAGATTGAAAGAGCTTAACCTTGAGACTCAGTTCATTCTCAGTGAAGCCCAGGAGTCGGGTGATCCTGATATAGCGCTGAAGTCTATAGCCAGGCTCGAAAAGCAATTAGAATTAGAAGCCCGTCTGCTCGGGGAACTGAACGAGCAGACGCGGATCGCTATAGGAATCAACCGCCCCTCAGCAGCAGCAAGCGAAGCTAGACCTATCAGTGCTCACCGATGATGAATTGGACGAGCTACAGCGGCTATATCGAAAGGCGGGTGCTATCAGAGTTCGTGGGTCCGGGCTTTTATCTGAATGCGTGCCGAGCCAACACGTCGCCGTTAGCACTTTCTTCTTTTGCATCTATCGCCAAACGCAATCGCCCCGGTGTCTACAGGCATACCAGCTGGAGGGCGTCGACTGCCAAGAGCAAGATTTCTTTTTAGTGGCTCGCGTTCGATGATGACCGGCCAAGCGCCGACGCGTTCATTACGAAGCGTCATGCGCAACAGCGGAGTATTCCTGCATGGCAATCTGGTTTGGCGCGAGCCACTGAATGAAAGGTTGTAGCCCAAGCCGGATCTCATTCCTGGACGGGGCGCGGTCATGAACGCACGCGAGCGCCCAACAGGCTAGAATCCCAGCGCAGCGCAATTATTAAAGCAAGCTCGATGAAAAGACTAAAAGGCCCAACCGAAGTCGGGCCTCATTCTTGGACGGGGTTGGCCGATTCCGGCAGCCCAAGCGTCGAGCAGCATATTCAAGACGGACACGGGCATGATCGTGAGCAGCTCCCGCCGCGCCTCGTCTGGCGAGATCTCTTCGATGCGCAGTGAGCGCCCGAGCACGCGACCGATCGTGGACATTTGCTCGGCCTGGCTTAGGGATTGAGGCCCGGTCAGAACATATTCCGCTCTGGCGTGTCCGTCCTCGCACAAAGCGCGGGCCGCTACTGCCGCGATATCACGCTCGTCGATCGGGGCTGTAGGCACGGCGAGATGCGGCCAGCGCACGACATCTCCGGCGCGCATCTGCGGTGCCCACCAGCGCAGGTGTCAAGGGCGTTTTGAAATTAGGCCAAAAGGCGGCGGAAATCAGACCAGTTTTTAAGTTGAGTAGGGGTGATTTGAAAGGAGGTGTGTAAGTGGGACTACTGGGAAGCGGTAGCAGAAGCTCGTGCCGCCGATTTGCGAGTCTGCTTACTCTCTTTGAGCCGGTAGCTCTCGCCGTTCATTTCTAGGATATGGATATGATGCGTGAGCCGGTCGAGCAACGCTCCCGTCAGGCGTTCGGTGCCGAGGATCTCAGTCCATTCATTGAAG
>JBPCJX010000165.1:0-20620 GCA_051004875.1 Bryobacteraceae bacterium
GACTTCCTGTGGCATCCGACTGACCTTGAACCATCGATGGCTAAATCGAAATACGGAATTCAACGATGGGCGAGGTGACGAACTGCATCATTCAGGTGCAGAGCAAGGCAACCGAACAAGCCTTCGAAGGCGATACCAGAAACACGTTCGAGTACCGCTTTCGCAGAAGGATCTCGATTAGTGGCTGGCAGGCAATGCCTACCTCATTCTGGTCCGGTTACGGGGGAAAACAGACGAGGCCTATTTGCGCTTTGCAGAAAGAGCGGTTTAAGCATCTGGCGGTCCGCCAGTAGCAACTCTTGCGGGGCGTCGACGCATAGCTCTGGTCTCTCTTCTGGGACCGTGACACCGCTCATGTCGTCGGAGTTCTATATGACCGAACCTATTCATTTCCCAGCAGTCTCACAATTTGTTCAGGAGCCGGTAGATCGTTCCGGAGTTCGTCTGGAACTGATGAAAGGATACGGTATGTGGCTACGCCGATCGGCTTCGAGGACTCTTTCAGAGCGTATTCAACGATTGTCCGATTCTTTGATTTACAAATGAGAATCCCAATCGCAGGATTTTCCCCTTCCATCCTCGCGGTGTCGTCGAGCACCGCCAAATAGAACTGCATTTTGCCGATGTGCTCAGGCTGGAATTCACCAATTTTTAGTTCCACCGCAACGAGTGATCGAAGTCGGCGGTGGAAGAGGAGGAGGTCGATGAAATACTCCTTGTCCCCGACCTCCAGTCGGTACTGGCTCCCTATGAAAGAAAACATGCCGCCCATTTCCAAAAGGAAGGGCTCGACTTTCGCCAGGATTGCCTGCTCAAGTTGCCGCTCACTATGTTCGTCAGCGAGTTCGAGGAAATCGAAAGTGTACTCGTCTTTTACTGCGAGCTTCGCTTGCTCGCGTACGTGCTCCGGCAGCGCGGTATCGAAGCTGGTTTGATTGAGGCGCGTTTTCTCGTAGCTGCGATTCTCAATCTGATGGATCAGCACGTTTTTGGTCCAACCGAACTGCTGAGTCCGCCTGAGGTAAAACTCACGCTCGCTGTCTTCTCTGCACCGCTCCAGAATCACGAGATTCTTCGTCCAGCTAATTTCTATCACCAATGGTGATAAAATTTCGTTTCCTCGGTATGCATCGTAGAATTGTCGCATTTTGTATAAGTTAGGGGCAGAGAACCCAGCGACCCCTGGGAATTCGAGTTGCAGGTCCTTTGCCAGGTTCTGAACCACGTTGCGCCCCCACGTCTGTCCAGATTGGCGCTCGACAATGAGCCGGCCAATATCCCAGTAAAGCTCGATGAGTTCCCGGTTCACGGCGCGGAGCGCCGCGTACTGAGCCGCCCGAATTCTCTCTTTGATCTCGCCCAACAGCGCGCCGTACGATTCCGGCCGTGGGCTGTTTTCGCTTTTCACTATCGCCATGATACGGTCTCATCCAGAACCGATGGACATCGGCACATCCATCCGCGCTGCCGGGCACACGTTCTCATTTATTCACCGCCGACACGATTGGAAGAGAAAACAGCCCCGCCCACGCCCGAACCGCGTTCGCCTGGTATCGGGGTATTGAAGTTTGCTCGACCCAATAGTCGTTTGCGACTGCCACGAGTATGGTCGGGTTCTCAAGCATCGAAGCCAGAACTGGCCAGGTCAACAGTTGTTCATGGCAGATCAGGATCGCGGCGCGCTGATCTCGTAGGCGAATGACCCCGTGGCCCGCGAGATTGAGCGGAACGCCGCCGACGGAGAACGGGTGCCACATACCCAGAGGCACTGGGATGCGCTGAATGAATGTGCCTCGCTGAGCACCCCGGATCATAATCGCATTTCGGTACCGATCGCCATCCTGGCGATCTGATGGGTCTAAACCGCCGACGCTGAGCGGATTCGGAATGGCATCCGAGCGCAGCGTTGCTACGGCCGCCGAGAAATCGTAGCTTTGCAGTCGCGCGCTGGGATTATCCACCGTGGCCGACAAATCCGGCAGACCCGCACCCAGAGCAATCATTTTCCCGCTTGCTGACAACGTCGCGAGCGTTGGCTGCCAAAAAAGATCAGTTGCCTCTGTCCAACGAGGTACGACCATTTCCGGGAAAACGATTACCTGCGCACGCGAGGACCGGGCTCGATCCTGAATCCATTGGGCAGCCGCATATTCCGAGACCGGAGCCGTCGCACCATGGGCGATGGCTCCGAAACATGTATTCACTCCCTCCCAGCCAGTCGGGGGTGTTGGATCTCCTGCAAAGTTCAAATGCGCAGACGTGGCAAGGAGCGCAAGCGCTGCGACGAGGGTGCGAGCAGCCAATGCACTGCTCATCCACCCGCAAAGAACTGCGAAGATCAACAATCCGATCCAAGCCGTTCCGGGGAAAATGAATCCCGTGGCGGTGAGCGGAGACGCCCATCCGATCAGTCCAATGGGCGGAACGACGGTTGCAAAGAGCGCGAGCGGGACACGCCATAGAAATTGGCCTCGCCTAGTCGTCCAAGCGATCGGCCACGGGGCCGCCAACAGGATTGCGGCGACGAACCAGGCTACTACTCCGTCCAGTAACGATGCGGAAGCGCCAAAGAAATTTCGCGCGGCAGGAATTACAGGCCAGAGCGCGCCCGCGTAGTAGCAGAAGGCGGACCGGTATGCGGTGCGGCGTGTCGGTTGGTGCATCGCCAGCGTTGGCATCCCAATCGCGGCGGCAATACCAACCGGGTATCCGGTGGAAATGGCAATACCGGTGCCGAACGATGCGAAGCTTCGAAGAACGACTGGGCCGTTCATTACCATCCCGTCAGGAGGGGCCGAACATGCTCGCGAACGGAGGTTATGGCCACCGGCCCGAAGTAGCGGCTGTCGAAGCTTCGGCGGTTGTATGAAGAAGCGACCCATATGGTGCCGGGATGCACTGTGTACCGGCCGAATTTCCATGACTCCAGCGAACGACCTTTTGTGTCTGATGACACTGGCGCCGTATTGGGTAGAAGCGCCCCGTTCACCTCAATGCCTTGACGTGATAGCTTAACCACATCGCCCGGCCTAGCCACGACGGGTTTGAGCAGTGGAGCCGCCCCATCCGGGCATATGCCCTGGCCACGGTAGCCGCGCGAAGCGGCAAAGGTGCCGACGGTTCCGCTGGACAGAACTCGACCAGATTCGCATTCGGATCAGAGCTGGCCTGATACAGTCCGAGCGGGAGCGACGGTGAAGTGTTGATCCGAATGCCGATCAAACCGCAGATTTGAAAAGCACAGAACATGGTTCCGAGCGCCAGAGCCGCGATCCACCGAAGGGTTCTGAGGCGTGTTTTCCGGAGCCTATCCAACAGGCCAGTGGTCATGGTTCGCCACGTCCAATGCAGACTCGGAGATTGGGGCCTCTTCAGCAATAGGACCATTGCCATTGATTTCGGCGGTTTTGGCAGCCGCTCCGCGCATCGAGGCGATTAAGTGGCACGCCCGAACGATGATCTCCTGAACGGTGCGTTGGACTCCATCTTTCCTCGGCGTGAATTGGCGCTGTTCAATGCTTCCTTCAGCAAAGATGTTGTCGCCTTTCTCAAAGGTCACTGCGACCGAAGATAGATCTCCATAAAACGAGAGGCTATGCCAGTTCGTATGCTTCTGCGCTTTACCCTCAGCGTCCTTGTATGTGTAGCTCTCACCGAGACGCGCGTTCGCAACCGGCGTGCCGGACGGCAAGTAGCGGACGGTTGGCTTCGCGGCCAAGTACCCTGCGATCTCGATGCGATTCTTTTGCATAAATAAATTCATGCTCCTTTCCCAAGTTCGAGTTCTTCAATAAAACCTCGTTCGCCGCGCGTTAGCTTCAGCTCTTCGCCCACGAGAATCTCCGGCTTGCTAATTACGTGTCGTGTCCGATCAAGCGGCTTCTGCGGGATTGCGCGGCCGTCCTCCAGGGTCACGAAATCCGCAGGGGGCGGCAACTCAGCTCGTGCCATCAAGACTGGATCAAGGAAGTACAACATCTGCGTTCCCAAAATTGGATGATGGCCGCTTACGAAAATCAGCATTTGACCCGGCGCAACGATATGCTCGGAACCTCCGTCGCTTTTCTTTTGCGGTGGCTTCAGACGTAATACTTCGTCCGGCGTCATCAGTCGCCGTTCCACGTGATCAACGCTCGCATTGACGTGGCCCATGACTGGAGAGAACCGGGAGCCGCTGTAGTTGAAGCTTGCCTTTTGGACCGTCGTGGTGCCGGTCATCTTGCTCAGTAACTCGGCCGTCTCGAATTGGTTGGGCGCGAAGGCGATTCGAACGTGACAGTTCGAAACAATGCTCTCGTTATTTCCGTACGCATCGACGATCTGGCGAATATCTTGAGTTATCAAATACGCCTTTAGGCCATAACCGGCCATGTAGGACAGGGCATCGGCAAAGATTTCCATGCGATTGAGAGAGGGAAACTCGTCGATCAACACAAGAAGGCGATGCTTGTTGCGTTTCTGCTCCGCACCCTGAAAAACCATCTTTTCGGTAAGCCGATTGACGGTCATGGTAAACATCAACCGAATTAACGGTCGAAGCCGAATTTTGTCGCTGGGCGGCACCACGAGATACAGCGAGACGGGCCGGTCGTGGTTGACCAAATCGTTGATGGTGAAATCGCTGGCGGATGTGTTCTTCGCAACCAGAGGGTCGCTATATAGCGTGAGAGCGGTTTTTGCGGTGGACAGGACACCACCGAAATCTCGGTCCTCTTTATCGAGCATCTCCTGCACTTTTTCCCGAACGACAGGATGTGTAATCGTACGCTCGCCTGTAGGCATCTGCCAGTTGTGTCTATATCCCGGATCGTGTTCGAAGTTGAGTAACTCATCCAGCGTGTCGCGAAAACTGGATCCCGGTCGCGTGAATACGTGAGCGAGATCCGCCAGACAAGCCACGCGGCCTTCCAGCGCCGCCTCATACGACACGTGCAAGATCATCCCCGTGGTTATCGACGCCGCGGCATCCTGCCAATAACGCTCTTGTGGACTGTCTTCCCCCGTCCGCACGATCATGTTCGCGATGTTTTGCGCATCACTCACATCGCGAGGCGTAAAGAGCCGAATCTCTCCCAAAGGATTGAACCGCGAAGAGCTCGAAGCCTCCACGGGCGAAAACTTGAAACAGATATGACCTTGTTGACTGCGGAACGCTGCCGTTTTCGCCCAGTTCTCGCCTTTGATGTCGTAGATGACCGCGCTTTCATCCCACGCCAGCAGCGAAGGGATTACCAGACCGACTCCTTTGCCGCTTCGGGTGGGCGCGAACGCGAGAATGTGTTCCGGGCCGTTATGCCGGAGGTAGCTCAAGCGGCTGCCTCCATTCGCACACCATCCGCCGACGTAAACGCCGCGTTTGGTACTCATAAGACCGGTTTCCCGAACGTCATCTTGTTCGGCCCACCGGGCAGATCCGTGCAAGTCCTCCGCATTCTCCGTCAGCTTGCGCGCCCGGCGGTTGGCCACAACGAAGAATATTCCGACAGATAGAAAGCTGCCGGCGACCACGATCATTTCACCTTCAAAGAACGGTTTCCGAATTCGCTCGTCCCTCGACGTTGAATAACGCCATCCCCAGATCATCCATGCGAACGGCTCATAAATGCCGCCCGTTTTCGTCTGCGTGATCGGCACACCCAAGGCGCTCTGGTACCGGAACTTGGCGGCGATGTATTGGGTTGCGATGAAATTTACGACGACGAGCAACAGCAAGCCGAAGGCCGTCGCTCGCCAGTTGTAATCGCCCAAGTAGCCGGGTTTGCCTGGTATTCGGTAGAGTTCAGGTTGTCCTTTGCGCATGATCTCCTCCGGTCCTCTTTATGTCGTGTGACGCTTCTTTCCTCAGCTTTCCCGGTGATTGTTGGTTCCATTCCACGACGAGCAGACGCTCGCATTGCTGGCACAAAAAGCTGAGCGGACGGTCCAAATGGAAGAGCCACCCGCAAACGCAATCCACTTCGCACAAAGAACGACCGTGCATTCCACGCTATCTGGGGATCGCTGGTATTACTAAGCCGCAGCCGAATAACAATCGGATCACGCCATAAACGATGGTCAGAATACAAATCCTCATGAAGTAAGGCGGCTTGGAGGAAGGCTCATCGGCTGACCTCCTTCACCTTGGGACGTTCGCGAACCTCACGAACCGAGCCGCGGTCATTGGAATAGTTGATGCGTACCGTTTGACCAACTTCGGGCTGCCTATCAAGCAATTCTCTTGGATGCGCGCTCGCGGACCTGCCAGATTGCTTTTGAATTACATGATGTTCTGTGCACCCAATTATTGGTCCGCGATACGTTCCACTGTCGGTATGGGCGGCGAGCACATTGGCAGAGTCGCCAAGCGTCTGTTTTGAAACGTCGCGCGCGGTATTCAGTGCATCGAAGGCGCTCTTGCTTTTTGCAGATTCAGAAACCGGGTTGAGCTCTCCTTGGCTGTCGGAATCCCGGATCTGAAGTGGATCTACGGCTACCCTGCGATCCGTACCGGTCGCTTTGTTCTCGACATTCACGGTTGCGCTGCCGGGTTCAAATCGAGAGGCGTACTGAGTCGATTCGCGCAGTTCGCCGTTGCTTGCACTGTGGTCGCTCGTTGACGCTTGCGTAGGCCGGAAAAGACTTGCATCTTTTATTCGGGGCGAGACGCCGTTGTTTGCAGCATCAGTCTGGATTTGCTCGATTGCCTCGCGTTCGGAATTCGCGGTTGCCCATATGAGCGTGCCATCCCGTTTCCACTTCCACTGATCCTGGCCTGCTTTCACCGCATAACTGTAAACGTAATCAGCGCTCTTCGGGCCTTCAGCCGGAGGTACAACTCCGTCGGGGACGCGTTCGTCTAAGTCCTCGCGATCGCGCTCAAGAGTGGCAGTCTCCTGTTCGAAAACAGCGGCAGGCGAACTTCCGCTGCTTGTGGAATCAAAAACCGGGCCACCCGTCAACGCCTGCTCCGCAATCGCCCGGTCCCGTGCGAGAGTCAAAAGAAAGTCGCTCGCGGCGGAGGCGTCATGAGCCGCACGAAAGATTTCGTTCTTGTCTCTTTTCAGGGCTGCAATCCACGACCCGACGTAAGCCGCGTGCTGCTCGGGAGTGTGCGGTATTCCGCGCTCGGCAGCGAGAAACAGGCTCGCAAGCTCAGCACGCAATTCCTCTCTTGCATAATTCGTATCTCCAAACCGGTATGACTCAGTCAAGGTCGAGCGGTTCAGACGTGACGGATGACCGGTCCAGTGCGCAAGCTCATGAAGAGCTGTCCCGTAATAACCGGGCGCGTCCTTGAAAGCCTCCTTGGGCGGGAGATGGATCGTGTCCGAAGAGCGGCTATAAAACGCTCGGTCAACCTGATCGTGTCGGATTTCCGCGCCCGAGTTCTTCATAATCTGCTCGCCCGACCGGATGACTTCGAAAGCCGTGTGCTCTTTCGGTTTGTAGGGCGGAACGCCCTCGATCTGGCTGGCATTGAAAACGGTGTACACGCGGTGGATGAGCCGAGTGCCCCGGTCACGTTCGCGTTCCGTATCTCGGCCGCCGCCATTCTCGGAAGCCCCGGTGGTTCGCTCTTCTCTGTTGCCAGCCTTCAATTCCCAGAACTCGATCTGAGTTCCCTTTTCCCCCCTTCGCACCTGCCAACCCCCTTCGGAGGCTTGTTTGTATGTCATCCAACGGGGATCTTCGTAGCCCTTTCTGAGAGCTGTCGCCATGAGATGAATGGCATTGCCGCCCCGGTACGGCCTGCCCGAAGTCGGGTTCATGGGGATACCGAGGGGATTCCTTCCTGGCTCCCACGGTTTCTGCCATGGAGCTACGCCGTTTTCGAGCATGCGCAAGATACTGTCGGTAACTTCTTGCCGAAAATCGCGTGTGGTCGGCTTACCGCTAGACTGCTGTAGAACGGCTGGTTCGGTAATCGTGGTGGCCATGAGCTTCTACTCCTCTGTCGCGTCCGTTCTTTCGGTGCGGCTGAGTTCCTCGCTGCCAAATTCGGTCTCCGCCACTTCGGCTTCGAAGCCTGACCCGATAACCGGCTCGCCGCCGATATCATCAAGCAGGATGGCTGTGCTATTTGAAAGGTCTTTTACTTTCTGCATGTTGGCTCCTCGGGCACCATTCGCTGTATTCCGGCGCCTTCAGTAATGGAGGGATTGGCGGCGACATTTCCGAACACCTCGACACGAAAAGGCGTGAAGCAGGCGATGATTCAACGCTGGCCACGGCTTGAATAGGGCGAGATGGACACGTCGAATCCACCTCGTTCAACGACTATGTGAGCGGTCCCTTTCTGGATGTCGAACGACCCGTCGCTGCTCCGCTAGAACAATCTGTTCGAGCGCAATCTTGCGAAGTGCGGCTTGATAGCGACCGAGCCATCCTCAACGGGAACGGCGCCGCGCTTCATCAGTGCTTGTACGGTTTGTTTCAGGTGAGATTTATTGCGCAAGATTGCCTCGGAGTCGCCAAGGTCCCAATTCGGGCCGCCGAAAACAGAGAAGAGTCGGCGGACGATCGATTTTCCAGAGTTCGTTCGCGATGTCCTGGTTGAGGAACGGCGTCGTCTAATGGAGCAGCGTGCGTTGGCGGGAGCGAAGTGGCAGGACAACGGACTCGTATTCCCGTCCGAAATCGGAACGCCCCTTGAAGAGCGGAACGTTCTTCGCCGCTTTCAGAAGGTCTGCGAAGCGAACAACTTCCCCAGACTTCGCGTTTACGACCTACGACACACCCATGCATCCCTATTGATTCACGAGGGAGTTCATCCAAAGAAAATCTCTGAACGCCTCGGGCACTCGTCAATCAAGCTGACCATGGACACCTACGGACATCTCTTCGAGGGGAGCGATCGCGACTCGGCAGATAAAATGGAAAAATTGCTGGCTCCGAAGAAAAGGGCGGGAGACCAGTATCGAAGGGTGGACGTCCGGCGCGATGTGATCCGGATGATACCGACTAAGGCGTCGTAGTTGGCCGCGTAGTCAACCATTACTCGCGAACCTGATCCACTAGACGGCGAATTTGATTACCGAGATCCAAGAATCCCCGCTCCGCCTCCGCAATGCGCCGTGAAGAAAAGCTTGTCACAGCGAGTCCCGAGCCGTCGAGGTCTTGGATTCCAACACTGATTTCATTCACCGGCCGGCCGTACTTGGTGGCTAACGCACGCTGCAGAAGCGGCATGCGCAACTGGTCTCGCCAACCTCGCGGTGGCACGCCAAGCAAAATCCCGCGATAACCCTCCGGGGTGATATCGACACGCGACAGCTCACCGCTCAAAGCAAGATAGCCTCGCAGATCGAGCGACAAGCGAACCCGATGATCTGCCGTAATTGTGCTCGAACTCCCATGCCAGTCGATGTACGAATCAAGACTGGCTTCTGTGAGATCCACACGAATCGGGTCACGAAAATCGGCTCTCGCGATCAAAGTGGACATGTGTTGACGGGCAGCATCTGCCGCTTGATCTTTGTGATATCGGTGAATTGCGAGCTGCAGGACCTGTGCATAGCCAAGCCGCCGCGGCCCAGTATAGCTTCGGGCTCCGTTGACCAACCACTGGCGTGGCTGCTGCCGACATTCCTCGAGTTGCTTGTGCGAAATCTTCATGTGAGGAGCGCAGCCAAAGCTGGGTACCGACCCCAAACCTTTCGCGTTTCAGTGGCAGCGCGCTTATACATCTCGATCGCGCTCTGCGCATTGAGATTACGCGAATAAAGCTCTGGCCATTCGGCCATCAAATCAGCTTCGGACGATCTTGAGATCTGAACCATGAACTGTGAGTAATCCGCGAGATTCCGCCTCGCCTCATCCTGAGGACTCATTCCTGAAAAGTTCTCCCGCCACGGGTCTCGGGCGTAGATCGTTGTATCGGTACCATACGTCTCGATGGCAATCCGGCGGATATAGCAAGGTATGCAGGTTCCGCAATGCGTCGCAGCGCCTTGCAGGCGGCTGTTTTTCCAACAGCTCGTCGATACCGAAATCGCCTCCGGAAGCCGGTCCCAGATCGGCTTTATGACCTCAGCCTTCGTTTTGTCCACATATGGATTCACGATGCAGATAGGCAGGTCCAAAGTGGCTTGAAGGAACTGTTGCATTTCGCTCAACACATCAGGGTGTGCGGTGTGCGTTGAGCGGGCGCCGATTCTGCCCTCTGTCAGCGGAAGATGGATGGCCATCTGCCCGTTCTCGGCCATAAACAGGACCTCGCGATGGCCAGCTCGTCGGGCAGTCAAGGCCGCGAGCACGAGAAACAGAAACGATCGTGTCCTTTGACTGTTTTCGATATCGTGCTGGAGACCAGCCGTAGGTATCACCGGTCGGGAAGAGACCAGGAATTGCAAATGAGGTAAAACGATGTCTTTTGCAGATAGCAATTGAACGAGGGATTTTTGGGCACCTGTCGTCTGGGGGTTATGTGTTATGTGGCTAATCAAGCGCAATCCGCTATCTGGAGCCGCGCCGAACTCGATCGCGGCTGCCAAGGAATCGAGCCCACCGGAAAACAAAAGTGTCTTGCCCTTCTTTGCCGTGACTCCTAGGAGCTTTTCCTGCTTGCCGTCATATTGCCTTAGCTCCACTCGCCAAGCATCATTCGACAACTTGCGCAATACCCGCTCCACCTGCCGAATCAGAGGCTGTAGCCGCGCCATGTTGACTATTTGCACAGATAATTCAAAAACGCGCGAATACTCTTCTCCATCGCCGCGCGGCGTCGCGCGATCCGCGGCAAAAATCGCAGAGGCTAGCAGAAGAAGGTCTCCTTCCAGGCTGGTGAGCTCGCCGAATTGCTTTTTGAAGGCCTTCTCGCCTGTTAAGAGATTCTTCTCCGCCTCGAAAACGACATCTCCGCTGGATTCCTTAGAACCACGGCGAACAAAAATCCTCACCTCGGCAAGCGCTCCCTGCCCTGCAGAGCCGTCAGGACACGGCTCACATACCGGTGCCAACCGCGGCGGTCGAGAGGCGGCTCACCGGCCTGGCTCGCAGTTTTGCGGGCGATTTTCCGCAGATTTTCCTTAAGATCAAGCGCTGCAGACGAATTGGCGATGCGACCTGGTGCAGCGACAAAGCTCGGTAGATCGCGTGAGGCATAGTACGACACTGCCTCCGCGAACAGCTCGCTGGCGAATCCGGATGGACCCGAGCTGTTCACCGCAGCACGTGCCAGCGCCCTTCTACCCAAATCCACGGCCAAGCCGACATCGGCGATGTGGAGAGTTGCCTCATCATACGCATCGAGAGCGTCGCTTACGGAACGTCCTTTCGCGATCAGGGAGCAGGCTTCAGCCAGAGTCGGATTTGCGAGATCACGGAGAAGACGCTCGCCCCGATCGGCGGCAACTGCCCGCCAGATTTCTAGGCTTTGCCGTTCCGCAGGAACATCGGTCCGTCCGAGTACGGCGAGCGCTGGTTTCCAGGGAGGAATGGGAGGGGACGGATCGTTGCGTGACGTGCCCACCTAACCCTCCACCCGTGTACACCGTTCAGACCGGGCCTGGTCAAGTTCGCGCCGAAATTCTGTGATCTGAAGAAGTCCCCCCGCTAGTAATGGTCGCCATCGTATAGCACTGCGCAGATCGGGCTGCCTTTGCAGTTCGGTCACGATTTCGCTCAGCGAGGCTGCGGCGAGGAAGGCGACCGGCACGCCCGTCTCGGCCAAGAACCGACGTGAGAGTTCGGACAGGGCACCCCCATCTTGCTTAAAATTCGATGAAACAACGAGAGCACCTGCTACCTCGTTGTGCCCCCTCTGTCGCTGCCGCTGCCGACCGACATATTCGGCCAACGGCCGAAGTGCAGGCCAGTCCGCTTGAAATCCAACCTTGGATGCCTTGGTATCGACGATCTCCAGTCCCGTGTCTGGTAGCTGGGCGAGCATGTCGCTCACGGTCGGTCCGCGTTTGTTGCCGCCGAGCCTGCGAACACGCCGACCGAACGCAAATTCCAAACCATCGGCTACCAAGCCCTCGAACAGATGCCACGCCTCACCGGTACACCCATCTGGCAATTCGTTATGGGCCGTTGTCCGAAGGAAGTCAGCATAGTCCTGGCTTAGCGCTCGCCAGGAGGGAACCGCTCCACCCAGAGCGTCCAGAAATTCATCCCAACTGATCTGGCCTTCCGCAGTAGAGAGAGCTATGAATGACACCGCTCGCCGGTCTGCTTCAGCTTCACGTGTGATTTCTTGCCGCTGCTCAATTGTGAAGTCGTCTTGATCCGTAACTGCGATCAGGTAGTGCAGAAGCGCTCCCAGTCGTGACATGGACTGGCATGAGATTTCAGCAAAGCCAGGGTGACGCTGACAGTTGGTGATCTCGTAACCAGCGGCGAGAAGCGTCCGTGTAGCAACACTCACGAATTCTCCTGCTTGGAATTTCTCGCAGGTCATTCTCAAAACCGAGTATTTCAGCGCGATCGGCGAAGGCAGTCGTCCGCAGGCCGATTGCCGTTCGGTGTTTCCAAAGGGAATCTTTATTCTACTGCTTTGCATGGGTCGGCACCGAATTGAGGAGCCATGAGCTGAGCCTACCGTTGAATGCAATCCTAAAGCTCAGAAGTGAAGTGGGAAGGGATTCTCCCATGCTGACAAAACTGCTGACAAAAACTCAAAAGCCCGCCTCACGCGGGCTTGTAACCTGTTGACTTGAAACTGGAGCCACCCGCCGGGATCGAACCGGCGACCTGCTGATTACGAATCAGGGAACGCAGGTTATTCAGGATTGCTCACTATAACGCACGGCATTCAGAATGCCCGTCAAATCAGCCTTCCGGTCACGTGGGCTTTGCCCATCAGTGCTTATGAGAGAGCACCCCGTTGAAGAAAAGTCCCTGTAGAAGTCCCTGTAGCACCGCCAAAACAGAAATTCCGTGTTATGTTGCGGGAAGCCGCCTAGCCTGGCCGGGCGACAAGTCGGAACCCTACCGATTGGCGGCTCGCTTCTCTGGGGATTGCGGAGGGAGCAATGACGCCTCAAGAACGGCTCAAATTAAAAAGACAGCATCAAAGGGAAGTTGCAGAGGCTGTCGGCGGCCACGATCCAGAAATCGATAACTCATGGCCTAAGGTATACAAGTTGTGGCTGAAGTATTATGCTGCGCTGCTTGAGGCGGAGTGGAGCGCTGCAATCGATCGAGGACTCCCGCCGAGAGAAGTGCACGCCCATCTAGTGAAGAGGAAGCGTGATCTTCTTCGCCTTACAGAATGGAGCGACCTCATGCCTCTGGGGTGGAAACACTGCTGGTTCTTGCGACCCAAGGAGATGCCTGCGCTTTGGAAGTATCTCAATCGACACCTGACAGCGGACATTTCCCACTTGTGTGCGCAAATCAAGGCTGACCTAATCCAGCCTGCACAGAGTGATGCCGCCGTTGTTTCACACGCCGCCTCAGCGGAGAACACAACCGGAACCACACCGTCCGACCATACCCAAGCATTACGGCAGGATCTGCAGCCGCGGCCTCGCCTCCGTCAGAGCGTTTGTAGCCCTCTCGCTGTGACACGAATAGAAAGTCATCTAACCAGCACGGGCATGAGCCTAACTGATTTTGCTAATTCGGTCGGCACTTCAGACAGAACGCTTCGAAGGTTTCGCCAAACGCGTAAAATTCGGCGAGATATCTTCGTGCAAATCGCCAAGAGATTGGGCACCACACCAGAAGAGCTACTCAAGCCTCTGGAATAAAGCCCCGTCCGGATTTCTTCCGAATATTGTCCGGAACATTTCCTTTTTAAAACGTTTCGCGGCCTTCCTTTTTCCAGGATGATGTTGCTTATGAACAGTGCGAAACGCTGCGAAAGCGAGAAAACTAGTGACACACCCTTAGAAAAACTTTGGGACGAACATGACTTGCACCGAATCACAGGGCGAGCTGTTGGAAGTCTGCGGCGGGATCGCCTGCTCGGAAAGGGTTTCCCTTTCGTAAAACTCGGCCACCTCGTGAGGTATTGCCCTCAAGACGTGCGCGATCACATTCGGCGCAACCTCCATGGTGTTAATCGGGAGGCGAAGTAGGACCAATGTCTCCACAAACACAAAATGACGACGATGTAATAACGCCACTCGCGACAGAACTCGAAGCGTGCCCGAATGCGGAAATTCAAGAACTTGGCCGACGAGCGAGCTGCAGGCTGCATCGGGTCGACAGAAACGATCGGGGGTATCTCCTGTGAGCCGACCTTCTCCGGATCTTATCGACCGTGTGAAAACTGCCGCCTTTTCAGAGCTGCCGGAACTGGCGGAGCAGGTGGGTTATCGCTGGCCGGCAAGAAGTAACCGGCGAGGGCGAAAGCTTCATTGCCCATTCCACACTGACAGGACGCCATCGGCGCACTTATATCCAGACAAAATTCACTGTTTCGCTTGCGGCGAATCGCTCGACGTAATCGACCTCGAACAGTTTGCTGAAGGCGGCACAGTTGCCGATGCGATCCATCGCCTGGCGGCGCGGCACGGAATAGACCATGGACAGGCAGATGTTAATGCCGCGGTTTCTCCGCGCTTCGATGACCAAACACTCGCTGAAGCCGCACTGTTCCGGACTGCGCTCATCTGGCATACGGAGCGCGAGCTCGAAGCCGCGAAGGCCCCGTTGCTCGAGAGCCCTGGCGGAATCGACGGCGAGCGAATTTTTGCGTTGACACAAATGCTCGCTGAGGTTCAGGCATGGAGCGAATACGATGCAGCGGAGGCGTTAACGGACCTACAGGCGAAGCAGCCGGAGTTCGTTGCTGAGCTCGTTACCGAAGCAGAAGAAGCGCACGAATTGCTGACAAACGTGATTTGGCTTGCCGGGAAGGCAACGGAGCGAGTCGCATGAGGCAATGCAAGGCACGACTCACTTCGAGGATCGAGAGCCTGCTTGTGAACGGACCACCAGCCCAGGTAACGCAGGCGCCGCCGTTGACAACACAGCCGTCCTCGGTCCGGGTAAAGCCCGCCGCGATCGCTGAAGCCGCTCTGCATGGCATCACCGGTGACCTGGTTCGCTTGCTCATGCCGCACACAGAGAGCGGCCTGCCTTCGATTCTCGTTCAATTCCTTGCCGCGGTAGGTCTTTATATCGGACGCACCGGATACTACCAGGCCGAAGGCGATCGCCACCATACGAACCTGTTCACTGTGATCGTCGGAAATACCAGCAAAGGTCGTAAAGGAACGTCATGGGGGCAAATTCGACGCCTATTCAGGCTAGTTGACGAAGACTTTACGACACACATAACCAGTGGAATCTCAACCGGCGAAGGTATTATCTGGGCGGCTCGCGATGAGATCCGCGAACAGCACGCCGTCAAAGAGAAAGGCCGGGTTGTTGGCTATGAGGAAGTGATAGCGGATCCTGGCATTTCTGACAAGCGACTCCTAGTCCAGGAGCCCGAGTTCGCACGGGTCCTGAAGAATGCTCAGCGCGATTCAAATAACGCGAGCGCTGTCATCCGGGAGGCCTGGGATTCGGGGACACTTAACATCCTGACGAAGACTAAGTCTGCGCGTGCGACAGGCGCGCACATCGGCATCATTGCCCACATCACTGCGGAGGAACTGACCCGATTGTTGACGAACACGGAAGCTGCGAACGGTTTTGCGAATCGGTTCCTGTGGGTATTCACCGAGCGATCTAAGGAGCTTCCATTTGGAGGAAGCCTGGAGGATAACGATCTATTGCCAATCGCAGCCAGGCTCCGTGATGTTCGTGTCCACGCGCAGGGTGTGGGGCGTATCAACTTCGATAGGAAGGCCGCGGCTGCCTGGGAACGAGTGTATGGGCCGCTGTCTGCCGGAAAACCGGGGTTGTTGGGTGCAGTTGTAGCCCGAGCGGAGCCACAAGTGATGCGCATCGCAACGCTGTACGCACTGCTCGACCATGACAATGTGATCCGGCTCTGTCACCTTCAGGCGGCTCTCGCGGTGTGGGACTATGCCGAGGCATCGGCTCAATACATCTTTGGGGATGCACTCGGAGATGACACTGCGGACAGTATATTGAGCTACTTGCGCTCGGTGAGAACCGTTGGTGCAACTCGCACGGAGATCAACAATCTCTTCAACCGGAACAAGAACTCGAATGAGATCAGCCGGGCACTAGCTGTGCTCTCAGAAGCTGGCCTTGCCCATATGGAACCTGAGCAGAAAGACTCTGGCGCACCGGCTGAGCGCTGGTTCGCGGGAGCACAAAAATCTACTTCTAGTTACGAATTAAACGAATTAAACGAACTAAGTACGGGCCCGAAGGGAGCCAATTCGTCAATTTCGTACCCGCGCGGAGGGAATGGAGGGAGCTCGTGAGCTACCTGAAGCTGCTGCAGGACACGACGCCGAAGCAAAGCGCGGTCCCAGAACACAAAAGCCATTCGTCGTACGAATTAAACGAAATAAACGAATTAAGTCAGATAGCACGGGTGAGGCCGACATTGGCCGAAATCGCAGAGGCTATGCAGCTACTGAACCTGTGCGGCGTCCGGATCATGCGTTACGACTCAGAGCTCCGGTTAGGCATGTGGGAAGACCTTGACGGCCCCGAGCTACGCCACGCTATCGCGGCCGTGGGCATGCATGAGCTTCGAGTTGTGCACCTCGAAAGCGCCGAGGTGCCGATTCGGTTCAAAATTCGCAGCTGTCCGGATCGGAACCCGGGTGAATCCTTCGAAGCATGGCGGCAACGGGCGTTACGTGAGGCACCCCAGCCCACGCATAAATCCACGTAGATCCACGCACCCTGCGTCCGCAGCCGGCCACGTGAACACGCGTTCGGAACGTAGGATGCACGTGCTCACGCACGCTGCACGCATGCTGCGCTGTACGAGGTGGCCCAGCATCCCGAAAACTGGGTGTGAATACATCCGTACGTGCGGCCAGCACGCACACGCTTACAACAGCGCAGCAGCAGCTTTTGATCGATCACGCGCATATCGTGCCAGGCATCGCCCGGATGCTTGTGAAGCGGTTCAGTCTGCCGCATTGGATTGATGTGGAAGAGATGGAGAGCTGCGGGTATCTCTCGCTGTGATCACCCGAAGCTATGGAGATCGCTCCCTCACGGTCGCGGCTCAGAATTCGGGATTGGGTTAGATAGTTTATCGACGCGGCAACTAAAGGAATTCAAAGTACAGTTCATTTTATGCTCAAGCCGAACGAGCTATTAGTAACGGTCAACTCAACAGATTACTTCGACGCCGCATACATGTCACGCTAAATCCATTCGCCAAGGCCATAACGCACCCGTCCCGCTCCTAATACGCCTCTGCGATGAACAGGTGCGGGTCCGCTCGATGGGCTCTGCTGCTGCGCAGCTTAAACCAGCGCATCGAAGTCGTTCTCTCGGCATCGTATGGCGGAGAGAAGATATCGATAATCTGGGCTGCCGTGGGTGCGGCTACCTGGTGAATGTTCCTGTCCTTCTCAGTCAACGTGCTGGTCTCTCCCGGCTGCAAGAGGCTCCGAGGAAGCGCGCGGATTATCCATTCCTCTTCGGATAAGCGGTCGACGTAATCGTAACTGTCAACTGTGAGCTGTCCCCGCACACACGTCATTACCCCGGTCATTGATGGATGGTTGTGATGTGGGATACGCTCCCCCGCGGAAAATGAGAGGAGGCTAACCTGAACCTCGGTTGATCGCATCAAATCCTTAAATTCTGGATAGGGATAGGTAACGTTCGACTGCTCGACAGGTATATGCGCCAATCGCGGCGTGGCAAGGTTAAGACGCCGGAGAAGCTGCTCGACGGTCCGGACGTGAATCTCCGAAGTCGTGTACTTCAGGTGAAACTCGTGGGCCGTCAACTCCAGCAGGTCGGTGAATGCGTTCCACTCGAGTATCCTATCGGCAGCCTGCGAACGGGCGACAAGCTTTGGCAGAACGCCGCAGAGGTAAGTGAATGAGAGCAGAGAGGTGCGTAGTATATACCTGCGATCAAACGTCTCCATGGTAAACGCTACGCCTCACGCGCACTCCGATACTCCGAACGCTCGCTCAATGCGGCAGCCTGAAGAAGCTAACAGAATTACGGCTCTCAAACGACACAATGTCTTCCCCATCGACACCTATTAGCTGCGATCCGGGCGAAATGATGGTACCCGGTCCTTTAATCGGCAGCCATTTCAGCGCCGCGCGATCAAACATAAAGGTCGTCGAGCGCTCGGAGGCGTCGTCGTAGACCGATAAAAAGGCATTCCCTGCCTCCGTTAAGTTGAAGGACAACACCAGACTACCTGTCGACAGGTCCGGCAATCCAGGGTAACTGTGCCGCGTCATCGAGTTAGAGTCTATTTCGACATATTGGCCGCCCTTTCCCCAGAACGGTGCGTACCAGCCGATCCGGCTGCGCGTCGCGGCAATATACCCTGCCCCGAGTCGCCTGGCTGTGTAAAGCTTGACGAACTGCGACTGCGGACCGCTGGAGCCAAGAAGCCGACCCGCGCGATCAAAGTGTCTCAGTACGCCCGCGTCCGGATTGAGTTCCGGGGCGGAAACGTTGCGGCCCACCATCTCGTACCCAAGCGTCCAGAATGTGCCGTCCGGCGCGAGGCCAAGCATGTTTGCGTTGTAGGGCGCGGTGCGTATGACCCGCTCCGTCCTGCCATCGGCGGAGATCAGTGCGATGAACGGCACCGGTTGCCCATAGACCGAATGGGCTTCGCCGATGAAGACAATGGAGCTATCGTCCCGCCGGTCGAAATCCCCAAGCGAAACGTCCGCTGAGCCCGGTATGGACGCTGTCGCTGATGAGAGCAACCGACCGTCGCGGTCCAACGTGTAGAAAGTCGGAGGGACCCCGCCTGCGCCGAGATCGGCGTACAGAAAGGCGCCGTGGCTCCACTTAACTGCTCCATGGGACCGATCGACAATTGAGTCCAAAGCAATTATTTTGGTCTGAGCTATTAGCTGTGGGCCGAAAGCCTCCGCAACTGCTGCCGTTAGCGAAGTCAATGCCAGCAGCCCCGCAAACCGAACCGGCAAACGTCTGAAACTCATAATACTCCTCGATGCCCTAGATTGATCTTCCGAACCATATGCCCTTGAAAACTGGTAAAGACCCGACTAATCCCGCTCCCTCCGGGCTTGGCCAGGCAGAACTGAACGAATTGTTTATGGCGGGTTGGGGCATGAGCAGTTTACCGTCTGAACGATTCCGGGGCAGTTTGGCCCCGTGGTGCAAACGAGTCTTCCATTCATGATTCCATCATCCCCGAGCGCATCCCGGAGGTTCCCATGGTAAGGGTTGTTGCCGCAGTAAGTGCAGTAAACGTACGGCGGAACCTCCCTATACCCGCAATTGCAGCCGACACAAGCATGCACGACTGGTTCGAACCACAGGCCCAGTTCCCGCAACAGGCGGCTCGCTTGGCGCGGGCGCTGACCGCACCTCTGCGAGCGCTGCTCCGCAACTAGCCGCTTGAATTCCGGATACCGCTTATCAATCGGCATGCCATCGAAGAGCGAACTCAGAGGCTTACCCGACACGTCCTGGAGCGAGACGTTGACCACAGACCCGGAGCGTGTATTGGAAGACGGCCGAAAACTTGCTACGCCGAGCGCCAAAGCCAGAACCGAGCCCACCGTAATGACTCCAATCTTCGTTCTCATCTTCATGGTTTCCTCCTGTGATCATCAAAATGAAGCCTGATCGCTTACAAGGCTCTGCGGGGGGAAGCTGATTGCAAAAAAGCGTTCCAGGGCCGGCTTCGTAGCTGTAGTGTAGGCACCGTCCCAGCTTCCAAGTACTACGCCGTTCGGAGAAACAACAATAGTCTCGGGAGTTGTTCCCAGTTGGTATGCGTCGATTGCGGAGCGCGAAAGACCGCTGTACACCGGAAACTCCATACCGTGAGAGGCCACAAAATCCGAAAGGCCGTCTTCGCTAAGAGAAATTCCGATCACTCGGAAGCGTCCCGCAACCCGCTCTGTAAGCGCCTTCAACGCTCCCGCATTCCTTTGGTGAAATGGAAAGCTGCGGGTATGTGGGACTGTGCAAGGCAGCATTGAATTATCAGCCCGGTCGCTGCGCTTTTCCGACGTACGCGCACCTATTGATACGTGGGGCGATCATTGACGATTACCTGCGCAAGCAGCAGCCGGTGATGTTTTCTGTTGCCAATCTCACGTTAGATGAAAGCGCCATTATGGGACGAACACAGGACCAAGGTGATAGGTGGATATGTACTACAATCCCGGAACCGTGCGACAAATCCCCCAGCGTTGAAGACATCCTGATCGAGCAACAAGAGCAGCGCCGGAAGTGTCGGCATCTGAGCTTTGCCGGCTTACGTGTGAGCGCAATAGAATTTCGTTGTGCAAGCAAGAAGCACATGAATGGCGAGACGTTGCGGGAGATCGGCGCGGCGGAGGGACGTTCGGCAAGCTGGGCACACTACCGGGTTCACTGCGGCGAGCGGCAGTTAAGAGAGGCGTTGCTTGAAACGTGTGCTGAGTAATTGGCTCTTTCAAGCTGTTAGCATAGTTCCGCCTGATACCGGCAGCGGAACTACTCAGCTTCTTGAAACACACGCATGGACCCTGGACTGAGCGCGAGCTCGCCAAGGAACTGAATCTGAGCTCTGCGGATGCTAAGCAGGCTGTAGCCGCTATGCAACTGCAGGGTTACGTTGAGCCGCTCGGCAAATCACAGAAGT
>JBPCJX010000166.1:0-72234 GCA_051004875.1 Bryobacteraceae bacterium
GAACGGGGGTGTCCCCGAAACTTGACTGCGTGCGATCGTTGCCCCATATCCATTGACCGTGATGATCCCGGTGATGGGCGGTAGGCCATTCGGGCTCCCCACTTGAAATGCATGAGCTAACGTATAGATGCAGCCGGGCGTCAGGTTGATCGTGTTCGGGCCCAACGTGCTGTTCATCGTTTTTATGGCGGCAGCGAGGCCGCTTGGGCCACCGCCGCTTCCGGAACACGGAACGGTTATCGTCGCCGCGTGTGCCAGACCGGCGACCAGTAAGGCTACCCCGATCGGCCGTAGCCAATTGACGTGAAGAATTGGGCAAGTTTGCTCTTGGACGTGTGTCATACATTCTCCTCTCTGAAATCGCTCTAAAAAGCGGCTGGACCGATTCTCGGACCGGTCCAGCCAATGCACGAACGGGTGCGCTAGTGGGCGCTGATCTTAGTCACGAACGCGTTGCCGACATCGGGACCGCCGGGCATCGGTTGAAAGGCGTTTTTGGTCGGGAAATCGGCAGAAGATGTGAAACCTGTGACATACGCTTGGCGGTGAGCATCAACCGCAATTACCACGGCCCGAGTCGTCACCTGGGAAGGAGCTTCCCCCAAGATAGCTGGAATAGATCAGCGCGTTACCGCTAACGTCGAACTTTGTGACAAAGGCGTCTACGGGACCGTGAAAAGAATCTGACTGGTTTATGTCACCGGCTAAGTTAGATTGAAAGGCGTTCTTGGTCGGAAAATCGATGGAGGGAGTGGCACCCGTTATATAGGCATTGCGCTGTGCGTCAACCGCGATGCCATACGCGCGATCGGCCGCCGTGTTGGAGGGATTTCCAGAACCGCCTAGATACGTGGAATAGACCAGGGAGTCTCCATCGGCATCCAGTTTCGTTACAAAGGCGTTGCCGTTGGGGTTTTTAAGGTTTCCCTGAAAGGCGTTCTTGGTCGGGAAATCGGAAGAAGTGGTAGTACCTGTTATATACGCGTTTCGGCTGGCGTCCACAGCGATGCCGATGCCCGCCTCGTTACCGGACCCGCCGAGGTAGGTAGAATAGACCAACGCGTCGCCGTCACGGTCGAGCTTTGTGACGAAGGCGTCATCCGGCTGCGTTGTGCCTCCGAGGGTTCTCTGAAAGGCGTTTTTGGTTGGAAAATCGGGAGAATTGGTAAGTCCCGTTACATAGGCATTTCCCTGGGCGTCCACCACGATGCCAGCGCCCTGGACATAACCGCTGGTCCCACCGAGATAGGTGGAATAGACCAGCGCGTTTCCTGCCGGGCAGAGCTTCGTGACGAAGCCGCTTGTCGCACCGATTTGTTTGAGCTCGTTCTGGAAGGCATTCTTAGTCGGGAAATCTGGTGAATTGGTAGCACCCGTTATATAGGCGTTACCCTGGGCGTCGACAGCAATAGCACTGCCTGTGTCTCCGAAGAAGTCCCCGGGACCGATGGGTCCGCCTGAGCCGCCCAGATATGTGGAATAGACCAAGGTTCCTGCGGGCGAGAGCTTCGTGACAAACGCGTCACTTACCCTTCCGATCGCTGGATGTGAAGGCTGAAAGGCATTCTTCGTCGGGAAATCATCAGAATACGTATTACCTGTAACATACGCATTCCCGTGCACGTCGACCGCGATGCGACGGCCTTCGTCTAAGGCACTCCCGCCCAGATATGTGGAATAGACCAGATTCCCAGTGGCGTCGAATTTCGAAAGAAAGGCGTCACTCGATAGAGGGGAATTGAGGTTTTTCTGAAAAGCGTTTTTGGTCGGAAAATCGGCAGAAAAAGCATTGCCGGTTATGTAGGCACTTTCGTGCGCGTCCACAGCAATGGACGTGCCGATATCGCCAAAGCTACCGCCGAGATACGTAGAGTACTCCAGCACCGGGTCGATGATCAAAGGTTTGGTGCGGTCGTAAGCATCGAGCGCAAATCTCAGGCGGTCTGCACCGCTGCGGGCGTAAGCGCATGCGACGAGCTTTCGGCTGCCGTTGATCTCTTGATAGGCCATGGGCTTGTGCCAGCGCACGTCGCCCGGGGCAGTGTGCATCACAACACCACCTTCGCGATCTAATTCAGCTTTGCTGGCACCCTGAAACTCCAGCGATATGCTGCCGGGATCGGCACCGGGCCTGACGACGAAATCGTACTCGAGCTGCCGTTGGTTGCCGTAGTAAATCATGTCTATGCCGGGTACACGTTGCCGTAGCGCACCTTGGCATAGTTCGGGATGCCGGTGTGCCAGCGCTCAGGAACAGAACCGGTAAAGTAGTTGCTTTTGCCCGGCATCTGGCCGAGCGCTTCGACCCTCGCCGAAGTGTTCGCGCCGACAGGTCCCACGCGAACCGCCGTTGAAGTAACGGGCGTGGGACTGCTGGGTAGATTTGGTTTTGCCGGACCGCTGCGCTGCAGCACTATGACGGCTTCAGCGTGGGACAAAAGCAGACTATATCCGTTGCCGTGGGCCAGAAAATCAACCTGCTTGTTCGTTTGCCCCCGATTCGGTTCGAAGCTGATCGGCCTGACGTAATCGGTAGTTACCGGTTTCGTGGTGAATTTGCTATCTGCAGCCATGGCGCCTGGTACGGCGCAGATGGTCAGGAAACTGATGAAGATGTGCGCAGAATTCTTTCTGGCCATGAGTTTCTCCTTTACCCCCGATGCCACTCTTCTCGGTGAAACAGCTAAATATTCGCTCAACAGGGCATTTGCCCCAATGCACTGGCGGTGAATTCGTGGTGAACCGGCGGCAAATAGTGTAATCTGGAATGCTTTATATCGGATAGGATGGTAAGTACCCCGAAAGTTTACTTATGCCCGATGTGACAGGATCGAACATCGTCTGTATTGGATCCTTCCAGCTTGATCTCACGGCGGGTGAACTGTGGGATGAGAGTCACCGGATTCGACTGCAGGAACAACCGTTCCAGCTTCTGACGATACTGATCGAGCATCCCGGCGAAGTGGTAAGTCGCGACTACATTCGGAGCCAGTTATGGCCGAATGGCACTGTCGTCGAGTTCGATCACAGCATCAACACAGCCATTAAGAAACTACGTCTGGCACTGGGAGACTCGGCAGAAGAGCCACGTTATATCGAAACCGTAGCGCGGCGAGGCTATCGATTGATGCTGCCAGTCAAGCGGTCAGAACGGAAGTCTCCGGGCTCGAAGCTCGAAGCGGATGCGCAGCGCCAGCCCGAATTGCCTGCGGCAAACCAGACAGGAACCAAGGTTTCACACTACCGGGTACTGGAGATCGTGGGTGGCGGGGGAATGGGCGTGGTCTACAAGGCAGAAGACTTGAACCTAGGCCGCCTGGTAGCACTGAAGTTTCTTCCCGAAGAGGTTGGAAACGATCCTAGAGCTGTGGAGCGGCTTGAGCGAGAAGCGCGGGCCGCTTCCGCCCTGGATCATCCCAATATCTGCGCCATCCATGAGTTCGGACGACATGAGGGCCAGCCCTTCCTGGCTATGCCCTTGCTGCACGGGCAAACTCTCGGAGAGCGCATCGCCGAAGCGACTCGGTTGCCTATCGACCGGCTGCTTCACATCGCCATCCAAATCGCTGACGGCCTGGTTGCAGCGCACCAGAAGGGCATTATCCATCGCGACATCAAGCCGGCCAATATCTTTATTACTGAGCGTGGCGAAACCAAGATTCTGGACTTCGGGGTGGCGAAACTACTTGAGCACAGCGAACAAGCCGACGCTTCCACCAAAAATGCGCCTGAAGGAAGCGCTCTGCCGCAGAACGTTGGATCATCCTCCACTTTGCATCTCACTCGAACCGGATCGGCTCTTGGTACGGCAGCTTACATGTCGCCCGAGCAGGTGCGAGGGGAAAAATTGGACGCGCGTACGGACCTGTTTTCCTTCGGCTTGGTGCTTTACGAAATGGTAACGGGCATTCAGGCATTCAGCGGAGAGACCGCGGCCCTCCTTCACAGCGCAATCCTGAACGGCACGCCAACCCCGGTTCGCGAGTTGAATCCACACGTCCCGGCCAAGCTGGAAGCGATTATCAACAAGGCGCTGCAGAAAGATCGTGAGCTGCGCTATCAATCTGCGTCAGACGTGAGCGCAGCCTTGACGCGGTTGGATCGGGGCACGCACTCGGGCCGTGTAGGTGCTCGGTGGCAGTTGGCTGTGGCAGGACTGTTCGCCTTACTCGTGATTGCCGGGATCCTCTTCTGGTCCCTGCGACACGACAGACCTGCGTTTTCGGTTACGGCCGCGAAACTGACGCGGCTGACTACCGACGGCAAGGTGGCACTGGCGGCGATCTCGCCCGATGGCAAGTACATGGTCCAGGTGGTGGATGATGCGGGCCAGCAGAGCCTGTGGACCACGCAGGTTGCTACGCAAAGCGCGGTGCAGGTCGCGCCGCCCGCCAAAGTCCAATACTACGGGTTAACGTTCTCCGCAGACGCGAATTACATCTATTTCGTCAGAAATCAGGAAGGGCTGCCGCTTCGTGTGCTTTACCAGACGCCGGTGCTAGGCGGCGCAACGCGAAAAATATGGGAGGCCGTGGACAGCCCGGTCACGTTTTCTCCGGACGAAAAACAGTTCGCTTTTATCCGAATCGACGCATCACGAGGCGAAACGTCCCTCGTAATCGCTAATACTGACGGCAGCGGCGAGCGGAGGCTGACGAGGGAGTTAGCGCCGAAGGCATTTTTAACTGGCGGGCCGACCTGGTCGCCAGACGGTAAGGCGGTCGCTTCCGGCATCATGACGCCGACCGGCGACAAACAGCCGTTTCAATTGATCGAAGTGGCAGTCGAAGGGGGGGCGGAAAGGGCGGTCAGCGTCTATCCTTGGAGTGCCATCGATCAGGTGCAGTCGCTGCGGGATGGCAGCGGATTCCTGCTGCCCGCCGCTGATAAATCAACCGGATACTTCTATCAGATGTGGTATGTCTCGCGCGTCAGCGGAGCAGTGCGGCGGCTCACCCACGACTTGAGCACTTATTACGGCGCGAGCTTGACGGCGGACTCAAAGGCTCTGCTTACAGTTCAGAGCGATCCCATTTCTAACCTGTGGGTCGCATCGCGGGGCGATTCTGCTCGGGCGAGACAGATTACATCCGGCAAGTTTGACGGCCTTACGGGCGTCGCATGGACGCCAGACAATCAAATCGTGTATGGAACGCGGGAGTTTGACCTCTGGATCATGCATGCGGATGGCAGCCACCGCAAACGGCTGACCAACGATGAACACAACAATCGGTATGTCGCGGTCTCACCGAATAACCGTTACATAGTGTTCGAATCGTGGCGCGGGGAGTCCGCGCATGCTCACATATGGAGGATGGATCTGGACGGCGGCAATCCGAAACGCTTGACCTCAGGTGACGGATGGAACACTTCCCCGCAGGTCTCACCAGACGGACGGTGGGTGGTTTATGAATCGAACGCTTCGGGCAAATGGAGGATGTGGAAGGTTTCAATTGAGGGTGGCGTGGCAACGCCCGTGCTCGACAACGTTTCAAGACGATTCGCCATCTCGCCGGATGGCAAGGCGATCGCTTGCTTGTGCATGTTGAGTAATGGCGGTTCATTCAAGCTGGGAACTGTCGCATTTGACGGCGGGCAGCCGCAAAAAGAATTCGAGATACCGCAAGGTGCGACCTACAATACCGCCGAGTGGCGGCTGACATGGTCGCCGGATGGCCGCGCGATCGAATTTCCGGTCACTCGCGGCGGTGTGGATAACCTCTGGCGTCAGCCTCTGGATGGCGGTCGAGCGGTTCAGATCACGGACTTCAAATCGGATCGCATTTACGGGTTGGACTGGTCACGTGACGGCACGCAACTTGCGCTAGCGCGAGGGAGAGTTACTCGGGATGCCGTTTTGATTACTGATTTCAAGTGACCGCGTCCTCGTGGGCCGCCCGTTCGGGAACGCCGCGACAATGGTGTCCTCCACCGCTTGCCCGGGCCTTAGTCATAGGCTCTAAGCCTTAATTCTGGCATCATTCAGCAAGGCTATGGTTCACAAAACAGCATCGATTAAACTTTTCTTTTTCACAGTTCGGTGAAGCTGTGCTATTAGCAACATCCAAGATGGGTGAAGTCATCCCGAGCGGCCCAAAGATGCGCCTTCGCACGGCCTCGGACCAAGGCGGCCGTCCAGCTGAAGCGCAGGCTATTCTCAATCCATGCCGCTAATTTTTTTGATTCTCCTGATCATCACAGTTCCGCTCACTGCCGCCGACCTGCGTCTTGGCATTATTGGCACCGATACGTCTCACGTCATTGCTTTCGCTCGCGTCCTAAATGACCCTACGTCACCCGACCATTTACCGGGCGCGCGCATCGTCGCAGCCTGGAAAGGCGGAAGCGCTGACATCGAGGAGAGTGCCGGTCGTGTCGATAAGTTCGCGAATGAACTGAAAGATAAATGGGACGTGAAGATCGTAGGGTCAATTGCAGACCTTTGTCCGGCTGTAGATGGGCTGCTGCTCGAGAGCGTAGACGGCCGATCTCACGTGCCACAATTTCGCGAAGCAAGCCGATGCGGCAAGCCAGTCTTTATTGATAAGCCTCTAGCATCCACACTTGCTGACGCCAAAGAGATCGCTCGTATCGCTCGCGAACGAAACATTCCCTGGTTCAGCTCTTCCTCTCTGCGCTATAGCTCCATAGCCGATATGCGAACGCCCGATATGACCAGTGCAATCGTGTGGGCGCCTGGACCCTTAGAAGCTCATCACCAACTCGATCTTTCGTGGTACGGGATTCATGGTGTCGAGATCCTCTACACACTCTTTGGCACCGGATGCACTGAGGTCTCACGAATATCCTCGCCCGATTCTGACGTGATCACCGGACGGTGGAAAGATGGCCGCCTTGGAACTGTACACTTGCAGCGACCGTACGGCAAGTATGGGGTCGTGGTTTACCTCAAGGGCAAAAGTCTGAACGCCAAGGCGGATATATCGTCCAGTTATGTCCCTTTGGTCAAAGAGATTGTCAAGTTCATGAAGACCAAGACTGCGCCTGTACCGAATGACGAAACGCTCGAGATGTTCGAGTTCATGGATGCGGCTCAGCGCAGTCTGGCGGAGCACGGGGCGTTAGTCAAGCTTCACATTCAGTGATGGGAGAACAGGTGTGACAAAAACCATTGGCCTCAGCGTGAGTTTGATATTCATCAACTCGATGTGCCTGCCCGGCGCAGCGAGTGTCGGGCCAGGAGCCGTATGGCGGCCGAGCGCGGAAAAGATCAGAATCATCATGCAGAAGTGTGGAAACGCCCAGTCCTCAGACTTGAGCACCTGTTTTCTGACGGAAATGCGAGCTTCAGGAGCCTCGCCCGAAGCTGTGACTTTTTCTCGGCGGCTGAATGAAGACACAAAGGGGCAGATCGGCTTTTTGCACGATTTTCGCGAAGCGGGAGAAGTTGATGTAGGATACGTGGAATACGTGTTCCGAGCTAACGAGAATCTTGCCTGTTATCTTGTCAACGGCATTCCTCCCCTGATGGATGTAGACAACACTAGAATTCTGGAAACGAACAGCCTCGAACGAAATATCCGATACGCAGCTATCAAAGCGCGCTATCCCAAGATTTCGATCTGGCCGGGCGACCGGAACAGGACTATGTACCCGCTTGCGAGAGATCTGTCGAGGGGCGGAAAACGGTTTATTGTCAGCTACTGGTTACAGAACGGTTGTCACGCTTGTGAACGGATCGGGTCTGTTCAGTTTGCATTCGATTTTGACGAAACCGGCAAATTCTTGGGTACGCAGCTCCAGTCGGTCGAAGGTGCAGCCAATACTGGTCAGCGGAGCATGAAGCACTAGCGCACAAGGTTCAAAGCACCGTTGATGCGCAGGCTGGATCCGGGTTAGGTGCTTACGCTAAGTGCGTGCAACTGCTGCGGCAGCGCCCAAAGGAGGCGGCTGAAAAACGGAAAGAATCTGCCGGACCATCTCTTCCCGATGTTTCTGGCATAAATTCCGCCTCGAAAGCTACGGATCGAGATCAGGCAAACCAGTATATATGAAAAATTCTGCATTCAGGCGTCAACGTGCGCGTCGGCAAGTGCCAAAGCCTGATCCAAAACTGAAACTGCGAAATCAATGTCGCTTTTTTCTACAATCAAGGGCGGCGCGATCACGAAATGACTGATCCAGGCCTGCACCGCGACACCTTGGTTCATCATCTCGGCAGCGACTTTGTCTACAACTAAGGGCTTGCTGGTGATCTTGTCTTCGTTAGTGTTGAGCGGTTTCTTGGTCGTCCGATTTTTGACGAGTTCCACTGCCCAGAAGAGACCCAGTCCACGCACATCGCCTATGGATGGATGCCCTTCTCTAAGCGCATTGAGTTTCTCGCCTAGATAGCAGCCCATCTCGCGCGAGCGCTCGATCAAACTCAGTCGTTGCATCTCACGGATCGTAGCAACGGCGGTAGCAAGCATCAACGGATGCCCTTCGTAAGTGTGGCCGTGGGCAAATAGGTGATCTTCAAAATAGTCGGCGACCCGCGCGCTGGTTGCACACAGTCCCAAGGGAGCGTAAGCTGATGTCATGCCCTTGGCCGTCACGAGGATGTCGGGTTTGATATTCCAGTGATCGACGGCAAACCACTTTCCAGTACGTCCCCAACCAGTCATGACCTCGTCTGCGATCAAGATCACCTGATGGCGGTCGCAAATGTCACGAAACGCGGCAGATATTCAGGCGGCGGCACAAGGACGCCATTCGTACCCACAACGGGTTCGACAATAACCGCGGCTACGTCGCTTTCGTTCTCAATCATGTGCTCGATGTAGTCCACACAAGCGATACCGCAGTTGGGGTATGTGTGCTTTAGGACACAGTTGTAACAATTAACTTCGGGAGCGAAGACAACGCCCTGACCCTTGGCTACGGGTTCGGCCGGCCAGCGGCGAGGGTCGCCTGTGGCTGCTTTCGAAGCCATGGTCGAGCCGTGGTAAGAGCGATAGCGCGAAACAATCTTGGATTTGCCTGTAAACATTCGGGCGATTTTGAAAGCAGCCTCATTCGCCTCGGTACCGGATGTCGTGAAAAAGAATTTCTCAAGTCCTTTCGGAAGCACTTCAAGCAGCAATCGGCTTAGTTCGACCCTGGTATTGGTGGCGTAGCTTGGCGCGACATAAGGTAAAGTTTGCGCCTGAGCCGCAATGGCTTCGATGACGGCATGATTTTTGTGCCCTAGATTAAGGCACATTAGCTGAGAGGAAAGGTCAAGATAGCGTTTACCATTCCCATCGATGAAGTAGCAGCCGTCAGCATCGCTGATGTGTAAGGGCATCCAGTTTTTCTGAACCCTCCAAGTCCCGTAATTCAGCTTGCGAGTCCAGTCGCTGATTTCCGTGGAAGAGAGAGAAATTGACATTTAATCAAGAGACTTGCATGAAACGTATCGGGCCGTCAATTCGGGCAGGCACTGGATTCACTTCAAGGCTTCCGGTCGAGATTAGCGCGCGGATTCATTCGTAAGAGAGAAATCGATGATGGCCAAGTCCAATGGAAATTGCTGATGTCGAGGACTGGGTTGGGAAAGCAGACCCGCCCTCCAATTTCCCTCAACACCTGTAGCGGCAGCGAACTTCGCTTGCGGGATTTGCCCGGCGAGCGTGAAGCCATCAATGACGTAGGGTATACCGTTGGAACCAAGTGCAGAGGGGCCGTCCATGAGCTGAAAATGCAGGTGCGGAGCCGACGTGTTCCCGGTATTGCCGAGCTTGCCGAGCACCTGCCCGCGCTTCACCTTGTGGCCCGGGGCGATTCTGACGGAGTTCTTCTGCAGGTGCGCGTAGAACGCGAAGACGCCATTGCCGAGATCTAGGATGATGTGATTTCCGTCCACGTTCGCGAGCGTAATTGCCTTCGCGTCCGGTAACTTCCCTGGCGTCTGGTCGTCGAGCGTGTTGAGTGTTTCGACAACTGTGCCATCGGCAACAGCCGTGACGTCGGCGCCATAGGAACTGTAGTTATTCACGTCGGAAGGATCGCCGTGTACCAGACGTCCAGCCTCATCGAGACGCATCCAGTCGATGGCGAAACGCTGCGCGAAATAGATTCGGCCGTTGACAGGCAGACCGGTTGTCCTGTGTACGCCGCCCATGCCGCAGCATCCGTTGAGCGCCACCCACTCCTTGCCCGCCAACGGAGCTCCGATCTCGGGTACTTGCTGAGTGAGATCGAAAGGCGCCACGGAATAGCTGAGCGGGACGGGCGTGGTCGGTCTATGGCCGGGCGATGAAGCGGCTAGCACGTCAACATGATGCTGTAAGCGGTCGGGTATTTTGTCTCGCGAGTCAAAAGTGAGATCGATCAGGAACAGCCGTGTTCCGTTAAACTCAATTTCCGGGCCGGCTACCGCAGTGTTTGCCAGTGTTCGCAGGTGCGCTCGCAATTCAGCGCCGTTGTAGAACGCAATAGTGACAGACGGATGGTGCGCATCGAAGACCCGGAGATTCTGCAGGGTGGCCGGGGTGGCCGTCGTGTTGGTGAGCACCAGTTCGTAGACCACATGCCACTTACCGTCTGTACCGAGGAACGGCTGGGTGTTCGCCATAAGCGGTGAAGCGATCAGAGGAGTGAACTCGTCGGGCTCTGGTTTCCCGCCTGAGGCCGGGAGAGCCACAAGAAGCAGTGCGATTAGCCATGTCTCGCTATGCATCGATAAAGCATACTAGATCATCGTCTGGTGCTTGGGCTGCGCTAAACGGTCGTGTCCCGCTATCCAGGAATATTGGCAATTAATATTGGCAAGCTAATGTTGCACTCTATCCTTAATGAAGATCTTTGAGCTCGACCAGATGGAAGAAGATCGTTTTCGTCTGGGCAAAGCCTATTTGGAATTTTTGCGAATCCCGCAGATGAGCCTCGGCGTGTACAAACTTCGCGCGGGCGAATTGGATCCACAAAAGCCGCACACGGAAGATGAGGTCTACTATGTCGCCGGCGGAGACGGGATGATCAACGTCGGCGACGAAGATCGGCCAGTTCAATCGGGAAGCGTCGTATTCGTGCCAGCTAACGTCAAGCACCGTTTCCATAGCATTACAGAGGACCTGCTTTTGCTGGTCTTCTTCGCTCCGGCAGAGGGTACGAGCCAGGGTTAGAAAAAAGAAGTGACATGCTGATCGCGGCCCTTTCATGAACGCTGGTTTTGTTTTGTTTGCGCTTGTTCTTCTTGCTCGGTTGGCCATCGGCCAAGCCCGCAACGGCGCGAGACCTTGTGGCATACCTCACTCGCTCATTTTTCCCCGATTTTGCGAACAGTCAAGTCGGACACGAGCAGCGGATCATCCGTCCTCGTGTTTCAAAGCAGATCGATTTCGAGGGAGAGCTCGCGGTCGTAATCGGCCGAACCAGTCGATACATTTCGGAGCCAGACGCGCTAGCTTGTTTAGGCGGGTGTCTTGGCGCGGCGGCTTTTGCGAACCCAGTTGATTATCGAGATCGCACTGCCAATCATACAGAGGGTGATGAATCCGACCATCGACCATTTGAAAGCGGGTGAATTGGCGATCCGCAGAATGGCAGATCCAAATTTCAGCGCTAAAAGACCTATCACGGTGAAGCGGAAGGCGCGCGCCAGCCAGACGATCCAGAGGAGACGCAATCTCGGGTAACCAAGGGCGCTGTTGGTCGCTACCGCCATGGTGAATGGAAATGGCGGTGGAGCGAGGCAGCCGAGTGCAACAGCTCTTCCACCTTTCTCACCAATTTTGCGCTTCAGATATTCAAATCGTTTGGGACCGGCGACCTTTTGGATGCCTTCTTCGCCGGCCTTACGCGCAACCAGATCAAGCAGCAATACGCCGAGGGTTGAGCCTGTGGCTGCCATCAGTACATAGAGGATAAACCCTTGGTGATGGCCGGCTATGAGACCTACCACAAGGAGATCGTTACCGAAAGGAAAGAAAAGGAACGAGGAATCGAGCACCCCCATCACGAGTGGCCCGAAGTAACCAAGCCTAAACAGGATCTGAAGCAGATGGTGGAAGAAGGTGGACAAGCTTTTGATTCGATCGACGAAACGGCGAAATCCGATCACCGGAAGGTTACCGGTGGCTTGAAAGAGCCGGGTGTTATTTAGTCTGAGGCTGAAACAGCGCGAACGCAGCACCTTGCGGATCTCTGAGGACGGCAAATCGGCCGACATCCTCCAAATCAGTAGGCTGAAGCAAGGTTTCGCCGCCTTGATCTTTTGCCTTTGCCGCTGAGGCGTCGCAATCAGCAACCTGAAAATAAATCAACCAGTGAGGCGGTGCATGCGGATCGCGCTGAGAGGCAGGAGGGACGCCACCGATAAACTGCTCATGATTTTTGATGTGCAGATAGCCGGAAGTGTCTTTTTCGCCCTCAACGAAATTCCATCCGAAGAGTTCGTAATAAAAGCGCCTGGCCGTGGCGGGATCAGGCGTACTCAAATCGGCCCAACATACGGTTCCATTCTCGCCAGTGATGCCGGAGCCTTTTTGCTTTTTGGGTTGCCAGACGGCGAATACGGCTCCGGCCGGATCAGCGATGACGGCCATGCGCCCAACGTCCATAACATCGAAGGCCGGAGCAAAGACCTTGCCTCCCAATTCGCCCGCTCGACTGCCTACCGAGTCTGCACTGTCGACGGCGACGTAGACCATCCAGTGGGGTGGAATCCCTTGCGATCGCTGGTCGGGCCTCATGGTGTAGGCCGCCCCAACGTCTTCTCCGCTTAATTGGAAAATGGTGTACAGCTCGGCGGGTCCCATCGGGAAGTCGTTGAATGACCATCCAAACAGCGAACTGTAGAATTTCTTGGCGGCCGCTTGGTCAGTGGTCGCGAGTTCAAACCAGCAGAATCCTCCCGGGATGTGTTTTTCAATGAGGGGCATGCAGGGAGTATATCAGCGTGTATTTTCGCGGCGAGGCAGTGTTAACTCGTATTTGGGAGCAGGATAACCGGCGAAGTCGCCTTCTCAAAACGAAGGCGATCAGTTCATCAGAACGGGATGCTCACGCTAGTGGCGCTTTTTGAACTTTACCGGAGCGAATGCACGATGTGCAGACGCGAAGCCGTTTCCCGGCACCGTTCACAAGAGCATGAACCATTTGGAGATTAACATTCCAACGGCGCTTACTGACGTTATGAGCGTGGCTAATACGATGCCCAAACTGCGGTCCGCGGCCGCAAATTTCACAAATTTTTGCCATAGATAAGACGCTCCCGCTGCGCACACCTCGGACGGGACCAAGCTCTACTTTAGCAAAGGTATGTTCAATCCAGTCATGGTCCTTCAGTCTCAACTCTTCGCTCCAACATTGGCCCGTTCTTCCTGCAGATTTCGCACTCACACACGCCGTGTTCGGTCGGCCGCGGTAGATTACCCACGCCCGTCGGTCCGACATGCCCGGCCGCGTCCGCTCTTTCACGCTCGATAAGGCGCAACCAGGTATAAACTGTCATCCTTTGAATGCCGGTGCCACCCCGCTCGCGCGCTTCCGGGTTTCGTGTCGCCCAGTGATATTCAAGTGGAACAGCAGCCGGAAAATTAAGTCTTCGATATACCAGGTCCGGTGGCGGAAGCATCGTCTTACCTTCTTCAATCAACTTTTCATTGGATGGATAGAGCTTCGTAGTGGTTTGTCCGTGATCAATCTCGATTTCAATCCATTGATTGAGAATCACAAGTTTGCGCTGCTTCTTTTGGTGATTCTGTCCCTGAAAGATGTCTTGCGTGTTGGTTGTCAGATTCCGCGCAATTCGTGCGTCCGTTTTGCGAGCCTGCTCTGGTTTTTTCGACAATCGCGTCCTCTCCGCCCGAGTATTGCCCAGTAACGCCTGCGCTTGCATCCCTTAGGAGGTCGTAAACGGCTGATTCTAGAGGAGAATTTGTTAGTTCTAGTTCTGCTACCGGGCACCAAGGCCCGAGCAGGTCAGCGAGCTGCATTGCTCGAGAACCGCTTGTAATTCTCTGAACTGGATCGGCTTGGTGACGTATCCGTCCATACCGGCGGCCAGGCACTGTTCCCGGTCGCTCTTGAACGCATTGGCGGTGATGGCGACGATGCGCGGTCCTGAATCGCCCGGCCACTCCTGGCGGATTCTGCGGGTCGCCTCGACACCGTCCATCTCGGGCATCTGAACGTCCATTAACACGAGATCGTACGTTTGCCGCCTCAACGCGGCGAGCACTTCGACACCATTACCCGCAATGTCCGGAAAGTAGCCGATTCGCTCCAACATCTTCACTGCCAGCTTCTGGTTGATGAGGTTGTCCTCCGCCAATAGAATGCGTAATGGCATTCTATCGGCAAGGCTTGGATCAGTGCGTGGACGAGCTACCACATCTGCCGCCGTTTGACCGTTTAACATACCGGCAAGCGTATCGATGAGCTTGCGTGGTTTGATGGGTTTCGAAAGATAAGCGGCAAACAGATTCTGCTGTCCGTTGGACGGTATTCCATTGACGCCCGAGCTCAGCATCGCTAGCGGTAAGTTTTCACCGCGAGGGAGCCTGCGAATCTCGGACGCCAATTATACGCCATCCATTTCGGGCAGGTGAAAGTCAAGCACTGCGAAGTCGAGCAGTTCGTCTTTTTTGAGCAGCTCCAGAGCTTCGAGGCCCGAGGCTGCCGTCGACACGTGCATACCTGAAGCCTCGAGTTGTTTAGTGAGAATGAAACGGTTCGTAGCATTGTCGTCAACGACCAACACACTTTTTCCGTTAAGCATGGCAACAGGCATCGTGGATCGATCCGGCAAGCTTTCGGCTGTGGTAACGGCCGGAATCACAAAATGGAACGTAGAGCCGGCTCCAAGCTCGCTTTCCACCCACATGCTGCCCCCCATCAACTCACAAAGCCGCTTGCTAATGGCCAGTCCCAGTCCTGTCCCCCCGTATTGCCGGGTTGTAGACGTATCCGCCTGACTGAATGAGCGGAACAGTAACTTCTGGCGATCTTTAGGAATGCCGATGCCGGTATCACGAATGCGGAAATAGAGCTGGGCCGCGCCGCCCTCCTCCCGCTGGGAAACTAACACAACGACTTCGCCGGCGGAGGTGAATTTCACACCATTGCTGATGAGGTTGAGTAAGATTTGCCGCACGCGCGTAACATCCCCTACAACTGTTGAGGGCGTGCCTTCTTCCATCAGGTAGGCCAGCTGCAGGCACTTCTCCGCTGCTTTCGGAGCGAGTAAATCCAAAGCGTCCTCAATACAGTGATCCAGCCGGAACGGAGTCTGCTCGAAATCAAGTTTGCCGGAGTCGATTTTCGAGAAATCAAGGATATCGTTGATTACCGTCAATAGCGTTTCGCCGCTGGTTCGAATGATTCCTAGGAATTCGCGGACCTCTTTCGAGAGATCCATTTCGAGAAGCAGGGTTGTCATTCCGAACACTGCGTTCATTGGCGTGCGGATTTCATGACTCATGTTGGCGAGAAACTCGCTTTTGCTCCGGTTCGCGACGTCAGCGGCATCCTTCGCGGTTTGCAGCTCGGCCTGAGCACGCCGCTGGTCGGTGATGTCCCGAAAGCTCCAGACTCTACCAATGCTCTTGCCGTGAACGCGCTGTGGCTCAGAGTGCCGCTCTATGAGGCGTCCATCCGTGAGCTCGATCACGTCGTCGCTCTTCGCATTCTGTTCGACCTCAAGCTCCCGAATTCTGGAAATAAATAGTTCGGGATGTTTCAGCTGATTCAGAACGAAATCAATCGCGCCGTTGCTGTCTCCCGAATCGAGAACAGCATCGGGAATCTTCCAAGTATCTTGGAATTTATGATTGCAAGTGACGATGGCGCCACTTGAGCTCACGACGAGAATTCCATCCTGCGTCGATTCCAAAGTCGCGCGGATCGTCTCGGTCTTCTCATCTACACGACGCCGCAAAATGACAATCCAGGCGAGTGTCAGAAACATCGACAGAGCGAACAGTCCCAATAGGCTGACGGCGCGGCCGATGGTCCAGAACGGTGCATTTTCGAGTACAGCTACGTCATTCGCGGAGCGCAAGATCAGCCTGAAATCGCTTACGCGGCTAAGCGAGTCAGTCTGGCTCACACATATCCCCGTAATGCGCACCAGACTGCCTTCTCGCGGCACTTTGCGGACGCCGCTCAGCGGCGCGAAGCTGGCCGAGAAAATTGTGTGATCCTGCTCGATGACCAGCACTTGTTCATCGGGCAACATTGATTCCCGCATAATGCGGCCTTCGAGGTTCACGAGCGCCGCATCGTATTCGCCGGTCATCACCTGTTTGGTCGTGATGCGTACCGGTTGCGGCTGCGGAGCCGCCCCGAGTCGACGAACCACCGCATCCTCTAATCTGGTATGTGAGTCAAAGAAGCCAGGAAATCCCAAAGCTTCGATCCGGTCGCCCGGTTTCAGGCTGATTTTTGCGCTGATCTGGGCGAAGGTGCTGCCCGACTTGTCCTGTATATAAATCCCTCTGCCAGGAACTACAGCAGTCACAACAGCAGCCAATTTTACGCGGTGACCCGACGTGCCTCGAAACCCGAACCTTTGTAAGTCGCCAATGGACAACACGGGCCCGGCGAAGGGGTCTGAATGGGGCAGCTCGAGGACAGAGATTTCGTTCAGGCTAGGCACAAACAACACTACGCCGACCATCTGGTTTTTTGCCGTAAACCGCGCGCCGCAAGCCCCACGAATTCTGACACGTGCATCGACAAGTCCAGACGGTACGGGGGAGCCGTCCCACGGGAGTATAACGTCGATCGTGCCTCCTGCCAGTGCAACGTTCATTTGCAGCACCCGCTCGTTTGCAGCGCGATTCAGATATGCTGCCTTCCTGAGTATCCCCTCGACCTCCACCCAGCGAGCGTCCTCGGAGGTACTGGCCATTTGCCCGAACGTGACAGGGCGAGGTATGGGCATTGACGCCCGACTGACAACTTTCCAGTGGGGGTTGGCAATATCCGGGGCGAAATCTACCTGGGTGCTTACGCCATCTATCTCCAGCACATCGCCAACCGCAGGTTTAGATAGATTGGGCGTCCAACCTATGTAGATACCCCCTTGGCATCCTGCACGAACATATTGGGAGTGATCGGATCGAAATATGTCACAACCGCCCGAAGGTGAATAGGGTAACCTCGGCGCGCTTCTTGCGGCGTAAGGCTGCGCACCCCCGTGCTCGAGGTGAGGGTAGGTAGCGTTGTGGAAACTTCGGCAAGCCCCGGTCCCGATATCGCCAAAAGCACTAAAAAGGCGCACATCGTTACGACAGCAGCTCGCAGCCGGTTTGCCAGCATACCTGCGGGATGCCAAGCTGAGCGAGCTATCGTGTTCCAAAGGCCGGATGACAATGGGCGATACTCCATTTACTTCTACCTTTTCTTCTAATCGGCACATAAACTCGATCACCTTATAGGCAGGACGCAGGAAGCGTAAAGCATCTCTTAATCGTTGTAAATACAAAAATAGGGGCGGCAAGATCAATACCGGAAGTAACGGACCGGGCTCGGCCGCACACGGGTTGGTAGCGAGAAATTGAGCTACCACTATCGCAGTCCAGGGGGTATTGTTGGAGTAGAGACTATGGCGATCAAGCTTACTGTTAACGGGCGGTCTTCGACCGTCGACGTGCCTCCTGACACCCCGCTTTTGTGGGTGATTCGGGACGTATTGAACCTGCACGGTACAAAGTATGGCTGCGGAATCGGCGAGTGCGGGGCCTGCACAGTGCATCTGGGCGGGCAGCCAGTCCGTTCGTGCCTTACTCCCGTCTCGAGCGCCGCAAACGCGCAGATAACAACCATCGAGGGGCTGTCCCCAAACAATTCACACCCGCTGCAGCGAGCCTGGCTCGATGTTGATGTGCCGCAGTGCGGCTACTGCCAGGCCGGGCAGATCATGTCGGCAGCAGCCTTACTCGCCAAACATCCGAAACCTACGGATGGACAAATCGATGCCGCTATGAATGGCAACCTATGCAGGTGCGGCACGTACTTGCGCGTTAGGGAGGCAATCCATAAGGCAGCTGCGATGCCCGCGAATGGATCGGCCAAACGCGCCGATGTAGGCCGGACCGAATCCGGCAACGGACAAGGAGGCCTGTGATGACGCGCTTATCCCGCCGCTCCTTTCTTCAAGTCACGGCGTTAGCGGGTGGAGGCATGCTGCTCGGCACGTACATCGAGCCGAAAGCGGTGGCACAGCAGGCAGCACCCAAAACGCCCCCTGAACCGAATGCTTTTATCCGCATTGCGCCTGACGGCACGGTGACTCTTGTCTCCAGAAATCCGGAAATCGGGCAGGGGATCAAGACCATGCTGCCCATGATGATCGCCGAAGAACTGGATGTTGATTGGAAGACTGTGAAAGTAGAGCAGGCCGATCTCGACGCGAAGTACGGATTGCAAACGACGGGAGGCAGTCGCGCGGCTTCGAATAACTGGATTCCGATGCGGCAAGTCGGGGCGGCCGGGCGGCAGTTACTGATCGCGGCGGCTGCGAAGACATGGGGAGTGCCCGAATCCGAATGCTTCGCTTCAAACGGCCGGGTCTATCATCGGCCGACGGATCGCTCGCTAGGCTACGGCCGACTTACCGCCACGGCTGCCACTCTGCCAGCCCCTGATCTCAACTCAGTGAAGCTGAAGGACGCGAGCGCTTTCAACATCGTGGGCCGCTTCACGCCAGGCGTCGATGTTCCCGATATCACAAACGGTAAACCCATTTTTGGGATTGATTTTACGGCGCCCGGCATGCTGTATGCCGCATACCAAAAATGCCCGGTTTTCGGCGGCAAGGTGGTGAGCGCAAATGTCGAGGAGGTGAAAAAGCTGCCGGGCGTTCGAGACGCATTTGTGATCGAAAGCCCGCTGCAAGTTGGCCCGGTGATGACTGGCGATCCTGGTCTCGAGCCTGGCGTCGCAATCGTTGCCGAAACATGGTGGGCCGCGCAGTCAGCTCGAAAGAAGCTGGAAGTAAAGTGGGACGAAGGGCCGGGCGCCGAGCAGAGCAGCGAAGCCTTCGCGAAACGCGCCGAAGAGTTGTCCAAACAACCACCGGCCCGGACGCTGAAGAATGACGGCAACCTGGATGAAGCACTCAAGAGCGCCGCGAAGGTGGTCGAGGCTTCGTATTCGTATCCATTCATATCGCACGCAGCGCTCGAACCGAGGAATTGCAGCGCGCAATTTAAAGACGGGGAGCTGGAAATTTGGTCGACCACGCAGCAGCCGGCGCGTGGTCGCGCTCTGGTCTCGAAGATTCTAGGGATTCCGGAAAGCAATATCACGATTCACCTACTACGGGCTGGCGGATCGTTTGGCCGGGGACTTACGAATGACTACATGGTTGAGGTATCAGCGATTGCGAAGAAGGTCGGCGCACCAGTGAAACTTGTCTGGTCGCGCGAAGACGACATGACGCATGACTACTATCGTCCCGGCGGATTCCACTTTCTGAGAGGCGGCGTTGACACCTCAGGCAAGATCGCCGCCTGGGGCAATCACTTCGTCAGCTTTGGAGAGGGAGAAACTTTTTCACCTTCCGCGAGCATCACGCCGACTGAGTTCCCCTCAGGCTTTGTACCGAATTTTGCAATGTACTCGTCGGTAATGCCGTTGCGATTGAAGACTGGGGCGCTTCGGGCGCCGGGCGCGAATTCTCAAGCCTTCGTTATGCAGTCATTTATTGACGAGCTGGCTCATGCGGCCGGTAAAGACCCCGTACAGTTCCGTTTGGAACTGCTAGCGAAACCCGGGCACCAGATCGTCAAAGAAGCCGCCAAGCCGAAGGTCGAGAACGAGCCCAGCCACACGCCCGCGGCTGCGAAACCTGAACCTTACGATGTGGCACGCATGCGCGGCGTGCTTCAACTTGTCGCCGAGAAATCAGGTTGGGGCAAGCGGACTTTGCCAAGAGGAACTGCGCTCGGGGTTGCATTCCACTACAGCTTTCAGGGCTACTTCGCGCATGTGGCCGAAGTCAGCGTTACGGCGAACAAGGGCGTCAAAGTGCATAAGTTATGGGTGTGCGGCGACGTCGGCAGCCAGATCATCAATCCCAGCGGTGCCAGAGCGCAGGTTGAAGGCGCAGTCATCGATGGGTTAAGCGAGCTGATGAATCAGGAAATCACTCTCGAACGTGGCCGGGTTGTTCAAACCAACTACAATCAGCACATGTTACTGCGCTTGAGGCAGGCGCCGCAGATTGAGGTGGGTTTTTTGAAGAGTGATAACCCGCCCACCGGGCTGGGCGAGCCGGCACTGCCGCCCGTCATACCGGCGGTTTGCAACGCGATCTTTGCCGCGACCGGCACGCGCATTCGCTCGTTACCACTGGCCAAGAGTGGCTTCAGTTGGGCCTAAAGCGGCTACAGCTATCTGTCGGCATTCTGTTGCTCGGAACGTATCGGTTTGTCGCGCTCGGGCAAACGAACGTTCTGACGTATCACAACGATCTGGCGCGCACGGGCCAGAATTTGTCCGAGACGATTCTGACGCCGCAAAATGTAAAGTCCTCGACATTTGGGAAGCTCTTTACAGTCCCGGTGGACGGAAAGGTGGACGCGCAGCTACTCATGGTCTCGGCGGTGCCAATTCCAGGGCACGGCAACCCCAACGTTGTTTTCGCCGCTACAGAGCACGACAGCGTCTATGCCTTCGATGCGGCGAAGGGCACCGTCTACTGGCACGTCTCTTTGTTGCAATCTGGCGAAACGCCGTCTGATAACCGCGGCTGTGGTCAGGTCACGCCGGAAATTGGGATCACCGCGACGCCTGTGATTGATCCCACGGCCGGTCCTCACGGCACGATCTATCTGGTCGCAATGAGCAAGGATTCATCGGGAAATTACTTTCAGCGCTTACATGCTTTGGACATCACCACAGGTGGGGAGGAGTTTGGAGGGCCGGTTGCGATCCAAGCCAGTTACCCGGGAACCGGCGATAACAGCAGTAACGGTCAAGTAATCTTCGATCCAAAGCAGTATAAAAGCCGGCCGGGGCTTCTTCTATTGAACGGTGTTGTCTACACGAGTTGGGGTTCACACTGCGACATCAGGCCGTACACGGGCTGGATCATCGGCTATAGCAGCACGACATTGCGGCAGACGAGCGTTCTTAATTTCGCGCCGAATGGGAACGCTGCTGCGCTGTGGAATAGTGGTGGCGCGCCAGCAGCAGATGCCCAGGGCAATATCTTCGTTTCACTCGGTAACGGAACCTTCGATACTACTACGAACGCACAGGGCTTCCCTGCGCGCGGTGATTACGGCAATGCGTTTGTTAAAGTAACGCCCCAAAATGGCAGCCTGGTGGCGACTGACTACTGGACAATGGATAATACCGCCTCAGAATCAAATCGAGATGTCGATCTCGGGTCGGGAGGAATCATGCTGCTTCCCGATATGCTCGATGCGGCTGGGGCAGTTCGTCATCTGGCGGTCGGCGCGGGCAAAGACAGTAACTTGTGGGTGCTCGATCGCGACAATATGGGCAAATTTGACCCGCAGGCGAATGCCACGATTTATCAAGAATTAACTGGGGCACTACCTGGAGGCATCTGGAGCAATCCAGCGTATTTCAATGACCGGGTATATTTCGGGGCGGTGGGCGATGTCATTCGCGCGTTCCAAGTAACGTCGGCGCGGTTGTCCTCTTTGCCCGTTTCTACAACGGCAACTGCGTTTCCCTATCCAGGCGCAACCCCAAGTATTTCGGCGAACGGAACAGCGAACGCAATCCTTTGGGCCGTTGAGAACAGTAACCCAGCGGTTCTGCACGCCTACGATGCAAATAATCTCGGATTGGAGTTGTACAACAGCAATCAAGCGCCGGGACGCGATCAGTTTGGGCCAGGAAATAAGTACATCACCCCAACCATTGCTAACGGTAAGGTGTTTGTCGGCACAACCGACAGCGTTGCCGCTTTTGGTTTGCTGGCACCCACATTCACACTCGTGCCCGGCAGCTTGCAGCAGGTTTCTGTAGGCGGGGACGGTACAGTGTGGGGCATCAATGCAGCGGGCTTAATCTATCAATACAATCCCGCGAGCCAGGGCTGGGTTCAAGTACCTGGCTTTCTCACGCAAATTGCAGTTGGCGGTAATGGCTCGGTTTGGGGTCTCAATCCTGCCGGCCTCATTTACAGGTGGGACGCAAACCGCCAGAACTGGACGCCGGTGAGCGGAACTCTTGCGCAGATCAGTGTCGGCTCGGATGGCGACGTTTGGGGCCTGAACTCTGCGAACCTGATCTATCACTGGAGCCCGTCTGGTCAGAATTGGGTTCAAATTCCCGGCACTCTGAAGCAGATCGCCGTCGGCTTCAATGGGGCTGTCTGGGGCATCAATAGCGCTGGGCTGATTTATCGTTTCAATCCCGGTTTGCAGGCGTTCCTGCCGGTCCCTGGCAGTTTGACTGAGATCGCGGCCGGCAGTGATGGCGTGGTTTGGGGATTGAGCGGGCAAAGCATTTATCGCTTCAACTCTCTGATGCAGCAGTTTGAACCCATCTCCGGAGGCCTGACTCACATTGCAGTGGGATCGGGCGGGAACGTGTGGGGCATCAATGCCGGTAATCTGATTTATCGTTTCGATACGCTGAGCCAGAGCTGGGTGAATGTCCCAGGAACGCTTACGCAAATCGCTGCCGGAGGGAACGGTTCGGTCTGGGGCTTAAATGCATCAAATGCAATCTACTCGTTCAATCAGCCGTTAACGTCGACGCAAATCTTCCATCCCATTCCGGGCGCGATGGTTACGCAGATTGCTGCCGGGATTGATGGCAACGCTTGGGGAACTGGCCCGACTGGCAAGCTGTATGGCTACAACCTGGCTACACAGACCTGGGCGGCATTTAACCCAAGCAACGCTTTCTCGGAAGTTGCCGTCGGTTTCGCACAGGATGTCTGGGCACTCAGCACGAATCAGACGATCTTCCACTTTGATCCATCGAGTCAGGCTTTCCTGCAGGTACCTGGCTTCCTCACTGAAGCGGCAGTGGGCGCGAATGGTGACATGTGGGGAGTCACTTCCGGACAGGCGGTCTATCGGTACGATTCCCAAGCTCAGGGGTTCACGCGAATTCCGGGCGAGCTTGTTCATCTATCGGTCGGGGCGGATGGAACGGCGTGGGGCGTCGATATCGGGGGGTCGATTTACCGCTTCGACAGCCCTAGCCAAACTTGGATCAACACGCCGGGCAATCTGACCAGCAGTATCTCCGTGGGTGCGGCCGATTCCATTTGGGGCATCAACGCTGGAAATTCTATTTACGCGTTCGATGCACAAGCTCAGAACTGGCAGAATGTCCCTGGAGCGTTGACACAACTGTCGGTAGGATTTGACGGTAGCGTATGGGGCGTGAACGGAGGCGGTTTGATTTATCACACAACCCGGCGGCGTCGACATCATGGGATGGCATTCCGGGGCTCCTGAAACAAAATTAGTGTCGGCTCGCAGTCAGTCGTGTGGGGCGTTGACAGCGGGGGCGCAGTGTACCGCTTTTATTAAACGAGCGATTCTAGTTTGCTCTAGTGCGTAAGTGAGTAATAGGAATACGTGTAGCTCCACGTAAATTGCTTACCGGGTTCCACGATCATATGGATGAAGGGCTCCATCGCGAGAACCGAACGGATGGACCAAAGGCTCTCTTGAGATAGTGGCCGATCACCTGTGATCTTCATACCCGCTCCGACTTTGCTGTTCTCGATCGTGATGCCGTAATCCGCCGTCGTGTTGCCAAACCCGGAGAAGGAGGCGGCGACTGTGTCTTTGCCTTGGAGCGCTTTCAGATAAACAAGGCGATTCCCGCGCACTTCAGCCAGCTCCTTTTGAGGCGGGCGTTCTGTCTTAATCTCAAAGGGCACCGTGATCGTAAAATCTGGACCGATCGGCTGTTTGTCAAGAACCAGAAAATTATGATCGTAAACGCTCGTATCGATGGGCCGGCGACCCGTATTTTTGAAGCTGTGCTGTAGCACCATTTCCGGCTTATCCTTCACAAGCCGGACTACCTTTGTATATGCATAGGCATAGCCGGAAGTGGGATCTGCCAATTCCTGAGTGAATTCGATGGAATCGTGTTCCGTCCGGACCTTCCATTTGCCGGAATCGACAATGTCATACAGACGGTACGGAGTGTAATCGCTGTCATCAGGCTTGCGAAGCACGCCAACACCGATTTTGATGAATGTCCCGCCTGGCTTTGCGTCGTCGTATCCCAAAGCTTTCTCGTTAGAAGAGAACTCTTCCACCGGACCCATGATTGCGCTGCATGGGCCTGCCACGATATCTGCGCCATCGAAAATGAAGTCGATCACCTTAGGGTCCGTCTTCGTAAACCACGGGCCGTAGTACTGGTGCCCCTCATACTCCAGGCTGTTAATCACTCCCGACCAGTCGAATCTGGTTCCGCGATAGTAGCCCTTTTCCGGATCGGGCAGATAAAGCTTCACGCGAAGCACGCCGTTGGTAATCTCCGCCTGGGGCGTTTGATCTTTGGCATCCGCAGCCATCGTATTCGCAGCCATGTTCAGTGAGGATACAACAACGGCGGCGACAATCGAACTTCGCAAGGCTATCATGCCGTCAATAGTAACTCCGAAACGACGCGCCGAGGCTCGGCACGCACAGTTCTAGTAGGGTCAATCTCAAGGACCAGAGTACACTTGACAGGCAGCGTAAAGGAGAAACATATGAAGCACGTTCTGATTACGGGAAGCAGTACGGGAATCGGTTTTGCCACGGCAATCCATCTTGCGCGAGCGAATTATCACGTCTCTGCAGGGGTACGCAGTCCGGAAAAGGCAGAACAGTTACAATCCGCGATTGATTCTGGACTTCCAATTCAAATGGTTCGGCTAGATGTAGACGATGACGCATCGGTGACGAACGCCGTAGAAGAAGCAAGGAGGAAAGCTGGCAATATCGACGTACTCGTGAACAACGCCGGAATCGGCGGTGGCGGGCCGATCGAATTGGTACCAATAGAAGCGGCCAAGCAGATGTTTGAAACAGATTACTTCGGCGCAATCCGAATGATCCGCGCGGTGCTGCCCAAAATGCGCGAGCGGCGCAGCGGCGCTATTGTGAACATCACCTCTCTAGCGGGCCGCTTGGCCTCGGGGGGATCTGGCCATTACTCCGCCTCAAAATTTGCGCTTGAAGCGGCAAGCGAAATAGTAGCGCTGGAAACATTGCCGTACGGAATCAGGGTGGCAATTATTGAACCCGGGGTCATTGCGACGCCCATCTTTTCCAAAGGTCAGCCCCCGAACTTGGACGGAAATCCTTATGCCACGCCCCTCCGCCGCATGCTGAAGTTTTTCGAAGCGCAGCTCTCTCAGCCCACCCAGCCGGAAGCAGTTGCGGCTGTCGTACAAGAGGCGCTTGAAAGCAACTCGCCAAAGCTCCGTTACACAGTTGGCAAAGACGCCGAACTTCTGTTGAAGATGCGGCAGCAATTGACCGATGAAGAATGGATCGGTTCTGGATTGTTGTCTGACGAGGAACTCTTCGAAAGGACGGCCAAGATGGTGGGCGTCAACCTTTATGCGAAGTCAGCAAACGCAGGGTGAGCTGGCCGACCGCGAAACGGATTTGATCGGCAGGAGTCATTACCAAGAGAAACGAGGCATTATGGCAAGCAAGCTGTCGAACAGAGGGCTGAGCCTTCCCAGGCAGGTACGCAGAAGGTTGCGGAAGATCAATGGATCCCCTTTTTAGCGGAGTTCACGCGCGAGAATCGCGGGGGACACGCCCGGCTGGAGGTGCTCGGTACGGACTCGGAACACTACGTTTTGGAGGATCGGCCCTTCGAGGGTATCTCGAGTGACATTAAAGACGGCGAACACGCAGTCTGGATCGATTTTGGATCGACGCCAGGAGATCATCTCACACATGGCGTTCAAAACGTGACAGGCATCCTGGCGCGATTACCGGCGCCGCCATCAGGAGCGGCACTGGAGATCACCTCGAGGGACGGGACGCGGACTCTGCTACAACTGAGCCTGCCCGGAGAGTACGCGCTGCCACCCGCTGAACAATAGCCCTAGGGGCGACAGCTCTGTCGTTTATGGGTCGAACCAGTTGGTCTACATGTAGACGCGATGCCGCGCATCATCACTCCGTTCGCAGTGCTTTCAGCGGGTCAATGGATGCGGCTCACGCGACAGGAATGACAGCCGCGGTGAACGCACCAACGCACAACGAGACCGAGTGTGACAGGATCCCAATTGCCTACTCCATAAAGCTGGGACGACATCAGCCGCCCGGCACCTATCGCAAAGGTATACCGAGCAGCAGTCTGGACGCAACCGGGCATAGTTGCTGCTTCGATTCCGGACAGCTGTGTTCGGGGGCGGCACGGTAGCGGAAGAGGCGCATCACTGTGCCATTCTCCAGGGGGAGATGTTCGCCCAAGTCTTAAGTTGAGCGGTTGCCCAGGTCGTACTTTTGTCTTTGTGACAGCCGGTGCAGGGATTGGGAATCTTGTAGGTGTCGGTCATCGCGGGCGTAATAAACCGAAAAGTGTGACTACGGACGTTCACATCTGCGATGGTCTGCTCAATTTTCGGCATGTGGCAGGCAATACATTCATTGCCTGCGCTTAGGGACCTGTGATGCGTATGCTCTTCCACCGTCATCGTGTGTGGCCCGTTGGGTGATCGCGGCCCGTGGCATTCCAGGCACATCTCGCTGGCCGGCTTCAGCAAGAGGGCATCGTTGCCGGTCCCGTGCACGTCGTGGCAACTCGAGCACTTAACTCCCCGGGTATACATAACGCTCTGAACAAAGTCATTCCCTTGCATGCGGTTCTTGTGGGCCGTACCATCGGGGTAGTCAGTAAATGTCGTCTCTCCCAGCTTGTGCTCTTCGAGTTGCCAGAAATTCTGCAGCTTGAGACCGGCATGAAAGCCGACCGGCCAATCGTAGTATTGACCCTCGACTGGATTCGTTAGCGGGCGCCCCTGCGAATGGCATTGGATACAGATATCATTCGCCTGAACGGAATCCAGCCGCGCAGGGTTCAGAATGTTCGCCCGGGAAGGATGTGCCGAATGGTTGCTACCGGGCCCGTGGCAGCGTTCACAGCCCACGTTCCACTCCGTGACAGCTTTGGTCTTTACGTTGAAGTTGACTGAATGGCAACCGTCACACAGCGGGCCGGTGGGCCGCTTCATGTTGTCCGGAGGATAGAGCGGCGCCCACCAGTCTGTTCCATTCTTGACGAAGTAGGGACGCCAAACCTGATTCGTGATGTCCCACTGGGCAGGAAAAACGAAGTAGTCATTGCCCACCTTCGTGAAGTAGCGCTGCTTCCATTTGCTTCCGTACACGAATGCAATGTCGTCTTTCGTGAACTTCACGAGCGGATTTGGCCGCGACAGGTCGGGCAGGATGGCATCCGGATGCTCTTTTGGATCGCGGACCACGTTCGCCATTCTGGTTTTCTTCCAGCGCTCATAGATCTCCGGGTGACAGGTTTTGCAAGCGGCAGAACCGACGTATGCGGAAGCTTTCGCGCGCGCGGGCATGGAAGGCGATGGCACCTGACAGAACGCGACGGAATGCAAGAATGCCGTCGCGATAACCAGGGCGGCGAGGTGGTTCCGAACCTTCATTTCCCAGGAACCAGCAAGATTCGCTCTTCCGTTGCGGCCTCCACAGCTTTGCGTGAAAACGGCATGGGATGATACTCGCCCCTCGCCCACGGTGCCAGAAGATCACCGTAATGTTTATCGCCGGGAACACCAGACTCGCCGGGAACGTTGGTCATCACGGAACGGTCCCAATCGTTCACGTCGATGATCTCGCGATAGGAAGCGCCATACGCGGCCCCATAATTACCACCTCCGCCGGCTGCATTCACCGTATTCGCATCACCAGGCCGGGGAACAGGAGGTAAATCGAAGCTGTCAAGCAACCGCTCCCGCTGCGCCGCGGCGCTGTCTAATCCAACCGATGTTTCCGCGGCTGTATCAGCAGGCGGCACTACGTTCAGTGGATGCCGGAAATACGCCTCATGCAACTTTCCCCATGTCCAATGCGATTCATCGGGACCCAGCCGTTTTTCGATATCCGCCAGAGCATCGTCGAGCGAGATCGATAGCAGCTCGTTGGCATGCGGATTCGCTTTCAGCCCGGCCAAAACCGCGCGTGGATTCGTGCGCGGAACCGGCAACAACTTCGCTGTGAGCTTCGAGCTCAGCTTAGTCTTCCAGACTTCGTAAATGAGAGCGAGTTTCGAATCGACCCCGATATTGCCGTCCCAGTCGAGAAACTGAGTTCTGATGTGAGCGGCCCGGCTCTGCTCGGGAGGATTCCAATTTCTGACCAGATCGATAAAATCGCGCGCGACTAGGGAAATAGTGTCTTGCTGCATTCGCTCAAAGTCATCGACGTCGAACTTAGCAGCGCCGCTTAGCAGTTGACCAATTCGCTCGTAGCGCTCGGGCGATGCCCAGTAAAAGCCCAATTCGTGGGAGTAACCACGAGGCAAGATGTTGTTATTCGCAGTCGCGATAAAGTGCTGGGGCGGATTGAAGTCAGAAGGATGGTCACTCGCGGGCAAATAGCCGGACCAATCGTACTCGCCAGTGTCGCCGGGAGCTGGGAAGAGTCCTTCCCATCCCCTCCTGATAGGCGCCAGGCCGCAGGCAATCCAACCAATGTTTCCGCGACGATCGGCATACACCAGGTTTTCCGATGGCACTTTATAGCGTGCTGCAGCCGTTTGAAAGTCCTGCCAATTCTTAGCCCGTGCCAAGGCAAGGGCGGGCAGATAACCTGCCGTGCCTGGCATCTCGCCCACCCACTTCAACGTATACGCCCGATGGCGCGTCGGGTCTTCATGGATAACGGGCCCATGGACAGTGTATTTCAATTCGATGGTTTCTGGCCCAGGCGCTTGTGAGCCGGCGGTGTCCTCGCCAGCGCCTCTTACTGGAACGCTTTCGCGCTCGATTGTGAACTTTTGCCACGCGCCGCGATAGAGGTATTCCGTCGCGTTCTCAGGATTAATCTTTTCGACAAATAGGTCCTGTTGATCAATGCCAACAATGGTGAACCCGAATGCCACGTCTTCGTTATGTCCCAGCGCAATACCGGGTAATGCCGGCTCGCCAGCGCCGATAACGTTCCATCCGGGCGCAACGAGGTGCACACTCTTCCGTAGCGAGGGAAGCCGAATCGCCCGGTGAGGATCGTTCGCGAGAAGGGGTTTGCCGGTCCGAGACATTGTGCCATCGATCACCCAGTTATTGCTACCTTGCTGACCCGGAAAACGGATTGGACCAATTGCTGCGATATAGTCCTGCAGAATCGCCGAAGTGATGTCCGCCAGATTGAGGCCATGCGGCACGACAAACGCGGTGGGCGGATCGGGGGGCGAGAGAAGTTCGACCGTTGCCAATCCGAGTCTCGACACTTGCAGTGCACGATTCACTTCCTGAAGCATGTTACCGGTCATTTGAAGACCTGCAATGCGGGATGCGACGTCTTCGGGCGTCCACAGGCCAGGATCGAACCCAGCCAGGCGAAATTCCTCAGTTCGCTCCCCGTTTAGAGACTTAATGTATGCATTGATGCCGTTTGTAAACGCTACGGCGATCTGTTTCGCGTCGGGCGAATAGCTGCTCCATTCTTCATCCCAATTGCCGCGGTATCTCACCAAGCGGGCAATACGATCCCGCGCGATGAAGTTCGGCCCAAGTACTTCGGATAGCTTGCCCATTCCGATGCGCCTCCAAATATCGAGTTGGAACAGGCGATCAGTGGCTGTAATGTAGCCTTGCGCTAAGAAAAGATCGTCTGAATTCTGCGCGTAAATGTGCGGTACGCCCCAGCGGTCACGTAGAATCTCCACCGGCTGCTTCAAACCGGGCACGGTTCTTTGGAGCTGCTTCAATTCCTTCGCCGCCTCGGTGAGAAACAAGGCAGAGCCGGAAAGCAGCAAAATTACCATTACAACTGCCCGATGAGGGCGCATGCCAGCAGTGTACCGGAAGGGACTACGCTAAGCTGCGTTTCAGAGGAAATGGTTCGAATTTTTCAGACGAAAGATGAAACGGCGAGTGCGGCTGCCGATCACGCCGCCGACTCGTTGCAGCGCCTGCTCAAACAGCAAGACACGGTCCGGCTGCTTGCGGCAACCGGCGCCTCACAGATCGAGTTTTTAGAACGCCTCACCTCAAATACGTCAACCGATTGGCGACGTGTTGAACTGTTCCACTTGGATGAATATGTAGGCATTGGTCCCGATCATCCAGCGAGCTTTGCGCGATATATCAAGGAACGCATCATCGATCGAACCAGGATTGAGCACTATCACCTGCTCGATGGTACCCGTGATCCGCATCAGGTCGCCGCGGAAATGGGTCTTGAAATCAATACTGCGCCCCTTGATCTTGCATTTGCAGGTATCGGTGAGAACGGACATTTGGCGTTCAACGACCCGCCAGCTGATTTCGAGGCTCGAGAGGCTTACCTGGTGGTTGAGCTCGACGAAGCCTGCCGTAAGCAGCAGGTTGGGGAAGGTTGGTTCGCATCAGTAGAGGAGGTGCCGACCCAAGCCATAAGCATCTCGATTCCACAACTTCTGAAAGCGAAAGAAATTCTGTGCATAGTTCCCGACCGCCGCAAAGCTCCGGCAGTGAAAGCGTGTTTAGAGGGGCCGATGTCACCCATGGCTCCGGCATCTGCTTTGCGAGTGCACCCGAATACGACGATCTTTTTGGATGTTGACTCCGCATCATTATTAAGTCCCGAGCCGGTCACAAGCTGAATGTCCTGCCCACCTCCGGTTTACCCTTAAAGAAGCGTTCCTGGGCATGAAAGAACTGGACCAGATCTTGCGGCTTTGGAAAGAGGCCGAACAGTCCGGCGAATCTGCAGTGCTTGCAACCGTCGTGAAGACGCACGGCTCTTCGTACCGGCTGCCCGGAGCTCGGCTGCTGCTTGCGTTCGATGGCCGGCGTGCAGGATCTATCAGTGGCGGCTGCCTGGAAGACGACCTGGTAAAGAAAGCATATTGGCTGACTGAACGCGGTCCTGTAATCAGGAGGTATGATACAACCCCTGATGGCGAGATTGGATCGGGATTTGGCCTGGGATGCAGCGGCGTGATTCATGTTCTGCTTGAGCGATTGACTCCCGGCGAGCCCACGGTCCTGAATGTTATTCGTGACGCACGCTCAGAACGCCGTTTCGCCGTCATCGCGCACCTGATCCATCCTCCCCCACTTACTGGGCAAAGACTCGTCATCGACACGCTGGGCACGGTCAGTCACAACATTGGTGATGCAGGGCTGGAAGGTGCTCTGGAGCGGGAGAGTAAGATTGGGCTCTCCGAAAGTGCTTCTCGAATGGTGTGGGTAAATAACGAGGTTGAAGCTTTTATCGAGATGGTGTCACCCGGGGTACGTCTGCTTGTATTCGGAGCGGGAGACGATGCTGTTCCAGTGACTGAGCTCGCCAAATATCTCGGCTGGGAGGTTTGGGTCTTTGATGGCCGTGCGCATTACGCACGCCGCGAGAAATTCCCGCGTGCCGACGCAGTTGTTGTGCGCCTGGCAGGGAAGGCGGTTGCCATTCCAGAAATCGACCCCATTGCAGAAATCGACAAATGGACCGCCGCTGTTCTGATGAGTCACAGCTACAGTCAGGATCTCGAAATACTTCACGAACTCGCTGGCACCCGTCTGAGCTACCTAGGTGTGTTAGGACCCCGCAAGCGCACCGTGCAACTTCTCTCGGATGCGGGGCTCGACGCTTCGCTGCTTGGGCCTACTCTCCACAGCCCCATGGGATTAGACATTGGCGCGGACGGTCCGGAGCAGGTTGCGCTCGCAGTAATTGCCGAGATTCAGGCGGCGTTAAATGGTCGCGCAGGCGGGCTGCTTCGAGACCGCATCGGCTCCATCCATTCATCTGGCGATGCGTCGGTCGATCCGGAAAACTCTTGGCTGCAACCTACCTGTGCCTGATTCTTGAGAGCTTGGCTGAATGCACTTGGTAAAACTTGTCAAGCCCGTAGCAGTTGCTCTCTTCGGCGCTGCAATGCTCAGTGCTCAGACCGGCACAAATAAGGGCAAACAGTTCTGCGACCAGGCCATCGCGGCCCTGGGAGGAGACCGGTTCCTCCACATGCAAAATAGTATGGAGAGTGGCCGGGTCTACTCTTTCTTCCGTGAACAGCTCAGCGGCCTAGGCATCGCGAAGATCTACACCGAGTACTTAAGCGAGAAGCCGCCCAAAGAACTTGCCATACGCCAACGCCAAGTGTTTGGTAAGAAGCAAGACTATTCGGTGCTCTTCCTAAGCGATCAGGCATGGGATATCACGTTCCGCGGTGCACGCCCGATATCCGATGAGAAGTGGCAGCGCTATCTTCGAACCACCGAAAACGATATCTTGTATATACTTCGCGTGCGTTACAAAGAGCCAGGGCTGCAGTTCGATTACATCGGCACTGATGTGTACCAGAGCAAGCATGTCGAGATCGTTGATATCACGGATGCGCAGAATCGTACCGTTCGCGTATACTTCGATCACAATACTGTATTGCCGGTGCACGAGGCATTTAGCTGGATCGATCCGGAGACCCGCTACCACAACGATGAAGTCACTGAGTTCGACAAATACCGTGATGTGGGCGGTGGGATCATGTGGCCGTACACAATTGAGCGGTCACGCAACGGCTATAAAACGTACCAAATATTTTCCGAGAAAGTGGAAGTAAACCAATCGCTACCTCCGAAGACCTTTGAGTTGCCGCCCGGCGCCAAGATCCTAAAGAAGGTAGACTAGCAGTGGAGTTAATGGATCTCGACCAGCTCCATACATTTCTTGAGATTGTCCGTCTCAAGAGCTTCTCGAAGGCTGCCCAGACCTGCTATCGCACGCAGCCTGCTATCAGCGCCCAGGTACGGCAGCTGGAACAAGAGCTCAATACAAGCTTGTTTGAGCGCTTGGGCACCAAAATCTCGTTGACCGTCGCTGGACGAATTTTGGCCGACTACGCGGAACAAATTCTCGCTTTGCGACGCCGCGCCCAGGACGCAATCAATGAGCTGGAGAAGGTTCCACGTGGCGAGTTGCTGATCGCGGCAAATGAGGCCACGTGCATCTATGTTCTGCCGCGCGTGTTCGCAGAATTCAAGAAACAATTTCCAAATGTAGAGATTCTGGTGGACCGCTCGTATGGCAGCCGTGTTGTGCAAGCTGTGCTCGACAATTTGGCCGATTTCGGCATCACCCAGCTGCCCGTGCACGAAAAGAAGCTCGAAGCAGTCAAAATTCACTCCGACGAGATTAAATTGCTTGTTCCGGCAGGCCATAAATTCGCGTCATACGAGACAGTGGCAGCGCGTCAGCTTATCGGCGAGCAGCTATTGCTTCCTAAGACAGGAACGACTAGAGCTCGATTGAACGACTGGCTCGATGTTGTGCAGGAGGAGTTGGCCATTTCGATGGAACTTGATTCAACAGAGATGATTAAACGCTTTGTTATGGCCAATCTTGGATTATCTTTCCTAGCGGCTTCTCACTGCCAGGAGGAAGTAGCGGCCAAGAAACTCGAGGCGGTTTCGCTCGGCCCGGAGCCGATGATCCGTCGGGTCGGCTTGATTTACAGGCGAGACAAGGCTCTCTCCAAGGCGGCGCTCGGGTTCATCAAAGTCACCATCGAGAACGCCGGCACTGAAACGTTAGTTACCCCTAACCAGCGTGTCCGCACTGCTGGATCTTGAATTCATCTAGCTTATGACTGGCCTCATCGCACGAACCTCGACAATCTTCATTGCAACGGGTACCGGTACCCGCGTTTATCGGTCGATGGCGGAAGTGCCGCCGCCGCTTCGTCGAAAGCTGCGGTTTTCTACAACGGGAATGAACTCGGCAACGATCTTGATAGCCGACAAGCGCGGACGGGAAGAGTTGGTTCGGGCCCTGCAGGGTCAGCCAAGCGAAGTATGGTCTCTTTTGGCGGGGATCAGATCGGGGCAGGTCCATGAAGCACCTAAACCGACGCGCCGGCGCTTACCTTCTATCCGAACCTGGCTGGAACTGTTCCTGCCTGTCGCGGTCGGCGCATCTTTGTGGCTCTTGATTGACTCGCATTTTTGACGATTTGCGGCCTCATGTTTTCCGGCTAGCCAGCCGATTAGTAACCTGTGAACACGTTTTACGCCAATGATGCGCCTTCAGCTGTGATCCAGATCGCCTCCCCCGACGCCGACGGTAAGAGACGGACCGTACCTTGCTCATTCCAAGGCTCGGAAGGCAAGCGACTGGTCCTACAGGCGAGCGAGCCCGTTCCCGTCTCGAGCGCCGTAAGTGTAGAGTTCAATGACGCTCTTTTTCTCGGGGAAGTAGTGGCCTGTACGGGCAGCGGAAACAGAACCTGTGACATCGAAATCAAAATAGAGCAGATTCTAAGCGGATTGCAGAGTCTGATGGCTCTTCGATCCCACTTGCTTTCCGAAGGGGTGCCGCAACAAAGGGCCACCTTAACGCCAGTCACTAAGTAATCGCCAAAACCGATACGCTCGTCCCAGCCACAATCGGCCTATTCGCTATGCTGCAGGGGAGTGCAGCGGACTGTCATCATCTTTGGAGGTGGCGGCCAACTCGGCGTAGAGTTGTGCTGTGAATTCGAGCGTCGGCACTGGGTCGTGAAACGCTTTGATCGCCAATCGGTTGACATCACGAACAGTCATCGGGTAGAAGAGGCAATCGCCCAGGCCGACCCACAACTGGTCATTAACGCCGCCGCGTATAATCAGGTCGATATCGCCGAAAACGAGCCGCTCGCAGCCTACCAGGCGAATGCTCTTGCAGTCCGAAACATCGCCATGGCATGCCGACAGACCGATGCACGTTTAGTCCACTACTCAACTGATTACGTCTTCGACGGGACCAAAGGCAGCCCCTATGTCGAAACGGATGCTCCCCATCCGTTGGGCGCCTATGCCGTATCGAAACTCTCCGGAGAGCTCTACGCGCAGGCTTACCTCAGCCAGCCGCTCATTATTCGAACATCTGGCGTGTTCGGTCCGGGTGGCATGTTCACTCCCCGGGGCAACTTCGTCGAGCTAATGTTGCGGCTGGCGAACAGTAATAACCCGATCCGGGTGGTTCAAGATCATGTCGCTTCGCCGACTTACGCGCCCGCCATGGCCTCGCGGACAGCTGATCTTGTAGAGCGGGGACTTGGCGGCCTATTTCACATGGGCGGCGGAGAGGCTATCTCCTGGTATGCGTATGCGAAATTAATTTTTGAATTGGCAGGTTTATCGCCGTCTCTTCAGCCGACCGACGAAAGAGAATACAGAACGGCTGCTCGGCGGCCGAAGTACTCTGCTTTATCGAACATGAAGATCGAGGCGGCGGGCATCACGCCCATGCCATCCCTGCGAGAAGCGGTGAGCGATTATTTGAAAGCGCGGCAGCATATTAGCGCGCATCGTTCGGCGTAGCGTAATAGCCGTTGCGTGCCTGAACGCGATAGTCGTTCTGGTTAGTCTTCATTTCGATACGGCGGAATGTCCCGTCTTTTTTCGGGTTGGTCGAGACGTAGCCTATCGAGTACTGATTGCGCATTTCGTCCTGAATCTCTTTGAAGATTTCATTCAAGGGGTGCTTGGAGCTGACAGAGAAGACATGCCCGCCAGTCTCTTCGGACATCTTGCGCAGATCTCCCTCCCCTCCGTTTCCCATACCTGCGCTCATATAAAAGTAACGGTCGACGTAATAGATGCTGTAGATCATTGCATCAGCACGCTGCGCCGCTTCGATTGCAGTCTTGCGGTTGTAGAAGCTTCCTTGATCGTCGCCATCTGTAATCAGCACCAGAGCTTTCCGGCCGACTTCGCTCTTGAGCTTCTCGTTCGATGCCAGGTAAACGGCGTCAAAGAGAAGCGTACCCTTAGGCCTGCCAGAGGTGGGAATAGGACCCGTGTTGACGTTCGGAATCGGCCCCCGGCCAACCATCGGCGGCTGCCCATCGCCCCTTAGGTCCTGCAACGCTGCGGTAAGCTGCCGAGGAGAGTTGGTGTAGTCCTGCAAGAGGTCTGTGCTCTTCCCAAACGAAATCAGAAACGCCTCGTCTTTGGGGCGAATGACGCTTGAGAAAAATGCCGACGCAGCCTGCCGCTCGATGTCGATCAAATTCTCTTGACTGGCGCTGATATCGATGAGAAGTCCCAGGGTCAGCGGCAGATCGGTCTCACGCGAGAAGCGTTGAATGGTTTGCTGCTTGCCGTCTTCGTAAATTTTAAAATCGTCTTTGGTGAGATTCGGGATCAATTGACCGCCATGCTTAGATCGAACGGTGAACAGTATGTTCACAAGATCGACACTGACCCGAATGGTCGAGTCCTGTCTCGCAGTTGATTGGTCCGGTTGGCCGGGCGCAGGCTGCATTGTCTGCTGGGCCGCAAGGATCCGCCAACTCAATGCCCCAACGCTCAGGAGGAGGGCAATGCCCATGCATGTTACACATCCAAGAGACCTACTCATTATTTCTATGGTGACGGTTACCGTCTTGGTTATGATTATCCTCTAGGCGGCCAAACCTCTCGTATGCAATCGGCAATGCTCCATCTTGAGAAAGTTGATCCCGTCATGGCTAAGATCATAAAGCGGGTGGGGCCCTGCCAATTCAGCGTTCGGGAGCCAACGTTCGAGACGTTGGCGCGATCCATTGCGTTTCAGCAGCTCAGCGGAAAGGCGGCGACAACCATATTTGGACGGGTGCGCAAAGCCGCGGGCGCAAGATTTACCGCGCGGGCGTTTCTGAAGCTCACACCCGAGCAATTACGTGCCTGCGGGCTCTCGAGACAAAAAACGGCATCATTACGAGACTTAGCCGCGAGAGTTGACCGCGGTGAAATCAAGTTCCGCAAACTGGTTGACTTACAGGATGAAGAGGTGATCGCGACGCTATCGCAAGTGCGAGGCATTGGCGTCTGGACAGCGCAAATGTTTTTGATGTTCGCGCTTGAGCGTCCTAACGTTATGCCGCTCGCGGATCTCGGCATCCGCAATGCTGTTCGCAGAGCATACGGGCTTGAAGAACTACCAAAAGCGGGGGATTTATCGAAGCTCGCAGAGAAGTGGCATCCATATTGCTCGGCGGCGAGCTGGTATCTGTGGAGAAGTCTGGAAGGAGCGGCGGATATCTGAACTAGACGTGGCCGGCAGGCGAAGCTGGTGGTACTGGCGGCAACGGTCTGGCTGGCTTAAGAACGACAACTCCAAGCGGAGGAATCACAAGGGTGGCCGAAGCCGATCTTCCGTGCGACGGAGTGGCATCGGCATCGACGTAACCTCCGTTTCCCATGTTGCTGCCACCGTAGATCTCGGCATCTGAATTGAAGATCTCGCGGTGCAATCCCGCTTCTGGCATGCCTATGCGGTAATCGGGGTGCGGTGTGGGAGTGAAATTGCAAACGACAACCAAATAGTCTTCGCGCCGTTTCGCGCGACGCACAAACGAAACCATTGAGTTCTGAGAATCGTGGAAATCGATCCATTCGAAACCCGAGGGTTGAAAGTCAATCTCGTAAAGTGCGGGCTCGCTTCGATAGAGATCGTTCAAAGCGGCACAAAAGCCCTGAAAGCGCCGGTGCACCTCGTAATCGAGCAGCCACCAATCGACTTGGCTCTCGTAGTTCCATTCGGAGGTTTGGCCAATCTCGGAACCCATGAAGAGCAGCTTCTTACCGGGATGAGCATACATATAGCTCAAAAAAGCACGGGCGTTCGCGAAGCGCTGCCACTCGTCGCCCGGCATCTTGCTCAACAACGCACCCTTTCCGTACACAACCTCGTCATGCGAGATCGGAAGGACAAAATTTTCCGTGAACGCGTAGACCATGCTGAATGTGAGATCGTTCTGATGGTACTTGCGATAGATCGGGTCTTTTGAGAAGTAGAGGAGCATATCGTGCATCCAGCCCATATTCCACTTCATGGTGAAGCCGAGTCCGTTCAAATACACGGGGCGCGATACGCCAGGGAACGCCGTAGACTCTTCCGCAACCGTGATCACTCCTGGCACCTGGTGAACCAGTTCATTAGTTTTCCTTAGGAAGTCGATCGCTTCGAGGTTTTCATTTCCTCCAAACATGTTGGGAACCCATTCACCGGGTTTTCGCGAGTAGTCGAGATAGAGTATCGAAGCGACTGCATCCACGCGCAAACCGTCGATGTGATATTTCTTCAGCCAAAACATCGCGTTCGACATGAGGAACGATCGCACTTCGTTGCGGCCATAGTTGAATACTAAGGTGCCCCACTCTCTGTGCTCGCCCAATCTCGGATCTTCATGCTCATAGAGCGGAGTGCCATCGAAGTAGGCCAAGCCATGCGCGTCTTTCGGGAAGTGCGCCGGAACCCAATCAACAATCACGCCAATGCCCGCCTGATGACAGCAATCCACAAAGTACATGAAATCTTGAGGAGCACCATAGCGCGATGTCGGCGCGAAGTAGCCGACCACCTGGTAGCCCCATGACGGCGCATACGGATGTTCCGCAATTGGCATCAGTTCAACATGCGTATAGCCCATGCGCTGAACGTAGGCGACGAGTTTCTGCGCAAGCTGGCGATAGCTTAAGGGCTGATGATGCTCGCCTTTCAGCCAGGAACCAAGATGTACTTCATAGATAGACACAGGACTGTCGAGCAGTGCGGCTTTCGCCCGCTGATTGAGCCAGTCCTGGTCCTGCCATTCATAGCTGTCGATATCGGTGACAAGCGAAGCTGACTTCGGCGGCGTTTCCATCCAGAAGCCATACGGATCAGATTTCATTTGGCTATAACCGCGGAAGCGCGATTTGACCGCGTATTTATACGAAGCGACTACATCCACGCCGGGAATGAAGATCTCCCAAACACCGCCTGTTCGCAACCGCATAGCATGGCGCCGGGAGTCCCAATCATTGAAGTTACCCACAACGCTGACTACGATTGCGTTCGGTGCCCAGACCGCAAACCGGGTGCCCTTCACACCGTCAAGCGTTATGAGATGTGCGCCGAACGATGAGTAGCCTTCGTAGTTTGTCCCTTCGGAATGAAGGTGCAAGTCAAGATCACTCAACAGGAGATTTTGAAACCGGTATGCATCGTCCAACTCGGAAGCATTGCCTTGGTAATCGGTAATTCTAAACCTGTAGTTCACCGGTTGAAACCCGAGGCGGGCGACAAACAAACCACCCAGATGGACGCGCTCCATGGGTATCCTCTTGCCCTCGATGGCAAGTTCGGCCTGCTTCGCTTGGGGAAGAAACGCCCGAACCTCCCACTGAGTGGTCTTCCCAGTGCTGCTTAGGGCATGCGGTCCGAGTACGCCGAACGCGTCCCCGTGATAGCCGCCGACTATTGCTTCTATCTCCTGTTCGGTCATCGCACGTTTATTATGTCAGGGGAGCGTGGATTGACAAGCCTGGACGAGTTCATTCGGACGTTACCCAAAGCTGAGCTGCACGTTCATCTAGAGGGTTCTGTAGGACCAGAGACCATTCAGGAACTTGATCCTTCACTGTCTCTAGACCAGATTCGCGCGAATTTCCATTACACCGACTTTGCAGGGTTTCTCAAAGCATACGTCTGGGTCACCCGGCAGCTGAACTCGCCTGAGGCTTACGGGTTAGCGACGCGCCGCCTTCTTGAGAAGTTGGCCTCGCAGAATGTTTGCTACGCCGAGATCACTCTATCAGTAGGCGTCATTCTATGGAAACAGCAGAATCTAGCGGCTATTTTTGAGGCCGTCAGCAAAGAAGCCGACCGCAATCACGACATCGAGATTGCCTGGATTTTCGATGCCATTCGCCAGTTCGGTGTTGAGCAAGCGGCCCGCGTGTTTGACATCGCGAGACAGTACCGCAGCGGCGGGGTAGTTGCAATTGGTATCGGTGGCGATGAAGAGCGTGGGCCTGCAGCTTGGTTTGGCGACTTGTACCGGAACGCAAAAGACGCAGGCCTGCGCCTAACGTGTCACGCCGGAGAAGTATGCGGAGCAAAAAGCGTTTGGGAGGCTATCGAGATCGGCGCCGAGCGCATTGGGCATGGGACTCGTGCAATTGATGATCCGGACTTGCTTGGGGAGTTACGACGGCGCGATATTCCACTCGAAGTGTGCCCATCGAGTAATGTATGCACCGGCGCTGTCGCGAGTCTGATTCACCATCCCTTGCGCCGTCTTTGGGACGCAGGAGTTCCGATCATCTTGGGCACGGATGATCCCGCGCTGTTTTTCACGGATTTGGTGCGCGAGTATAAGCTAGCTGGTGAGATCTTTGGCTTCTCTCGAAGCGAATTGCGGCAGCTTGCGGAGAATAGCCTGCGCTATCGGTTCAAGAGGTGATCAGTTTTACCCGCGGCCTTGACCGACCCGGTCGTCTAGTAAAAGGCGAAGCAAAGCTTCCAGCTCGCGAATACGATCACTCATCTGTTCCATGTCTCCGATGTCTCCCTCGGCCGATGCGGCGACGCGGCCATGCTCCAACGTGCCGAGCCCCTCAGCGGGCGCTTTGACCACGCGACCGGGAATGCCCACAACAGTTGAGCCGGCAGGGACAGAATGGACGACCACGGAGCCGGCACCTACCTTCACGTCATCTTCAAGAGTGATATCCCCAAGTATGGCCGCTCCGGTACCCACCACGACTCGGTTGCCGAGCGTCGGGTGCCGTTTGCCTCGCGGATTGCCAGGGCCGCCCAGGGTGACACCCTGATACAGCAGAACGTCGTCCCCTACCTCCGCGGTTTCGCCGATGACAACGCCCATGCCGTGGTCGATAAATAAGCGCTCCCCAATCTTTGCCCCGGGATGGATCTCAATGCCGGTGAAGAAGCGCGCCTTCTGCGAAATGATCCTGGCAATGATGAACCGCTTGTGCCGGTAGAACCAGTGCGCCAGCCTGTGGAACATCAGCGCGTGCAGGCCCGGGTAGCAGAGCAGGATCTCTAATCCGCTCTTGGCGGCGGGATCCTCCCGCTTAATGGTTCGGATGTGCTCCCGTAGCCGCATCTTTTGTCTATTGTCTCTTAAGTTCGCGTGCTCGCTTAAATTCTCTCTTTAGAAGTGAATACAGACCGGCCACGCGTTGTATGAATCGACGACCGGCGAAGAGATGGGCTCCCCCGCCTCGTTTTGCATCTACCGAAATAGATGGAGTGGTCCGGCCAAGGGTGCAGGCATTTACCGGGCATGCGAGTAAAAAGCCCGGCTATTCCGCGATTATTGCGCAGGTTACTTTGCCTGATTTAGCCCTGTGATTCTCTCTGGCCGAGACATGTCGACCGCAAAGGGGCCGGGTTAGCGTAGGCAGCAGTTCTGCGTCGAGACCAGACTCATCGGCAAGACTAGGCTCTTTGCTGGTGCTGACATATCAGACGCGAAGAAATGCTCCTGAGAGAGATTGTGATACAAGTTTCCAGCAATACCTGATGCAATAGGTCCACTGATACCACGGCCACCAGTAAGCAAAACAACGACAACGAGCTTGTTTCTTCCGACGTCGTTGAAAGAGCCGAACCAGCCGAGATGAACGCCCGGTTGAGCAGTATCGGTGCACGTGCCGGTCTTGCCGAAGACGGGTTCATTCGGATCGAAATTGGCTCGCCGCGCAGTACCGTATTCAACGGCGGCCATCATTCCAGGCTTGATTTGCGGGATCAGGTTGGCGATGTCTAATGTGCGCTTGATCTGCGGGACCAGACGTTGTGCTTCGTCCTGGCTCCTCGGGTATTGCAGATAGTACATTGTTCCACCGTTCGCGACGGTGCTGACGATACTGGCAAGCTCGAGAGGGGTAAGACGGATTCCATCTCCGAAACTCGTCATCATACCTACGCCAGTTTGAGGCGGTTCACTCGCCAGATACCCGGGTTCTTCCCCAGCTATACCGAGACCCGCCTTTTCACCGAGTCCGAAAAGCTGTCCGTACTTGTGCACTCGTTCGAAGCCTAGCTGCTGGCCCAGTTTGGCGAAGTACAGGTTATTCGAGCGCGCCAGTGCCTGAGTCATGTCCGTCGAGGAGCGGCGCGTAAGGCGCACGGAGGTTCCCGCGTTTACGATGCCTTCGCTGAGAGAGGCCAGGGAAACGATCACTTTGACGGTAGAGCAGGGCTGGAATGCACCCTGCATGGCAAGCTTTTGATTGACGATGGCCAATATGCGCCCGGTCTGGGGATCAGCGACCACTACGGTTCCGTTGTAGGGACCAAGCGCATCTACAGCAGCCTTACGAACGACCAAGTCTTCACCATCGATGTTGTCCTCGACGGTCGAATCCGCGTATGTGGGTGTCGTCCAGGGATTCAGGAAAACGCGATGCCTGCGACGGCGACGCGCAACGGCCACTCGCAATGGGGTGCTGGAATCGGCATGGATCACGCCGGCTTGGGTGGTCGTGCGAGCAACCGAGCGCCCCGTTTTCCGCGACGTGAGCGTGGTTCGACTCTGCGATGCGATTACCCGCTTTGAGCGCTTCTTGCGCCGGTGCTTCTTCGCGGAAGCAGTTGTCGTGCCCGATTGGGGCGACGGTTGTGCACTCACGAGAGTGGCGGTTGCCAGAAAGGCAAGTGGCAGAGCAAGCCTATAGAGCGGACGAAGCATCGTCATGCAGCTTCCATATAAAAAAACCAAATTTTGCATTGTCCAACCAAAGACCCGGCACACAGCGAATAACCCGCCTTCACGGGTCACAACGAACAGAAGATTACTTCCTATCCTAAGTAGTTCCTCTAAGCACGTCAACCAAAAGACCCTTAATGGGTTAAGGAATTTTAAGCTGGCGCGAAATGCATGCTTTTATAGTGCTGAAAACGGCCCTTCTATTGGATCGGCAGTTGAAGGTCAGAGGTATAGAGGCAGGGTGCCCGACTGATAGTGCGATTTGCGGCTATTCCTTCTCCTGGACCAGTACTTTCAACAGAGCTTCGGGACAGTGATATGCTTTTTCGATCGGCAACTCGGAATCGCCGCGAAATGCAGGGAACACATGAAGCGAAATGCTAATTTCATCGCGATCCTGTTTGTGGCGGCGGCGTTGTGCCCGACGCCAGCGAGAACGGCGAGTTGTGAACGCCTGACACAAATCGCGTTGAAAGACACGGCGATTACACTGGCCGAAGACGTAAAGGCTGGAGCTTTCACGGTAACCGGCGCGGGGGCAGAACGACTGCAGTTGTTCAAAACCCTGCCCGCCTTCTGCCGCGTTGCCGGCGTGATCAAGCCGTCAGCAGACTCAAACATCAATTTCGAGGTTTGGCTGCCGCAATCAGGATGGAACGGGAAATTCCAGGGTGTCGGCAATGGCGGCTTCGCGGGATCCATCAATTACGCCGACGGCGGCATGGCGGCGGCGCTCTCACTGGGGTACGCCACTGCGTCTACGGATACAGGACACCAGGGAAATGCGGTGGATGCGAAATGGGCGCTGGGACATCCGGAGAAGATTACCGATTTTGGGTATCGGGCAATTCATCTGATGACGCAGGATGCACAGGAAATCGTCCGCACCTTTTATGGGAGGAATCCGCGGCGCTCGTATTTCGGCAGTTGCTCAAACGGAGGGCGGCAGGCGCTGATGGAAGCACAGCGCTTCCCGGCCGATTACGACGGCATTCTCGCTGGGGCGCCGGCTAATTTCTGGACACATCTTCTCACCGAGGCGGTGTGGAATTCTCAAGCGACGTTAACTGATGCGGCAAGCTATATTGCTCGCTCTAAATTACCGGCGATCGAAGCCGCAACTCTAGCAGCTTGTGATGCGCTCGACGGCGTGAAAGACGGCGTAATCGATGACCCGACTAAATGCAAATTTGACCCTTCGACCCTACTTTGCAGCGGCCCGGAGTCGGACGTTTGCTTAACGCAGGCGCAGGTAACAGCGCTCAAAAAAATCTATGCGGGTCCGCGGAATTCGCGCGGTGAACAGATCTACCCCGGTGACTTCCCGGGAGCCGAGACGGGGCGCGGAGGTTGGGCACTCTGGATTACTGGCCCGCAGCCCCGAACCAGCCTGCAATATTCCTTCGGAACTCAATTCTTTCAAAACATGATGTTCAACGATCCGAACTGGGATTTTCGAACGCTGAACTTTGACCGTGATATCAAGCCAACCGATAACAAGATGGCCCCAATTTTAAATGCCACGGAGGCGAATTTGAAGGACTTCAGAGATCGTGGTGGGAAGTTAATTCTCTACCATGGCTGGGACGACGCGGCAATTTCGCCGCAGAACAGCGTAAATTATTACAGGTCCGTTGTGGCCAAGATGGGCCGGCAGGATGCCGATGCTTTTCTGCGCCTTTACATGTTGCCGGGTGTACAACATTGCGACGGCGGGCCGGGGCCGGACATTCCGAATTCATTAGAGCGGCTGGGGATTGGACGCGATCCGGACCGCGATATCGTCAGCGCGCTGGAGCGCTGGGTGGAGCGCGGCGTTGCACCCGAGACAATCATCGCGACGAAATATAAAGCAGAGAGAAATCCAAAGAGCGGAGCAGCGAGAACACGGCCGCTTTGTCCCTATCCGCAGACGGCACGCTACAAGGGCGCGGGTAGCACGGACGAGACGGCGAACTTCGTCTGCACAGTGTCGAAGTGAGTAGGCGCTCCCTAGAACAGCCGCGTTCGAAAACCGCAACCGTTATCTACTGAGCCGCCGCGCGCATCAGATCGCGCTGCAACGAACCTTGAGCGGTCTCATCGAGCTTTCCGCTATCCCGTGTCACGTAAAAGACATCGATTGCCTTGTGCGCTTGCGTGTCGATCATGAGCACCTCGATATTGCAGCCGGCGTGACTCAGGGCGGAAGCGAGATCGTAGAGCAATCCCGGACGATCTTCGCCGACGAAATCGATCAAGGTTGAAGAATCGGAAGCTTGATTATCGAAGCGTACTACGGGGTGGATTCTAGCTCCACGGCTGGGGCGTGGCGCTGCACGGCGTCGTTTCAGGAGATCGCCCACGGCTACTGTTCCCTTGACTACGCGTTCAACCGTGTGCTGAAGGCGCTCTATTTCGGAAGGATTAAGTTCAAGGGTGCGTACGGGATCAGTGAAGCGGACCAGGTCAAGCACGGAACCTGCCGCGTTTGAAGAGGCCTCAGCTTTTACGATGTTCATGCCGAAGCTAGCGAGAGCGCCACAAAGCGAGGCAAACAGTCCTGGGCGATCGCGGGTCAAAACGGTCATCAGGTATGCGCCCTCGCGGTGATCGATTTCGACAGCCACGCCGTTACGCTCCGCGCTTTTGTGAAGTTCTAAATGATGCTCGATCTCGCCGCGATTGTGGGTGCGTAGATAGCGCGTCGGGAGACCTTCAATAAACCGCGTGAGCTCGGTAGAAACGGGCTTTTCGGAAGCAAAGCCGCCGAGGCCGCGAACGCGATCGCTCGCGAGCTCGCGGCTTAATTGCTCCAAGCCCACTGAATAGACGCGCCACAGCTGCTCCAGGCGCCAGGGAGTCATGGCAGTTGGATTGACAGCGCTGATGTCGGCGTAAGTGAGTAGAGTGAGGCTGCGTAAGCGTTCTTCGGTGCCGACCCGCGAAGTAAGAAATCGCGCAGTAGCCGGATCATCGAGATCGCGCGCATTCATAATGAGCGATAGATCGAGATGATGCTCGATTAGGAAGAGAATTGTATCTTGTGTTGGGCTCGGAAGACCAAGCCGACCCATGACCGTGTGCGCAGCCTCTAACGATCCTGCGATGTGATCGCCGGGATGCGTGCCCTTGCCAAGGTCGTGCAGCAGCAGCGAAAGGCGCAATTCGGAAGGATGTTCTTCTTCTTCAAGGAAAAGTTCGTGGAACCGTAGCATCGTTCCGGCCTGGTTCACCACGAGTCTGTCGATCGCTTCAATTGCCACGAGCGTATGCTCATCGACGGTGTAGCGATGGTAAAAATCGGGGATGACGAGGCTGTCGATGTTATGCCACTCGGGAATTGCCGCAGCAAGCAGGCCTGTTTCTTGCATCTCGCGGAGAGCGAGCGCTGTATTGGGCTGAGAGAACAGCTCGCGCCATGCGTCGGCGGAGGGAGGCTGCTCGGCGAACGACAGTTTGAGGGTATCGACCGCGGCCCGAATACGGCGCTGTGCATCCCAGGAGAGCTGGATACCGTGCCGGGCGACGAAGGTGAAGAGCGACAGCACAGATTCCGCAGAGCGCAGCGTCCCCGCGGGATTGCGCAAGAGAATACGTTCGCGCGAAATCGTGAATTCGCTGGTCGAGAGCCGTGTCCGCCAATCGCGGAAATGCCGCAGGAGGGAGGTATCTTGGGCCTCGGCGCATTCGAGTGCTCGCAAGCTGGATTGAAACACCCGGCGTGCATGCTGAAAGTACAGTCTCATCCACTCCGCGGGCGCGATTGGATGTTCCGGTAACGAACGAGCGGCTTCGTCCTGCAATTCAAACGTCAACAGATTGCTGTCGCGCCCCGCTTGGACGTGAAGAAAACAACGCAGAGTATAAAGAAAACGCGGGGCATCCTCGAGTTCATCACGAAAAATTTGGAGAGTTTGATAGTAGGGAGCGAGTTGAGAAAGCCAGCGCAAGAGGTGAATATCACGAATGCCGCCTGGAGTTTCTTTGATGTTGGGTTCGAGGTGATAGACCGTATTGTTGAACTTCGAATGGCGGTGGCGCGCAAGCTCGACGAACCGCCTCATCAGCCGATCTCCATATCTCCGATAGAACTCCGGCAGTTGTTGTGTGAAGCTGCCAAACAACTCATCACTGCCAAACAGATAACGAGAATCTAAAAGGCTGATATGCAGCTCGATGTTCTGTTCTTGCAGCCGGCAACAGTCTGCCACGGTATGAACCGAGTGGCTAACTCGAAGTCCTGCATCCCATAAAGAGCGCAAAAAATCAGAGAGCGGCTCCTTAATCCCAGGCAGATCCGACTCGTTCTCAAACAGCAGCAAGAGGTCAATGTCAGAGTGCGGAAACAGCTCACGACGGCCATAGCCGCCAACTGCCGCGACTGTGAAATGACTGTGGAGCTTGGGCTGAAGCAGGTTACGGACGGCCGCCGTTACAATGGAATCCGCGAGATTAGTTCGAGTATCGAACAGTAGCAGAGGATCACGGTCTGTTTGAAATGCGTGAATTAATTCCGCGCTAGCGGCAGGGTCCTGCGATCCCGCCACGATTAGAGGGCGGCCTCTCCCGTATCGTCATTGCGAATGCGAATGGCTTCAAGCACATCGTAGATGAAGATTTTGCCATCGCCGATTTTGCCGGTTCGGGCACTCGATGAAATAGTGCGTGTGACCTCGTCCAGGCGGGGGTCGGGAACCACGATCTCAAGCTTTATTTTTGGCAGCAGATCTACTTCATACTCCATTCCACGATAGACCTCTTTGTGGCCTTTCTGACGGCCATGACCGCGTATCTCCGAAATGGTTATCCCGTCAACACCGATGCTCTTAAGCGCTTCTTTCACCTCGTCTAGCTTGTGAGGCTGGATAATGGCTTCAATTTTTTTCATTGGATCGATCCTTCCTACTGCGCGTCGTTGATCGGTAGCCGTACGCGTAATCCAATCAACAGGCGCTACGCGTCTAGGTTATAGCCTTCTTCGCCATGCATGCTGAGGTCGAGGCCTTCGACTTCCTGGTCCGTTGACACACGGACGCCGAGCAGGAGGTCGACGACTTTCAAGATAATAAGTGTCCCTACGATCGCGAGCCCCCAGGCGATGGCGCAGCCGATAGCTTGATTGAGAACCTGCCCAGCATGTCCATCAACCCAGCCAAGCGGAACCGGTTTCCCAGCGGAGTCGTTTCCAAGCCCGGCATTAATTGCGTTGGTAGCGAAAACCCCAGTAAGAAGAGCTCCGAGCGTCCCCCCTGCGCCATGGACACCGAATGCATCAAGCGTATCATCGTACCCGAATTTGCTCTTCACGGTAGTGACCATAAAGAAGCAAACGATGCCGGCGAGAAAACCGATCAGCAGAGCGGGAAAGGGCTTCACGAAACCGGAAGCTGGCGTGATGGCAACCAGTCCGGCAACAGCGCCCGAGATGCCACCGAGCATGCTCGGCTTTCCGTGTTTCACCCACTCGCCAAACATCCAGCCCAGGGTGGCAGCCGCAGCTCCGAAATGTGTTGCGACGAAGGCGCTGGTGGCCAGTCCCGATGCGTTCACGGCACTCCCGGCGTTGAAGCCGAACCAACCTACCCAAAGGAGGCAGGCTCCGATCAGGCTGAGAACCAGATTGTGCGGCTTCATCGGTTCACGGGGAAAACCAACTCGTTTGCCGAGATACAGGGCGCAGACAAGCGCGCTAACTCCCGAAGTGATGTGAACCACCGTACCGCCTGCAAAATCGAAGCAGGGAATCTTGCCGCCGAGAAATGCATTTAGGTAGCCGCCTTTACCCCAAACCATATGGGCCATCGGAAAGTAAACGATAGTTGACCATAGGCAGGTAAACAACAGCATGGCGCTGAACTTCATACGTTCGGCGAATGCACCCGAAATGAGGGCCGGCGTGATGATGGCAAACATGAGCTGGTAAATCATGTAGGTCTCATGCGGAACGGTTGCGCCGTAATCGGGATTGGGCGCAGCGCCAACGTCCTTAAGGAATAGGTAATGGAGGCCGCCGATGAACGGATTCCCTTCTCCGAAGGCGAGGCTATATCCGTACACAGCCCACAAAACCGTAACGATCGCCATCAAAACGAAGCTATGCATCATGGTGCCGAGTACATTCTTGCGGCGGACCAGCCCACCATAGAAGAGCGCGAGTCCTGGACCAGTCATCATCAAGACCAGAGCAGCGCTGGTCAGCATCCAGGCGTTATCGCCCGATAGCTGTGCGGCCTTCGTCGCAGCGTCTAATGCATTGAGCCTCTGATCGGCCGTTACCGTCGTTTGAGCGAATAGCGGACTGCTACAAATGGCGGCAGAGAATAGAAGGATCCACCTGGACGCACGATTCATAAGGACGAGTCTCCAGATACTTGAGGTTTAGAGTACCAGGGATGGAGGGGGAGAGTGAAGAACCGAACCTAATGACGTTACTTATCGAGGTTATTCAACGATGTTATTCAAGAAAATTTGGTGTCCTCGGTTGCGGCGCAATCTAGGGCTCTCACAAGAACGGAGCCATTGCATTGGAAACGACGCACCTAGGGCCTTCAAAAGACGTTCGTCGGCAGTGACGAGCGGAGCACCTGATGCGGCCGCCAGAGCCACATAGATGCTGTCGTATACAGTTTGACCAAATGCTGTCGCAATATCGAAAGCATCCTTGATCAGCAGTGTCAAATCATCGTGGACATATTCCCTCAGCAACTCGAGTGCCTCTTCTGCGAATGGTTCCTGCGAAGCGGGAAGGAACCACCTTGCCGCGACACTTGCGTCTAAAACGTACCTCTTCAATGAAGGCGATCCTCGCGGAGTAGTTCTTCCGCCGAACGGATCGGGCGGAAAGACAAAAATTTGCGCGAGCGCATACCCTGTGCGTTTTTCAGGAACTTCCGACGGCGAGCAAGCTGCGCGGCTGTCGGGATATTATCTGCGGGCAAAGAAATGACTTCGGCAGCGATGGAGGGCCTTGCTCACGGGCGCGCTTGCGCAGTGCTTCATATAATTCATTGGGGACGTTCTCTACATAGAGCGTGGGCATAGGACTGTCCTACGAGAAAATCCTGGCAGCACTCTAGGCTATAAAGACTTGACCCTTACTCGCTGGGGATTTGGTCGATCACAAGATCGTGATTAACACGAGAGCCCTACTCACTGGGACGCTCCAGGTATGGGCCTAGAAGATGAAATTCAAGCCGCCACGAATTGCGCGGGGAGACTGAACGATCAGGAGTTTGTGCCCATCCGCGGCGTACAGAGGAAGATATCCTTGCGCCAGCAGATTGCGAAGATCGGCAGTAATCTCGAGCCGCCCAGGCATGCCGAACAAAGATGGCAACGGCTGTCGGATCGTCATATTCAGTCCAGGCTGGGCATAGGTATTCTGTGTTGTAAAGATGTGGCGGGGAATCACCGCACCGGAGTCGAACCAACCGTAGTTTGCCGATATACGAGTGCCTGAAACGGGCGCTCGAAATTGTAGATTTGCACTCGCGAGATTGTGATTCTTCAGGTCTAGAAATTTTTCCCGCACCCCACCGCTTGCCGCGAACCCATTCCCATCAGCCGTGAATCCGCCCATGCGGCCGTATGCTACTGCTACCTCAAGCGACTCAGTCATCCTTTGGCTGAGCGAAGCCAGATAGCCATTACGGTTATAGTGACCAACGTTGTAAGCGGAGGTCATCGAAGTGCCGTCTGAGAGCAGATCACCAGGATCTAACTCCGAAATATCGCCCGCGACATTGACCCGGCCATTTGAAACAATTTCGCGAAAGGCGCTAAAACCATACGTGCGCAAGGGTGCTGTCCTCGTGAATCCGAGCTCGTAGTTCTGACTGCGCTGCAATTCCAATCGGCCACTGCGTTCGGAGAGCTGAGGTAGGCGCGCCAAAGTATTCACTGTACTCACCAGGTCCTCTTCGCTGTTTGCTTCTGGTGCTTCCTGGACCTGCTGATGCGCTGCAAGCTCATCGGGGCGGCCCCCGTCACTATAAGCGGCGATGAGATCCCCAAGTACTCCCACCTTGAGGGTGGCGCGCGCGAAGGGGCTGACCCTGGTGGTGTGTTGCAGGTAATCGACGGACTCGCCCGTAATACCATATTCGAGGTGAAGATTATCGGTCGGGTCGGCCACTTCATAAACACTTAGTGACATCGTGCGGACAGGTGGAAGCGATCCTGCAATGCCAAAACCTGGTGCAGTGCCTTGTCCCCCTAATTGCCCGCCAATGAGGCTCACTTGCGAGAGCGTAAACGTGATTTCCGGAGGCTCGCCGAAACCGCCGTCCAGATCGCGGCTGTAAATTGCACAAAGACCCATGGCAGCAAGCCCGATGCCGGCATTCTGCCCGAAACTGCCTCCGACCTGCAGCTGATTCTTGCCCATGATGTTAGTGGACAGAGCGAACCCGGTACCAAGATCCGATTGTGCTGAATCAGAATCGATCAGACCGCCATCGCCTCCGGAAAGCGAGAGCATGGCATGCGTGCCGGAGAAGTTATGTGGACGCAGCGTTGCGCTGGACGACTTTGGATCCTCGCCGAGTAAACGCGTAATGGGGCGCGTGGCCGGTGAAGAACGGAGAACCCATTTCCAGTCATCGCTCATTGCGCTCGTGGGAAGGACATACGTCAGTTCCACATTGCTGAACAATGTCGCCAGATGGATTTGAAGCAAGCTGTCGAGACCAGCTTTTACGGCAATCCGGTCACGAGAGGCTGGGAGAAAGCTGGCCAGCGAAATGCGCACGCTATAGAGATCAGCGGGAAGGCCGGCGAATGCAAACCGTCCATCCGGTTTCGTCAGCGTTTTGGCGATCAGCCGTTCGTACTTGTTGAACAGCAGAACGGTCGCACCCATTTGCGGGGTGCCGCTGCTATCGAGAACCGAGCCCAAAAGATTGCCTGTAACGGGAAGTGAGAGATCCGCGGCGGAACTGTGGACCGTGACAGCCAAGAGGCTGGCAATCAGAAAGGAAGAAGCGAATTTTGTTCTTGCAAAGCCGAAATACAAAATTAGCTCACTTTTTCGGGCCAAGTGGCCGAGACACTCTCATTTACGATGTTACCGTAAATGCGGCGGACGGTGTCAGGGTCTGGTTTTTCAGCTTGTCCACAACTTTCAGCTTAAGTGTGTAGTTGCCAGGCGGAAGATCTTTTAACGGCAGCTTCTTCTCTACCGTAACCAGGAAGGCCGAAGCGTTCGGGATGCTGCTCAAATCTTCGGTTTGGCTCATCACCGTCTGGTTGTTGGCCTTGTTGACCACGTTATATTCGATGCTGCCGGTGGGCTTCTTGGTCTTTTCATCCATGCCAAGGTTGTAGAACTCGGTGTAGATGCCCATGGTTTCATTCTGCTTAAAGGTGTCATCGACGCGAGGACGAACCTTTGAACTGCGGATCACGAACTGCCCCGCCCCAATGCTCTTGGTAGCGACACGCTCCAGCTCATCGGCAAGGATAAGGCTGCTGGAACCGAGTTGGTCTTCATCGTAGTGCGGGACCACCAACGGCATTTCGAAGTTGTTCATGGTATTGCCAACAACGTCCTTCGCCACGATGTTGAGGCGGTAAGTACCCGGAGCAAGAGGAATCGACTTTGAGTACACACGTGAGCCGCTCATGGCCTGTTGCAGCATTTCCGCGGGAACCTCCATGCCGATCGTGTCTTCGAACCAGTTGACCGGCCGCCGGGTGAGAGAGGTGATTCGGCCATACAGATTCACCGTCGCCTTCGCTACTTTGTCCTTCGTCGCATATTGCAAATCGTTGTTCTTGAATTGCAGCGTCAGGCTCGTAAGGACCGTCGAATCGGTGATGCGAATGTAGTCGGCACGCACGTGCATGGGCAGCGTGTTGTAGCGAACTGTTGAATTGACTGCGGCTTCCAGATCCTTGAACTTAATTGCAGGCGCCTTATACAGCTTGGCGTTTTGCTCAAGGCGCGTAAATTCGTTCATGCTCTCCGGAAGCGGCTGGTTGCCGGTGCCTAGGTGCGTCCCGTCTGTGCGTTGAAAACGCTGAGTCTTATTCGCCAGACCCATCTGCTCTGCCATCGTCAATCCTGCGCCCGGTACATAGAGGAGCGCATCCTTCTCTTCGGGGTCGGTCGAGATATGATATTCGCCGCTCATTGTCGTGTCCACAAATTCGATCACGATATTGGTGCCGATGCCTTCGAGATAGCGGTAGCGCCAAGTTTCAAATGGATAGGTGGAGGTTTCGCCGCCGCCCTCTTCGTAAGGACGCTGATAGCTGCCGCCCGAAGGGTGAGATTCAACCTCATCTGCAGCGCCGTACTTGATGTAGATCATTCCGCGATCCGTCTTCCAGCCTGGAATACCGGAAGCATAGTGATCGTTCGCGTAGGCGATACGGCGATAATGCTCTTCCTTAAACTCGTTCTCCTCGGTATCAGGGGTGGGATCGCGCCGCAGCCAGAACTGTTCTACGAACTGCTGACGTTCTTCGTCAGTTCTCAGCCGCTTGAAGGCTTGCTTCTCCTCGTCAGTAATGATGTAGACAACATCCTCATTGAGCCACTTCTTCCACGGACCCATGAGCTCCTTCTCGAGCTCTTTTTGTTTCCTCGCTTGCTGTTTCTTGGTTAATGGCTTGGCAATCGTGTCGCTGCTCGAGGTGCTTGAATTTGTCTGGTCCTGAGCAAAGAGCGTGCTTGTGACGAAGAATGCCACGGGAATGCCAACCAGGAGCGCGAAGCGGAAGGCAGGAGTTGACTTCATACCGGAGAAAGTACCTCTGTAAGCTGTGGGGCTACATAATCAAGTCTAAGTGTGTTTCGATTCAGCGTCAACGCCCGGGCGGTAATGTTGAATTACGGTATTCCGTAGAAGCGCTCCCAAAATAGAGAGTTTTAATGAGTACAGTATCGAGCGCTACCGCTTATGTTGTATTTTTCAAGTACATAGAGTCGACCGCCAAATGGTTGGACACGTGCTGACAAAGCTGATCTAAGTAGTGGCTATTGGGAATTCAGCGAATGGAATCACTCATTCGCGCCGGTGCATATGAGCGAGTCTAAAAGTCAATTTGCGGGCACCTTGCTGCTGATCCTGACGATCGCTACGATTATTGCCGGCGTATTGAGCTTTGAGCATCTCCGGTCATATCCCCTGCATGATGACGGAGTTACGTGGATTGACAAGACGGAAGCGGATGGCCGGAATCATGTTGTGGCAGCTCGTATCTCGGCGGCCGGACCGGGGGATAAGGCAGGAATTCGGGCCGGTGACGAGCTGGTTGCGATCAATCGTTTCGCGGTCAAGAAGGCGCTAGAGGTTCCGCAGGCGCTATGGCAAATCCCTCTTTTGGGGCAAACGAAGTACACGCTCCGGCGGCAGGGCATAGAGTTTCAGAAAGACAACATCTTCATACAGGCGGCTACACGTGACTCGGCCGTCTATTACCAATATGCTGTCGGTTTCGCTTATCTCGCGATAGGCTTGTTCGTTTACTATCGACGAACCAGCGCGGCAAAATCGCTGCATTTCTTTATATTGTGCTTGGCCTCGTTTATAGCCTCGTGTTTCCACTACTCAGGAAAGCTAAATACGTTCGATGAGGTTATGTACTGGGGGAACATTGCGGCGACGTTGATCGCGCCCGCCATTTTCCTCCACTTCTGCCTGACTTTTCATGAGCGCCCCCGATTCCTGCGGCGTCGCGGCACCTGGTTCCTGCTGTACGTTCCCTCGGCGATGTTGCTGTGCCTGGTAGTGCTGTCAGCCCAAGGCGTGCTGAAATTTGCCACACCACTGCTTGAGGTGCGGTGGTTTCTTGACCGTCTGACGCTTGGCTTCGAGATCTTGATGTATTTCGTCGGAATAGCCGCTCTCGCAGTCGATTACGCCCGTGCCGAAGACCCGGTCCTGCGGCGTCAACTGAAGTACTTGCGCAACGGAGCATTGGTCGGCCTTATGCCCTTCGCCTTGCTCTACGCCGCTCCCTATGTTCTCGGTGCTGTTCCGAACCACGTGATGAACCTGAGCGTTCTATCTATGGCGCTCATTCCGCTGACGTGGGCCTACGCCATCACCCGCTATCGCTTGATGGACGTGGACATCATTTTCCAACAGGGATATGTGTACACACTCGCTACGTTGGCGGTAATCGGGACATTTTACGGTCTGATCTTTTTAATTTTCAACACGCGTACGATTACCCCACCGGCATTTGTCGTGCTTATTTCTTTTGCGACGTTCGTTTTCCAGCCAATTCGCCGTTGGATACAGGAGCAGCTCGACCGCTGGGTGTTTTACCGCGACCGCTATGATGCCCGGCTTACGCTTATCGAATTTGCCCGCGAGCTCAGCTCGGAAACTGATCAGAACGCAATGCTCGCAAAGGTGTCGGACCGGCTGTTGCGAACCCTTTCGATCCAGCAGATCGGCTTTTTCCTTATGGATGAAGGCTCCGGCGAATTCCGGCTGCATTCATCGTTAGCCGCCCAGAACGGGCATCACACGCCCTCTGCTCTTATGACACAGAAGTCGGAACGCTTGGCGAAAAGCATGGGACAATCGCTAGATCTCGAGTTCCTCCAAGAGGCTTCCGATAAACCGTACATCTTTTTTGAACGGCCTAAGTATCTGCGCGATATTGTTTCGCGAGAGTGGAAGCAATCGGTTCGAGACACGATTGCCGCGCTCGACTTCACATACTACGTGGCATGCAAATCTCGTGGGAAAACGATCGCGTTTTTTGGTGTAAGCCGTACGACTGAAGGCGATTTTCTATCCTCGGACGACATTGAGCTCTTAGTCACTTTGTCGAACTACGTTGCGATTGCCATTGAGAACTCCCGGCTGTACAGTTCTCTGCAGCGCAAGGCGGATGAGTACGAACGCTTGAAGGAGTTCAGCGAGAACATCGTCGAATCGATTAATGTGGGCATCCTGGCCGCCGATTTACACGATCGGGTGGAGAGCTGGAATACGCAAATCGAAAAGCTAACCGGCATTCCTCGAGAAGAAGCACTGGGTCGGCGCTTGTCAGAATTGTTCCCGGGCGAGCTTTGTGAGAAATTCGACGAGGTGCGCGGGCAAGACGGCATACACAACGCCTATAAGATGACGCTGCGGCCGCGCATCGCTCACGACGGAAACCTAACTGAAGCTTCGGAAAACGACGCGCATGCTTCGCCGCGAAATGGATACGGTGGACTTGAGATAGCCAAATTGACGCCTCAAGCACGCGAGTCTATCGTGAACCTCGCGATCGCTCCATGGATTTCAAAGGAACTGAAACAGATCGGCCGGCTGATTATCTTCGATGATGTCACCGACCGCGCTGAACTGGAACGTCGGCTGGTGCAAGCGGACAAGCTGAGCTCAATCGGACTGTTGGCCGCCGGCGTGGCGCATGAAGTGAACACGCCGCTGGCCGTGATCTCTACTTATGCACAGATGCTGACTAAACAGGTCTCGGGTGATGAGCAGAAATCTAAGCTGCTTGAGAAGATCGCCAAACAGACCTTCCGGGCAAGCGAAATCGTGAACTCGCTGCTCAACTTCTCGCGAACGTCGCCGACAGATTTCATCGAGTTAGACCTCAATCGCATCATTAGGGAAACTGCGACCCTGATCGAGCATCAGTTTCAGAAGGCGGGAGTTGCTGCACGTTTGAATTTGGCGGACGATTTGCCGACCGTGCGCGGAAACTCGGGGAAACTTCAGCAGGTCTTCCTTAATTTGTTCATCAATGCCCGGGATGCTATGCCGGCAGGAGGCGCGCTGACGGTGCGCACCTGGTCTGAAAACGGATTTGCCCACGTCGAGGTGGCCGATACGGGCCAGGGCATCCCGCCGGAACACCTGGCGCGTATTTATGATCCGTTCTTCACGACCAAGAGCTCTAAAAAGGGAACCGGTTTGGGGCTCTCAATCACGTACGGCATAGTGCAGGAGCACAACGGCATTATTGAGGTGGACAGTGCGGTCGGACGCGGCACACGCTTCCGCCTGGAATTCCCAGGGTCACCGGCGCGGTCCCTCAGTGCTGCAGCGCGAACCCGCCAAGCCCTTCCCGCTTGAAGCGTACGCTGCTTTCGAGCCTCTATCTTTCTCAACGCTGATGTCTGATACAACCACTGTAGTGGCGTTTACAACTGAAGATCTGGCTCCTGACCGTGTGGGCCCCCCGGGGCAGCATCGCATTCTCGTCATTGACGACGAACTGGATATTCGAGAGAGTCTCGAGCTGTTGTTGACCGCCGAAAACTATATCGTCGATCTGGCTGAGAGCGGCACGGCGGGCATGCAGAAGTTCGACTCCGGCAACTACGATCTGGTCTTGCTGGATCTTATGATGCCGGACCGCTCCGGGATGGACGTGCTTGCGGACATTCGGCGGCGCGATACGGAAACTCCCGTGTTCATGCTTACGGCGTACGGCTCGGTTGAAGTGGCAGTGCGGGCACTGAAGTCCGGCGCCAATGATTATTTCGCTAAGCCCTGGGACAACGAAAAATTGCTGATCGAGATCGAACGCATGATTTCGAAAGGGCGGCTCGAGCGGGAGAACACGCAGCTGAAGCGCGCCCTGAAGCAGCGCTACGCGTTTCCAAATATTGTGGGTAAGAGCGAGCGCATGTTGCGGTTGCTTGACCAGGTAGCTCAGGTTGCGCCGAGCCGCGCGACCATCCTGATTACAGGCGAAACAGGCACGGGGAAAGAGCTAATTGCAAAAGCCATTCACGGGCATTCCGCCAGAGCGGATCAAATATTCGTACCCGTGAACAGCGGATCACTGCCATCCGAATTGCTCGAATCTATTCTTTTCGGCCATATGAAAGGCTCGTTTACCGGCGCTATCGCAAATCGCAAAGGCTTGTTCGAGACTGCCAATCGGGGCACGATTTTCTTCGACGAAATTGGGAACATCGGTCCGGAGATCCAGGTGAAGCTATTGCGTGTGTTGCAGGACCGCGAGTTTATGCCGCTGGGGTCGAACGAAAGCGTCCGAGTGGATATTCGCATCCTTGCTGCCACCAATGCAGATTTGCGAAAGCTGGTTGAGGACGGCAAATTTCGTGAAGATCTTTATTACCGGCTGAACGTAATCAACCTGAACCTGCCTCCATTGAGGGAACGGAAGGAAGATATACCGGCGTTGGTGGAGCACTTCTTCACTCGCTACTGCCGCGAGAACGAGAAGTTCTTAAACAGCGATCAGCGTTCCGTACTTACTTTTGAGCCTGAAGCGATGGAGATCCTGATGGAACACAGTTGGCCCGGCAACGTGCGTGAGCTGGAAAATGCGGTTGAGCGTGCGGTTGTGCTTACCACTTCTCCCTCGGTGCCCGCACATGTGCTTCCAGATCACCTGCAGCAAGCGACCGGGATGCGAATTTCACGCGACAACGAGGGCATGTTGGCACCGGACGCATCGCTTTTTGAGATAGTGGCTGACTTCGAGCGGCGCAAGATCACAGAAGCGCTTGAAGGTGTGAATTACAGTCAGACCGAAGCTGCCGAAGCGCTTCGGATTCCGCTTTCGACGCTCAATCAAAAGATCAAGCGTTTGAACATCGAAGTGAAACGCAAGGTAGCCAGCTAGCTGGAGGAGAAGTTTCGCGGCCATCCTTCGAACTTGAATTGATCTTCAATATCCCGCATAATGCAACGTGCCACGTCCGAAGTTCTGGCCGCCAGGAATGTAGCTCAATTCACATTGCTAAAGGAGGAAATTCGATGAAATATCTTGGAGTAGCTTTCGTTGCGCTCGCGCTCGGCATTACGGCTCACGCCACACAAAACGGACAGGCTGCACAGAACGGTCGATTCCTCGGGACCTGGAAACTGAACGTCGCGAAATCGAAATTCAGTCCGGGCCCGCCGCCCACGAGCGCGACAGTTACAATCGCACCCGACAAAGTAAGTGTGGAGGAGGTCCACGCGGATGGAAAAACGGAAAACTGGTCCTATACGCCGTCACCGGGAACTACAGCGACGATCACGGGCATGGAGAATTCGAGTGTGGTGGAGAAAAGGGTTAATGATCGCATCATCGAGCACACATGGAAAATGGGCGAGTCCACGATGCAGGGCAAAGGCGTGCTCTCTAGAGACGGGAAGCGAATGACTTATACGCTGACGGGCAACACGCAGGACGGAAAGCCCCTGCATAATGTAGATGTGTACGAAAAACAATAGATGCGAACCGCTTTTATCGCGGCGATTGTAGGCCTATTGCTGGCGCCCGCTTTCCTGCCGGGCGCCATTTCATTGTCCGAATATCATCAACGGCGCGAGAGGCTGCACAAGGATTTGAAAGGCAGCCTGGTTCTTTTCGGCAACAAGGAAGATCCGGAGCTGGTCGGCAGATTCCGGCAGGAATCAAACTTTTACTACCTTACTGGGTGGACCGAGCCGGGCGCCCGCTTGCTGATCACTCATGATGAGGAAATCCTATTCCTGCCGCATCACGATGAAGTTGTAGAACGTTATACAGGTCGCCGCACATCCGCGGAAGATACAAACGCCAAGGAGAAGACCGGGTTCCAGACGGTACTGCCCATTGAGAAGTTCGAGACGCAGCTTCTGAAGGCACTTGATTCCGGACCTGGATTCTACGCATTTATAAAATCGCAAGAGGTGGATCGGCTCAAGCCATTGCTGGCGCTACGCGAGATCGGCGATGCGGGAGCGATGATCGGAACCCTTCGAAAAATCAAGTCACAGGCTGAGATCGTGGAATTGCAGCACGCGGCCGATGTCAGCATGGCGGCTCAGCGCGCCGCCTGGAAGCGGATGACGCCCGGTGCATACGAATATCAGGCGCAGGCCGCTTTCTCAGAAGTGATATTAAATCGCGGTTGCGAAGACTATGCCTATCCACCCATCATCGGCTCGGGTCCGAACGGAACGGTGTTGCACTACGAAGCGAATCGCCGGCGCATGGACCGCGGTGAGCTCGTCGTGATCGATGCTGCAGCGGAATGTGATTATTACGCGAGCGATATCACACGAACGATTCCTATTGGAGGTAAATTCAGCAGCCGGGAGCGCGAGGTTTACGAAATCGTGCTTGGAGCTCAAAAGGCCGCCATCGCCGCGATCAAGCCCGGCGCGTCTTATTATGGCGAGACCGGAACCATCACTCAGATTGCGAAGGATTATATCAACTCACATGGCAAGGACAAACATGGCGGGCCGCTCGGCAAATATTTCACGCACGGCCTCGGCCATTTCGTCGGCATTGATGTTCACGATGCGGGCGGAGTTCCACTGAAGCTCGAGGAGGGCATGGTCCTTACCGTCGAGCCCGGCGTCTACATCCCCGAAGAAAACATTGGAGTGCGCATCGAAGATGTCGTGCTGGTAACCCACGACGGCGTGAAAGATCTCACCTCCGCGCTGCCGAAGGGACCGAGCGAAGTTGAGAAGGTGCTGGCGCAGTAACGCCACGAAGTCCTTTTCGGGATCGCCGAGCCGGCCGCCGAGCCTTGAGGCGCAGAATTGCAGCAGCGGCATCATACTTGACGCTATCGTTGCCATCATCCAGCAGCGGTGGCAATGCATCCACCAACGCCGGATCACCTCTCTCTGCGATTGCGTCAACCGCCGCTAGGCGCACCTGCCACCTCTTATCCGAGCAGGCGTCCGCCAGAGCCCGTCCACTCTTTGGGTCCGGATCCTTGGCAAGCCTCTCTGCCGCCGCGGCTCGCACGGCCGAAGTGTCGTCCTTGGTGACTGTCTTCCAGGCCTCGTATCCCATTCCGCCAAATGGAACGAAACCTATCGCCGTTTCAAAGGCCAACTTCTCCATACTTCTTCGGTCCTTCAGGATCTGCAGTTGCGAGTGCAGCAGACCTCCACTACTCTTTCGCGCACCGGTGAGTAATGCATAGTAGACCTCGTAAGCGGCCGGGTCCTTCAGAAGATAAAGAGAATTAGCGGCAGCAATAACAACTTCGACTTCACCGTCATTCAGCGCCTGTCTTAACTTCGACCGGGCAGAAGCGGCGCCGATCTGACCCAGCGCTTTCGCGGCGGCGGCTCTTACATGCAGGTTCTCGTCGAAAAGTGCCTTTTCCAGAATTTCTTCCGCTTTCTTATTCTTCGGCAGCAATCCCAACCCATGAGCAGCTTTGGCGCGTTTATCGGCGCTCTTATCACGAGCCGCTTCTTCGAGAATCACCCAAGCCGTATCTGTTGCCATCGCGTCAGCCGGCGAAGCGCCCGAGGCCGCGAGCATAAGCAGCACACGAAACATAGAGGATAAGTAACTCCTAGGAGAATTTCTTCTTGGGACCGTCACTATGGCCGCGTGCTGGAGGTTAGTTCTTCGACCCAGCGTGGCATCCGCTCGTAATGCGTTCCTTTCCAGTAGACGCGTCCGCACTGCGAACATTGGCGAAATACGTTGTACAACCCGACCGTGCGTGGGGCAAGCCGATCTCGAACGCGCTCTCGCGAGACTGACTCTATTGCTCCATTGCAGGCCATGCATCGCGTGAATGGCCGAATAAAATGAGCCAGATCGAAGCGCTGTATTACTTCGGCAGCTTGCCGCCGGCTGTCAGTTTCTCGAAGCCAGTAGCCATGGCTAATAGCGCTGTGCTTCAGCAGGCCGCGGTCACGTGTAAGTAAGATACGACGTTCAAGCGAGGAGATTTCAACGAGCTCGGCATCATTGTGACAGCTTCGGTACAGAGCATCGAAGCCGAGCATGCGCAGGTACGCCGCCAACTTTCCCAGATGGACGTCGAGAACGAACGTTGGATTGCGCAGCGGCTGTGATCGCAGATGTAACTCCGGCGTGATATCGAGGGACTCGAACATTGGGTAGACGCCAATACGGTCTCCGTCCCGGACTACACGCGAGAAGTCGGCGGATTCTCCATTGATTATGATCAGCTCGACTTCCGTGTGCGGAACGCCGAAACTCTCGATCATATCCTTCACTGTGGAGGGGACAAAGAACGATTTCTCCTGGGCTTTGAATTTTTGCTCCGGTGGGAGAGATGATCGTTCAATTCGGCGTAAAACCGAAAATAGGCGTGGGCAGGCTTCGGCTCCACATCCACAGCTTAGCGCCGGCTAAAACCCGCGACTGTCATACTCTGGGGTTGTGACCGCTGCGGAGGTATACGAATTGACCACCAGGGGAGGTGTGGGAGATTTCGCGCAAGTGATTGCAGCGTGCGAAACGTTTGCACCTTACTGTTTGATCGGCGGCTTGGCGGTCAACTGTTATGTGGAGCCGGTGTACACGCTCGATGCGGACATAGTAGCTATTTCTCAACAGTTTCGCCCATTACTGGTCAGGCTTCAAGAACAAGGGTTCAAGATCGAAACGCCGGTAAACATGCAAGCATCGGAAAGCGATCTGCGGATTCAGTTTACGACAGATGAACGCTACCAGACATTTCTTTCGGGGTCTTCGAAGCGCGAGGTGTTGGGCCTCAGCGTGGGGTTGCCTGCCTAGAAGACGTGGCCCGTGGAAAGCTTTGGGGCTACCGCGACCCGGAGCGGCGTCTTAACAAGCGCAAAAAAGACGAGCTGGACTTGATTCGCCTCGCTGAAGCCCATCCGGAGTTGAAGTCGCTCTACCCAAAGGAGCTGTTGGAACAAATGGGAGGCATTTCAGACCTCCCGACGTCGCGTTTTCCCAAGCAGATGTTTGGCTTTTGACATCGCCTGCGCCTCGGCCTCTTCGAGCGTGGCAGCCGTAAACCGAGCGAGGCACGCGCCGGGTGAAACGTTGTCCGCCTGGCAAACATATTTCTCTCCCACGCGATAACTCGTCAGCTTTACTGGCCAGCCCTCAATCTCAATCTGGCGTTCCGCGAAGTGTTCCGAATTCACGAAATTTTTCCTGTGCTTACGCTCGTGCAGCAACTTGCGCGGCGCCACGCTCCACGGGAGCACCCACGAGATTCCCCCACTCCGTCCACGAGCCATCGTAATTGACCACGTTGGGAAGTCCAAGCAAGTATTTCAGGACGAACCACGTATGGCTTGATCGCTCCCCGATGCGGCAATACGCAATCGTAGGACGCGAGGCATCGACTCCTTCAGCGCGGTAGAGTGCTTGCAGCTCTTCAAAAGACTTAAACGTGCCGTCCTCGTTGCAGGCTTTGCCCCAGGGAACATTACGCGCTCCGGGAATATGTCCGCCGCGCTGGCACGTTTCGGGCAGTCCAGGGGGTGCCAGAATTTCGCCCGTAAACTCCTGCGGGCTACGCACGTCGACGAGCGACGCCGAACTGCTATTGACTGCCTGTTGAACTTGTGGCAGGTAAGCGCGGAGTGACAGATCAGGATTTTTTGCCCGATACTCCGTTGGATGATACGAGGCCGCGGCATCGCTCAGTTCTCTTCCTTCTGCGATCCATTTTCTCCGGCCGCCGTTCAGAATTCGGACGTCCTGATGACCGTAGATTTTCAACTGCCAAAAAGCCCACGCCGCGAACCAATTGTTATTGTCGCCGTAAAGCACGATAGGCGTTTGAGGACTGATCCCGGACTTAGACAAGAGAGCTTCGAACTGCTCTTTGGAAAGGATGTCGCGGCGAACCGTATCGCAAAGCTGCGTATTCCACGCCCATGCGAGTGCCCCCGGAATATGGCCCAGATCGTATGCGGCCGTGTCTACATCCACCTCTACAATGCGGAGCGAAGGATCGGAGAGTTTGCCCGCCAGCCACTCTGTGTCGACGAGAACTTCAGGATGGGTGTATTGTGCCATAGGAATAACATTAACACGGCATACTCAATAGGGAAACCGGTATTTGCTGTCCCTCCTCGGCGGATGGCGTCCCACATGACCGGCCCCGACTGTCGAACGAAGTGTATGCCCCGGTAACATCGATAGTTGTATCAGCGTCTTATCCGACAACGGGCGACTAGATCCAGATCCGCTATGGCCTTCCGGAAACCAGCCCGCTCTTATCAAACGCCTGATGGACGCCAGAGGTCCATTTAGTTGATAGAAAATAGGGAGAATAGGGATTTGAAGCCGCCCACAACGCTCGAACCGGAAGAAACGCAGCCTCGTCAATCCGAGCCACATCCGAACCAAGCTCCGAATCTCGATGTGGAGGACGATTCCCGGTCGAACAGTCGATGGTGGGTTTGGCTACTTGTTTTTGCCGGAATTGCGTACGGCTGCTATCGGTTGTACCAGTTCGAGGCGGCAAAGACAGAAGCACTCACGGCGAAAAAAGGGGCCGTCATGGGTCCCCGGAGCATTCCAGTTATCGCTGCAACGGCCTACACGGGAGATATGCCGGTCTATCTGCAAGGTCTTGGTACGGTGACGGCCTTCAACACCGTGACCGTGAAAACCCGGATTGACGGGCAGCTCATTAATGTCGCTTTCCATGAAGGGCAGTTCGTTCATCAGGGTGATTTGCTGGCCGAGATCGATCCGCGTCCGTATCAAGTAGCACTCGATCAAACTCAGGGCAATCTCGCAAGAGACCAGGCAACTTTACGAGATGCCGAAGTTAATCTGGAGCGCGATCGTGAACTCTATAACGATAAGATCATCGCGAAACAGCAGTTGGATACGCAGGCAGCAACGGTTGAGGGAACGCGGGGGTCGTTAGCGGCTGACCAGGCAGCAATCGACAATGCAAAACTGAACCTTTCTTATACACGGGTGACGGCTCCCATCAGCGGACGCGTCGGGCTTCGCTTGGTTGACGCGGGCAATATGGTTCATGCGTCTGATGCGAACGGCTTAGTGATCATCACGCAGATTCAGCCCATTGCGGTTCTGTTCAGCATTCCGCAAGATCAGCTCCCGGAAGTGCTTCGGAAACTGCATCAAGGAGCTAAACTCCGCACGGAAGCTTATGATCGCAACCTGACTAAGAAACTAGCCGACGGAACACTGCTCACCGTTGACAATCAGATCGACCAAACGACGGGTACTTCGCGCTTGAAAGCTGTTTTCCCGAACACCGATTTTGCGCTTTTCCCCAATCAGTTTGTAAATATCAAACTGTGGCTGGATACGAAGCGGGGCGCCATCATCGTCCCGGCGGTCGCAATTCAGCGCGGTCCGACGGGCACTTTCATCTATGTTGTCCAGGATGACAATACGGTTGCGATGCGCCAGGTGAAGGTAGGACTCAGCGAAGGAAATAACGTATCGATCGATAGCGGCATCCAGGCGGACGAGAAGGTCGTTGTCGACGGTGCGGAGAGGCTCACGGAAGGAATGAAGGTGGCGCTTCGCCAACCGGGATCGACTCAACCCAACATCACGCAAAGCGGTGAGGGTCGGACCGGCAGAGGCGCCGCTAAGCAGGGACATTAGAAATGAGTCCGTCACGGCCGTTTATTCTGCGGCCGGTTGCAACGTCGCTGTTGATGGCCGGCATCCTCATAGCCGGTACCATCGCATACCGGCAGCTCCCGGTATCGGCACTGCCTGAAGTCGATTATCCAACCATTCAGTGCCTCACGTTTTATCCCGGTGCCAGCCCGGAAGTGATGGCTTCGTCAGTCACGGCCCCGCTCGAACGCACGTTCGGACAGGTGCCAGGCCTCAAGCAGATGACTTCGACGAGCTCGTTTGGAAGCTCGATCATCACGCTCCAGTTCAATCTCGATCTCAACATCGACGTTGCCGAGCAACAAGTCCAGGCTTCTATCAATGCTGCCGGCACATATCTACCGCCCGACCTTCCGAATCCTCCGATTTACAGCAAAGTAAATCCCGCTGACGCACCCATCCTGACGCTAGCGCTGACATCTAAGACGCTTCCGCTGACCAAAGTGCAAGATCTCGCTGATACAACGCTCGCGCAGAAGATCTCTCAGCTTCCTGGGGTGGGTCTTGTTAGTCTTAGCGGCGGGCAGAAGCCTGCCGTGCGGATTCGCGCCAATCCCACCGCGTTAGCAGCTTACGGGCTCAGTTTAGAAGATTTGCGAACTACCCTCAACCTGACCAACCTGAATCAAGCCAAAGGGAATTTCGATGGCCTTCGCCAGGCGTACACGATCGGCACAAACGATCAGATTCTGACGAGCGCCGGTTATAAATCCGTCATTGTTGCTTATCGCAATGGCGCGCCGGTACGGCTCGAAGATGTCGCTACCGTCGTCGACGGAGCCGAGAACACGAGGCAAGCCGCCTGGGTGAATACCACGCCTGCCGTGATCATGAATATCCAGCGGCAGCCCGGTGCAAATATTATTACGGTCGTCGACCGCATCAAGGCGTTGCTGCCTCAATTGAAGGTTTCGATACCTTCGGCAGTCAACATCACCGTGCTAACAGACCGAACCACCACGATAAGGGCATCGGTAAGAGACGTGCAGTTCGAGCTTATGCTCACTGTGGCGCTCGTCGTGATGGTGATGTTCCTTTTCCTGCGCAACTTCGCCGCAACTGTCATCCCGAGCATTGCCGTACCGCTTTCCATCGTTGGCACGTTTGGCGCGATGTACCTTTTGGGCTACAGCCTGAACAATTTGTCCTTAATGGCTTTGACGATCTCTACCGGGTTCGTGGTGGATGACGCTATTGTCATGATCGAGAATATTTCGCGGTATCTCGAAGAAGGCGAATCTCCGCTCCAAGCCGCTCTGAAGGGCGCGGAGCAAATTGGCTTTACGATTTTGTCACTGACCATCTCGCTCATTGCAGTGCTGATCCCGCTGCTTTTTATGGGCGACATCGTGGGACGGCTCTTCCGCGAATTTGCGATAACTCTGGCTGTGACCATCCTTGTGTCGGCAATTGTCTCGCTGACACTCACTCCGATGATGTGCGCCAAGCTCCTGCATCATAGGCCAGCATCGCAACAAGGATGGCTGTATCGAAACTCGGAACACGCCTTCAATTGGGTGATTGCGCGGTATGGAACCACTTTGCAATGGGTCCTTAAACACCAGCCGCTTACGCTTCTGATTACATTTTCAACTCTCGTCGCGACCATCCTGCTCTACATAGCCGTTCCGAAAGGTTTTTTCCCGGTGCAAGACACGGGAGTGATTCTGGGCGTTTCTGAAGCTCCTCAGACTATTTCGTTTCCGGCAATGTCGAACCGGCAGCAAGCATTAGCACGCGTTATTCTCAAGGACCCTGCTGTCGAAAGTTTATCCTCGTTCATCGGCATCGATGGCACAAACACGACCATGAACAGCGGGCGCATTCAAGTCAATCTCAAACCGCTCGAAGCGCGCCGCATCAGTGCAAGTGACATCATCCGCAGGCTTCAACCCAAGCTTTCGGAGGTTAGTGGTATTACCCTTTTCCTGCAGCCGGTTCAGGACCTGACGGTGGAGGATCGGGTCAGCCGCACTGAGTATCAGTACACGCTCGAGGATGCCGATGCGGCAGAGCTGAATTCGTATACCACGCGCCTTGTCGACAAGCTCAAAACGCTTCCGGCATTGCGAGACGTCGCTACGGACCAACAGAACGCGGGTTTGGAAACCACCCTAGTGATCGATCGTGATACCGCTTCACGCTTAGGTGTCAGTATGCAGGCCATCGACGATACGCTCTATGACGCTTTCGGTCAACGGCTTGTCTCGACCATGTTTACCCAGTTGAATCAATACCACGTTGTGCTCGAGGTAGGGCAGGAGTTTCGGCGCGACCCCAGCTCCCTAAGAGATATTTATGTTCACTCCTCGAACGGCACGCAAGTCCCGCTCAGCTCTTTCACTCACTTCGAGACTTCGACAACCCCGTTGACGGTGAACCATCAAGGCCAGTTTCCGGTGGTGACTATCTCGTTCAATTTACCGCCAGGTGAGTCGTTAGGAAATGCTGTAAAAGCGATCAAGCAGGCTGAGCAGGAAATCGGATTGCCGCTCAGCATCCATTCAAGCTTCCAAGGCACCGCTGCCGCGTTTCAAAACTCACTTTCAAATGAGCCTTTGTTGATTCTGGCGGCTGTCGTAGTCGTCTATATTGTGCTTGGCGTGTTGTATGAGAGCTACATCCACCCGATAACGATCTTGTCAACGCTTCCATCTGCTGGTGTGGGCGCGATTGTTGCGCTTTTCATTTGTCATCAGGATTTCAGCGTGGTCGCCTTGATTGGAATCATCCTGTTGATCGGCATCGTGAAAAAGAACGCCATCATGATGATCGATTTCGCGCTGCAAGCCGAGCGAGAGGAAGGCAAACCGCCTCGCGAGGCAATCTATCAGGCGTCGTTGCTGCGTTTTCGTCCGATCATGATGACCACCATGGCGGCCCTGTTTGGCGGCTTGCCTCTGGCGCTAGGAACGGGCGTTGGATCAGAGTTGCGGCGTCCGCTTGGAATCACCATTGTTGGGGGCCTGATTCTCAGTCAGATTCTGACCCTCTATACAACGCCAGTGGTTTATTTGTTCTTCGATAGGCTAGCGAGTCACTTCAGACACGGCCGCGTCCGAAGAGGAGTCACACATCCGGTGCGAGAGCCCGTGGCGGTGGAGTAGGCACGTGAACATTTCAGCTCCATTCATACGCAGACCTGTCGCGACGTCGCTCCTGACAGCCGCCTTGGCGTTATCGGGCGTGCTCGCATTTCAACTTCTCCCCGTTGCGCCGCTTCCGCAAGTCGAGTTCCCCACGATCCAGGTCCATGCGAATCTTCCCGGCGCAAGCCCTGAGACTATGGCCTCCGCGGTAGCAACACCGCTCGAGCGGCAATTCGGCCGGATCGCCGGCATAACGGAAATGACTTCCTCGAGCCAACTGAGTAGCACCAGGATCACTCTTCAATTCGACTTGAGCCGTAACATAGATGCGGCAGCACGGGAAGTCCAAGCAGCCATCAACGCGGCGCGGGGACAATTGCCTGCCAACCTTCCCAGCAATCCCGGTTACTGGAAGTCAAACCCCACCGATGCGCCTGTCCTGATGCTCGTATTGACTTCGAATGTCTTTGATCGAGGACAGATGTACGACGTCGCCGATTCAATCCTGGCCCAGAAACTCGCCCAGGTCGAAGGCGTGGGACAGGTGTGGATTTGGGGCAGCTCGAGACCGGCGGTGAGAGTTCAAGTCAATCCCAACATCCTGAACACGCTCGGTCTCGGTCTCACCGATGTAGCTACGACTCTGGCAAATGCAAACGCAAATCAAGCCAAGGGATCTCTGGGCAACGACGAGATACGTTGGCAGGTGAACGCGACGGATCAGTTGTTCAAAGCTTCTCAGTATGCCCCACTGATAGTTACCTTTCGTAATGGCGCGCCGGTGCGCCTGCAGGATCTCGGAAACGTTATTGATTCGGTCGAAGATACTCGCAATGAGGGCCTTAACAACGGCAAACCCGCCGTAATCCTGCAGGTCACTCGCCAGCCTACCGCCAACATTATTGACACTGTCGATCGGATACGTGTAATTCTCCCTCAGCTTCAGGCTTCTGTCCCTCCGGCTATGCATTTGGCGGTTGGGCAAGACCGCACTACAACCATCCGAGCTTCCGTCGACGACATCGAACGTACGTTGCTCATTTCTATTTGCCTTGTAATTATGGTGGTTTTCTTCTTCCTGCGGAACGCTTGGGCAACCATCATCCCGGGTATCGCAGTTCCACTTTCGCTACTCGGCACGTTTGGCGTAATGTACCTGGCCGGCTACACGCTGGACAATTTGTCGCTAATGGCACTCACTGTTTCCACTGGCTTTGTGGTGGATGACGCAATCGTCGTAATTGAAAATATTACGCGTTACCTGGAGCAAGGGCTTAAGCCTGTCAAAGCGGCTCTTCAAGGCGCTAAGGAAATCGGCTTCACAGTCCTTTCGATGAGCACGTCGCTCGTGGCTGTATTCATTCCGATTCTGCTCATGGGAGGCATCGTAGGCCGGCTCTTTCGGGAATTTGCGATCACGTTGACCGTTGCCATTTGCGTCTCGCTGGTTGTGTCGCTGACCACGACTCCGATGCTGTGTGCGAAGTTCCTTCGATCCCAGCAAGACAAACAACACAACTGGATTTACCGTTTAAGCGAGCGCGGCTTCAACCTGATTCACGGCGCCTACGCACGAACGCTGGCCGTCGTTTTGAAGCACCCGCAACTTACGCTGGTCATCACGCTAGTCACGATCGCGATCAACGTTTATCTTTACATCATTGTTCCAAAGGGGTTTTTCCCGCATCAGGATAACGGGTTTATTAGCGGGTTCGTACAAGCCGACCAGGATATTTCATTTAACGCTATGCGTGAGAAGCTACACGCCTTCCTTCGTATCGTTGAGAAAGATCCGGCTGTTCAAAATATCCAAGGCTCTACGGGGGGCGGCACCTTGAATTCCGCCTCAATCTGGATCGCATTGAAGCCGCTCAGTGAGCGGAAAGTGTCGGCGGACCAGGTGGTCAATCGACTGCGTGGCAAGCTGGCGGGTATTCCTGGAGCAAGACTTTTCATGCAGGCAAATCAGGATATTCGCGTTGGCGGACGCTCCAGCAATTCTCAGTATCAGTACACGCTGCAGTCCGAGAGCTTGAATGACCTGAATGAATGGGCGCCGAAATTGCTAACGAAGTTGAAGACCGTGCCGATTTTTCTCGATGTGAACAGCGATCAGCAGATACACGGCCTGACCAGGGACGTAATTATCGACCGTACTACGGCGGCGCGTTTAGGCGTCAACCCATCCGAAATTGACACGGCACTCTACAGCGCTTTTGGACAGCGACAGGTCTCAACGATGTATGCCGGCATCAATCAATATCACGTCGTGCTGGAGGTTCTTCCTGAATTTCAACAGAATCCGGCTTCTTTGGATCAGATCTACGTGCGCTCAAACAGCGGCACACCTATCCCGCTATCGACGTTTGCGCACTTCAACACCCGTCTGAGCTCACTTACTGTAAACCACCAGGGGCAGTATCCATCCATTACGATCTCTTTCGCGCTTGCGCCTGGCTTTGCCCTGAGTGAAGCAGTAAAACAAGTTCAAACCGCGGAGCAAGAAATCGGGATGCCAACCAATGTGCACGGCGCTTTTGCAGGAACTGCGCAAGCGTTTCAGGCATCACTCAAAAATCAACCGCTACTCATTCTCGCGGCGCTGGTTGCCGTCTACATCGTTCTGGGCATGCTGTACGAAAGCTATATCCATCCGATCACGATTTTGTCAACACTACCCTCGGCCGGTGTGGGCGCTCTCCTAGCCCTTATATTCTTCGGAACGGAGCTTACGGTGATCTCGCTCATCGGCATCATTTTGCTGATTGGCATTGTCAAGAAAAACGCAATTCTCATGATCGATTTTGCGCTTGAAGTAGAGCGCAAACAGGGAGTCTCATCGAAAGAAGCGATATATCAGGCCTGTCTGCTGCGCTTCCGGCCCATCATCATGACAACCATGGCAGCTCTTCTGGGAGGCTTACCTCTGGCACTTAGCAGCGGTACGGGATCGGAACTGCGCCGTCCGCTGGGTATCACGATCGTTGGGGGCCTGATTCTGAGCCAGTTGATGACACTCTACACTACGCCGGTTGTGTACTTGTATCTGGACAAGCTGCAGCTTTGGTTTGGCCGCACAAGGCAGCTCAGCCCGAGACTGCAAACCTATCTCACGGACACGCCCGGTTAGACCTGCATAACTGCGGGAGAACATGGTTACCTGCAACGCACTATCGAGGCAGTAGAGATCTTATGCCTTGCCCGCCGATATACCTGCAGCACGGATGAAACCCGAAGTCTCGATAGTAATCTCAACGTACAACAGATCATAGATGCTCGCCCGCGCCAATGAAAGCGTCTTGAAACAACAAGGCAGCGTTAGCTATGAAATCGTCACTGTTGACAACAACTGCACGGACACTACGGCGCAGGTCGTCAAACAGCGCGAACATGTCAGGGCGTCGCAGCGTGTTTGAACAGATTGGCTATTTCAAGCCGCAGTTCCGGAAGAGCAACGGCCCCACATGCTCTGTGGAGGATCGCGAACTCCAGGAGCGCTATTGGAAAGCTGGTGGACGTTGCCGGTTCGATCCCTCGATACTGGTCTATGCAAGCGTCCCACCTGAGCGTCTGAAGAAATCTTATCACCGGCGATGGCAACACGGTCACGGACAAATGCACGCGATATTGCACGATCCCGCGCGGAGCGTTCCGCTTTTTCCATTCTCGGAATTCCGGGGCACGTGTTCCGTTCGTTAATTACGGAAAGCACTGTGACGCTGGTGGATTTGCTACGCCTGCGAAGGAACGAGGCTTTTGCGCGTGAGATTCAGGCAAGGTTCTGCATTGGATTTATTGGCCAGCGCTTACGAACCTGAACGTGAGGCTCGCGAGCAAGCAGAAATACGATAGCTAATTTGCGTATGTGAATGGATAAGCGTAATACATGACTCTAGACGTCATACTCCCGACGTACAATCGCGCGACTCTTCTTGCGATTGCGCTCGATAGTCTAATAGCGGCGAGCCGCCCGGAACAGTTGCCTGTTACGGTTTTCGTGGTGGACAACAATTCTAAAGACAACACCCGCGAGGTGGTGAGGGCATATCAAGTGAAGCAGGCCCTCGCAATCGAGTATGTTTTTCAGCCCGTGCAGGGACGATCTGCTGCGCTAAATGCGGGCATTCAGGCTGGAACTGGTCAACTGGTCGCAATGCTAGATGACGACGAGCAGGTTGCGGTTGACTGGTTTCACGTGCTCGCGGACAAATTTGAAAATTCCGACGTGGACTTTATCGGGGGACCCTACTTGCCTCAGTGG
>JBPCJX010000167.1:0-22358 GCA_051004875.1 Bryobacteraceae bacterium
ATATACGGGGAAATAATGTGGGCGTTGGAACTGCAAGTCCTGCCTATCCCCTCGATGTGAACGGCACTGCCAACGCGAGCGCTTACAGAGTTGGTGGAACCACAGGTATGTCAGTAACTAAAACCATCAAAGGGGGTGATGGGAACAACTGCACCATGACATTTACGAGTGGATTGCTGACCGCTACAACCTGTCCGTGAAAGCGTGCCTATGAAGGACACTTCCATTCCGGTTGTGAGCTTGCCTTTTTGATGAAGGTTATGGGGTTGGATTTAGCCGCGCAATGAGTAAAAACAGTATGCTACGTCCAAAGTGCATTTTTGACATCGTCATTGTACCCGTTTTAATAAGAAATTGAGATACACATCACCTGCCCGGACTCGTCTATAACACATTCGAAATGGGAAAAGCCGCACGAATTGCCAGGAACCCTGGCAAATATCTTGGCATCGCCCGCAAGCGGGCGCTCGGTTCCGCAGCAAAGCTTCTTAGCAGAGCGTCTTTCCGCTTACAAGGGCAGATGGATATTCATCCCGTCAGCTTGTGGCACGTCTCGGAGTTCACCAGCCGATTTGGAGGGTTTTTACTTCCTCATGACACCGTACGAAGGCAAATTGTCGATCTTGAACCCTGGGACAGTGTGAGGCGGGACATGCTTGTTCTCTTGCTTCGCAGCATTATCGAACGCGGCGTATCAGGAGATATTGCGGAATTGGGCGTTTACAAAGGTTATACGGCCAAGCTGTTTCACTATTACGCCCCGGAAAGAGTGCTTCATCTTTTTGACACTTTCGGCGGCTTTGATGATGTCGATCTTAAAGAAGAGGTAAGGGTTACGGGCAAGGTTGACTCGCCATCTCACTTTGCAGACACCAGTCTCACAGCCGTGATGGACTACCTGTCGCCGCAAAATGAAAATGTCAAGATTTATCAAGGGCTATTCCCAAAGAGTGTCCCAACCGAATTGTGCCACCGAAGATATTGTCTCGTGCATCTTGACGCCGATCTCTATTTGCCCATTATTGAAGGACTAAGATACTTCTACTCGCGAGTGACACCCGGAGGCTTCATCGTTGTTCACGATTTCAACGCTTGGCCGGGGGCGCGTGTTGCAGTCAACGAGTTTTTCAGCGATAAGCCCGAAATCCCCCTGCCCATGCCGGACAAGAGCGGCTCAGCTGTGATGGTCAAATCGAGTTACTGAGTCTCGCAATAGGGTGCCTTCGTTCCCATGTTATATCACCCTATGGCAGTGGCTGCTCGCTCGTGAATCCGATGTGCCAATTGCTCCTCGACGGCAGCACAAATTGCATGGTAGGTGACAAGATGCACTTCCTGTATACGCGGTGTCAGAGTCGCTGGAGCGCACAACGGCACATCGCTAAGGAAAGCGACGCGCCCGCCTTGTGCCCCCGTCATGCCCATAGTGCGCAAACCCGCGGATCGAGCAGTAAGAAGGCCCTGCACCACGTTTTTAGAATTCCCGCTTGTGGAGATGCCCCACGCTACATCGCCTGGCGTGCCAAGTGCTTCAATCTGCCGCGAAAAGATGGTTTCGTAATTGTAGTCGTTCGCCCATGCGGTCAGCACTGCCGAGTTCGCGGTCAGCGCTATCGCGGGAAGGCCCGGCCGCTCCAATAGGAATCGGCCCACTAGTTCGCCGCAGATATGCTGTGCATCAGCGGCGGACCCCCCATTTCCGAAGACGAGTAGTTTATGTCCGTTCTCGAACGCCGCACTGATGAGTTCGGCGGCTCGTGCCACAGAAACGTCGTAATCGCTCTCGGCCAAAGTTTGGAACGTGAGCGAAACCTCTCGAAATAGATTTCCGATCCCCCGTCTATCCACGCGTTCCTCCATTCCATCCGCTGTCTCCCAGCAGTGCTGGCGCTCGCATAGTGAGTCTTTGCATTTGCTGATCAAGTGCGCGAACTACGTCGTCCACTTGAATCAGATCCAGGCATTTCATCCCGTACGGACATACCTCCGCAAGACATGGGCTACAAGGCACATCACGCCGCAATATTATATCGTTTTCGCCGGCCGGAAACCATTGAAACGGGTAATCGCGAGCGCTAAAGATGCTTATGCTAGGAGTTCCCACAGCCGATGCGATGTGCATCGGTCCCGTGTCATTTCCAATATACAGCAGCGCATTCCGCAGCAGTAAAACCAATTGAGATACGCTGAGCAACCCTGAAGCATCAGCGATATGACCCTCGCAATCTCGCGCGACATTGGCACAGATTGCGCTTTCAGCTTTGCTGCCGGTCAGGACTACCGTAAGCCCCTGACCAGTGATGAATTTCGCTACTTCCGCGAACCGGCTTTCCGGCCATTGATTCAAGGGATGTTTGCAACCTGGGTGAATCACGATATAGGATCGCGGGACTAAAGAAGTGCTCAGCGCATTTTCGACGTCGACCCAATCCTCGCCAACAGCGGCAAGAAAGACCGGACCGGGCCGATTCAATTCCAAGTCTTCTTCTATGAAGGACATCAGCCGATCTCGCTCGTTCTGCGAGGGGAGATGCAACGATTGAGCGCGGCGAAACCAGCGCAGTTCAGAGACGCGCGTGCCTACCAGATAGGAGCTCCCGATGACGTTTGCGAAAGCGATTGTCTTAACCTCAGTAGCCAATGTGCTGAGCACGTTTGATAGCTCAACAAAAAGCTGGCAATTGAGCGCCCGCGCTCGTCGCACCAAGCCGAGTAAACCTCGCCAGTTGCTCAAGTCCGACTGATCGTAGCGAAATAGCTCGTCATACCAAATCCCCGTGGGGAGCAGCTCGCGGGCTCCTATCGAATTGGCCGATCCGGCAGAAGTGATGAAAACGATGTAGGCTTGCGGAAAACGGCCGCGGATAGCTTGCAATGCGGGAAGCGCGACAAGAATGTCTCCGATGTTGCCGACCCGGTATATCGCGATCCGGCGCACGGTGTCTAAACGTGCCCGCCTCGGGCGCCGGAACAAGATCCGCGTGAGCACACGGAGTATAAGGTTCGCCATCCGGAGGACAGCCCGTACAATCGCGGCCTGAATACGGAATTTTAGCCGCGCAAAATCGTTGTCGGGCAGTGACACATATTCCGAGCGGGGATTTGGGAGTGTCTGAGAACCACGAGTCATATTGAGCAGATTCTCAGTGTGACTGGCCAGGGCGGCTGCAATACCACTCGCCCCGCCCTAACCTCAATACGTCACACTGAGTCAAGGTGAGTACTAGTGGCATGTCGCGGTGAATTCGGTAGCATGCCGTTATGCGGTGGCGGGTGTCGGAATATCGCCAGTTGAAGGGTCGCGCAGTCTTGGAATATGCCCGGATGGAGCGGGTGAGCTTGCGCGCGAGATCACGGACAGAACTGAAAACGCCGCGTGCGATGACGTGGCGTTCGATCCTTGAGAACCAGATCTCAACCTGGTTCAGCCAGGATGAATATGTCGGCGTGAAATGGAGTTTCACGTTCGGGTGTTCCTGAAGAAAGCTCGTGACCTTCTGTGTTTTATGTGCCGAAAGGTTATCAAGGATGATGTGGATCTCCTGCTTCGGTTTGCACAACCCAACCACTTGCTGAGAAAATCCACAAACTCATCGCTGGTGTGGCGGGCGGCCGTTTTGCCGTGGACTTTGCCGCTTCGTACATCCAGAGCGGCGTAGAGCGACAGCGTGCCATGGCGATAGTATTCGAAGCCGTGACGCTCGGCTCGTCCAGGTGCCATCGGCAGCACTGGATCGAGCCGGTTGAGGGCTTGAATGGCAGATTTCTCATCGACACAGAACACCGCCGCATGTTGTGGAGGATTCAAATACCACCCGATCGGTCCGCGAAAACCAGATCTCAACCTGATTCAGCCAGGATGAGTATGTGGGTGTGAAGTGGAGCTTCACGCTTGGATGTTCCTGAAGGAAGTTGGAGACCTTGTGTGTCTTATACGCCGAAAGATTATCGAGAATCACGTGGACGTCCTGCTCGGGCTTGCATAACCCCACCACTTGATTTCAGAAAATCCACAAACTCATCGCTGGTGTGGCGGGCTGCCGTTTTGCCGTGGACCTTGCCGCTACGCACATCCAGGGCGGCGTAGAGCGACAGCGTGCCGTGACGATAGTATTCGAAGCCGTGGCGCTCAGCTCGTCCAGGTGACATCGGCAGTACGGATCGAGCCGGTCGAGTGCTTGAATTGCTGATTTCTCGTCAACACAAAACACCGCCGCATGCTGCGGTGGATTCAAATTCAACCCTATGATGTCGCTTTGCGTTCGAACTCCGGGTCGTTGCTGGCCATGTAGCGCTCCAGTCGATGCGGCTTCAACCCGGCCTTATGCCGGATGCGCTGCACCGTGTCTTTACTGACTCCGACTTGGGCTGCCAGCTTGCGACAGGACCCATGAGTCGATCCATCTTTCGGCCTTGCGTCGGCGAGCTCGGAACACATCGCCTGCGGGCAGCGTGCGCGATTGCGTCATCTGCTCCAACTCCAGTCGCTCCTCAATCATTAATGTGATTGCCTCGGCAGCAAAGGGCATGTCACATTAGATACTCCCGAACGCTTACTGTTCTCAGCGACAGGCCACTAGGACTGGACTGCAGCAACTCCGATCTGCCAACTCCAGGCAAATTGCCCATTCAGGTCAGAATCACTCTTTCCTTTCCTCGACCTGAAAGTCCGGTTCACCAGGTTAGAGTTTTGCGGGTAATCGGAGACTTTTTCGATCACTAGACTCCGCTGATTGCCGTACGGTCCGTATGAGCGGGGGGAAGCAAATCCTCCTCGGCAATCGCGCTTTCGAGAGCTTTGAGCGATATCGCCGATGCACCAAGTTCGCCGACAACGATACCGGCGACAAGGTCCCCAAAATGGCAGGTGTTCTCGAGCAAGAACCCGGCCGCCAGGCCGAGCGCCAAGGTAGCCACGACGGTGTCGCCGGCTCCGGTGATGTCATAGATTTGGCGCGCGCGAGCTCTGATCATCATTGGCCGGGCGCCTCGTTCAAAAAGGCTCATGCCTTCGGCACCGCGCGTGATCAGAAGACTCGCAGTACAGTGAGTCATGATCGTTTCGGCGATATCTTCGATCGGAATGCCTGAAGCATCGTGCCCATGAAAGCGGTTGTCGTAAGTTGACGCCAGCGTCCTCGCCTCGTTGAGATTTGGAGTGATCACGGTGGCTCCGGCGTACTTGGCATGATCCATACCTTTAGGATCCACCACGATGGGAATCCTTCTTGAGGACGCCGCCTATAACGGCCTGACAAACCTTTGATGTAACGACGCCTTTCGCGTAGTCCGATAGAATGCAGGCGTCAGCCTCGCGCGCTAATTCAGCAGCCCGGTTGGTCAGTGTGTCTTCTTCTTCGGGCGATAAATCGATTCGGCAGTCCTCATCGAAACGGACGATGTGCTGCCCTCCCCCTATTACGCGACTCTTCGTGGTCGTGCGCCGGTCAGCGGCTGGGATCAAGTAGTCCGGTTGAACAGCCCGGGAAGAAAGTTCTTCGCACAAACGTGCCCCCGCGACATCCCCGCCGATAACGCCCGCAAGAAGCGCACCTCCACCTAAGCTCGCGATGTTGACTGCCACGTTCGCGGCGCCGCCCGGATGATAGTGGCGGCTCTGAATTTCGACGATCGGAACAGGAGCTTCCGGTGACAGCCGGCGCACAAGCCCCTGGATATGTTCATCCAGCATGACATCGCCCACCACCAGCACGCAGCGCCCGCCAAAGCCTGAAAACATGCTCAACATTCTATTCTCGTTTACCATGGTTGTGCAATAGCGTCCCGGTACACCTGAATCGAAGTGAATCGGAAAATTTTCAACAGAGAAGCCTAACCGTCTCGGTTACCGATCAGCGGTCAATGGAGTCCACGATTGGATTTACCCGCGGCGGATGGATGCCGTCACTCTCAGTCCAGCGCGTTAGCTGAGCCGATTCCAGCGATCCATGCGAGAGTCATTGCGTTCGCTGGAATATACATATTGAAGTCGACGAAGCTGTGCAGGAGGATACCGACGAAAGTGGCGGCGCATGCGATGACGAGCAATCGGCGCTCTTCATCCACAAGTCCGACTATTCCGCGTAGAATCTGGAAGAGAATACCCGTGAGTATGCCAGCGAATATGATAAATCCAACCGCTCCGAGTTCGGCGAGGTACTGCAGATAATCGTTATGAGCGAATTCGGCAATCGAGCTGACCTCGACCGTCTGGTGTTTCAAGAATACTGATTCGAAGCCCCCTAGGCCGCAACCGAACATACGGTATTCGGAAATCACCGGCAAAGTCTCCTTCCATAAGAGGAGGCGGGAATCAGCCGACATGTTCTCGTTTGGTGAAATCGCTGCGAACCGCTGAATCAACTGATTGGGAGGCAAGAATATCATGATGAGCACGATGGCTGAGCCAATTGTGCCTAGCAATGCCCCACGCCAGGCACGGGAAGGGATGCGGCGCCCTATACTGAGCGCGCCGACTGTAAACAGCACGAAGAGCGTTGCGAGAAAGCCCGCCCGCGATAGGGAATAGAAAATCGCGAGAAGCTGGAGGGCGGCAATCGCCCACAGAGCGCACGCTGCTATGGCAGAGAACGTCGAAAAATTCTTGTTTCGCAAGATTGCCAAACCGCAAACGATTGCAAACGGAAGGATCATTTCGAGGAACCCCGCGAAATGATCGTAGTTTACGTACGTTCCCGTGGCACTACCTGAAGGCCAATTCGCAAATACTTGGAACATACCAAGCCCGGCTTCAAAGGCGGCAATAACGATCAGTGGAATCGCGAGAATCCAGGGCCTCGCCGACAAGCGCCAACTGAGTTCGCGTACGAGCAAGAACGTTGCGGTGTATCCGAGGATTGCGAACAAATTGAGTACAGCGGCCGGAGGGTTTACGCTCAGAGGAGCCGAAGTGACGCCCGGCACAATCGGTAGCAATGCCCGCAGCAGGTCTGATCGAGCTGGCGAGAGAATTCGCAGGACCTCTATCGGAAATGGAACGAGTTGGAAGATGATGTAACAGGGCAGCAGAACAATCAAGCAGCGCAGCCAGGTTTGAAGGGGCGGGGCACGGTCGATCCGGCGAGTGAAAACCCAATAGGCGCTGGAGGAGCACCCCAAAGTCAGTAAGGTCGTGTACCAATCATGGGGCCGGACACCACCGTCAAAGACAACCGCCCATGCGAGCGCAAAAGAAAGCAGAAGCAGGCTTGTTACGGGCAGGACCATGACTTCGCTCAGCCGAAAGGCGCGGTAAATATTGCCGGGTTCCTTCTTTGATGAGTACCGGCCTGCTTCACGCCCTGCTTGTCGATTCACTGGCTCGCTTGACTGCTAGATCTGGAGACCACGAAACCGCCAAGAGGTTTGGTCACGGGTGAAAGTTGGCCAGACCGCCGGGGGGATATCCCTTGATTTGCGACTCCTCCGATCTGACGCTCAGCCCCAGACTTAAATTCGTAAAGAACCCTGACAGCTTCCGTGATCGGGGGAGCATTGTCACCGCGGATCTTCAAACGGAAAGTCACGTCGTCCGAGGCGGGCTGGTAGAGAATCGAACCGTTTGCAACCTGGGCGGAATCCAGATATAGTTCGCGATATCGCGGGCCGTCATTAATCTCCAACACGTTATAATTTACAGAACGGAAAAAATCGAGTTTGGGATTCCAACTCACGCGCAAGCCGTCTCCTTCGGTAGACACATGCATGCCGAGAGCCAAACCGGAAGAAACTGAATGCGGCGTCTGGCGTCGCACTCCTGAAGAGGCTAACAGCCGCGCGTGCAAGTAAAGGCATGCAAACGTCACAATGAAGGAAAGCAGAAAAGCAAGGACAAGAAGGGTCGAAACCAGCTTCCCCCCCTCTAAACTCCCCATAGACGGAGCCAACAAAAGTGCGCCTGAAGTCGTGAACGGACGACCTACTTCTAAGAGATCCGGCTCGACGTTTGTGGATTCAGTGGATTCAAAGGAATCGAGACCGGCTTTGGGAACTGAGGCCCTTCGCCTAGTTCGTCCGGAATTCGGATGCCCTAAGCGTGAAAAGCCTAATAGCGCGATCCGCCTGGGTCGACCACATTTGGCGCAACGATAGACCGCAGCATAGAACAGCCTTTCCCACCAGACCCGTCGTGACCGCCGCATGTGCGAGACGCAGAGGTTGCACGGGGATGTTTGACTGCTCCTCAAGTACAATAGACCTTTCACTCGGGTAGCATGGTGACACGAGGCTACGGACGTCCCACCGAGGCGACGTGCCAGTGTCCGGGCAGGGCTTCCGTGCCTTGCAGGCCCGATCCGGAAACTGGCGTACTAATGTCAAAGTGCGTCAGTTTCACTTGGAGGGTTTTGCGAAGAATTTCGGCGAACGGGCCCACGACGTCGAGGTGTGTATTAGGAGCAGACTTTCGCATTAGATGCACTTTATCGCATTCTGATAGAGGGATCTCGAGCCGCCAGCTTCCGAAGAATGCTTGTTGATCGCCGTTGTTCGTGTAGTTCCGACCCGCAAGCCGCATCTCAATGTGGTGAAAGCCAAACTCCTTGGAGTTTTCTTCGAGCACACGCCAGCATTCGTCTGGCGTTCGTGCCAGGGAGAGATGCGATTCAAACTTATCGAGCGAGATCTGAGAGTTGAGTAAATGCCGGAACGCGCCATGGGAGAGCATGCGCCATGCCGTGTCGAATTCAATGTAATTGAGACGTCTTATACCAATCAAGATCCCTGCGCAGAATATCACCAGGATCGCCAGCTCGAAATGTTTATTAACCATCGACAGGGAAAAGATGGCGGCCAGCGCACAAAGAGCGTAGAGAAGCAGCGCGACCTTTCGAGGACTGAAACCCCGATCCAGCAAGCGGTGGTGAATGTGCCCTCGATCAGCACCAAAGATGGGCTGTCGTCGAAGAAAGCGCCGGGCAATCGCGAGCGAGGTGTCCAGCAAAGGAATGGAGAGCGCCATGAGCGGGGCCGTCATTCCAAGGATAGTCGCTGACTTCTGACTCCACAGCACTCCGTAGCAGCCCAGGAGAAAACCAATGAAAAGGCTGCCGCAATCGCCGAGAAAGATTGTCGCTGGGTTGAAGTTGTACCCCAGAAAACCGATCAGACAGCCGGCAAGCGGCAGTGTCGCAAGCGCGAGCTCAACGTTTTGCTGCATACACGCGGTTAAAAAACTGGTGATTGTCGCGAATAGACCGATGCCTGCTGCAAGACCATCAACACCGTCTATCAAATTCAGCGCGTTCATACAGGCGACAAACCACAGCAGCGTAATGGGGAAAGACCACAGGTGACCTAAGCTTTGCCCGCCGACTGCATTGACATGAATACCCGCGATATAGGCAGCCGCAGCTGCACTCGTCTGTCCGACAAGCTTTTGCCATGGCTTTAGGCGGAAAAGGTCATCGAGAAGTCCAGTCAGAAAGATCAGACCTGCCCCGGGTAAAAGCTTCCAGACGAACGGCAGCGCATCCCGAATAAGGACTGCACCGTTGAGCTTAGTTAGCAGAAGAGCTCCGAACGCGAGAGTGTACGACAGGCAAATGGCGATTCCACCCACGCGCGGAATGGGCCGGGAATGAAGCTTACGCCCTTTATCGGGCTGGTCAAAAACCCCGAGCCGACAGGAGATATTGCGCACCAATGGCGTCAAAACCAAGCTAAGCAGGAATGCGAGAAAACCAACGAACACGAGCGAATACATATATATGGGCAGATTCCTATGGAGGATGAGTAAGTCGTTCGGAGCGCCCAAAACGGGCAGCGGATCTTTACCTTAGAATCTAATGCGCCGCTATTCGTCGACCCGAAGATGATGACGCGAAAGTGATCGAGTTTCTCGCCGGGCCGGAGGCTGTTTTGTCGAGTTGATGGCACCAGATCGTGGACTGATGCTCGAGTGCCTTGTTTACGGTCTTTGAGAGGGACTGTAAGTCGAAGGGAGTAGCAAATACTGGGCGCTGATTGTGACCGGATTCAGGCGTGTGCCGAAACGGGCTTATTTCCGGCAGGAACCAGCATTTGACTCTCAATCCATTCATATGTCTTGGCCATGCCGTCTCGAAGCCGAATGGAGGGTTCCCAGTTCAGGTATTGACGGATTTTCGTATTGTTACTGTTGCGACCGTTGACGCCTTTGGGCGCATTCAGGTTGTATTTATGCTCCAGCCTCACGCCCGCAATCTCCTCGACAATGTCAACAAGTTGATTGATTGTCACCAGCTCGCTGCTGCCAAGATTGAGAGGCTCATGAATATCGCTTTCCATTATCATCTGAGTACCCTTCAGACAATCGTCAATATACATAAAGCTGCGGGTCTGATTGCCATCGCCCCAAATCTCGATTTCATGCTTATCCAACGATTTGGCTTCGATCACCTTGCGACAGATAGCCGCCGGGGCCTTTTCGCGACCACCGTCATAAGTTCCCAATGGGCCGTATACGTTGTGATAGCGGGCAATACGACACTGGCAACCGAAATCCTCTTCGAAGTGCCGGCACATACGCTCAGCGAAAAGCTTTTCCCATCCGTAGCCGTCCTCTGGAAGTGCCGGATATGCGTCTTCCTCCTTCAGCGGGATCACTTCGGCGCTCTTCTGCTTATCGCCGTTATAAACGCACGCGGAAGATGAGAAAAAGAAGCGCTCAATACCTGCATCTCGGGATGCCAGCAGAAGATGAGTGTTGATCAATACGCTCAACATGCACAGGGCCTTATTGGCTTCAATGAATCCCATGCCGCCCATATCGGCTGCAAGGTTGAATACGACGTCGGCGCCCTGGACCGCCTTATTGCACGCCTTCCTCTCCTTCAAATCCATAACCAGATTTTCAACGTGCGGTGATTCCTGGTACCACTCATCGTGCGACTTGATGTCCACCGCGCGAACGACGTTCACGCCCTGATGAAGCAGGTATTTAATTAGGTGACCTCCGATGAAGCCACCTCCTCCGCATACGACTACTTTTTGATTTCCGAGTTCAAACATAAACCTCTCGCAAAACGATCTATCGAAAGTTGCAGCTCGCTTTAGAGACCGAGTGACTTGTACGATTCAAACTTACGTCGTTTTGACAGCGCTCATCTATACGCCTCAAACGATGCGGACATAATCACTGTCAAACGCGACGTAGGAACATAGAACTTGGCCGGTGACCTTCCCCATTTACGATCCCGTTGAGAAACCTCGCTGGACGGAAATTTGGCAGCACACTGCGCATTTCTTGTTCGCGCAAATGCGAGAGCATTGATAAAGATGCTGCAATTCTGAAACACCCATTTTGAACCAAAAAGGCATAGAGCAGAGCGGCCTCATGCCCGAAAAACAGATCCGAGGATAATATCTCTGGCATGTAGTCGTACGGGAAAGGAATGTCATGGAAGTGAACCCAGACGCCAGAACTCAGCCGAGGAAGGGTCTCTAAGATTATCCAGTTTACTTCACCGGCAGGTCCGAGCGTGTGACTCGAATCGACGAAGAAAAGATCACCCGATGACAAGCTATCCTCGACACCGCTGTAAACTTGTTGAAACTTACGCTGGATCAGGTTGATTTTGCAGTCGCGCGCAGCTTCGGAAAGAAACGTCGTCGGGTACGGTTCGATGCAGGTGAAATGTGGTGCGTAATTCTCGTCGGCAGCCGCTAACAAGCAGACTGCCGTTGACACTCCGCAACCTACTTGTACGATGTTGCTGGGCCGTTTTGATCGAACGACGCAGTACAAGAAATCCGCTTCGATAGGGCCGAAACCGGGCTCTCCGTTTCGCAGGCAGGAGTTTCGGTAAATCTCGGCGGAGGGTAGTGCTTCACGAAAAGTCCGTGTGCATTCTCGAACAAACTCCAGCTGGCCGTTAAGGTCAGCACCCGCTATGCCCATCATGCTGCGCGGCTCCCGCCAAGGCTGATCTCTCCGAAGTTCCTGGATCGAAGGAATTTCCGAATAAAAATGGCGCGGCAGAATGTCCAATCCGATGTGCTGTCCTAGTTCAAAAAGCTGTCTTAGAAGTACCTTCGCGGCATTTTTTGTTGGTCGCATGTTCGCCTAAGCCGTGTGTCGTATTTTTTCGCAAACTCTTTCGGTCAGAAAGATGCCGGAGTTCCCGATCGAACTTCTCTAGCGTCATTTCGCGGGCAAAGTGAGTCTGATATATTCGGTGGCACTGCTCGCGCAATTCGGACATCGCGGACGGTTGATCAGCCAGTCCTCGCAACTGAGTGGAAACCTCGTCTTCATGACCCGCCGAGCAAACCCATCCTAAGCCGTGCTTCCTAATAGTACGCGCTATATAAGATTCTTCGCTACCCACGAACAGAACGGGTCTGCCTGCAGCTAGAGCACCGAAGAACTTAGATGGCACAACTGTTCCTGTCCATTCGCTTCGCAAAGACACAACCTGAATATCTGCCGCACCGAGGCGTGCTTCGAGGCGATCCTGAGATGCAAACGGCACAAACGAAATATTGCGGTCTTCTTCCTTGACGGCTTCACGGAGTTCTGCTGTGCGGTTTCCACGAACGCTAAACGTAAAGTGCACATCAGCAGTTCGAAGCAGGCGCGCTATCCTTAGCACTTCGGTAAAGGTGTGTGCCCGACCGAAATTTCCTGAGTACATCAAGCCAAGCTTTGCGCTCCCAAAGAGTGCCTTTCGCTCGAGCGGATCTACAGCCAGCGGCGCTGCAGGTTCTGAAAGGGCCCATGGGACTAAGGTCATCGTCTTCGCAGGGCTCTCGTAAACCGAGAGCCTTTCACGCATGCAGTCGCCGATGTCGGCCAAGAGATCAATTCGCCTGTAGGCGGCACGCATGATCGACTTCAATGCAGATAGAGCAAAGCCCGGTTTGAGCATGCCATCGGAGACGGCGGCTTCGGGGTAGAGGTCGAAGCACCAATGGACCATGCGGGTTTCTTTTCTCAGAAACTTCCACGGGATCGCGGCGGCGGCGCTCATGACTGGATCGCTACCAATGATGATGAGGTCGGGGTTAATCGTGAGCGCCCGGACTGACCACCCGCCGATCGTCCAGGCGCAGTTCGCGACACGGCCCCAGCCGCGCGTCATGGGAAATGGAGGTCGCCAAACCCGTTTTATAGAGATACCATCATGGGTGCTTGTCCTCGGATACTTCTCGCCAGCATTCCGGCAGCTTCGATTGCAAGGTAGTGCAGTAATATCCCAACCGCGACTCGTCAGGCCTTCAGCGAGCTGGGTCAGGTGGACCGAGCTGACTACGTCGTCGGGATGGAAGTATTGATAGAGGATGAGGGCGGAGGGCACTTGGGCAGAGGTTTTGTGGCTGCAGGTCCAGCCAGGAACAAAGCGTGAATCAGAGGAAGGAGAATAACTGCCGGGCGTCAGCTTGCCCCGACTTGGGCGAAGGACATTCGATCCTCACTGAGCTGCTCGTTATCGGACTTCAACAGCAGATACGAACCAATTACCAGCACATCCATTCTTGTTCTTAAGAAGCAATCGACTGCTTGCGCAGGAGTATTTACGATCGGTTCGTTCTCGTTGAACGACGTGTTCAGTAGACCGGAACACCGGTCACATCTCCGAAGCGGCGGATTAGTTTCCAGTAGAGCGGATTGACTTCTCGTTCGACTGTCTGAAGTCTGCCGGTTCCATCTCCGTGCGTCACGGCGGGAATGCAGTCGCGCCGCTCTGGCTTGATTTTGTACGCCATCACCATGAATGGAGACGGATACGCCGTTTCGAAGTATTCGCCCGTGCTTTCGGCGAGGATCGACGGGCAGAACGGTCTGAATGGCTCGCGGTACTTGATTCGGCTGTTCAAAATGTCTTTCATGTCTTTGCGTCGAGGGTCTGCGAGAATGCTGCGATTCCCTAAAGCCCGCGGTCCGAACTCCATCCGTCCCTGAAACCAGCCGACGATCTTGCCGCCAGCGATCTGGTCAGCGGTTCTGCCAACAAGTTCATCTTCGGAAAACTTACTCCAGCGCGATCCAGAGCTATCAAGAGCGGCCCGGATCTCGTGATCGCAGTACTCGGGTCCGTAGTACACCTGTCGCATCTCGAATGAGCATGGTTGGTCGAGAATTTGGTGCTGTACGTAAAGAGCGGCGCCCACGGATGTGCCCGCGTCGTGGGCAGCGGGTTGCCATATACATCGCGGAAATCACTTCGCTCAAAGATCATACCGTTTGCGACGCAGTTCAGAGCGACTCCACCAGCGAGGCATATGGCTCTCTGCTTTGTTTGCTTCTGGACGAAATTCAGAAGTGCGAAATAATTTTCCTCGAGAACTGCTTGCACCGAGGCTGCCAGGTCAGAATGCTGCTGGAGGATTTCGGAGCGCGGGACTCTTGGCTCGCCGAAGACTTCGCGCATTGTGTTGGAGAAAACAGGTCCGAGCGCAGGCGCCCCACCTTCCCAAGTGATGTCGAGGCCTGCGCGTGGTGAGTAGAGTAGTCGAGATTCAGGCGGCACTGATCACCCTCGGTTTTTACAACATCGCGCACTTGCCGGGCGAAGCGGGGCTCGCCGTAAGCTGACAGTCCCATCATTTTGTATTCGTCCCCGTACTTAGGAAACCCGAGGAACTGCGTGAAGGCGGTGTAGAAGAGTCCTAGCGAGTAAGGGAAATGAACTGCGCCTTTAACTTCGATCCGATTTCCGCGTCCGATCCCCCACATGTTGCTGCTGAAGTCGCCAAAGCCGTCTATTGAAACGATGGCAGATTCTTCGAAGGGGGAACAGAAGAAGGCACTTGCGAGGTGGGCACGGTGGTGCTCGACGAAGTGGACTGTTGCTTGCTTGGCTGCAATCCCCGCCGCACGGAGCTCATCTGATACTCTTCCGATGCGGACGGTATTAACCGCCCGGGAGGCAACACGATGCCAGCTCCTTGGATGGGTTGCGGCGCGCAAGATTTTATTGGCGAAGTTCGCTCGTGGGTCACGCGAGATAGCGATGTGATCGGCTTGATCGCCATCGAGGCAAGCTTTCGCTGAAAGCACAGGCAGGCCAGCCCAGTGTTTCATGCGATTGAATCGTTCTTCTTCGATTGCAGTAGCAAGCCGCCCGTTTCGAAGCAACGCGGATGAAGAATCGCCGTGGAAAGCATTGATACCGAGAATATTCATGGAATGGGGAACGCTAATTGGTTTCGCAGCCGCCAGTTTGCTCGATAAGCACCCGAGCGAGAACCGCCTCGAAGATCATGCGCTCATATGCGTAAGCACGAGACGAAGCCAGATTGAGCGGTCCGCCGGCTTTAATGTAGGCTGAAAGACTCCAAATAAGAGGGCTGATCCCTGCTGTCCGAAGGCGGTCCTTGAAGCCCTTCTTTTGGGTAGATTTGATACGCGAAGCTTCCAGTGAGGCGTATTTCATTTGATTGCTCAACCAACGACTTACGGGTTTGTGATCTTCGTGTATGAGATTCGAACGAAATTGGTACAACGGGCCGTTCACGTAAAACACCTGCGTGTGGCCGGGCTGTTCAATGCGGACGTCGTTCTTTCGAAAGAGGCGGATTTGGGCAGGGTAAATGGAGCTCGGAAGGCCTCGCCCCAGAACGCGATACTCAAAAGGAATCCAAGCGCCTGCGAACTTTCGAAGAAAGACGATCTTCTCCAGTTCATCTTGGAATCCCGCACCGGGGCGCATGTCGGCATCAAGAGCAAGCACGTACTCGGTTGAAATGGAGGTCTCTTGGATGGCATAACGCCATTGCGACGCGTGATTGTCGAACCTACGCACAAACCAACTGACATTGTCAAAGGAACGAGCAATCTCTTCAGTTCGATCCGTCGAACCCGAATCAAGCAGAACTATACGCTCTGCCCACGCGAGAGATGCAAGAGTGGGCTCAATGTTCTGATCTTCGTTGTAAGTGAGAATAACCGGGGTGACCACAGGACTCGCAACCCTCATGTGCGCACCAACTGCTCGTACAGGGAGAGCATTCGTCGCGCTCGTTCTAGCCAACAGAAATCAGTTCTCATCCACTCGCGCCCTCGCTGGCCCATTGCGAAGCGATCGCACTGGTTTATTCGCCCAATGGCAGTCGCAAGCGACCCCGGGTCGTTCTCGACCCACAAACCACACTGATGCTGCTCTACTTCGCGCCAAGGTGTCCCCCGGCTAGTGATCACCGGACGAGCATGAGCGAGGGCTTCAGCAACAACCAGCCCGAAGTTTTCGGTGTGAGATGGGACAACGACAACATCACTGGCCGCGAACTCCCGGTACTTGTCCTCTCCCTCGACATGTCCGCAGAACTCGACCTGACTAGCAATACCGGCACGATGTATTAGACCACGAAGGTGCGCGACGAAACCCGGATCTCCAGTACCCGCAACTCTTAGCCGCCATTTGCCCATTCCAGCCCTAGCGGCAATGGAAGTAGCCACGATCAGGTTCTCGATGCCCTTTACCGGGTCGAGCCTACCAATGAAGAGCAGTTTCAGGACACCGTCATTTGAAAGCGGCGGGGCTAGAGGAGGAATATCAACTCCGTTCCGTATCAAGCAGCTGGGCGTAGTACCAAGCCGCTGGCTGTTTCCTGCTGACTCTTCCTCTGAAGTTACGTGAAGCGTCGTGCGTCGCGGCAACAGGTTACAGCACAAGGATTCCCACACGGCCTTTGCAAATACATGGCGTGAGCCTTTCCACCTTTGAAGCGCACCTCGCGGCGACCAGACGAGCGGCTTTCGGCAAAGACTCGTTGCCACAAGCGTGGGAAAAGTCGGAAAGTTATATACGCCGGTTAGGTGAATTACATCTGCCCAGGCGGCTTCGGCTGGTAACCTTCGAGCTAGTCCTGGTGCAACCATTCCACGGCCGATTCGCCGACAAAATCGAGGTTTCAGAGGATCAAGTATTGGATCGCCTTGTTGTTCAGCGGTCAGACGGGAATTTCCATTTGCATCGGTTGTGAGAACTTTCACCTCACATCCCAGTCTTCTGAGATTCAAGCAGAGATGTAACACCGAATAGATTGGCCCGCCATAATGAACAGCGGGGTAGAAACTCGGGACGATGTGCAGCACTCGCACGGCTTTTAGACGGACGCTCGCTGGCGCTCGCACCAACGCAGGAGGACGAAAACACTCCATACCTTCGACCACCGAACACCGCCGGCCAGAAAGTTTTGCCAAAGTTCTTTTATTGCGGCTGATTCAAGCCCGGTGGCCTCGGCGCGTTTACGATCGCTGAGTGTTTCCTCCACCTCCGTCCGAAAGCTGGATCGCATCCATCTCTCGAAAGGGAAGGTGAAGCCCATTTTGCGGCGGTTCCAAACGTAGCGAGGAATGGCTCCTTTCATCGAATCTAAAAGAAGCACCTTCGGAGTTGAAAGGGCCATCTTCCATCGGCCGGGTACCTGCAAAACGTAGCGAACCAGTTCCTTATCGACAAATGGGACGCGAACCTCAAGCGAGTTTGCCATGCTCATGAAGTCCGTATCGCGAAGGAGCAGGCCGGTCATGTAGCCTTGCATTTCCAGGCGAGACATTTCATTGATTTCATCGCTGGGAAACATCGGGTGGGGCGTCTCAAGCATGGGCATTCTGCCATGGCTGAGAGCGCTGATCTCGTTTACGCCGAATAGTTGACGGGACATACGATAGGCGGCGAGTGGCGTGCAGTCAGTTTCAAGGAGATCCCACAGCTTGTCGTAAACGAGGCCATTACGTACACTTCTTCCGACGTTAGCTAATCTCTTGCGGACCGAAGCCGGCACTCTCGCCACCATTCGCGCCCATCGTGCTCGACGAAATGTTGGATACCCGGCAAACAACTCGTCCGAACCCAGCCCAGATAGAGCGACTTTCACCCCCGCTGAATGGACAGCATTGGCGATAACGAATGTATTGATTCCGTCCATCGTCGGCTGGTCCATAGCCGCAAAGGCGGCAGGCAAGCGGGCGAAAAGGCTGGATTCGGAAACATGGATTTCGTGGTGTTCGGCGTCATAACTCTCTGCTACTTGCTTCGCGAATCGGCTTTCACTGAAGTCCTGTTCAGAGAAAGCGACGGTAAAAGTCTTCGGAGTCTTGCAACCCGCTCGCCGCATCAAAGCAAGGAGCACCGTCGAGTCGATCCCTCCCGATAGGAAAAGTCCCACAGGTACATCGCTGACCAAGTGACATTTAACTGATTGCTCGAGCAAATGCAGTATGTGGCCTGTACTCTCGTTGCGGTTCCCGTTCGCCACGGCTCTCTTGGGAGGAATCTCCGGTTCGTACCTAGAGATCGCATACTGCATGGTCTGGCTGCTGAGGTCAACCGTGAGCACGTGGCCAGGCTGCAGCAGCTGAATGCCCGAAATTACGGTTTCTGACTGCCCGACCCACCCAAAGCTTAGGAAGTGAGATACGGCTTTTGTGCTGATTCGCCGGGGTACTTGGCCGCTTTCAAGTAGAGCTTGTACCTCGCTCGCGAATAACAGTTTTTGGCCTGCTGCGTAATAATACAGCGGCTTAATCCCAAGAGGGTCGCGCACCAGGTGGATTTTTCGAGCTTGATCGTCCAACAAGGCAAACGCGAACATTCCACGGAACGCGCGGAACGATTCTTCAGACCAGCGTTGATAGGCATGAAGAATCACCTCCGTATCACAGCCTGTTCGGAACAGACTGTTTTCCGGATCAAGCACGCTCCGGAGTTCCTGAAAATTGTATATCTCGCCGTTGAAGACGGTCCAATAACGGAGAGACTGCTCTGTCATCGGCTGGTGGCCCGCGCTGGACAAATCGAGAATCGACAACCGGGTGTGGCCAAAGTTGACGACGTTCGTACCATAGTTCCAGGAACGATTGCCACTATCGTCCGGTCCACGATGACCTAGCGCGGTGACCATTGCTCGAACTATGCCTTCTGCTTCGGGCTTCCCGAAATTGCCAATCGCTCCTGCTATGCCGCACATAGTTCGACCCCACTAACGCTCAAGATAAGGCGCTTTCTGTTGCCAGCCATCTACATGGCGGCTGGAGTTACATTTCATGCGATTCATTGGGCCCTTGCGCACAACGAAGTTTTCTGTGGCAAGTGAAACAACTCACAGACGATGCTCCATTCCGCACCCGCGACGGGATCTGTTTCGGACCATTCTGCAGCTAGAACTGCTGGCGATAGAAGTCAGTTACGAATTCCGCAGGACTCGATGGCTCTAAGTACCCCGGCGATATCTTCTTTGATTGACCAGTGCTGGATTCGTTCCCTTCCGGCCGTTCCCATTCGGATAAGGTAGTCAGGGTTTGCCAGGACGGCTTCGAGTTTTTCAGTTAGCGCGTCGATATCGCCGACGGGGTAGGTAAAGCCAGTTTGCCCTTCCACGATGAGGTCCGCCGCCGAACCGACCTTGTCAGAGGCAATGATTGGAAGGCCGACACACATAGCTTCATTGACAACGAGTCCCCAGGGTTCGACGCAAGAAGGCAGCACAAGGATGTCGCTCATCCCGTATAGCTCAGCTATCCCAGATTGGTTGCAAAAACCTGCGATGCATAGATTGGATAAGTTGCATTTTTTCGCTTCGGCTTCTATGCTTTCGCGCAACGCCCCTTCCCCGATAAATAATAAATTCGCTCCCTGTTTTAAACGAGCTACAGCGCGCACAAGATCCAGGGGGCGCTTCTTGGGGGTCAGCTTGCCACAAAAGGAGATGGTGGGCAGGTCGGGATTTAGGCCATACCGTATCTTGGATAGCTGCTTCATTTTCTGTGGCATTGTTTCTCGCGAGAATAAATCGTTATCGACGGCGTAGGGAGTGAAGAATATTTTTTCTTCTGGCATCCCAAGTGAGCGGTAGAACTGATTGTTGCGGGTGCCCACGGACAGAACGCCGTCAATTGATTTGAACCACACCCTTAGCAACAAACCTCGTGCCCTTCTCACAAACGTCTCTTCTTCGGCGAGTGCATTGGTATCACCGAGCAGCAACACGCGCGTTCCCACGCATTTGGCCGCAGCCCAGGCGCTCCAGTTCGCTACGTCTTTCCATCCGTACAGCCAAAGGACGTCAAACCGCGTTTTAAAGACGTATTTCCAAGCGGTGAATATACGGCTTAGCGCACCATTTCTTTTTACGTTGTTCCGCAGGATGCAGTGCTTGTAACCGTCCAGCAGGGGAATGTCCCATTCCACGGCGGTCCCAAACTCCTCATCAAAGTACTTACCGCCGCCATTGCGGGTGAACAGAACGGTTACGTCGAGGTCTCGTTCCTTCGCAAGGGCCCGGTGGAGGGGGGCTTGATATTGGATAGGATGCGACGTGACGATTCCGAGCTTAACCATTCTCTGCGAGCTGGGCACCATCCTGGATTTCCTCCTTACCTCCCATCTCTGCCGGATCATACCGGGCCACTCCGCGGGCTGACAGGTTTACGTCTTGCGCACAAGGTATCTTGCGGTCGACAGTACCCGGCAACACGCGGCGAATTCTTTTCTCATTGGATGACCGAATCAAAAACAGATAGAATGCGCCCCACAATAGGAGGTATCTAGAATCACCAGAAAATCGCCGGAAAACAGTGGTATCGGGGAATGCTACTAGAGTCAAATAAGCGTAAACCGCTAATTGGAAGAGGTCCTTGTTTCTGATTACCAAAAAGCGATGGAGGATATTGAAGTAGAGGCCGTGAAGAATGGAAAGCAGAAAGATTCCCAGGACACCAAAATTTAAATAGTACTCGCTAAAAGCATCCGGAGAGGCCGAGGTGCGATAGTCGGTCGCTGCAATAATGCCGGCTTGGCGGGGCAGGCTGTCGAACTTTTCCATCTGATTCTCCTTGTTCGGGTCAACGAATCGAGGAACAAGTCCCTCTATAGCCCACACCAGCGTTTGCCCATGCTCAAACGGATAGATTGACGGCCAGAGATTCGCGTACATCGCTAGGTGCATTGGATAAAATGTGACTCGTCCCGCAATAGTCAATGCAAGCTCTTCGACCGCGCTGTGAATTGTCTGCCCATGCGTAGCGCTCGAGGCCGCGTCTACGGACTGCTCGAAATCAATTCCAGTTGCGAGACTGCTTTTCACCGCATTTAGAAATGGCATTGCCAACAGTGCCATGGTGAAGCAAATTGCTACAAGCTTTTTCGGGACCTTCCTGCGTTGAATCATTATCCCGATGCAGAATAGTACGATTGGCCGAAGAACTGGTCCTCGTGCACCGTCGCGCATACCTGTGGTCGCGATCGTTGCCGCTTCGCACGCAATATATACGAGCCACTTCGACTTTAATAAGCCTGAGCGGCTCGTTTCGAAGCCGGCAAAGAAAAACCCGAAACCGGCCAACTCCGATGCGGCACCCAGGTAATACGCTAATAATATGGGGACCTTCAGAAAAGTCAGCGCGAAGCTTGCTCCCGCAATAAACGGCAGCGCCCAATAATAGGCTTTCCGTATTTTCGGCATCATGTCCGAATCATGGGCCTGTGTTCCAGTTCGACGCGTGCGGCTCGGCCAAATCGTGGCTCCGCAAATCACCCCGAGTATCCCGACCAGCGAGAACACGGACGCGTTGGGCAGTTGCTCCCTGATGTGAGTGAATAGCTCCTGGTATTCGGGATGTGCTTCGAACGGGAAGTGCGCAAAGTTGTACATCACTATCGCGCCGATCCCATATGTTAACGCGAAGTAGCCGCCAACCAAGATGGCGGGATGGAGGCATGGCAGCGGGCTACGACGTATAATTTGCCAGATGGCCACCATGATGAGCGTTGGAATCACGACTGGGCCCAGTAGCTCGATTATCGGCGGGAGCGCTATGTAGCCTTGATGAGCCGGTACCGCGATTGCAAGGCCCAAAATAAAAGACAGACCGGCAATTAACTTAAGATGTTCTCTTTGGCTCAATGAATAAACGCGCTGGGTCATTCGTAAGCTGGTCGGTTTAAGCACAATAGATTTTGAGCAGCACAAAGGTCAAAGGCAAGGGCGCGAGTTATCAAACCGTTGTGTGACGTACTTCCTAGTCAAGAGCGCAACAATGCGGGCGCGCGCGGCAATTGCGAATACCGCATGGCGCACGAGTTCGGCGGCGAGCGCAGCCTTTTTGTCCCTGTAGTATCGCAATCTGCCCTCGAGGAAGATCTTTTCGCAATTAGTTTGACCTCTTAGCACATTCTCTTTGAACAAGCGCGGGACCCTTTCGCGGCTGGGCCGATAGATCAATGGCTTTCGGATGTAGCCGACGTCGTATCGCTCGGCGATACGAAGCCATAAATCGATGTCCGCGTAAAACCGATACTTAGGATCGAATAGACCAATATCTTTATAAACTGCCGCCGGAACCATGCAGCTTCCCCAGACCGGGCAATTAAACATCCATCGCGTAAAGAAATGGGAGCGGATGAGCGACCTCCCGTTGTTAACATATTTAAGAT
>JBPCJX010000168.1:0-11999 GCA_051004875.1 Bryobacteraceae bacterium
GCTCGACCTGAAGCACGACCCGCCGCTCGGACGCCACAGCCGCCCCCGGCACAGCGAACCGAACACGGTGCACCTCCAAATCGGTCGGCACCGGAAGCGCGACCAGCTCCGGCTCACCGTCCCGCTCCTCCTGCCCGCGGGCAGAACAGGCAGACCAACGACACAGATCGTTGACAGGCACTAACTGCGGTTTCACGAGCCAGGCTCATTGGGCTTGGCTCGTGTCGCTCACATCCGCCGACTAGCTATCAATTCTTATCAACGTGATTGAGATCGAGAAGCCGACTTCCGGATACTAATCCGTTGTCAAATTCTGAATTTTCCAACGCCTAGACCTTCAGTGGACGGTTTCGTCAGCCGTCTTTGTGCTGGGCGTCTATCTGGGTGACAATGAATCGAACGGCATCGCTATAAGAGAGCGGGTATTTATCGATAGACTCTGAGTCTTGACGACAACGGGCAAGGCGGAAGCGGCGGCTACGGGATTTGCGGGGATTCCTGCGGTGTCGCCGAGCTTTTTCGTAGAACGCAGCTCGGTGGCAATCTCGCAAACGAAATAGAACTCTCCGCCTGCGGGGCATGAAGCCTGACTGTCGGCCACCGATTGCAACAGTTTTGCGACATCAGCTGCATTGCTCGGTGACGGTGAGCATCGCCAACATCTTGAAGCTGTGCGTGAAAGCAAGTGGCATGATTTGAAAATTGAAATCCGCGAACCTGTTGCCGAACCAAGTAGTGAGCAGCCGATGATAATTCTGTACCGCGGCCACTCCAAGACTGTGAACAAGCTGTTGTACGGCAGGTTCGGTGTAAAGGTGGGTCGCCGTATCGCGGATGTCGATCAACGAGAGGAGGTTGGCTGCGACCACCTCGGGAAGCGCTAACCGATTAATGGCGGTGACCAGGTCGATGCTCAGCCTGTTTCCGGACCGACTGGTTTTGAATGAACCGTCAGGTTTCAGCACATAGATTGTTGTTGCATCGCCGCCAGCGTTCTTAATGAGCTTGGCTTTGCAAAGCGATTCTCAGGCATTGATGAGGAGGATTGTGAATGCTTGTTCTCGGTAGGCAAATACCGGCTTATTGTAAATTTCGATAGCCGCCAACACCGACTGGATGGAGGCTGCTATCAGATTCTCGGACATATCGCTCGGCGCTGAAACGGATCGTGAGGCCTCCGCGGAGGCAGCTTTAATCTCACCCGTTCGAAGATTCAGGGCTGTCAATAGTTTTAATGGTCGCTAATGGCACCTGGAACATCTGTTTTTGATTGTATTTCCCGGACTGGCGTCGGCACCACAATGGAGCGATCACGATTATCAGGAGGAATACCCGCGGCACCGGCAAGGGTTTGAGGCGGTCGACGGACTAGGAACGGAAAACGCCCTCGGCTCCGACGATCAGGATTACAGTCGCGATGCCGACTTGTCAGTATAAATAACCGCAGCACTCAAATGGGCCAACGTGGCCACAGGTGATGCTCAACGAGTATGGTTCCCAAAAATGAGCGGCTTTTTGCGCACCCAATGGACTATTGAATGTGACGTGAAGGCGAAAGAATCGCTCTCGTGGGCCACTCTTATTAAGCCGTTCCCCCTACAGGAGCGAGCCATCGAAACAGAAAGAAGTGCCGCCCGCAAAGAGAGCATCGATACGGCAGAAAGAGCCAGTGGAGCATCTTCTCGATAGCATTTCGGATGCCCACACTTCTAAAATCTACAGATCTGCAATGTGGACAGCGAGAAGAGAACATACCCTACAGTAGCGCAATTCTGCGGCAGTACGCCTAACCGTCCGTTTTTGCCGCACTGCCTGTCCGGGTCGCGAGCCTACTCCTAATCGACCGTCCGGATACGACAGTCTCGGGTTTGTCGCCGCGGCTGCTATGAAGACCACTAGCTTCCCTTGCTGCTTCAATTTGCTCGGGAGTCCTTACGTCAGGCTCTGACAGTCTCACCTTCTTTTTGGCGCGCGAAACTTGACGTTTATGTCGCTTCTCTACTCTCTTGTCCATACTTCACGGTACACCTTGAGCACAGCCCTAGCTGCGGCATACCTCGTCGGGAGATTAGCGTACCAGAGCATAGTGCGGTTCAAGAAGGTTGCGCTGCATCTAAATTGGTTTTCCTTTAGCTCAAGTTTTCCCGCGCATTTTGACGGACGAGAAAACACGTAATGGTGTTTTCTTTACAGTAAAGGATGTTTTCTCTACGATCAAGATGTGCCGCTTAGCAACGGCCCGAAGTTAGTAAGAGAAAAGGATCGGATTCAGCAATGAAAAAATTTGGTGTAGTCGCTCGCATACTGGTGATCGTCGGGGCTCTGAATTGGGGCCTAGTGGGCCTTTTCCACTTGGATCTCGTCGCTACGCTGGTCGGAAGACATTTTGGCGAAACTTCGCGACTTAGCTCGGCCGTTTACATTGTGGTAGCACTTGCCGGCTTGTACGAAGCCGTCTCCTGGACAACCGTTCAGCGGCGTTCGCACGAGAGTTACTCGCCAGCACGCGGGTAACTCTGAAGCCATCGAAACAGAAGGAAAAAACATTGATATGACATACGAAGAGTTAGTGAAGACGGAACCCGAGCATACAGCACGTAACGAGCATCTCGAGGGATCAGTTGCAAGGAGCATAGAACAGCAGACGGCAAAGCTTCCATCCGATGTGTTCTTATGGGCATCGTTCGGGTCGATAGCCGGTTCGCTGGTCCTTAAGCTAAGCGGGAAAAATCACGGAGCACTGTTCGTCGGCCAGTGGGCTCCCACCTTCTTGCTTCTTGGAATCTATAACAAGCTGGTAAAACTGCACGGATCGGAGGGCGTCTAGTAATCTCAGGTTAAGTACTTGAACGGAGCTACATCCGGGGAGTGTCTCAAGTTTCGAAAGCCAGTGGACCGGCGCCGCTAGACCCATTCCAGCCTAGGCGGGCGCGGCTTGGATTCCCGGTGAAGGTATTGGGCCAATGCAGGCTGAAGAGCAACGACTCGCGGCGCTGGCAGTCGGGTCCTCACCTTCGCGTCTCGATCAGATATCTCCATGAAATCTTCACATACCTGGAGAATGCGGAAATCCGAATGTACCGGATGTCGTCAGATGTGGCTCCCTATGTAACGCATCCGAATTTGCCTCAGTTCCATGGGCAAATCGCAGAAAGCGGGCCGGAACTGGCCGAACTAGGAAGCCGCGCGAATCAGATGGGCCTACGGCTTTCGTTTCACCCCTCCCAGTACATTGTCATGAATGCGCCCGACGAGACACTGCGGCGCAAGAGTATGTGGGATTTGGCCTCACAGGCAGAGATACTCGACCTAATGAATCTCGGCTCTGAGGCCGTGCTCGTCATCCATGTCGGCGGAGCTTACGATGACAAGAGCGCTGCGATCAACCGCTGGGTGGCCTGCTATAAGGAACTGGCGGAGCCGGCACGGCGCCGATTAGTGCTTGAGAATGACGACGTCCGTTTCAGCGCTGCCGACGTATTGAGCATTCACGAGCGAATCGGTGTCCCGCTAGTGTTCGATATGCAGCATCACCAATGCCTCAATCCGGAACGCTTGCCGTGGCGGCCTACGCTCGAACGATTTCTCCAAACTTGGCCTGCCGGAACCCGTCCGAAAATTCACTATTCGTCGCCGCGCACGCAGATGAGAGAAGTCGTTCGTGCTAATCCAAAAACAGGCAAGAAGGACAAGGTTTTGCAGTCACCTATTTGGACGGCGCACGCAGACTACATCCACCCGTTTGACTTCATACGATTCGCTGCAGAGACGAGAGGCCTGAATTTCGACATTATGCTCGAGGCGAAAGCCAAAAATTTAGCGCTAGAGCGTTTACGCCGGGATATCACGTTCTATGCACCCGAGCTTCAAGAGCGATTTGACGCGGTCGGCCCGCGCGAGATGATCTCCGATGTAGAAGTTCCCGTTCAGGAATTCGAATCCTCGAATGATCAGGCACTTGGCTGAGATTGCTTGGACGTATGGTTACGCAGTTTGCACCAAATTCCGTGGTCGGTAAATAGGTTATATAACGCGCTATGCTCTCGGTGCAGTGAGGAGCCGATGTGCCAAGGCTTGGCGTAGCTGCTCAGATCAGGAATGAGAAACGACCTTCTCAACTCTCTTCTATACGCATCTACCATGCTCCACTAGGCGAACGCTGCCGGATCTGTCGCCGGATGTAGAACTGTCTCATGGCGACCCAATTGTGACAGTGTTGGTATCTACAGGCGGAGCGCCGGTTGGAAGTCTTTGCGGAGGCTTTCTAGCTTTCGCAGCATCGTTGCGTACCCAAGGGCTCGAGCGTCTAAAACTGATTTCGGCCTGGACAAGGTCCGACGAAGTTGAAAAACTTCGGATCACCGCGTATCGAGAGCTTTGGCGGTGTCTCGGCGGCATCTCGACCTTTAATTCCGGCGAACAGATTGTCGCGAGCCTGCCTGAAGTTCAAGAACGCTTGCAGCGTTGGTATTACGACCACGGAGGAGGGCTATTTCTCACCGGTTCAGCCGACCAGCACGATTCCACCAAAGCCGCGTTCTTTGCAGCCCGGGATCTGCGCAGTGAAATCCCGGTTGAGATCTGGGAAGTTTTCCATCAGGTTCGCCGATTAGTTCGGCGCGATGTTGGCATCTTTGCATCGCAACTAAAGGAGCAGGAACACCTGGATTCCGTTAAGAAGAAACTCGGATTGAATTAGCGAAGTCGCAGTTGAGGATCGGCATTTCCATGCTCATTGTGAGCCTTCGCACAGCCGATTGGCGATCTTGGCTGTCATCCGGGTCGTATTGGCAACGAAAAACGCCGTAGGCTCCGACGATCAGGAGTACAGTCGCGATGCCGACATATGGGGAGTAATCCTCGGAACTCAGTTTCCGACATGCCGACTACACATCCAACTGGCGTTGCTTTACTCTAGGCCCAAATCTTGGAGTGGCTGTCCACTCCTCGTCGGTTCAGGCTTCGACGACAAAGGAGGCGTTCCTTCCCGGGGAGTCCCGAAGTTGATCTTGTTGTTCACATTGAGCCGCACCGCCTTTGCCTACGTGTCAGGGATCTTGGCCAGGAACCTCCTCCTTCCCAAACCTTAACTGCGGTAAGCACCGGAAGATCAACTTCGAAACTCTTCAGCAGGTCTTATTCAAAAACACGCTGATACCCGGAGCACTTAGCGTCCGAAGCGGGGTGCGACGGGGAATCGCCTTTCCGGTAACCCGCCGTTCACTGGATGGTGTACGTCGCGGTCGCTACTGCACTGGCCGCGAACCCACCCCCGGCCGCCATTGCTTTGATGGTCGTTGTCGTGCTCACCCGGATTAAACCGGTGTACACGGGCGATGAGCTCGTCGGTGTGGTCCCGTTCGTTGTATAGTGGATCGTCACGCTTGGCGAGGTGTCTGAAATAGTGACAGATTGGGCCGTGGGATATGTCCCCCCGACCGGACGGAAGGTCGGTGTGGCCGCTGTTAGCAAATAAGTCGCACTCCCGACGAAACTCGGCGAAAGCCCTCCTCCCACAGCAATCGCTTTGATGGCGGTCGTCGTGCTCACACGAACGGAAGCTGTGTACACGGGTGACGAGCTCGTCGGTGTGGTCCCGTTCGTTGTATAGTGGATCGTCACGCCCGGCGAGCTGTCCGAAATAGTCACAGATTGCGCCGTGTGATACGTGCCCGCGACCGGACTGAAGGTCGGCGTGGCCGCCAAGGGACCGTAAATGCTGAGGCTTGCCTGTGATCCGACATATACTTTCCCATTCGCGACTGTAGGCACAGTAAACTTAACGGCCCCCCTGGGACATCGCGACTATTCGGAGCCTGTTTACTGCTATACAGCTCAACGGCCAGATTCGTTGCATCGTAGGCGTGCAAGACCTGACAGCAGCTGGACGCAAATGTGGCATTCTCCAGTCCCCAAACGATGCCGCGCGAACTGCCTTGTGCGGAGATGGACGGAGTGATTCCCGGATAATTGAACGACTGGACGGATTGAGAAATAGGTGAACTCGACAGGAGGCCACTGTTGTTAGCGTTAAAAGCGAAAGCCTCCAGGGTCCCGTTATAACTTCCACCAAAATAGACGTTACCGTTCCAATATGCCGGCATACCCCACATCGCTCTAACCACGTGGTACAATTCCTGCACAATTTGCGCATCAGTATTCGTGCACGTGGAGCAGTATCGCCCCATTCGGTTGCGGTCGATGAGATACACCGTTCCGAGCTTCCCTACTTGAACCAAGAGCTGCCGGTGAGTGAACCCTAATGGCAGGTCCGGTAACAACAGCACGCCGCCCGAACCGAGGTCGTAATCATTAGCGTTCATGGTGGCCTGATTGTAGGGTGTGAACCAATCAAGTAAAGAGAAAGAAACGCCGCCTTTGAATTTCAAAATGCTATCACCGAAATTCGAGCTCCCATTGTAATCGCCGTTTCCAGTGGCAAAGTAGATGTTCGAATTGGTATCGGCCGCCAAACCGGCGCCTGACATCCACACACCACCACCCAGGCCATCAGGGTCTATCGCCATCGCGGCTTCCTGTGACAGCGTCGCCGCATTGTAAGACATAACCCAACCGTGAAACCCCGGTTTGTCGCAATGTGCGCCCCAACTGATGGTCACGTGACCATTCTGTAAAAGCAGTCCGGAACGCTGGAGATGTATGACAGGATCGAAGTTAAGTGTGCCATTCTGGCTGGCCGCCCCTGTGCCGGCGACAGAAGCCCGAATTACCACCGGGCCGCCGAATTTTTCAGCATGGGTCGCGATGTCTATCGCGTGCAGTCGTTGGACGTGAGTCCCATTCTCCTTAGTTTTCGCCACTACATAGATGGTTCCGGTGCTAGGGTCAATGACCGGTGTACCGGTGATGCCGATCTCCGGTGAAAGTTCCGCACAAAATCCGCTACTGGATACGGTCGTGATACCCGCGGTCGGGTTTATGAAGCTAATGCGCCAAAGCGTGGCACCAGTGCTGGCATCGATTGCGTAGAGGCTGTCGTGCTCGGTGGCTACGTATACAACAGTATGTGTCCCTTGCCCGGGAATGTTGACACCCGTCATGATTAGTGGCTGAGCGTAGACTTTCCCGTCCACCTTGACGGAATGTAACTTCCCGAACTGCCTTGAGTTCACGTTCGCCGGCGTGAGAATCGACTCAGTAAGGTTCTGGCCAGTCCGCGCGTTGTCGTTATGGTAAGTAAGGACCTTCGTCTGGCCATGTAAACGCTGCCCGGCCCCGAAAACAAAGAAGCTTAGCGCGCAAGCCCAGACAAGGGCATATCTTTTTTTCATACGACGACCTCGAGTGATTCTGAACAACCACGGCTGTTCGGACGCCGTGATGCCAGCATTACTACGTAGAGAAGAGTATACGTGCCTTTGCCCGCGCGGAACTCCACCTCAGTTTTAGTACTTGCGCTCGGTACCTAAATTGGAGGTAAGCTTTCCGCCGTCGGGGCAATAGAGCCATTCGCAGCATCAGCGCAAAATGAAACAGTTAAGGAAAACGCCCTGGTTTTTCCTGCTGACCTTTAAAGAGATCGTGTGGTGTTGACCGGCTTTTCATCGAAACAAGAGGCGAGGATTATTAAGACTCCAAGTTTTACGTACGTTATCTTTTTGGCTTCGGCTGAAGCCGAGCGATAACGCAACGATGGGCGTTCGAAATGGCGGTAGCAGTACTGGTCATGTCTCACCTCGACGTATCACGCTCAATAGTTCCTCGTGCCTGCTGAGGCATTCACAAATCATTCTGCGCCAGCTACATGCGTCTCCTTTGCAGATACGTAACGACAAACGCCGTAGGCGCGGACGATCAGAAGTACAGTCGCGATGCCGACTTCTCGTTCCGTATAGGTCTAACTTCCATGTTGCCGGCGGTAAGGGCTTTGCCTCCGCAAGAGCAACTGAACCAGCGCAAAGCTAAACTGGGAGTCCAAGTACTACAGCAAATGCCGAATACGCCAGATCAACGCCTGCTCGATGCTCTGCTGGATTCCTGGGACCGGAACAACACTATCCTGCTTAACTTACTGCGAGCCCTTCCACAGGGTGGGCTGGAAGTCAGGGCGATGGAGGGCAGCCCATCCGTGGGTGAACTGTTCACGCACATCCACTTTGTCCGGCTTGTCTTCGTTTTAGAGGACGCGCCCGAGTTCGCCAGAGAACTGCCTGAAGAAGAGTGGTCGTTCGAGCCTGACCGTGGACGCATCGCGCAGATGCTGAACGACAGCGCCACGGCGGTGCAAAAGGCAATTAAGAGCACAGTGGAGACAGGAAGGGACATGAAGGTCCACTACGATCATCCGATTCTCCTGCTTCAGCACATGCTCTGGCACGAGGGCTACCATCACGGTCAGATCAAGCTGGCTCTCAAAATGGCGGGCTGCCCAATTACCGATCAGGAAGCCGGGCCGCTCACTTGGGACGTCTGGATGCGCAAGCACTGAACGGCGCCAAGCCATTCACGACCTCGCTCGACGTTTTCGCATCGAGCCATCGAAAGGGGCTATCGAACTCTAGCTCGCTGTTCCAAATTTCGGACGGATCAGGCGATCGGGAAGTTAGGCGGATGGCCGACTTGCCGGGAGTAATCGAATTAAGTCGTCGAGTGTCGCTTTCGAGGTGAGTCGCTCGGCAGCGTTCCCGAATGCCGGCGCCATCGCTGCGGCGCTCGGCCGGGACGACGGATCATTGCAGGAAATCGAATCACCCCGACGAATTTGCCAGTGCTGATAATCGGCACGTCATTGCTGTCGCGGAGCGGAATTGTCAGACGTCGCGTTGGGGCCTACATCCGAGTCTTCGTTGACCGCCGATCTTCGCTCTCGGGTACTGGACACCGAGCTCGTTGGGTCCGCTTCTAAATCTCTGTCTGCCGCGCTCGCACTCTTCGAAGGGGGGTTCGCCGAATCCGGCTCTCGTGAGACTTCCATCAGAGTTCCGCTTCTGCGGCCACTTGCCTTACCCAGATAAGCGCGGCGGTAGCGAACTTCGGCTTCCCTGAACTCCGCACCCGCAGAGGCACTGAGGGCGAGCGTAACTAAACGCTGCTCAGGGTTCGCGGGGCCCGGCGGCCAATAAAAGTACAACGCATAGCGCTGCCGCAGTCTCTCCAAGGTCTCTTGAAAAGCAGAGGCGCTATCGACTTCCATAACATCTCCTCCCGAGTCTTTGGCGATATCGGCCGTTCCGGCGGAATGCGACGAGTCCATGCCTCCAACTCTGACCCCACCGGGTAAGCGGGAACCTCGCCCTGGCCAAGTGCTGCCGCCCGGCCATGAGGCTCCACCCCGCCACCCCAGGTGCCGCCTCCGCCGATAGGTCCGGATTCGCCCCATGGTCCACTGGACGACGGGACTCTTCGACCCTGTACAAACTGTTCATCATACGGCGCTCGCAGGAAGCTCAAAACCGCGTTAGCTTCGTCGAGAGCTTGTTCGACTTGTGGTGCATCTTGCGCGTCCTGGGTTTCGTCGTCAGTAAGGATTACGATGGCGCGGCGAGCGTTGGGCCGACCTTCGCGTTGTACGTAATGTGCGGCGTCCAACAGCGCATGCGTAATGTGAGTGCCTCCGTCGAACCGCTCGGATCGTATGAGTGAATGTAGTTCCTCGCTGACTCCACCGTGATCGGACCGAAACGACAGGCGCACCCTGGTATGCGTGTCGAACAGCATGATGGCGATGCGATCCGCAGGGGCGAGAACTCTCAGGGCACTCTCCGAAGCGTCCGCAATTCGCTGGATGTGAGGCTGCATGCTTCCGCTGACATCGAGCAACAGGAGGACATCTATGGGCATGCTTTCGGTGGCAAAGTTCCGGATGGGTTGGGGCTTGCCATCCACGCGGAGCACGAAGTCGCCCGCTCGCAAACCGGGTATCGGCCTGCCTGTGAGGTCGACAACCTGGGCATCGACGCGCGTCATCGCCACATCGCTCTTAAAGACTACGGGGTCATCTGCCGCCAGCGATCCCAGGACCATCGTAAAGAAAAGAGCGGCTGCACGTTTCATAGCAGGTACCCTAAGTCCGCGACGCGGGAGCAAGTATTCGGGTTTCGAGGAGATTCGGTGTCCCAATGCACTGCCGCAGTTTAACGGTGTTCGCCAAATTCAGAGCCCCAAGCCGGACTTCCGGATATTGAAAAACCGCGAGGTGCCATGTGGCTAACTTCCGGTTCGACGATACTTCGGAACTCACGGGGTAATCGGAAAGAGCACTAGAACGGTAGGGAGACTCCTGATTTGGTGATGCCAGCTGAGTGGGATTCGGTCGTATGCTATGCCCATGGCCAATAAGCTTCTTGCCGTTGCTACGGTCTTGTTGGTGAGCGCGTTCGCTGCTGCCCAAAGCACAACTTCCAATAAACGCCCCCGCGCCTCCGACCTCGGTCTGAAGATGGGTATCCTGCCGACCGGGTCGCTCGATGCAATCACCGATGTTGCCGGGGTCGAAGTCGGGCAGACGACCATTATTCGCGGCGACAACATCCGCACCGGCGTGACCGCGGTTCTGCCACATTCCGGCAATCTCTATCGCGAGAAAGTGCCTGGCTCAATTTTCGTGGGCAATGGTTTCGGAAAGCTGGCGGGCTTTACGCAGGTAGATGAAATGGGCGACATCGAAACGCCCATACTGCTGACGTCCACCCCAAGTGTGCCGCGCGCGGCGGACGCGCTGATCGGCTACATGTTGGCACTGCCAGGCAACGAGGATGTGCTGTCCATCAACCCGGTGGTCGGCGAAACCAACGACGGATACCTGAGCGACATTCGCGGCCGCCACATCACGCCCGACGACGTGTTCGCAGCTGTCAAGAACGCAAAGGGCGGTCCGGTCGAGGAGGGTGCTGTCGGCGCGGGCACCGGAACGGTGGTGTTCGGCTGGAAAGGCGGCATCGGGACCTCGTCGCGCCGCCTGCCCGCCAATCTCGGTGGATACACGGTTGGTGTCCTTGTGCAGACGAATTTCGGCGGCGTCCTCACGATCTCAGGCGCTCCCGTGGGCCAGGAACTGGGCCAGTACTACCTGCGTAAGGAACTACAACAGGCCGGCAAGGGGAAAGACAAGGCAGATGGATCATGCATGATCGTCGTCGCCACCGACGCGCCGCTGGATGCGCGCAACCTGAAGCGGCTAGCGGCGAGGGCGATTCTCGGCGTAGCTCGTGCGGGCAGTGCGGCGTCGAACGGCAGCGGCGACTATTCGATCGCATTCTCGACGGCGCCGCAGGTGCGGATCCATGCCAATGACAAAGCGCTGACGCGGAACTTGGAAGTGATGACCAACGACGCGATGTCGCCGCTGTTTCTTGCCGCGATCGAAGCGACGGAGGAAGCAGTGTACAACTCGATGTTTAAGGCGACGACGATGACTGGTAACGGACATACGGTCGAGGCCCTGCCGATTGAAAAAACGGTGGAGATACTTAAAGAACACCGAGTGATCAAGTAAGGAAAACGGCAGTGTCTACATCTCAATTGATCTCGGCGCTCGTGCAGAATACCTGCGGATTACTTCCGAGAAATGCGGTAGGATCTCTAAGCATGCACTTGCACATCTTCAGGGTAGAAGGACTGCACAGTTGTGTTCTTGCGTCTGGCTCTGAACGAAGCGAATGTCTATTGACCGAGTCGATCCCGCCACACCTCGAGGCAGCCCTTGATTCGGCACAATTACCTCGTAATTGGTTATCTATAAGGCGAGGTATTGTGATGACGCCTTTGATCTTTGCTCTCTGCGGCGTGTTTTCGCTTGGCAGTCTGGCCGTATTCGAAGTCGGGGCCATATCCAGAATCGCCGATGGCGCTGGAAGACGCGCAGAGGACCATGGGGCTGGTGCGTTTGCACGCGACGGAGTGGCACATCGATCCGCACAAGATCGGAGTCCTCGGGTTTTCAGCAGGCGGGCATCTTGTGGCAGCGATCAGCAACCACTTTGAAGAGCGTTTTATCCTGCCGTCGACGCTGCCGACAAGGGAAGCTGCTGACCGGATTT
>JBPCJX010000169.1:0-11299 GCA_051004875.1 Bryobacteraceae bacterium
CTTGACCTGGCGCTGGCAGGACAGACGGCAATGGTCGAAGCGATCGAGCAGGACTACGAAGGCAAGCTGCACGTAGCCGTGGTGCTCGAAGACGATCCCGGCAAGGATCTAGGCATGCTTCGGCAACCGGGCCACCGTTTCTTCTTCGAGCCGGGGGAGATTGAGCCCTGTGCACCTGCTGCGAACCAGGGCGAGCGCACGACGGAAGCACCGAAAATTCTCGTAGCGGGGATCGGCAACATCTTTCTCGGTGATGATGGTTTTGGCGTCGAGGTTGCGAAGCGGCTGGCGGCGGAAGAGATCCCGGAGAGCGTGCGTGTCCGTGACTTCGGAATCCGGGGTTACGATCTGGCCTACGCAATACTCGAACCCTACGAGCTGGTAATACTGATCGATGCATGCCCGCGCGGCGAGAAGCCGGGTACGGTATATGTCATAGAGCCTGAGCTAAACGAAGTAGCTGGATCCGCGGCGTCTGTCGCGCTCGACGGACACACGATGAATCCGGTCAACGTCATTCGTTTGGCGAAGGCGATCGGTCCCATTTCGAGCCGGATGGTTCTGGTAGGGTGCGAACCGGACACCCTCGGCGGTGAAGAAGGCCAGATGGGGCTGAGCGAACCTGTTTCGACGGCAATTGACGAAGCGGTAAAACTCGTTAAGCGCGTCATTAAGCACGCTCTCTCGGGCGAGGAGCTCCCGGTGTCGCATGGAGCTTGACTATTACGCAATCGACACCAGCCTCAGCAGTTTGACTCTGCGAGCGTTCGCCACTGCAGCTTTCGCCACTCCGTGTAACAAGCCAACGCTGGTGATTCGGGAATTTGCTGGTTGGGCGCGGTTCACCCCTAGAACCTTTGAACAAGCCTACCTTGAAGTCAAGCTCAACGGTAGCTCACTCGCGGTAGTAGACACTCTCAGTGAAGAGCATCGAAACGCGATCGAGTACACGATGATGCGCGAAGTGCTGGAGATCGAAAAGTACCCGGAAATTGTCTTCTGCAGCTCGCGCGTTTCCGTGAGCAGGGCGGGTGACGGGCAGTATTGGATCAACCTTGTTGGGGATCTCTCGCTTCACGGTGTTACCGCGACCCTGCCTGTTGCCGCGCAAGTGGCTTTGGTGGACGACACGTTGCGCGCGCACGGCGAGTTCACCTTTTTGCGCACTTGTTTTCGAATGAAACTGGTGTCAGTTCCCGGCGGGATGCTGAAGCTTAAAGATGAAGTGAAGTGCTCATTCGATATCCTGGCCCGAAAGCAAGCAGATCTGGCGAGACAAAAAGATCGCCTATTCGCCTCGGAGCGTCTATAAATGTGTCTAGCCATACCAGCCAAGATCGTTGAGCTTTTGCCGGACGCCCAGCAGAGTCGCGCTTTGGTGGAAGTTGTCGGGGTAAAGCGCCACATAGAGACCGGTCTGTTGCAAGACGAGCCCTTGAATATAGGAGACTGGGTCCTGGTTCACGTCGGCTTTGCGATGAGCAAAATCAGCGAAGAACAAGCGCAGGATCAACTCCGGATACTGGCAATGCTGGGAGAAAGCGAAGCCGCTTTACAAGAGGTCGAAGGCTACGGCTTAAGCGATACGGAGCCGCCGCGGCTGTGAAGGAACGGTGCGTTTAGGAACTCCATATGAAGTATGTAGATGAATTTCGTGAGCCCGGCGTGATCACGAAAGCGGCCGAGGAGATTCGGCGGCTCGCCAACCCCGGCCGGTATTTCCGTTTCATGGAGGTGTGCGGAGGCCACACCCATGCCATTTACCGTTTCGGCTTAAAAGATCTCCTGCCGGAGAATATCGAATTGGTGCACGGTCCGGGATGCCCCGTCTGTGTCCTTCCCATGGGACGCATCGACGATGGATTAACGCTGGCGAAAGACCCCAACGTGATTTTCACCGCATTCGGGGATATGATGCGGGTTCCCGGCCGTGATGGCAGCCCTCTCGAGCACAAAGCGCGCGGCATGGATGTCCGAATCGTCTACTCGCCTTCCGATGCATTGAAAATTGCGCAGAAGAATCCCGAAAAGCACGTCCTGTTCTTCGCGATCGGGTTCGAGACCACGGCGCCATCGACAGCCCTTACGTTAATGCGTGCGAAGGCCATGGGCATTCGCAATCTCTCTGTTTTCTGCAATCACGTGACGATCATCCCGGCTATTCGTGCGATTCTCGATTCCCCGGATATGCGCATCGACGCGTTCCTCGGGCCTGGGCACGTTTCGACCGTAATTGGTTGCCGGCCGTATGAGTGGGTTGCTCGGAACGAAGGCAAACCGATCGTGGTCTCCGGGTTTGAGCCTGTCGACATCTTGCAAACGATCGTCATGCTGCTGCAGCAGCTTAAAGCAGGCGAGGCGAAAGTCGAAAATCAGTATAAACGCGTCGTTCCGTGGGGAGGTAATCACGCGGCCCTCAAGGCCATCGCAGAAGTCTTCGAATTGCGCAACTATTTCGAATGGCGCGGCATGGGATTCATTTCACAGTCTGCTCTGCGAATCCGCGACAGCTATGCCGAATGGGATTCCGAGCGGCGCTTCTCGGTTCCGGGCGTACGCGTCACAGATCCAAAAGCGGCGCAATGCGGCGAGGTGCTGAAGGGTGTTCTAAAGCCAGTGCAATGCAAGCTTTTCGGAAAAGAGTGTACGCCGGAGCGACCCGTGGGCGCACTGATGGTTTCCTCCGAAGGCTCGTGCGCCGCTTACTACAATTACGAGCACCGCAAGAATGAGGCCCTGACACACCTTCGTGTCGCAGTCTGAGAAGGAACCGTACATGAGTGCCGTCGTGCCCAGAATTCGGTTCCGCGACTCGCAAATCGAGATGGCCCACGGAGCCGGAGGCAAGGCGAGCCGTAGGCTTGTGGAGGGTCTGTTTGCGCCCCTGCTGTTTGGCGACTCGCCCGAACCCTTAGGCGATGCGGCTCATCTCAACATCAACGGAACGCGAATCGCCATCACGACCGACAGCTTTGTCGTGAAACCGCTGAGCTTTCCGGGTGGCTCGATCGGTGAACTGGCTGTGAATGGTACGGTCAATGATCTGGCCGTCTCGGGCGCCAAAGCCGAAGCTCTGGTCGTGACGTATGTACTCGAAGCGGGACTCCCGACTGAGGTTCTCGAAGCTGAGGTCCGGGCGATGAGCAAAGCCGCTAGAGCTGCCGGCGTGGTGATTTCGGGCGGCGATACAAAGGTCGTCGAACACGGCAAAGCGGACGGCATGTACGTGACCACGGCGGGTATCGGGAGGCTGATTCGAGGCATCACAGTTTCATCTGCATCTGTTCGCCCCGGCGACAAAGTGCTGATCAGCGGGCCCGTCGGCGATCACGGCATCACTATTCTCCTCGCTCGCGGGGAACTCGACCTCGAAGGCGAGGCCTCCTCTGACACACGCTCTGTGCTCCCGCTCATTGAAGCTCTCGCCGAAAAAGTGGGCAGCGGCATTCGATGGATGCGCGATCCCACGCGTGGTGGAGTCGCCACTTCACTCAATGAGTTGGCCCGCGATTGTAGATTGAGTGTGCTGCTGTTTGAAGAACGCGTTCCCATTCACGATACTGTGCGTGGCGCGTGCGAGTTGCTTGGCCTCGATCCGCTTCACATCGCGAACGAAGGCCAGTTCCTGTTGGTCAGCGCGCCGGAATACGCGGATAACGCGCTCGATATTTTGCATCAAACGCCAGGCGGTGAAGGCGCAACGCTCATCGGTGAGATTCGCGAGCAACCTGCGGGAACCGTTCTCGGAACTACTAGCTATGGAGGCACCCGCGTGATTGACATGCTCGTCGGGGATCCTCTGCCGCGCATTTGTTGATATGCTGGCCAGCCGCTCGAAATTGGCAACACGGGTCGAAAGTGCGCTGCACGCGCGCAACGAAGTATACGGTGCGTTCTTCTCGCGTGAGTCGGAACGTCTTGCTGTCGCCTCCCGCGAGATGTCAGAGCGTTTCCTAAAAAGCGGCCGATTGCTTGCGTTCGGACGAGGCCCGTATGCTACCGATGCGCAGCACGTCTCTGTCGAATTCGTTCACCCGGTGATCGTCGGTAAACGTGCGCTGCCGGCACTCGATTTATCGATGCTTTCTGGTCCGTGGCTCGAAACCATTGCGCGCCCCGAAGACATTGTCATGGGGTTTGGGCCGCCTGAGGGCGATGCGGAAATCCGCGCATCTCTCGAATTGATGGAAGCGCGCGGCTGCATGACCTTCGCGCTACCAGGGCCGAACGGCACGTATGCGCTGAGTGCGACGAATGCCGATCCTTTCCTGCATCAGGAGCTGATCGAGATCCTGTACCACACGCTTTGGGAAACTGTGCACGTCTTCTTCGAGAGACGGGAGCTCGGTCACGATGCCGGCCAGGCGAGTTTTCTGTATCCGTTCCTCGGTCAGGAAAAGCAGGAAAGCTCCGGCCTTATCAGCGAAGTAGCTGCCTCCATTGAAATGAAGGTTCAGGAAGACGCGAAATTACGCGCCCAGGTGGCCAACCAGGAATCAGAACAGATCGCCGAAACGGCGCTTGCCATTCGCGAACGCCTCGCACGCGGCGGCAAGCTAATTCTTTTCGGCAATGGAGGATCGGCCACAGACGCGAATGACTGGGCGATCGATTGTGTTTTCCCGCCCTCAGGGCATAAGCCTGTTCCTGCCGTTTCGCTTTCGCTGGAGCCTGCCAACATCACGGCCCTGGCGAACGATGTCGGTACAGATGTTATCTTTTCGCGCCAGCTTATTGCGCAAGCTCGACCCGAAGACGTCGCGGTCGGAATCTCGACTAGCGGCGGTTCGCGTAACATCATCATGGCGCTCGAAGAAGCCCGTAGGCGCAGTCTACTCGCGATCGCTTTGTTGGGCTATGACGGTGGCGAGATTCTGCGGCGAGGTTTGGCGGATCATGCGATCGTTGTTCGCTCCGACTACATTCCGCGTATTCAAGAAGTGCAGGCTTCGGTCTATCACCTCATACGTGAGCTTTTCGAGGTAGCCGATCATGCCGAAAACTGAGCTCTACGGAACTGCACGCTGCCCGTACACGCAAGAGATGCGTGAATGGCTCGAATGGAGCGGCCGCGAGTTTACCGAGTATGACGTGGATGCCGATTCCGAAGCTCTAAAGCGAATGGGTGAAGCGACAAACGGCCAGCGCACTGTGCCTGTTCTTATCGAAAATGGCAAAGCTGTGCAGATTGGCTGGCAAGGACGCGGCTGCATTGCGGGTATGGACACCAGGTAAATGACGGCCGCGCGATCCATCCGCGTTCGCGGCGTAGTGCAAGGCGTCGGCTTCCGACCGTTCGTGTTTCGCTTGGCTCACGCAAATTCACTTGCCGGGTGGGTTCTTAATGAAGCGGAGGGCGTGGATATTCATATCGAAGGCTCCGAGCCGGCGGTACAGAGTTTTCTCTCGGAACTGGCCTCGCGACCGCCGGCCGCCGCTCAAATTGCAGCCATTGATGTTCAATCGTCCGATGCAGTCGGCATGAGTGATTTCACGATCCGTGGAAGTCGGCTAAACGGAAATCTCTCGGTCCGCATTTCTCCCGACTTACCCGTCTGTAAAGCGTGTTTGACGGAGTTGTTCGATCCCGCTGATCAGCGCTGCGGTTATCCCTATATCAATTGCACGAATTGTGGTCCTCGCTACTCGGTGATCGAAGGCCTTCCCTATGATCGGCCGAAGACGACCATGAAGCCGTGGTCAATGGACCATGTTTGCGCTGCGCAGTATGGCGATCCCACAGACCGCCGGTTTCATGCCCAACCCATCGCCTGCCCGGCGTGTGGACCGCACTTTAATCTGGAATCAAGCGGCGAAGATGTCAGCGGCGACCTTGCCAGCATAGAAGCGACGGTTCGCTTTCTGAACGCCGGTCAAGTCGTCGCCGTAAAAGGCATCGGAGGTTATCACCTGGCGTGCGATGCGCGCAACAGCGCTGCCGTCCGTGCCCTGCGTGAACGGAAATTTCGCAAAGAGATGCCCTTCGCCGTGATGGTGCGCGATCTCGAAGTCGCCCGCACCGTCGTCGAGTTATCACGCGATGCCGAAGCGCTGCTTACGTCGGTCGCACGCCCCATCCTTTTGGCGCGCACGAGAGTTCAGCTTCCCGAAGTCGCACCAGATAATGACGAACTGGGCGTCATGCTGCCGTACGCGCCGTTGCATCATCTTCTATTTGCAGCTGGTGCCCCGGATGCACTCGTCATGACGAGCGCGAACCGCTCGAGTGAGCCGATAGCATACCTGGACGCCGATCTGCGCGAAAATCTCGCGGGTATGGCGGATGCATTTCTCATTGGTGAGCGTCCGATTGCGCGTCGAATCGATGACTCCGTGGTCCGTGCCGGCCCATTCGGCCCAGTTATTCTGCGTCGCTCTCGCGGCTATGCCCCGGGCGCGGTCGCCACTATTGCTTCTCGTGGGCCGATTCTCGCTGTCGGCGCGGACCTGAAGAACGCGATCACCCTTGTCGTTAATGGGCAGGCTTTCGTGAGTCAGCACATCGGTGACCTCGACCAGTACTCGTCATTCCAGGCTTTTCAGCAGACGATTCGCGATCTAACTTCGATGTATGAAGTCGACTACGATGAGCTTCTAGTCGTACACGACAAGCATCCTCAGTACGCGTCTACCCTTCACGCCCTCGATCTTCAAGCACGGCGGAAAACACCTGTTCAGCATCATCGCGCGCATGTCGCTTCCGTCGTGGCGGAGCGCCAAGCGTGGGATATCGGTGTGGTGGGTGTCAGCTTCGATGGTACAGGTTACGGCGATGATGGAACGATCTGGGGCGGCGAGTTTTTCGTAGGCAGCCTCCTTACCGGCTTCATTCGCGTCATGCATCTCCGACGCGCGTATCTACCGGGCGGAGATGCAGCCGCGCGATACCCCGTACAATGTGCGGCTGGATTCTTGTCGCAGCTCGAGCATTGTCCGGAGTTTGGAGCAGCGCCTTTCCATTTTCCCCGTCGCTATCGCGCTTGTCTCGAACTCCTGAACAAAAAGATTCGGACCTTCGAGACCACGTCAGTGGGCCGCCTCTTCGATACTGCCGCCGCTCTTCTGGGCTTCACTCGCGAGATCAGTTTCGAAGGGCAGGCGGCGATGTGGCTCGAGCACGTTGCAAAATCTGCGTCGGATTGCGAACCATACCCGTTCCCGCTGGATGGCGATGTTTTAGACTTCAGACCCTTGCTTGAGAGCATCATCTGTGATCGCCTGCTCGGTCGCCAGCAACCCGAAATCGCGCGCGCATTCCACTTAGGACTAGCGAGCGGCCTGTGCAAAGCCGCACTCAGGCTCTGCGAAGCACACTCTCTTGATACCGTGGTGCTCTCCGGCGGTGTTTTCCAAAACGAACTGCTGCTCGAAGCCGTGAAGCTCCTACTTGATCGTGAGTCTATCCATATCTGGACCAATTCCGCAGTTCCGCCGAATGACGGCGGCATCAGCCTGGGCCAGGCAGCACTGGCCGCGCTCGGCTCCTCCCGAGATTTCTATGCATGAACTCTCCATAGCTATGAGCATTTTGGATGTTGTGGAGGAAGAAGTGGAACGGCGCGGAAACGTGCACGTCGAGGCAATTCATCTGAAGCTCGGACCACTCGCAGGGGTGGTGAAGGAAGCGCTGCTTTCCGCTTTTGAACTCGCGTCTGAACAAACCGACTTTGCCCATTGCTCGCTAGTGATCGAAGACATTCCGATCTCCGTCCGTTGCTTCCAATGCAATGGGGAGCGCCCGATCCGCTCCATGCAATCCTTCTACTGTGTGGATTGCGGCACACCGTCATCTGAAATTGTACACGGCCGTGAGCTGCAGGTTTCTGCCTTGGAGCTGATTGAATGACATCTTCGCCGCGCATCATGGAAATCAGGCAGAACGTGCTGAAGCATAATGACGAGATCGCTCGCGGACTGCGCCGGCGCTTCGAGGAGCAAGGGGTATTTGCCGTGAGCCTGGTCTCAAGTCCCGGTTCCGGCAAGACAACCTTTCTTGAGAAGACGCTCACGATGCTGAAACAGCAGTACCGTCCCGCCGCGTTGGTAGGCGATCTCGCCACCGACAACGACGCCGCACGCCTGGCACGCAGCCAGGCTCCGGTGAAACAGATCACCACCGGAACCCTCTGTCATTTGGAAGCTGCGATGGTTGAAAACGCGATCGAAGATTGGACCCTCTCGGATCTCGACTTCCTGTTCATAGAAAACGTCGGCAATCTAGTTTGCCCGTCTTCCTATGACTTAGGCGAGAATCTCCGCCTTGTTTTGCTGTCCGTCACCGAAGGAGAAGACAAGCCGTTGAAGTATCCCACCATCTTCAACAGCGCAGACGTTGCAGTGATCACGAAAATTGATTTAGCCGAGGCCGTTGAATTCGACTGGAGTGCCGCGCGGGCCAACATAGAGGCGGTCCGCCCTAGCATGGCGATCATTTCAGTCTCGGCAAAAACAGGCCAGGGAGTGAGTGATTGGATGGAATACCTGCTTTCTCGACGCACGCAGAATGCGCAGCCAACAAAAGAAATCAAGCGAAATGCTCCAAGCGATTTCCTTGTGTAAGAATGCTCGTAGGCCCGTCCGGCGGGTGCTGAGTTCCGGTTAACTTCGAACGCTGGGAGTTTTGTTATTTCGAGGCGGCTCCAAATGCGGTACGCGCCATCTGCAAACGGCTTTCTTCAACGCGTGCGTGCTGGTTCTCAGCACGACTAACGAGTTGTTGAAAATCCACACCGCGCACTCGATGATCGTCCTCAGCGACCACAGCCAACACCCGCCAGAGCGCAAGCTTCCCCAGTATCCCAAGCGCCAACGTCTCCAGCGCCTGGAACGTTCCGAGTCCCTCCATGGAGCCGCGCTTGAGCTTAAACTGACTTACCTTCTCGCCCAACCACGCTGCGGCCTCTTTGAGGTCAGGTGGTCTCTTGCCGGTCCGATCTACGATTCCCTGTAGTATGCCCCTGTCCTCCTCCACGTCCATTAGCAGCGCCGCGGCAAACTGGCCCAACGGCTCGCCGGAATACTGATCGCGCAGAGAATCGAGAAGTTCGATAGCAAACTTCGATCCAGCAAGGTGATCGTGTAAGTAAGTCGCGAGCGGATCGTTCATCGGGGCACCTATTCCTGAATCTAGTTATATCCTGTGGTCCGCAATAACTTCATCGTGGAGCTCATGCGGCGTTAGCCTTTCGTGTTCGAGGTCTGTGCTGTTGAGTTAAAGAACAGAATGTTAGTCCTGGCAGTCTCGGCGTAAGGAGCAAATGTCCCTGACGGGGTTCTGGTGCAAAGTGTGAATGCGGTTTGAGTCGAGGGCGATAATGGCCAGGATGACAGCACCGGATCTCTTCAAGGGACGGCATTTCGACGGGGAGATCATTGTGCTGTGTGTGCGCTGGTATCTCACATTTAATCTGAGCTCGCGGGATCTAGTCGAGATGATGGCCGAGCGCGGAGTCGCGTTGACACACACCACGATTCTGAAGCTGTGAAGAAATCACCGATCCGCGTAACACATGAAATCAGCGCTGGCTCGGAGAATGGCATTGTCAACTTGAGCAGGAAACTGAAAGACTAGTCCCGTGAAAAGCGGCAGGTCTGTGTATTACGGCCATCGGTTCCCTCCAGAAATCATCAGCTACGCCGTCTGGGTTTACCATCGTTTCTGCTTGAGCTTCCGAGATGTCGAGGATCTTCTCGCCGAACGCGGAATCATTGTCTCTTACGAAACCATTCGAATCTGGTGCCGAAAGTTCGGTCCGGGCTATGCTCGAAATCAAAAGCGGCGTCAAGGCCGGCTCGGCGATACCTGGCACTTGGACGAAGTCTTTATTAGAATCAATGGTCGACAACACTATCTTTGGGACCGATCGATCAAGACGGCGACGTGATCGACATTCTGGTTCAGCCACGGCGTGATCAACGCGCCGCCGAACGATTCTTTCGAAGGCTACTGCGCGGACAAGGAAAAGAACCATTTCGGATCGTTACCGACAAACTAAGAAGCTACTCGGCCGCCCTGCGACCGATCCTGGGCGACGTTGCGCACAACACGGAACGTTATGCCAACAATCTCGCCGAAGTCTCGCATCAGCCTACCCGCCAAAGGGAACGGCAATGCGCCGATTCAAATCTTCCGGTCAAGCCCAACGGTTCCTCTCCCTTCAGGGCGTCGTCCAGAATCTTTTCCGACTCGGACGCCACTTGTTGAAAGCGAAGAATCATCGACTTTTGCGTTCGCGATCCTTCACCATCTGGCAGACAGTGACTGCGGCCTGAGGCCGCTTCACGACAACGGATCCCTTCGAACCGAAACGACTTTTCCCGCCCCAAGTTGACAATGCCGGGGGGACTTACTGCTTAATTAGATCAACACGGCGGTTTTCGGCTCTACCAGTGTCGGTATCGTTGTTTGCCACGGGCTGAGTAGCACCTTTGGCCTCCACCGACAGGCGGCCCGGACCAACACCGTGGGCCGTCAGATATGCCACAACGCTCAGCGCGCGTTGCTGAGAGAGCACGGCGTTTGCCGAATCCGAGCCGACCGAGTCCGTATGGCCTACAACACGCATCCGCCACTCGGGATTATCTTTCAGGGCTTGTGCTGTTTGGTCGAGTACGGCTTGCGAATCGCCCGCGAGGTTCGCACTGGCAGTGCCGAAGTGCACGTCATTCTCTGTAAAGCTCACAATACCTTTGGAGCGGATGGAATCAGCAATGGTTGCTGCGGTCCACGCACTCGCGGTTTGTGGCGCCGAAGCGTCGGGCTTGGTTTGATCCACAGCAGGGCTAGCTACTGCACCCGTTGTTGTTGCTTCCCTTGTATGCCTAGTAACAAACCAGAGCGCAAGAAGCAAGAGGGCAATGAGCGGAAGGAGCCACGCCCAAATGGGAAGGCGCTTTTTAGCATTTTCTTCGTAAACTTTCAGCTTTTCAGTGGCCATGCTTAATAAACTCCTGTCACTTGTGGTTCAGCTTCTCCTGCTTGGCGGGTCCACGTCCCCAGGCGTGATTTCGTCAACCTCCACCTGCGTTCGGCGGACGGTATCCTTAATTTGTTTTTTATGTTCAGTGGCTTCCTTGCCGATGCGAACTTCTTCGACAATACGCGAGGTCTTTCCCACAACTGTTTCTTCAGCCGTCTCCCGAACCTCGATAGATTGATTCTGAAGGGAGCTTAGTTCTGCTTCAGACATAGGACGGTTCACGGCCTGCCTTTCGACCTTGGCATGCTCCTCGTGTAGAACCACTTGTTCTTCAACGGGTGTTTCCACCATACGGCTGAACACTCGCACACCGCCCCGCT
>JBPCJX010000170.1:0-49893 GCA_051004875.1 Bryobacteraceae bacterium
CCTTCCGGCATCACCGAAACCATTCTGGTCGACAAAATGACGCAAGCGATCTGGCTCAGCAAGCGCGCGCTGATGTTGCAGCACGTCACGTTCAATCAAGAGATGCCAACCTGCGATGACCAAAAGCAGCTCGCTTTGTATCTGCGCTATCAAACTACCAATGAGCGCGCCTTTCACAAATGTCTGAATGATCTTCTAAAGCTAAGAGCGGAAAAGCGCAGACAGGAAATTGGGTTCGAATCGCAGGGGCAGAAACAAGTCCGTCACACCCGCCGCGAATCCTCGGAAAATCGAAAACAAGAGCTGCATCGCTGGAACGTTTTGCTCGCCGAAGCCAAGCTGGACCACCAATTAATGCAGAACATCATGCTCCGCGTCGATGAAGCGGTCGCGGCCTGCGAAAAAGAGGAACAGGAAGAGGACGAAAACACACCCATCAGCGCTCAACGAGCCGCCTAATTATCTGTGAACCCGGCCACGCCCACGCGAAGTGTGTGCGTCACTACATACCGCAGCATCGCTTCGCGTCAGCGGCTAATCTTTAGACAGTTCGACTTCGCCCTTTTCCTGCGGCTTCACCGTGGAGCGTACAACGATAAACTTGTTCAGCAGGTCGAACCAAAACGGAGCTCCCAGCGAGAGTGCCAGACCTGTAATCAGCCACCCCAACCAATGTAAATCGAGCTGATACAGAAACCACGAAATAGCTTGCTTGGGCTGCTTGAATATCGATCCTGGTAACGTGTGCGCTGCATCCTGAGCATTCCAACCGATCGGAAGGCCTACATTCGCAAGTGTTCTATCCGCTTGGCGAAGCTTCTGCTGACCTTGCTCTGATTCATTGCCGGATTCGCTCTTCGCCCGCTCCGCAAACTGCTCGGCTTGAGACGCGACGGATGCCCGGAGCGCGGAATTGTGCCAAAGTGCGTCCACCACTATGACTGTGTCGGCATTCAGAGCGACGGCGATGCCGACGCCTAGCACCAAAATGATGACCTGCGTCCGTCGCTTGTACCAGCCCGCCATCCGATCCGTCGTGCTGTTGAACCAATTCTCGATGTTCTCCCGTACTCTTGCAGCGTCCTCACCGGCAGCATCGATGAGCGTAAGCAGAGCATCTCGAACCTTTGCGCTTGGGACAATGTTTGGGTCCGCTATTCCATTGCGCAGATTGTCCAGCGGAGTGGGCGGCGCAGTCGGCAATGGCGCATTCCCATTGATGATAATTGTGTTCGGCGGACGTGGTGGTACGCGAGTCGCTCCAGCAGCTCCCCTCTGTCCAGGCGCGACCAGATCCATTAGCGCAAGCGCAAAGTTTCGAGATGGAATGTATGACGGTAGATTCATTGAATGCAAATACAAGCCTCGAATCAGGGCGTGATCATATAACTTCGAGGCCAGGCCCTGCGTTTTTGGCCCGGGTACCGGTATCTTTTTCCGCGCCAAACCGAACAAGATTAGCTGAAAGAAACGCACTACCTTGCGATAAACATGGATCGCGAATCCTCCGGCGTTTGGATCTGGATCATCTAGAAGCCTTCGAATTCCGCGCTCAAGATCGTATGCGCGATTCTTTAACCACGCTTCGATCATCTCGTTCAACGCCGTGCAGATCAGGCTTAACAGCAAATAGAAGAAGATCATTCCGATGGCGACTTCTAGAACTGGAGAGCTGAACATAGTCACGTCCATCGGCGAGCGGTCGACACACCTCTCGCCATAGTCCAGAAAGTATACATCAATAGTGAAATGCTGTAGTAGTGAAGTTAAATTGTCGCGGAGGTGGTGTTACTTCAGCGCACTTTCAACAGCGGCAACGAGTGCCGCATCGTCAGGCGTCACGTTCGGCTCAAATCTCGCGAGGATCTTGCCGTCTTTCCCGATCAGGAATTTTGTAAAATTCCATTTGATTTCGCCGCCCGTTTCCGGGTTAGTATTCTTGTCGGTAAGGTACCCATACAGAGGCTCTATGTCATTTCCTGCGACCGATACTTTCGCCATCATCGGGAACGTGACATCGTATTTGCGCTTACAGAACGTCTTGATCTCCGAATTGGTGCCTGGTTCCTGTTGACCGAAGTTGTTCGCCGGAACCCCAACAATCACAAAGCCCTGGTCTTTATATTTCCGGTAAAGCGCTTCGAGTCCCGCATACTGAGGCGTATATCCGCAGCGGCTCGCCACGTTCACAAGCATGACCACCTTGCCTTGAAAGTGCGAGAGCGGCACGGGCTCCATATCAATCGAAGTGAGCTTATAGTCGTAAATGGAAGCGGCGGATTGGATCTGCGCTCCAGCGACAAATCCAGCGGCGAGCATAACCAGAGTCCTCAGCATGGCAGAACCGGCCTCCTCTCGCCGGAGTTACAGACACAGGCAACCTTTCAGGCTAACAAATAACTCGCTCTTACTTGCCGGCTACGAAATCACGCGCAGTGATGTCGGCGTTGTTACGAAATGCTTCTCTCGCTCCTCTAACATCGGGAAAACTAGATGAAAGCCCTCACCATTATCCCCGGCAAACCGAATTCAGCGTCGGTGCAAGATGTCCCCGAGCCTCCTTTGAGCGACGGAAGCGTATTAGTTCGCGCTCTCGCGCTTGGCATCTGCGGCACCGATTTTGAGCTGATTTCCGCCGATTATGGGTGGCCCCCACCCGGAAGCAATGAACTGATTCTCGGTCACGAGTCTCTGGGACGCGTTGAAGAAGCGCCTCAAGACAGTGGGTTTGAGAAAGGCGATCTTGTCGTCGGAATTGTCCGCCATCCTGACCCCGTTCCGTGCATCGCTTGCGCGGCCGGGGAATGGGATATGTGCCGCAACGGGAAGTACACAGAGCGCGGCATCAAACAGCGCAATGGGTTTGGATCGGAGCGGTTTCGTAACGAGCCGGAGTTCCTCGTGAAGTTGGATCCGAATCTTGGAGAAGAGGGAGTCTTGATGGAACCCTCGAGTATTCTGGCCAAAGCCTGGGATCACATCACGCGCATCGGCCAACGCGCGAAATGGCAACCTAAGACGCTGCTGGTCACGGGTGCCGGCCCCATCGGCTTGTTAGCTGCTCTTATGGGCCAGCAGCGCGGCCTCGAAATTCACGTTTTAGATCGCGTAGAAAAAGGTCTCAAGCCACAGTTGGTGCAGGACCTGGGCGGAACGTATCACACAGGGGCGGTAAAAAGTCTGAACTTTCGTCCGGACATTATCATCGAATGCACGGGTGTTGCGTCTGTCATCGTTGACGCCGTGAACCGGCTCGGCAATGACAGCATTTTATGTTTGGTCGGCGTCTCCTCACACGATCAGCAGGAGACACTCGATGTTGGGACAATCAATCGCACGATGGTACTCGAGAACAGTGTAATTTTCGGATCGGTGAATGCAAATCGAAGACACTACGAGATGGCGGAGAAGGCTCTCTGCAAGGCCGACCGCAGTTGGCTGTCACGTATGATCACACGGAAGGAACCGTTGTTGAATTGGCAAGAAGCTTTGAAGCGCAAGCCCGGCGATATCAAAGTAGTGATTCAATTTGCTGCCGCGTGAAGTAGAACGTATTTGGGATCTACTCACGATGACTCAGCTCATAGAAGATTACGCGCTCATCGGCAACAACGCCACTGCGGCATTAGTCGGACGAAATGGGTCAATCGACTGGCTCAGCTTTCCGCGCTTCGACTCGGCAGCCTGCTTTGCCGGGCTTCTTGGCTCGCACGAGAACGGGCATTGGACGATCGAGCCAAAATCCGAACGCCCCACTATCGAACGACGCTATAGGCCGGGAACTCTGGTCTTAGAGACTGAATTTTCAACTTCAGAGGGAGCCGTCGTTGTAGTGGATTGCATGGACCGCCGCGGCGAGCACCAGGACGTATTGAGACTGGTTCGCGGTGTCCGCGGGCGCGTTCGGATGCAAACGGAACTCGTCATCCGGTTCGAGTACGGCACGGTCGTTCCGTGGGTGAGCCGCATGTCTGAAGGCGCGTTGAGCGCAGTAGCTGGTCCGGATCGGATCATATTTGCCACTCCAGTTCCTTTGCGCGGCGAAGATCTAAAGACACGAGCGGAATTCGTAGTCGAAGCCGGACAGGAAATTCCATTCTCGATGACTTGGTGTCATTCCTACGGCCCAGATCCGCCATTGCCAGATGTGAAGACGGCCGTCGAGGATATCACGCGTTCCTGGAAGAAATGGTCGAGCAAGTACAAAGAGCCCGGCTTCTGGTCTGAAGCTGTGCTGCGATCATTAATCACTCTCAAGGCTTTGACTCATCATGAAACCGGCGGCATTGTAGCGGCGCCGACCACATCCTTACCGGAAGAAATAGGTGGCCCCAGAAATTGGGATTACCGCTTCTGTTGGCTTCGCGATTCGACCTTTACCCTCTACGCGTTAATGGAAGCGGGCTTCATCGATGAGGCGAAAGCTTGGCGAGACTGGCTGCTTCGCGCAGTCGCTGGAAGCCCGGAGCAGATGCAAATCATGTACAGGGTCGCGGGCGAGAGACGCCTCACGGAATTGGAACTGCCGGAGCTCCCAGGCTATGAGGATTCAAAGCCCGTGCGAATCGGAAACGCCGCCTCCGAGCAACTGCAATTGGACGTGTATGGCGAGGTCCTCGACGCTTTCTATCAAGCGCGGCGAATTAAAATGGATCGCCTCGAAGTAGCTTGGAATCTCGAGAGAGCACTGGTGACCCATATTGAGAGGATCTGGGCTAAGCCAGATGATGGAATCTGGGAAGTTCGCGGGAAGCGCAGGCAGTTTGTCCATTCCAAAGTAATGGCGTGGGTGGCGGTCGATCGTGCGGTGCGGAGCATGCAAGAGTTTGGCGAGGAAGGGCCGGTCGAGCGCTGGATAAAGCTGCGCGCTGACATCCATGACGAGGTGTGCCGATTCGGCTTCAGTCAAGAGCTGGGATCGTTTGTTCAGTACTTCGGCGGAAAGGATCTCGACGCCAGTCTGCTGATGTTGCCATTGGTGGGCTTTCTCCCTCCCGAGGATCCGCGTATTCGGAGTACAGTTTCCGCAATCGAAAAATACTTGATGAACGATGGGTTGGTGGCGCGCTACGAGACCCGAACCTCCGTGGATGGCGTGCCGGGCAGCGAGGGAGCGTTCCTGGCGTGCAGTTTCTGGTTGGTTGATAACTACGTATTGCAGCATCGGTATGAGGAAGCGCGCGCGCTGTTTGAGCGCTTGCTTGCGCTCCGTAATGATGTGGGCCTACTCTCGGAAGAGTACGACCCGAAGGAGCGCCGCCTATTGGGAAATTTCCCGCAGGCCTTTTCGCACGTTGCGTTGGTCAATTCGGCGCATAACTTAGGCGGGGTTAAGCCAGCCAAGAAACGAGCTACTCGTGAGCCAGCACGCTGATCGCTACCAGCCTTCGCGCTCCCGGAGACTCGTTATGTGCGCAACGTGATGCCGGCTGTGCCAAGCGTATAAGCCGAGCATCCACTCCAAGTTCATCTCACCCCATTCGGGATGCCGTATAGTGCGTTTCAGATCGGCTTCACTCAGCGAACGCAGCAGTGTTATCCAGCGGGCATGTAGCGCCGCGAGCAAAGCAAGCGAACTCTCTATTGGGGCAGTTTTTGCATCGGCGAGTTCGGCCCACGCCGCTTCGTCATAAGGCTTAACCGCCGGTGCATCTTCTGTCAGCGCGAATCGAAATCGTGAGTAACTATTCAGATGGCTGTCAGGGAGATGATGTACAACCTGGCGAACGGTCCAACCCCCGGGCCGGTACGGCGTGTCGAGCTGCGGGTCGTCTAGACCCGCGACCGCCCGTTTCAAATTCGCTGGCAATTCCTCCAGCTCGCGCAGCCAGTCCGCTCTCTCGGCCGCTGTGATCTGTTCCGGCGGCTTGTATTTACCAACTGGATACCGAAGATCTTGAGTCGAACTTGCAGTTGGAGAAGCCATATGATTGTGGAATCAAGCCTAGCGTAATACCGGGAAAACTTTGCTTAGAGGGCCGGAAATTTTGCGCCCTCATTTGTTCCATAGGCATACAGCATGCGAGATGGCAGGCCACAAGAGGCTTTCCCCAAACCCCCAAGTGCAACTCCCGTACCTCTTGTGGCCCTCGCGTTCATAGCGCTGAATAAAGTGAAATAGCGCCATGGAGCAGGAAAATTTACTCGCGTTGCCCAGGACAGCATGGAAGGCGGAATATTTGGAAGACACCTCGCTTCGCCGCCTGGTGCTCGAATATTACGATCGGGAACATATTGCGATCCGGCGCTACTTGTCGTTTTTGAGCGTAAATCCTGAAACGGCTCGGGAAATCGTGCAGGAGAGCTTTCTGAAACTGCACGAGCATCTGCTCGCAAATCGTGATCGCACGAATTTGCGAGCGTGGCTGTATCGGGTGGCACATAACTTGGCGAGAAATGCGCAAACGGCATCTCACTGGGTCAGGACCGATTCGCTATGATGTGGACGCGGCGCGTGACGCATGTGCGACGGCCGCTTCACCCGAACAGGACTTACTGGCACAAGAGCGAATTCTGCAGCTCCGGCGCGCAATGGATGCCTTGAGCACAGCACAAAAGGAATGTTTATTGTTGAGGGCAGAAGGTCTGAAATACCGGGAAATCGCGGAGGTCCTCAATGTTTCCGTGTCGACAGTTGGCGAGAACGTCCAGCGCGGGCTTGAAAAATTGAAGGAAATGATATGACGAGCGGCGATCATCTGACGAACGAATTGCTGGTGAGGGCAATCGATGACGAATTGCCTGAATCCGAGGCTGTCCTGGCAACGGCACATTTATCGCATTGCCTGGAATGCAAGCAGAAATATCAGGAATTGGCGATGCTATCCAGCCGGATCGAGACGCTGGTCGCTGGCATTGCTCTAGACGCGTCATTTAGTGAACGAGAAGCTCTTAAAAAGAGATTGGAGCCGCGGCAAGAACCAGCCGTTTTAGCGCATAGTGCCGAAAAGATGTTGCGGCGTTTTGGTTGGGGAATGGCAATTGCGGCCACCCTGGCAATTGGCGTTACGTTCGCTCCTCGCGCCAAACGCGTTTCAAGCGCCGATCAACCTGCTGCATCACAATCACACATCAACCAAACCTTTGAAGTAGATGGCGAGACGTTTGTTGCTCTGCCATATTCGAATGCGGATTTGCCGTTAAACGCCTCGCATATTATGCAGATGCGCATCCCCGTTTCTTCGCTCGCAGCAGCGGGAGTTACTTTCGAACCTATTTCGAGCGAAGTGTCACCCGCCGATGACTCGGTGCTTGCTGATGTTTTGCTTGGCATCGATGGTCAGCCGCTCGGCGTTCATGTGACGGGTGTCGAATAGATGAAGCCTTTGGTCGTTGAAGGATGAATGGAATGAAAAAAACTCGTTTGGCAGTATTGGCGGGATTATTCGTAGCGATTGCGGCTTACGCGCAAATGGGGGGCCCGCCGCGAATGGGCGGACCAGGGCAAGGGCATGGCCCGGGTGGCTTCGGTGCTTTCATGCACCACTCGAAAGTTGTAACAGGAGCGCCATACTCGGCGACCGCCACTGATCAGTCTTCCCAAGCGCTCCTCGACGGCAATACTATTCAACGGACCACGACGGCGCAGGTTGCGCGAGACAGCCGCGGCCGTACCTATACTCAACAGACCATGACGGGCGGACCCTGGGCGGCGGCAGAAGGCGGTCCCAAAACAGTGGTATTCATTTTCGATCCGATCGCCGGCTACAGTTACGTCTTGCATGCCGAAAAGAAAGTTGCGATTCGACGCCCCATAAGGACGCCTCGCGAGGGCAGCGTATCGAGTACGAAGTTCGAAGGCAGACTACATCACGGGCCAGGATCGGATAAGGACGTGACGGAAACGAGTCTGGGCGCGAAGGACATGTCGGGCGTTGGCACAGCCCAAGGCAAAAGCATTACTCACACCATTCCAGCAGGAGAGATCGGAAACGCGCAACCGATCGTATCCACGAGCGAAATCTGGTATTCTCCCGATCTTCAGATTGTCGTTGCCTCCAAGCGTAACGATCCGCGAACCGGCGAATCCACATATACGTTGAGCAACATTCAACGCGGTGAGCCGAGTCCGTCACTGTTCCAGGTGCCGTCCGACTATACAATCCAAGACGCGTCAAGCGCGCACAGGCGTCCTGGTCCACCTGAGTAAAATCTGTTTGGCTACTCAGGTATAGTACGATCCGCCTGATATTGGTCAGGGGATCTTTTGTTGTCCACCTACGTAAAAACTTCACCACCCGCGGCTCATTCGGCCGACCCACATCAAGTACTGCCAAAGCGATTTTCGTTCCGCCCATAAGAAGCGGAAAAAGGAACGTGCCGTGATTGATTCCGCGGATAGGCCTGAGTAGGTCTCAATTCGCCAGCGTAGGTATGGGGATCGCCAAGGGCGTAGCCAATAACCGCGCAGCGCAGTCCAGATAAACCGCAGCATCAAGGCTGGGGCGGAGCAGACGAATTGCTGTGAGGCGTGGCCGCGGCTCGTTTTGAAGCCTCTGTATTCGGAGTTGCGTAATAACCTGAACGGGTGCGGACGACCGGCTTGCCCGGCGCATCAACCGTAACCTTGATCTGCCGATAGCTGCCATCGAGCGCCTGCATATTTGGGGAATAAGCAATCGTGTACTGGTTCCGAATGTCGTGCGCGATCTCGACCGTCAGTGACTGCACATCATTCACGTCTTTCGGGTAGAACGCAAGGCCGCCAGTTGCAGACGTCAGTTCGTTAAGGGCACGCCGGGCTTTCGCGGCTTCACGTCTTTCTTCTTCCGTGAACAGCCCAATCGCGTAAATCAGCGTGTCGCCTTGATTTGAGCGCGCCACTACTTTTTCGAGCGACACATTACTGGCGTTGTCATTCCCATCCGTGACGACCACGATTACCTTTTTGTCTTTTTTCGCCTTGTCCTTTATGTAATCCAGCGACATGTTGATCGCATCACGCATGGCAGTCCCGCCGCGCGAGTCGATGCGCGCCAATCCCTGCTCCATCTTGTGAATGTCGTTTGTGAAAGGTACGTCAAGGTAGGCGTCGTCATTGAAGTTGACGATGAACACTTCGTCTTGAGGGTTCGATGCGCGCACCATGGCGAGCGCAGCCGCTTCCACGCGACTCCGCTTGGTTGCCATGCTGCCACTGTCATCGATAATAAGACCGAGCGAGATCGGAACGTCTTCGCGCCGAAAAATCTTGACCTGCTGCAACTGCCCGTTCTCAAAAACCTTGAACGCGTTTTTGTCGAGGTTAGTAATCAGTTTGCCTTTGTGATCGGTCACACTGGCGTGCAGCACCACCAGCCTGGTATCGGCTCGAAATTGAGCAAACAGACATGTGGCACACGCACCGATAAGCACCGCGATCGCGTTTCTTTTAGTGAAATGAGACCACATTGGGCCGCTACTGAGTTAGCGCATAATAGCCGAGCCGGAAATAGGCCTTGAGAGGCGGAAGTCCTCTAGGTTGGTTCAGTTTCACTTGGACCTTCCGATACTTCCCGTCGCGCTCCCGATTTCTTGGGGTGTATCCCAGGATGTATTCGTTGCGGAGCTCAATCCCGATCTTTGCCGCTATGTCCGGAAGCTCGGCGACGTTCTCAACAGCGTACTCACGGCCGCCGGTCTGTTCCGCCAGTTCATTTAGAAGGCCCGGTCCGGAGGATTCCTCAGGAGTGCGTCCTCGATTACCCATGGATTCAAAAATACCGATCGCGAAAATCTGCACGTCAGCTTCACGAACCGCGTTTTTGATTTCGGTTTCCGTGTATCGGCTGCTGTTATCTCCACCATCGGAAATGATGAGGACCGCTTTGCGAGGATTGTGCGCTTTTTTCATTTCGTGCATTGCAAGATATACGCTGTCCAACAGCGCGGTTCGACCCTTTGACTGAGTAAACGTGAGCGTGCTCTGGATCTTGTCGGTATCGGTCGTAAACGGAACGCTCAGCTCCGGGCGATCGTTAAACTGGACCAGGAAGAACTCGTCTGCTGGATTGGCGGTCTTGAAGAACTCCGCCGCAGCCTGGCGTGACTTTTGCAACTTGGATCCCATGCTTCCGCTCGTATCGAATACGAGACCTATAGATAAAGGTGCATCCTCGCTGGAAAATTGTGTGATGTCCTGCGGAATTTTATCTTCGAAAAGCCGAAAGTGCTCTTTCTCGAGCCCGGTAACAAAGCGATTGAGAGGGTCGGTCACCGTGACGTTGATCAGGACCAGCGTCTTGTCGATACGAATGTTGGCAGGCCGCGCCGTACTTTTCGGTACCGACGCAGCACGCCCGCGGGACTCAATTGCGACAGGCGTATCGGGAGCGATTGCTGCCGGCGTACTGGCCTGAGGCGGGCTCGGGGGTCCATTCTGAAATGGCTCAGAAGCCCTCATACCTGCGATAAGGCCTAGTAACGCAACTCCGCCTACCAGGTGAGAACGTAAAATGCGGCGCCAAGATCGGACGCCCGGAGAAGAGATGCGAGACAGAATCCGCGTCCGCATTGATTTGATGCTTTCTGACCTCGATCATAGCATCGGCCAGTCGCCTGGTACCTCTCAGATGTTCCCTTGCTCTGCGTACTCTCTGGCGCTTTTGCGTGATACACTCAAATGTGCGGACGCGGATTCTGGGCATAATCCCGGCCCGATTTGCCTCCTCTCGTTTCCCTGGAAAAGCACTCGCCAGCCTGGCCGGAAAGCCGATGCTGCAGCACGTCTACGAGCGTGCGAAAACATCGCGCTATCTGGATGACGTACTAGTTGCCACCGATGACGAGCGCATTGCTGCGGCGGCTCGACAGTTCGGCGGCCGTGCGCGCATGACGCGGGCTGACCATTTCTCCGGTACCGATCGTCTCGCTGAAGTTGACGAATCGGAACTGGCCACTCTCTACGTGAACATACAGGGCGACGAACCGCTGATCGATCCCGAAGCGATTGACGCTGCCATCCTTTCAGTACATGGCGATGACTCCATCCCAATGGGCACGCTGAAGAGGCGCATCGTTGACCCGACCGATATTGTGAATACGAACGTCGTAAAGGTGGTTACAAACCTCCTCAACGACGCCATTTACTTTTCCCGTTGTCCGATTCCTTATGAGCGTGACGGGCGAGGAGCATCGCTTTACGCCAAGCACGTGGGCCTCTATGTGTATCGGCGCGATTTTTTGTTGGCGTACCCTGACTTGACTGTGGGGCCGCTTGAACAGGCAGAGCGTTTAGAGCAATTGCGAGCGCTTGAAAACGGCTATCGGATTCGGGTCGTCGACACCGAATACGAGTCTCTGGGGGTGGATACGCCTGAAGACTTAGAGCGTGTGAATCAGTTGTTTTCGGCTGTGGCGAATTCAGTTGAGCTCGGCTGATTTTCAGCCACGCCTTTCGCGGGGGTGTCATGGCTAAGTACATCTTTGTTACGGGTGGCGTCGTTTCATCCTTAGGCAAAGGCATCGCTGCGGCGTCAATCGGATGCTTGCTTGAGAGCCGCGGCCTGCGCGTCACTTTGCAGAAGTTCGACCCCTATCTGAACGTCGATCCCGGCACGATGAGTCCCTTCCAACACGGCGAGGTCTTTGTGACCGACGATGGAGCGGAAACCGATCTCGACCTTGGCCATTATGAGCGCTTTACTCATGCGCCGCTCACGCAAAGCAATAATCTGACCTCCGGCCGGATTTACGAAAGCATCATCGCTCGTGAGCGCAGGGGCGACTATCTCGGCAAGACCGTGCAGGTGATTCCACATGTGACAAATGAGATCAAAGCCGCGTGTCGCAAAGTTGCTGCGGGCGTGGATATCGCGATTGTCGAGATTGGCGGCACGGTGGGCGACATTGAGTCTCTCCCCTTTATTGAGGCGATTCGCCAAATGCGCCATGAGGAAGGGCGCGAGAATACGTTATTTGTTCATCTCACGTTAGTACCGTGGATCGCTGCTGCCCAAGAACTCAAGACCAAGCCGACGCAGCATAGCGTGAAGGAGCTGCGTGCGATTGGTATTCAGCCTGACATTTTACTGTGCCGGTCGGAGCGCCCGCTGCCTGATGAGGTCAAAGAAAAGATCGCGCTCTTCTGCGACGTAAATGTCAAGGACGTGATCACGGCTAGAGACGTCAACTCTGTCTACGAGGTCCCCATGGTGTTCGCAGACCAGAAGGTGGACGAGAGCATTCTCCGCTTGCTCCACATAGAAGCGGGTCCGCGCGACATGACACCGTGGATAGAAATGGTCGACCGCATGAAGCATCCAGCCGGCGACGTGAGCATCGGGCTGGTTGGTAAATACGTTGAGTATGAGGATTCCTATAAGAGCCTAAAAGAAGCCCTACTGCATGCAGGCATCGCGCATGGAGCTCGGGTGAATATCGAATGGATCGAGTCCGACAGCATGGATTGGCCCGAGTGTCGGAGCATGTTGCGGAGATTCGATGGCATTTTAGTGCCCGGCGGATTTGGAAAACGGGGCATACCGGGCATGTTGAACGCGATCAGGTTCGCGCGCGAAGAAAAGGTGCCCTACTTTGGAATCTGCCTCGGAATGCAGACGCTAGTGGTTGAGTTTGCCCGTAACGTGTGCGGCTTGGAGGATGCGGATTCCACCGAATTCAATCCCGCAACGCCGCACCGCGTGATATACAAGCTCCGCGAGTTGAAAGGGGTGGATGAGCTAGGTGGCACCATGCGTCTGGGCGCTTATCTGTGTCATCTTGCGGAAGGAAGCTTCGCGCTTGCGGCTTATGGCACGAGGGAGATCAGCGAGCGCCATCGGCACCGCTATGAATTCAACCGCGACTTTGAAGCGCCGTTGACACAGGCCGGAATGCGTTTTACCGGGCAGACTCCGGATGGTGTTTACGTGGAAATTTGTGAAGTACCCGATCACCCCTGGTGCTTGGGTTGCCAATTTCATCCCGAGTTCAAATCAAAGCCACTCGAACCGCATCCTTTGTTCACTGCGTTTTTAGGCGCGGCGCTCGAGCACCGGCGAAATAAGTCCCGGCCTGCAATTGAAGTATTGGCGGCACACGAGTACTCGCACGCGAAATGAGCCGAACGGTTGGCGTCGGCGAAGGCTCTGCCGAAGTAACTTTCGCTAACTGCGCGCCACTGGCACTCATTGCCGGTCCATGCGTGATTGAGAGTAGAGACCACGTTTTGCGCATGGCAAACGCAATTCGCGATATTGCCGGTACCTTTGTCTTTAAGGCTTCGTTCGACAAAGCCAATCGCAGCAGCATCAACTCATATCGAGGGCCAGGTCTCAAGGAGGGCTTACGCATTCTCGGTGAGGTCCACAAACTTGGAATCCCGGTGTTGACCGACATTCATGAGCCTGCCCAAGCCGCGCCTGCAGCGGAGTCGGTTGACATATTGCAGATTCCGGCATTTCTCTGCCGTCAGACAGACCTGCTGGTCGAAGCGGGCAAAACCGGCCGCGCGGTGAACATCAAGAAAGGTCAGTTCCTCTCGCCCTCCGACTTGGCAAAAGCCGCAGAAAAAGTCGCGAGCACCGGGAACGATCGCATCATCCTGACTGAGCGTGGATCATGCTTCGGTTACAACAATCTGGTTGTCGACATGCGTGGCCTGAAAATCTTGATGTCTACGGGTTATCCGGTAGTTTTCGATGCAACCCACAGCGTCCAACTCCCAGGCGCGGCGGGACATGCCTCAGGTGGTCAGCCGGAATTCATCGAAACGTTGGCGCGCGCTGCAGTGGCCATCGGAATAGCCGGCGTGTTCGTTGAAGTGCATGACGCCCCGGAACGGGCGCTGTCGGATGGAGCCAATGCCTTGCGGCTCGACCGTTTACCCCCGTTTTTGGAGAAGCTGCATGCCATCGACTCGCTTGTAAAGAGTTTTAACGCCTAAATTCCCGGCTTATCTGAGACAACGATCAACCTCGCGGACACGTCGTATGATATGAACGGTATGGTTTTGTCTTTACGCAAGCGGCGGATGCCTCAGCGTGGATTCTCGCTGATTGAGCTGCTGATTGTCATAGCTATTATCTTGATCATCTTGTCGATTGCTCTGCCGCAAATGAGCAAATCGCGGATGCATGCGCAGGAGATGGCTGCTATTGCCGAAGTTGGAACAATCCAGAAGGCGCAAGTACAGTATTATTCGCAGTTCGGCCAATACGCGACAGCGCTCACCCAACTCGGCCCGCCCAGTTCAAGCGGAGCCGCGGAGGGCCCCCAGGCAGCGGGACTAATTCCTGCAAGTCTCGCGAATGGCTCTGGCAGCGGATTCACCTTCACACTCTCGCAGACGCCAACCGGGTATGCACTCACGGCGGTGCCCAAAGCTTTTGGCAGTACCGGCCGGCGCACGTTCTATTCTGATCAGACTGGGATCATCCGCGAGAACTGGGGACAGGATCCGGCAACTGCGCAGAGCCCCGAACTTAGTAAGTAGTGCTCCGCGCGCTGCCTTGGAACATTGCGCTCTTCTGTTCGCTTTGCGCCGGATATGCCGCACAGAACTCCATTCAGCTTAGCCCGGCACATCAGCCCAGCGCGGCAGAACTTGCCCGCGCTTTGCGGGAAATGTCAGTTGATCCGGAACAAACCTACCGCGTCCGCGACCTCACGTTAGCGCGTGGCGATATTAAAATCTATCTCACTGAAGGAATTCTTTCCTTGGCCACGCCAGTCGCGGGCCATTGCGTCGCAGCAGTTTTCACAACTGCCGGCGTGGATGCAGGCGATGGCGAGATCTTACTTCTTCCGCCCCAGCGCAGCGAGCGAGCTTCGTTGGCGTCCTTCATTCACACACCGAACCTGGACCAACATTTCACGTCTGCCGCATTCCTGTTCACGGACGACACATTGAACGAGCTTTTAGCTCAAATCAAGGAAACGCCCGTCCGCAAAGCACCCGAGGTAACAGCGGACATTTCTACTCAATTCAACCCGGTGCTTCGCGAAATGGTTTCCGGGATCGATATCCGGCTCGTGCAGTCGCTTCTCGATAATCACAAGCCTGAACATGGTCTTCTCTATTCGGCCATCTTTGGACGGGAGCTCGGAGCCTTTGATGTAATCTATGAGCCGGACGAATTCGAGCCCATCGCTGTGGGACGCTCCCTGCCGACTGGCGCTGCGCATGGACGATTCCAGCTTTGGACTGCCTTTCGTCCCCGCCACAATCCTGCTCATCCGACACCGCCTGTCACGTTGAGCAACTTCAGTATCGATGCTGCCATTCACCCGGATCTGAGTATGTCGGTGAGCGCTCGCTTTGATGCTGTTCCAAATTCAGACGGCGGACGCGTGATTTCTCTGGGTCTTTCAGAGCGCCTGAAGGTGTTATCGGCAACCGTGGACGGAAAAGCGGTAGAGGTCTTTCAGCGCGGTACCGTCGGCATGCTCGATGTGAAGAGTTCAGGAACATTCCTGCTTGTTTCCGCCGTGCCTCTCGACTCCGGCAAAGTGTACAACCTCGAAGTGCGTTACGAAGGATCTGTGATTCGGCAAGCCCCGGATGGTTCGTATTTCGTCGATGAGCGGAATGCGTGGTTTCCATATAGCGGGCCGCTCCTCACTAACTTTGACCTGACGTTTCGATGCCCCGAGCGCTTACGACTGGTCTCGACGGGCGAGCCTGTGAGCGATGCAGTGATTGATGGCATCCGCACCGTTCATCGCAAAACGCAGGTACCCGAGCGCCTCGCAGGCTTCAACCTGGGCGACTACAGCACGGTATTCGAAGAACACGGCCGGTATCGAATTGAGTGCTACGCGAACCGGGCGACCGCCGCCTCACTCGAAAAATTGGGCGCCGCCATAAAAGAGCCCGAAAGCCCGGACGCACGCGGCGCGTTGCAGAAACTGCCGAAAGAGACTGAAAGCGTTCTTGACGACTATACACAGCGCTGGGTCGCACTTCCCATTCACAGTGTGGCGGTCTCCCCGATTCCGGGCTATTTCGGGCAAGGCTTTCCAGGACTCATCTATCTCTCCACCATTTCCTATCTGCGCCAACAGGATCGGCCAAGCGAGTTGCGCAGCCCGCGAATGGACACCTTCTTTTCGGAAATGCTCCTGCCGCATGAGGTAGCGCACCAGTGGTGGGGCAATATCGTCGGCGCGGCCGATTACCGCACCGAATGGCTTATGGAGGCTATGGCAAATTACTCCGCGCTTCAGTTTCTCGAACGGAGCAAAGGAACAGCCGTGATGCACGAAGTTCTGGCCACATACCGCGATGATCTAACGAAACAGCAGCACGGAAAACTGATCGAATCGATTGGCCCGGTCGATTTTGGGGTGCGTTTACAGCAGGCGCCAGACCTGCTCGCATGGCATACCATTGTCTACGAAAAAGGCACCTGGATTCTCCACATGCTGCGCCAGCGGCTTGGCGACGACGGCTTTGCAAAGATGCAGGTCCGCCTGCTCCGCGATTTCGCGGCGAAGCCCCTTAGCAATGAAGATTTCCGGAAGGTCGCGAGCGATTTCGTGCCTGGCGGCCGGCCCGATAAAGCTCTCACGATGTTTTTTGATACTTGGATTTATGGCACTGGCATTCCAACTCTGCGCTTACAGCGCGCGGGACGAGATCTAAAACTCAATCTATCCGGGGTAGACGAAGACTTCACGGCCGACCTCGCGCTCGAATGTACTTCTAAGGCCGGCAAGCAACGTGTGGAGTGGATCCGGGCCGGTTCGGGAACCAACGATGTGGAATTACCTCCCGGCACTACCGGTTGCCAGCTACCGTCTTCAAACGAATTCTTGCATTCTCCGTAACGCTGCATGCCTCGCCAACCGCGATGCTTTCCTGAAACCGTGTCGTTTACCAGACACTCATCTTCACCGTTCAAATTCCCGCTCCTCGAAAGCCGTCTTCTGCTGTGCTATTCCTTTTGTAGCAGAGTGCTCCAACAAAACCGTCGCCAAACGCTCCAGCCAGCGGTGACAGAGCCGGTCGGTTATTCCCGTCTCCATTCTTAAATCACAATAACGCTCGGAAGCGCGCTGCGAGTCCGGTTCCAAGCGCCGTTTGCCTTGGAAGATCGAGGCCGCGGATCCTCATGATTGAGATAGCCGGCCAACAACTCACTGCCGTTCTTAGCGGCGCGACTTGCGCAGCGGGCCGCAAAGCAGTGCGCATAGTCGCTGGCGTCCTGGTTGGCTTCATATGGGCTATTCCGCCATTTTCTTATAGCGGTTATTTCATGAAGGCCGTTTTCAACGAATTCCATCCAGATATTTCGGCTTTTGCCTCTCGACTCCGTCATAGAAAAACGTCCTAGCCTTCTCTACGCCGTTGCCTCGATCTCGTGAGTGACTTCTTCCCACGCGCTCATGGCTCTCTCGAGCTCAGCGCGTTGCGTCTCCAAAAGCGTTGAAAGGCGCGTCACCTCTTCCGCGCTCACGAAGTCGGAGAGTTCCAGTTCAGACTGCTGGATCTGAGTTTCCAATTCTGCGATCTGCTCTTCCAATTCCTTCGCGTGGTCTTGCATTTGCCTCAGTTTTATCGGGTTCATTCGCTTCGCCGAAGCCGGTCGCGCCGGCATGGAAATGGGCTCCGCCCGTGGAACCCCGAGAAGTACATCATTGAGTGTGGGCGCCTTTTCCGCCCCTCCTTCTTTACGCCACATATAATCGGCAAAATTGCCCGGATAGACGCGAACTTCACCATCCGCAATTTCGAAGACGCGAGTCGCGAGGTGTTCCAGGAAATAGCGATCATGCGAAACGAACACGATGGTTCCTGTAAATTCCTCCAACGCTGTTAACAGCACATCCTTGGCGCGAATATCCAGGTGATTCGTCGGCTCGTCAAGCAGAAGAAAGCTCGAAGGATGCAGAAGCATGCGTGCCAGAGCGTATCGATTGCGTTCGCCGCCTGAGAGTACGCCGATACGCTTGAACACGTCGTCTTCGCTAAACAAAAAGCAGCCAAGAAGGTTGCGCAATTCGGTTTGCGTGCTCCGCGGAGCCACTCCGCTGAGATCCTCAAGGACGCGGGCCTCCGGGTCTAGCTCTTTATATTGATCTTGTGCAAAGTAGTCCGGCTCCGCATTATGACCTAACACGTATTCACCGGCGCTTAACGGCTCAATTCCGGCCAGTAGTTTGATAAGAGTTGATTTGCCCGCGCCGTTTACTCCAGCCAGGGCGATGCGGTCTCCACGTTCTATCGTGAAGTTCGCGCCGCTAAATACCTGCTTGGTACCGTAGCTTTTGGCGACGTTTTTCATCTGCGCGACCACCCGGCCGCTAGGTTTAGGCTGCGGAAAAGAGAAGTGAATCGTCTTTTCTTCCGGAGGCAGCTCGATACGCTCAATCCGATCCAATTCTTTGATGCGGCTCTGCACTTGCTTCGCTTTCGTGGCCTGATAGCGGAACCGATTGATAAAGGCCTCGAGTTGTTGAATCCTGTCCTGCTGATTCTTATAAGCGGCTTCGAGCTGAGCCAGACGCTCAGCTTTCTGCTGCTTGTACCTTTCATAACCGCCGGTGTAAAACTGAACTTTCTTATTCCAGATCTCGGCAATTTTGTTTACAGTTACGTCCAGAAAATAGCGATCGTGCGAAATGAGAATGTAGGCGAACTGATAATTCGTCAAATACTCTTCGAGCCAATTCCGCGCCTCTAGATCCAAATGGTTGGTCGGCTCATCAAGCAGCAGCAAGTTGGGTTTCTCGAGCAGCAGCTTTGCGAGCGCGATCCGCATTTGCCAGCCGCCCGAAAACTCTTCCGTCCGGCGAAGCCAATCTTCTTTGCGAAAGCCAAGGCCGGCGAGCACAGCGCCCACTTGAGCCTCAATTGCGTACCCATCTCGCGCCCGAAATTCGCTATCGGCGCGCTCAAACCGATCCGCTACTTGCCGGTATTCTTCGCCGTCAGGATCGATGTCGCTCATCCTCGCCGTAAGCGTCTCCAGCTCCTGCTCCAGATCTTTGAGCTCCGCGAATACGCTCATCGCCTCTGCGAACACGCTCCGGCCGCTCACCTGCAGTCCGTCCTGCGGAAGATATCCAATACGGATACCTTTCGTGGCGGAAAGCGATCCGTAATCAAGCGGCTCGCTACCCGCAATCACTTTCAGCAGAGTTGATTTGCCAGTGCCGTTGCCGCCCACCAGCCCGGTTCGCTCTTTGGGCGTGATAAGCCAGTCCAGCTCATCAAATAGGAGTTTGTGTCCGAACCGCTTGCCGGCTCCGGCGAGTTGCAGCATCTCTCAACTATTTTCTCTAAGCAAGGAAGAGATCGAGAGTGTTACTGATATAGTTCTTCAGTTCCGTGCGCTTGACAACCGCGTCGAGGAATCCGTGTTCCACCAGAAACTCACTGGTTTGGAAACCTTCCGGAAGTTTTTGGCGGATGGTCTGCTCAATTACTCGCGGACCGGCAAAGCCTATCAGCGCCCCTGGCTCGGCGATATTGAGGTCACCCAGCATGGCGAAGCTCGCGGTTACGCCTCCGGTTGTCGGATCGGTTAACACGCTGATGTATGGAACACGCGCTTCATCCAATCTCATCAGTGCCGCCGAAAGCTTCGCCAGCTGCATTAGGCTAATAGCGCCTTCCTGCATGCGTGCGCCGCCCGAAGCTGACACGATGATGAGAGGTTTCTTTTCTGCCTGGCTGCGTTCAATAGCGCGCGTTATTTTTTCCCCAACCACGGCGCCCATGCTGCCGCCGATAAATTTCAGCTCCAGAGCACAAATGCCGACATGCCGCCCGTTTAGCAGGCCGCTTGCGGAGATCACCGCATCGGGCAGTGCTGTTGACTTACGCATCTCTTCCAGACGCTGCGGATAAGGTTTGGAATCGACGAACTTCAAAGGGTCGGACGAGAACAGGCCCGCATCGTGCTCTTCGTATTTGCCGCCGTCGAAAAGCTGCTGCAGCCGCTCTGCCGCGCCAATTCGGACGTGATGTCCGCATTTCGGGCAGACATGCAGGTTGTCCTCGATCGCTTTGCGCCAGATGATCTGCCCGCACGCCTCGCATTTCTGCCACAGTCCTTCAGTCCGGACGTTCTTTTCCCCGTCCGTTGGCGGACCACCTTCGAGCGACGGCTTTTGCCGCGTGAACCAGGCCATAACAGCAATTAAAGTAACACGCAGCCGCAAGCTTGCCCGCTTCGGCAAATAATGACAGAGGTAAATCTGAAGTTCTTACATCAGGCGGCGTGTGTTCTTACGACGCACCGCTCCGAACAGTATTAACAATCCTGCGCCGCACATCGCCATAGTCGCGCCCTCCGAGGTCGCCGACTCCTGAGCAAGGTTACTGGCGCCGTAGTAAAAATCATCCAAGATGACAGCCGAGCCATTGGTTGTCGTCAGAGTAAGCCACGTAATCGGATGGGAAATCGACAATCCAAAAAATGCAGTTGTAATGGACGAGAAGGACTGTCCATCGGAAAGCGTAAGAGTGACGGGGCTGTTGTTCGTCGTTGCCAGCCCCAAGAAAATCGCATTGTTCCCGGCCGCGGGCGTTGCGACATTCATAACGGCGGTGCTATCTGTTCCTGCTTGAAGACTCTGAATGTTGTGGGTACCGTAAGACAAACCTGTCAGCTTATAGACTCCGTTGTCCGGGCCGGTAACGTTGAAGCCAATTAACGCGTTCCCGATCGCCTTCAAGGCAATGCCCGTGGAAGTGCTATAGCTTTTGCCAGGCACTATGGGGCTGAAGTCGAGTTCGGTCGGAGTGCCTGTCAGACCCGCTGTCCAGGTACTGAAAGTCGTCGACGTCATCGTGGTTGCCAGGGATGGTCCGGCACCCATTAGGAATCCGGCCCAAAGCGTTGCGATCGCCCAATACAGCTTTCCGAACACACGAATCCGTCTGAACATACGCATCCCTCCGCACTGAAGTGTCTGTGTAAGGGAGTGCTACGCTGGCCAGCTCTGTCTGCGCCAGATATGCCCGTAGGAGGCTGACCATTACGGAACGGTTCAGTGCTGTAAGCCGTTCGCTATTCGCTGCCGGTATTCCTCAACTCTGCGGAAAATTTCTTCTTGATTCAGTGTTAAGACATGTCGGGCATTGACAATCTGGCGGCCGTTGATGAACACGTCTTCGACATCCCCGGCTTTGGATGCATAGACGATTTGCGAATACAGATTGTAGAGCGGAACTGCATTCGGCTTCAAAAGCGAAATAGTGATGAGATCCGCCCGCTTGCCCTCTTCGATTGACCCGATCTCTCTGTCCAGTCCGAGCACGCGGGCGCCACCCGACGTCGCCATTTCGAAGATCTGTTCGGCCGGGAGAACACGAGGGTCCATCGCTGTGACCTTCTGCAGCTTCGTGGCTAAATTCATTTCCAAAATCAGATCGGCGGTATCGTTGCTTCCGGCGAATCCATCATTACCGAGACCTACGTTCACACCGATTTCCAACATTGCGGTAACCGGCGCGATTCCGCTCGCGAGCTTTGTATTGCTGGAAGGGCAATGCGCCACGCCGGTGTTATGCCGCCTTAGAATCTGCAGATCATGATCGTCTTCCCAAACGCAATGTGCTGCTACCACTCGCCCGTCCAGCACGCCCAGCTTCTCGAGCGTCTGCGTTGGCGTCATCTTGCGCTTGACTAGGGCATCATCACGTTCCGTTTTGGTTTCCGAAAGGTGGATCAGCAAGGGCATCCCATACTTCATAGCCAGATTGTGCGACGCCACAAGCGCGCCATCCGGAGTTGTATAAATCGCGTGCGGCGCAACGGCCGGAACAATCAGATCATCATTGCGAAAGCGCTGGATGTAGTGGTCCGCCGCTGCGATCGATTCGTTCCAAGTCTTGTGATCCGGGGCAGGGAAGCCGATGATCGTTTGCCCCAACACGCCGCGTACTCCGGCTTCTTTGGCGGTCTCAGCCTCGATGTCTTCGAAGTAGTACATGTCCGTGTATGTGGTGATACCGGCCAGTACCATCTCCAAACACGCCAGGCGCGTTCCCCACCGCACGAAATCCGGCGACACGTTCTTTGACTCAGCCGGAAAGATAAACTTTGTAAGCCAATCTTGCAGCCGCATGTCGTCCGCAAGGGCGCGAAACAGAGACATGGGTGCATGCGTGTGTGTGTCAATCAGGCCCGGCGCCACCAGCGCATCCGGTTTGTCTAACGTATGCTTGGCTTCGTAACGCTGCCCGATCTCACTCTGGGGGCCGACTCCCACGATCCGTGGACCGCGGATCGCCACTGCCCCCCGATTGATTACACGATGCTGCGCATCCATCGTAATGACGTATTTCGCTCGAATGATCCAGTCAACGTCCTCAGCTGCCTGAGTCGATATTCTCAGAAATGCAAATAAAAGCAGACCGCTAGAGAAATGACGCATCAAACGGCCTCGGAAAGATCTGTTTCATCGACACGGTTTCGTGTTTGCCCGCGAGATTCGCCATCGTGAGCTCTATGTCGCCACAGAATTCCCATAGGATCTGGCGGCAAGAGCCGCAGGGTGGCGTAAGTGTATCCGTGTCGGCAACCACGGCAACTCGCTTTAGCTTTGCAGCGCCTTCGGAAATCGCTTTCAGCACAGCGGCCCGCTCGGCACATACCGAAAGACCGTACGTGGCATTCTCAACATTGCACCCGGTGAAAATCCGTCCGTTCTCATCTTCGACAGCCGCGCCGACCTTGAAGCCTGAATACGGCGCATGCGCGCGCTCCCGCACCTCGCGAGCGGCTTCTATCAGGGGATCCATGTGTGGAGTGCTAGGCGGTGCTCGGTCGTGCATCTTTCAACGAAACGCACCATGAGCCCCACCCGCGTTTGCGGGAGTTTGGATCATCCTCAACCTGGAACAGCACATCGAGCTTCGCTCCAGACACGAAAAGGGCTGCCCGATCTCCGAAATTCCAAGCCTTGCAAACAAGCGTGCGGCGCTGATGGCGAAGCGGAACGCTGAGGTGCTTCCCATCTTTAAAACTCTTGAACGGCCCAGCGACTTCCGCACCAGACGTGTAGAAGATCGGTGCAGGATTCCCGAACCCGAACGGTCCAATCGTGAGTACGTCTCGAATGCAGCGCTCCGTCAGCTCCGAAAAATCCGCTTCAGCATCGACAATATACTCAGGCCTCATATCCTCAGGTGTCAACCTGGATGCCGCGAATTGACTAAACCGCTGGCGAAACTCATCCAGTTGCCCGGGATGAAGCGTTAGCCCGGCAGCTTGCCGATGCCCGCCAAATCTTTGGAACAGATCCGGCATGCTTTCGAGTGCTTCCAGTAGATGAAACGCAGGAATGCTGCGTCCAGAGCCGGAAAGGCATCCTTCCCCCTCTGCTGCCGATTGCATGGCTTCGCTGAGCACGAACACAGGCCGGCACAGGCGCTCAACCAATCGGCTCGCCACAATGCCCAAAACGCCGAGGTGCCAACCCGCAGCCGCGAACACAGTTGCTGAAGAGCTATAGTCGAAATCCGTATCTTCGCACTCCTTCAGGATTGCGTCTACGATATCCATCTCCACCTGCTGCCGCTCGCGGTTGAGTGCGTCCAGTTGTTCCGCCAACTCGCGCGCGCGCAATGCATCCTGAGTGAAGAACAATTCGATGACATCGCGCGCCGTTGCCATTCGTCCGGCGGCGTTGATCCTTGGCGCCAGGCGAAATGCAACCTGATGCGCTGAAGGACACTCGCCGGCTTCGAAGCCTGCTACCAACAGCAAGGCTCTTAAGCCCGGATTTCTGACTTCTCGAAGGCCTGATAGACCGCGCTGCACAATCACCCGATTCTCCCCCGTTAGAGGAACGATATCCGCGACAGTTGCAATCGCGACCGGCTTTAAAAACGAATCGAGCAGTGCCGACTGCTTCGCCTGCGGCAAGTCACTTCGACTTAACAAGGCTTCGACCAGCTTGAATGTCACCCCGGCTCCGCATAGGTTCTTGTCAGGATATTTGCAGTCCGGCCGATTGGGATTCAGTACGGCCAAAGCAGGCGGCAGCTCGGCGTGCGGCAAGTGATGGTCCGTTACGATCACATCAATACCCATCGCATTTGCATGCCGCACGACATCGTTCGCTCGAATGCCGGTATCCACGCTCACGATGAGCCGAACTCCGCTCTGCGCTGCACGTTGGACGACGTCGGTGCGCATCCCATAGCCCTCGGTCAAACGGTGCGGCACGTGAAAATCGGCCTGCCCGCCGAGAATCTCTATGGCCTTCTTCAACACGATTATCGATGACGTGCCGTCGACATCATAGTCGCCGTAAATCAGAATCGGCTCCCGCCCTTTGACCGCTCGTGACAAGCGCGTTATCGCTGTGTCCATATCGAGCATCAACAACGGATCATGTAACGATGCCAAGCTGGGGCGGAGGAATTCACTGGCTGCGCTCACATCGGTGAAGCCGCGGCGCGCCAGCACCGCCGCCGCTAAACGTTGCAGATCTAGACCGCTTTGAATCGGGAGAACAGCATCTCCGGAAATCGAGGGCAGGATCCAGCGTGCGGCTGGACGGACCCAGGCACCAGGCCTGGAAAAGGAATCTGGCATCAATTTCTTGAAAAATACCCCGGTATCGGTCCCTGGTCTTCGTCCTCTTCTTCCTGTTCGGCGCTGAGCTCTAACTCGGCCAGAATATCCCTCAGCGTCTGATACCACGCGGTCCGGAGTTCAAATACATAGACACGACCCTCCAGATCAAACGAAAGCTCTAGCGAGCACGTGAAGCCCTCATATGCCTGCAACTCGCGCAGCCGCTTCTCGAAAGTATGCTTCTCCTCCAGCGCTAGCCTGCTGTCCTCCAATCGGTCGAGCGCTTCATCGATTTCATCGAGCGAAAATGCCTCGTGGGCGAACACAATCAGCTTTGCACCGGCCTTCCGGCCCGCCTCTACGAATTCACGAAAATCCGCATGGCTCTCCGTGTCCCAATACACCTGAGCTGGCGAGTCGACAACCCGCTGATAACCATGGAAAATAGCTATACCAACCTCTTCAAGATATCCCTGTATCTCTGTCCGTAAGGTTTCCAGATCCGTCGCCATTCGCTTCACCCTATCAGATTGATCCGGTTTCTAGCCAATGCTAAGGTATAGAAAAACTTCACGGTACCCGAACGCTTGACGTTGAGAATTGAGAGAAGCCAAACACATAAGGCGAGGCGGTAGAGCTTCCTGATTCCGCACGGGCTGAAGTACCACAAAACGAAAACGATGCCCCTTCTGCGAGCTTTGACTCCCTTCGTTCTCACCCTGCTCGCAGTGTCCCTCCCAGTGGCCGCGCAGATGTTCGTTTACAGTGGCCGGGAGTATCTGAAAGTAGGCCGGAGTTGGTCTCAGATCCGCGAGATGAGTCTCGCGACTGGCCGTCAGGCGCAACTCACGGCGACTCCCCACGACCATTGGAGACCTTGGTGTTCTCCGGATGGCCGCTCAATCCTCTTCACGCCGAGCCCCTGGGTGGCGACAAGCTTCTGTCCCGATTCGACCGAGTTACGAAACGTGAAACACCCCTGATTACCTTGGAGCAGGATCTCTTTCGTGTGGTGGATGCGCTCGACCGCTCTAACATAGTCGTTCAGGAATACGGTGGGGTGATTGAAGTCATCAATGTCGCCAAAAGACGAAAAATACGCCGCATTAGTGGGTTAAATTCCGTCCTGGCTGCTAACCGAAAGAGGGTCGCATGGCAAACTCCTTTGGACATCACTTCGCATCCTGAGCAGCACAGTCACGTACTGCTCTCCGACATAGATAGCCATGACCAACTCGATCTCGGTGAAGGTGCTGCACCAGTGTTCTTGCCTGACGAACTGACTTTGCTATTTGTGCGCGTTGACGATGCAAATCACCAACTTGATGTCGTGCGCTACAACACGCGATCAAAGATTCAAGAGGCCCAGGCCACAAAAAGCCCAGAGTTTATGCTGAGGTTTATGACTTTAGCGTCAGCCCGAATGGATCGACTATGGTTCTTTCAACAGACGGCGGCAGGTATGGTTCAGCCGCGTACTGGCGAATGATCTCCAACGAAGATTGGAGTCCTATTGAAGAGAACCTCGGGCCGTGGGGAGGATGGTCGCGGAACGGATGGTTGATTTATTCAACAGATGGACGCGATCTGCGACAGTTGGACGCAAAACGTACGGTGTGGGGCAGCGATATCAAGATTTTTGACCAACAGACCGGACAAACCCGCCCCGTTGTAAGTGGGATAAGTATGAACGAAGAGCCACGTTGGTGCGCTACGTCCCCAACTGAGTAATCACGCATCGCCAGCATGCACAGAAACGGCTCGAAAAGGCAATGGGGGAATGGATGGCGATCCACAAGTTGAGATCAGGCTTCAGACCAATGCCAGGTAGAGCAGAGCAGGTTTGCCTGGCCGATCGCGGGCATCTCCACCGCATCACGCTTGACAGAAGTTCGAGAAAACTACAAGATTCTACCTAAGCCTTATCAACTAGAACCATAAAGGAGAACCGGTACTACGCCTTGTACATGCCTCGTAAGGCTTATAGAATAATCTGATACCATGAACCCATGCAGCTTGGTTATAGCTGGTTGCCGAAGAGGTTCTCCTCTTTTTCAACGCATCTGATGGTTGCTCTGGGCTTGTTGGCTTTGCCGTTCACTATGTGGACTGAAAAGCGGGCTCCCACCATTGAGTCGACTGCGGCAACACAGCTAGAACCGACCAGTCCTGATCCTCGAACCGTTCGGCTGAAAAAATTCTTTACCAAATTGCACTGTCCTGTTTTGGATTTGGCCGACGAGTTCATCCATGCAGCAGACGACAATCGACTCGATTGGCGTCTGCTGCCTAGTATCTCCGTGATCGAGTCTGGGGGCGGAAAGGCTTACCGGAACAATAATATCTTCGGGTGGAACCAGGGATTGCAGGAATTCCCGACCATCCGCGCCGGTATTCATCACGTTGCTTTTAAGTTAGCGAAAAGCCCGCTGTATCAGAACCGGGACTTGCTCGGGAAACTCCGGTTATATAACCCGAATGAAACCTACCCGGGAGCGGTTCTGACCGTCATGAACCGGATCAGCCCAAGTGTTAATTTGCAGCCCATCCGAAGGCTGGTCGGACGGCAGCAACAATTCGAGTACGCCCCCAATTAACTCAGCGGCCGAAGCTGGCGGAGCGCCGTCCGGGTCCAGAGAGTGGTGCAGGCGGAAGTGGTTCTTCCACTATAATTTTCTTGGGCCTCGCATCCAGCCGAGCAGCGATCATCTGTTGATGCAACTTAACAAATTTCGGTGTGCCAGGCTCCGCGCCGCGCTCAAGGACCTCTTTCTCCGTCACTTCCTGCGCTGCCGGGAGGTATTTCTGCAGGTAATTTTTGATACGGTCGAGAACCAGACGCTGGCCCGACCGCATGAGCAGAAATAGAAGAATTTCGCCCGGCACATTCGACAGCATAAAGTAGAGTGCGGACGGTCGTTGCAGCTTAGCAGTCGCGAGTGCTTTCTCGATCTTGCTCGCTCGGCTTTCCAACCTTCCCGCTGCATCAACACGCGCCTTCGGCAGATGCATTGTAGTAAGCAATTGCGTCCGTTCTCTTGAACTCAGCTTTTCAAAAAGTAAGAAAAGGAATAGCGCGTAGTTGTCAACTGGTATGTTGATGCCGGACGGCAGCATCTGACGGGCCTTGTGTAGCTTCTGAAAGCCCTGCAAGTTCAACTTCGGCCCGGACAATGCTGGCGAAATCAAATACAAGAGCTTTTCATCCTCAAGCGCCTTCAGGATGTCCCCAGCCAGCGGATCGAGAGCGATCTGTCCCAGTTCGCGTTCGAGAGCGGTGTAAGGAATCTTCGTCTCGAGCTTGGCCTCGCGAACATTTTGATATTGCGAAAGCGTACGCTCATCGACAGTAAACCCGAGTCTCGTTCGGAAACGAATCATGCGCAATATTCGCGACGGATCGTCATACAAGGAATAGTTGCTGACAGTGCGAAGTTCCTTGCGGCTGAGATCCCCCAGCCCGTTCGTGGGGTCCAGAAGCAAGCCACGCGAGGCTTTGCCTAACGAGAGTGCGATGGCGTTTACGGTGAAGTCACGTCCGCGCAGATCTTCGTGGATGGTCGCGGGTGCAACTTGTGGCTTAGCGCCGGGCTTCCCGTGCTTCTCTTGCCGTGCCGCCGAAATGCTTACCGTAACATCGCCGCGAAAGCGCAATTCCGCGCATTTCCGGCTTTCATCAAGCGTAATGATCTCCGCTTTGGCTTTTTGCGCAAGTGCCTTCGCGAATTTGGTGCTGCCACCTTCGACAGTGAAATCGAGATCGCGGATGGGAAAACCGCCCATCATATCGCGCATCGCCCCGCCCGTGAGGAACAGATTGAGGTTGGCGCGCTCAGCAGCCTGACGAACCTCGGCTAACACCTTGCTCTGCTCACCGCTAAGATGGCTGTCGAGCATGAACATGTAGTCGCTCATAGGTTCCCCAAGCTCCTCAGGATGGTGTCACCCGGCGTGTATCCGCGCCTTTCCGTGCGGCGCGCGGATGGTGCTGGTCGACTGTTTGCCGCAAGCGGGAGCGCATGACGTGGGTGTAGATTTGCGTTGTGCCGATATCGGCGTGCCCGAGCATCGCTTGAACGCTGCGCAGGTCCGCCCCACCCTCAAGCAGATGAGTCGCGAAGCTGTGGCGCAGCACGTGCGGGCTTAGGCCGCGGAAAATGCCAGCCGTTTTGCCATGAGCACGAAGCAACTTCCAAAAGCCCTGCCGCGTCATCCGGCTGCCCCGAGCCGTCACAAAAAGATACGGGCTCACTCTCCCCTTCAGCAGCTGCGGCCGCTGCTGTATGCGGTAACGCTCAACCGATTTCAACGCTTCTCTACCCACAGGCACCAGCCGCTGTTTGTTCCCTTTACCAATCACGCGGACGACACCTTGGCTCTCATCCAAGTCCGAGACACGCAGTTGAATCAACTCGCTCACACGAAGGCCGCATGCATACAGCAGATCCACCATGCCGCGATCCCGAAGCCCGGTTCGAGAATCTTCGCGAGGAGCCTCCATCAGATGATCCAGATTGGAAGAATCCAGATATTTCGGCAGAGACGACCCGGTTTTAGGGGCGCTGAGGAGTTCAGCGGGATTCGCCGCCAACTCGTTTTCTTCGACCAAAAACCCAAAGAATCCACGTAGCGTGGTCACCTGTCGAGCGATAGAACGATTGGACAGCCCTGAGGCACGCAGGCTATCGAGGTAAGAACGAAGTGTATCCAGGTTTACAGAATCTAGGGCTGAGGCGTTCAAAAACTCCCCTAACCTGGTCAGATCACGCCGATATGCCTCTAAGCTATTGTGCGCTAAGCCCTTCTCGGTCCGGCAAAAGTGCAGGTAAGACCGCATTCTTTGCTGGAATGGTGTCAAATCTGCCATTCTGCCAATGATACAATATTCGCGAAATTGTTTTAAACAAAGTGATCTTGTCCACCTACCTTGCCATCCAGTACTGTTAAACGCGTGGTCCTATACCGATTCGACCGACAGCCGCTCGAGGGAATCGTCAATCCAGGTGCTTTCCTGCTCGACAAAGGAGTCGAATTAATCACGCTAGACGGAAACCTGCAGATCATGCCCTACACGGAGATGAAGGCTTTGTGTTTCATTTCGGAGGCTGGATTGACTGACCTGTTTCGGGAGCACAATCTGTTCGAGCGACGTCCGAAGGTGCCGGGACTCTGGACACGCTTCATGTTTCGGGACGGGGATCGCCTGGACGGCATTCTGTCCCATAATTTGCTCGATTGGCCGCAGCCAGGATACTTCATCACTCCGCCGCGCGCTGGACCAACACGGCAACGAGTTTTCTTGCCTCGCGCTGCACTCGTCGGCACCGAACTCCGCGGCGTGGTGGGAAGGTCGCTGGTAGCCGCCCGTCAGCGGACTAAAAAGGGCACCCCCGATCAGGGCGACCAGCTTACGATGTTCGTCGACTCGTAACAGTGGCCGTTGCGGCGCTGGTCCGTGCGGCGGTCGGACTGAGCTTTTCGTTCCAGAGCTTGCGCCACTCGCCTTGGGCGCTGTCCGGGCTCGACCACAAACAGACGACTTCTTCGATGGTAAAGCGCGAGGCGCAATGCTCCGCGTTCCATGTAATTTCGGCTTGCTGCTGCGCCGAATCAAGTACTCCCGGCGATACCGGACCGCCTAATGTCAGATGAGGGCGGAATTCGAATTCTTCCGGGTCGAACAGATCGCCTTTGTTTAGCGCGTCGTGAAGATCGTGGATCACAGAATTTCCTTCCGCTAAGTCGAGATAGAGAAATTTCGTCTCAGGGAATCGTCGGACCTTTGATAACTCCACCTCGAAAGGAGGGAACTGGCGCAAAATCGCGCGCGCCTGCTTGGAGGCGATTTCGACCGGGAGCTTCAATGGTCGCGGAGGAAGCAGCGTGATATGAGCTTCCGAACTGTCAGTATTTGGCAGAATTTCCCGAAGTCCTTGCAAAAACGAGCTAAGAAGATCGGGAATGTAACTTACTAGGGCAAAGCAGCCCCATCGAGGCGCTGCGAGCATCTGGTTCATGTTCAATAAATTTATGGCAAACACTATACGGGATCGGACTGCAGAGGAGTGCCCGCGGACTCCGACGTTCCCCCACTAGGACTGTCGGGATTAGACTGGGGTTCGGGCACGTACCACGAGGCAGGCTCAAAACCGATATATTTAGCAATATACAACTGTCCCGAAGCTGCAGCAACGTCGTTTCTTTCGAGCAAATCGCCGGGACGAAGAGGGCGGCCTTCAGCTAACAGCGCCTTCCATACCGCGTAGGGGCTGGACCCATCCACTTCTCCGTGTACTTCGTAATCTTTAGATTTCACAATTGCGAGACCGCCCGTATGCGGGGCCCACCGGAAGGTTTCGCTGGGTCTCTCTTCTAGGCGGTGAATACGATACCGCGGCATCAACGTCTCAGTGTAGCGGTTCGCCGGTGCGAATGCGATACCAATTTTACATCGGCCAAACGTCTGTCACAATAGACAGAGTTTTCGAATACCCACGAAAATGAAAAGGTCCTGGCTTTTGTTGATCATCCCGGCCCTGCTCGTATTGTGGTGGGGCCTGGATAGCCGCGAGTCGACCCCACAGGTTCATTTCGCCGCCGTCCGGCGTCTGACCGTTCAGAGTACGGTTTCAACCAACGGCAAAGTGGAGCCGATCGAATGGGCCGCAGCCCTTGCCGAGACGGCGGGCGCCGTGCGTACGGTTGAAGTGCAGCGGGGACAAAGAGTGGAGGCCGGGCAGATACTTGTGCGCTTGGATACCACGGCCGCGCAGTCCGATCTGGCGGCGGCCCTGGCACGGGAGCAAGAAGCGCGCACAGACGTCGCCACCTTGGGACTAGGCGGCAAAGCATCGACTCTCGCGAATTTGAACGATTCCATTCGGACGGCGCAGACTGCGGTGGATGTCGCGCAGCGGAACTATGAAGCCTTTCAGCGCCTCCAAGCGCAGCAGGCCGCGACCAAGCTGCAGGTCCTGGAAGCAAAGGATGCGCTCGAGCGGGCCAAGCTGCAGTTGGAATCGCTCGAGCACCAGCGAACAGCACAAGTGACTGCGAGTGATCGCGTCGTGGCGCAAGCGAAGCTGCGGGATGCCGAAGCCGCAGTCGCACTGGCTCGGCACCGGGTAGCTTTGAGCGACATTAGATCTCCAATCGCGGGGACTGTCTATCAGTTCGATATCAAGGTAGGCGCCTACCTGCCGCCAGGCGAACTGGTTGCGCTGGTCGGAAAACTAGACCGGGTCAAGGTGATTGTGTACATTGATGAGCCCGATCTGGGGCGAGTCGCTGTAGACATGCCGGTCAGGATTACGTGGGACGCACGCCCCGGGCGCGAGTGGTGGGGCCGTGTGGATCGGCTACCCACGCAAGTGGTTGCGCAGGGAACACGAACAGTGGGTGAGGTGACCTCAATTGTCGGGAATCCGAATCATGAGCTGCTGCCTGGAGTGACCGTGAATGCCACCGTGGTTTCGGCGGTGGTGAAGAATGCGCTTGCGATCCCCAAGGCCGCACTCCGCACCCAGCAGGGAACATTCGGCGTGTACTGCTTATCCGGCAAAACAGTTTTGTGGGCGCCAGTGAAGCCTGGTGTAAGCGACGTGAATAATGTCCAGATACTTTCGGGTCTTCGGCTTGGAGATCGTGTTGCACAACAGAGCGGCGATATAGAGATCAGCAATGGCATGCGCGTCAATTCAGTCTTGGACTGAGCGGTAGGGTAAGCGGGGGTGTTGCCTTGACGCAGGCCTTTCGTACCATGAAGCCGATGGAAGTACATTTCACCCCCGAGCAACAAGCGCAGCTTGCGCAGATGGCCACCAAGGCCGGGATCAATCCCGAGCGACTGGTGACAGATGTTGTTTTCCGCTACCTTGACGAAAAAGCCCGGTTCCTCGAATCCGTTGAAAAAGGAATCAGGGCAGCGGAACGTGGCGAGTTTATCGAAGAAGGAGAAATGGACGCACGGCTTGAACGCATGTTCCATTCCTGATGCGTATTTGTTGGACTGTCCCACCCGCGGACGATTTAGAGGACATCAAGGACTATCTTCAAAAAGATTCCCCGCACTTTGCAGAACCAACTGTGCGGCTCATTTTACAAGCGTATCCGTTCCCTCAAAACGTCGAGGCGAGCTTTTATCGTTCTTATAGTTGCTGTTTTCTACTCAGCCGACCGCCAGACACGGCTTTCGGGGATGTCAGGCTGGGGCGACCGACGTGATCCTCAAGCCGAAACTGGTAAAACAACTCTTCCTGCGCGCTCTGCTGTCCCATCATGTCGCGCGTCTCCGCTGTTATCTATAACAACGGAATGACACTGACACGTCGAAAGTACAAGGTTTTTCTCAAGAGCATCTGCCCCTTATGCAAGTCACGAAAATAAAGGCATTCGCCGCATCGTGATGCAGCCGAGGTGTTAGGCTGCGCTAAAACAAAGAGGTGAACGAGGCGTTTGACATTGTAATAGCGGATCTAAAAAGTATTTATCAAGTTCAAGCCGAAACGAGTTCTCAGAGGGCTCGGCTGACTGACCACGATATCCAGAGATGGAGCACCTTGGTCGGTCAGTCCCGAGCACTGTTGTATGATCAGGTCGCGACTTATTTGCCGAGTTGTTTTCACAGCTCGGAACTAGACTTTGAGTCCTGCGACGCCATCGTAAACGACATTCACGGAGTCATAACTTTCGCGGATGAGAGCCGACCGGACCTGTTCTGGGCGGTCTACCTCGCTTTCGATGAAGGGGAGTACTATCACAGAGACCAGCTGGGTGAAGATCCCGTTGAGGTGTACACGCGGCCTATGATTGCCGGATCGTTGAAGCCCGTTTATCACGATAATTCGTGAGGCTGTTCCATAAACTCCTTCAGTACCGATGTCGAACGGGTTCAACCAGCGACTTTTTCAACAGCATCCGTCCCTTTCGGGACGCAAGTGCTCCAATGTTCTGGGCGGTGTCACCGCTGCGTATTGCAGCAAAAGGCAGAGTAGTTGGTTTGGAAACGCCGATAGTCCCATCAACCCTGCCTTCCAGTTAAACTGGAGTTACAGCCCCAATTATGCTCGATGGACTGCTCGCCAAGGTTTTTGGCACGAAACATGACCGGGAGATCAAGGCGATACGTCCCATTGTGGCGGCCATCAACAATCTTGAACCCGAACTAAAAACGCTTTCTGACGCCGATCTAGCCGCCAAAACTCAGGAATTCAGGCAGCGCCTTTCTAACGGCGCTTCACTCGACGACATCCTTGTCGAAGCCTTTGCCGTTTGCCGCGAGGCCGCACGTCGCGTTCTGAACATGCGCCACTTCGATGTGCAACTCATCGGAGGCGTCGTGCTCCACCGCGGGCGCATCGCTGAAATGAAAACCGGCGAAGGCAAGACGCTGGTGGCGACCCTACCCAGCTATCTCAACGCGCTCGGCGGCCAGGGCGTTCACATTGTAACGGTCAACGATTACCTGGCGCGCCGCGACGCGGAATGGATGGGACGCATTCACCGCGCTCTCGGCCTCACTGTTGGAACCATCGTTCATGATCTTGACGACAGCGAGCGCCGGGCGGCCTACGGTTCGGACATCACGTACGGCACCAACAACGAATTCGGCTTCGACTATCTGCGCGACAACATGAAATTCCGGCTTGAGGACTGTGTGCAGCGCAGCTATGACTTCGCCATCGTCGACGAAGTCGATTCGATCTTGATCGACGAAGCCCGCACCCCCCTGATCATCGCGGGTCCGAGTGAAGAATCAACCGACAAGTACTATCGCGTCAACCGCATCATTCCTTTTCTAGAGCGCGGCGAGGTGATCGAAGGCAAAGAGCCGGGACAGCAATTTACAACTGGCGACTTCACGGTTGATGAGAAGCACCGCACGGTCGCGCTCACAGAACAAGGCGTTCTCAAAGTCGAGAAACTGCTGAACACCGGCAATCTCTACGATCCCGCCAATATTGAGATGAACCATCACGTGCAACAAGCATTGCGCGCCCACATCTTATATCAGCGTGATCGCGACTACGTCGTGCAAGACGGCCAGGTGATTATCGTCGACGAATTCACGGGACGCCTTATGCCCGGGCGCCGCTGGAGCGATGGTCTTCACCAGGCTGTCGAGGCAAAGGAAAACGTCAAAATCGAGCGGGAAACGCAAACTCTAGCCAGCATCACGTTTCAGAACTTCTTCCGCATGTACAAGAAGTTGGCTGGCATGACCGGCACCGCCGATACGGAAGCCGCCGAGTTCGGCAAGATCTATAACCTCGACGTCACCGTCATTCCTACCAACAAACCGATGATCCGCACCGAGCATGCGGACGTTGTCTACCGCACCGAGGAGGAGAAATTCCGTAACGCGGCGAAAGAGATCAAGACGCTCAATGAGAAGGGGCAGCCGGTGCTCGTCGGCACCATTTCCGTCGAGAAATCGGAGCGACTCTCGGGCATCTTAAAAAAGACGGGCGTCCGGCACGAAGTGCTGAACGCAAAGAATCACGAGCGCGAAGCTCACATCGTTGCTCAGGCAGGCCGCAAAGGCGCAGTTACGGTTTCCACAAACATGGCCGGCCGCGGTACGGACATTCTGTTGGGTGGCAACGCGGATTTTCTTCTCGAAGAGCGCTTGAGGAAGCTAGGTAGGTCCACTGAGATACTGCCCCCCCGTGAGCTTGAAGAGATCAAAGCTCAGATTGGTCGCGAGATTCAGGCCGAACACCAGGAAGTCGTCGAGCTTGGCGGCTTGCACATCCTGGGAACCGAACGTCACGAATCGCGGCGCATCGATAACCAGTTGCGTGGTCGTGCTGGACGTCAGGGCGACCCCGGAAGTTCGCGCTTCTATCTCTCGCTGCAGGACGACCTGCTCCGAATTTTCGGTGGGCAGCGGATGCAGAATTTGATGCTGCGCCTGGGCATGGAAGAAGACGTGCCCATCGAGTCGGGTCTCATCACCAAACGCATCGCTGCCGCGCAGAAGGCCGTCGAAGCTCAGCATTTTGCCTCTCGTAAGCACGTGCTTGAATACGACGACGTAATGAACAAGCAGCGTCAGGCCGTCTACGGCATGCGCCGCCAGCTCTTAGAAGGTGTCAACCAAAAGGAGCGGATTCTCGAGATTGTACGCGGCATTTTGGGCAGCTACGTGGACCAACACATCCCTGAGCAAGCCCGCTCAGATGAATTCGATTTGGTTGGCCTTCAGACAGCGGTTCTTAACCAGTTCGGATTAAAGCTCGATTTAGAACAATTTTCGGGCTTGGACCGTGCCGAGATCGAAGAGCAGATCACGGAGCAGCTACTCGCCCGCTACGACGAAAAGGAACGCATGATCGGCGCCGACAATCTCCGTCAAGCCGAGCGCATCATCATGCTCAACGTGGTTGACAACCAGTGGAAAGATCACTTGTTGTCGATGGACCACTTGAAGGAAGGCATCGGGCTTCGCGGATATGGCCAGAAGGATCCGCTCATCGAGTACAAGAAGGAATCCTTCACTATGTTCCAGGACATGATGGAGCGTATCGAGGACGAGACAATTCGATATCTGTACTTCATGCGTATCGAGAGCGGAGATGTGCCTCTCCCTTACCCCGAGGCTGAAGACGAGATGGAAGAGGATGAGGACCTGAGTGAGCCGCAGATCATGCCGGCACAGATCGAAGAGCACCAGCGTCAAGCGCAACAATCAGTCCTCGACCTCACGCGCAATATCCATCGAAAGAAGGACCGGGAACTGGCGGAAATTCAGTTCACTGGAGGCGACGGTTCAGGCCAGTCGAAAACCGTCAACAACAAAGGCGCGAAGGTAGGCCGAAACGAGCTCTGCCCGTGCGGGAGCGGAAAGAAGTACAAAAAATGCCACGGTGCCGCAGCTTAGCGCTCGCGCTTCTGTTATCCATTTCACTGATTGGTGCCGACGAAGCGCTCTGGCGTGAATACGGCTTGGTTCATTCGGAAACCACACAGCGCGGTCCCCTGACTGTCAGCAAGTACCAGATGAAGGACCAAACTGGAGCCATCGCCGCTTGGGAATGGCTTCGTTCCGCAAAAGCGGGCGCGTGCAATTTGGCTTCCTTTTGTACGCAAGATACTAACCAAACCGTCGTTTCAGACGATAATGCTGTCGTGGTTTTCAAAAGCGGCGTACCTACGCAGGCCGACGTCAATGCAGTATTTCAGAGCTTTCCGAATCGCAAAGATAGCTCATTGCCGGCTATTTTGACCTTTCTCCCTCACCAGGATCGGGTTCCAAATTCAGCAAGGTACGTGCTCGGTCCCGCCTCCTTGCGGGCCTTTGCACCCGAGCTCGCCTCCGCCAACCCGGGTTTCGATCAAGGCGCTGAGGCGCAAATCGCATCGTACACAATCGGCAGCACTTTTACCCCAGTTCGTTTCGCAATTTTCTACTATCCGACTCCTGAAATGGCCCGTCTGCACCTGCCCGCCTTCCAATCTCTCCCGGGCGTCCGCGCGAAACGTTCTGGGGTCCTGCTGGGCGTGGTCTTCGGGCCGGGCGCGGAAGCTCAGGCCGACGCCATGCTGAACCGCGTCCAATATGAGGCCAAAATCACGTGGAACGATGTTCCCCCGCCGGGCCCAATAAAGCCCCTTTTTCAGCTCTTACTGAATATCTTGTATTTGAGCGCTTTGCTCTCCGCCATCTGCCTTCTGGCCGGAGTGATGTACGGTGGTATGCGCATCTATCGCCGCCGCTACGGCACGCTGGAGGCCGACGAGTCGATGATCACCCTCAACCTGAGCGGCGACTGAGATCCTTAGCGCATCGCGCAAATCGTTTGCAAGTCCGTACTTACAATGGGCTTCGCAAACGGCCAGAAAATGCCCTTGACTTAGCCCCCCGCTGGCCCTACACTCCAATCACAAACAGGATTTTGTCGGTTGCGAAACCGTCGAACCTGTTCTCCCATCAACGTAACCCCTCGCAATGCTAGGGGCCTGGAAACAGGAAGAAATATGCTCATTCGTCAAGAATGAGCATTTTCTTTGGTTTAGACCGCCGCCATACAAATTTTCTGGATCGCAGTAGTACCCTGTAGGTTAACCCTATAGGTTCGTTGTGCTTTATTGGAAAAAACAGACCGTCAGACTACTCGGGCTGATCGCGCTAACTGCGTTTTTGCCTTCTTTTCTCTTTGGTCAGGCCCAGCCGGCGGCGACTACGTTGCCCTTGATGCCCTGGCCGGCCAATGTCACAGAACAGCCGGGACGGACGGTTCTTGATAGATCATTTACCGCATCGCTTTCTGGCGTGGGAGCCTCGGACGTGCGTGTCAAAGATGCCGTTCAACGGACTTTCGAAAGACTTGCACGCCAGACGGGCATTCCCATCCGGGCGCATATAGTACCGGCAAACGCGGTGGCCACCCTGACCGTGGTTGTCGAGCAACGCGATCATCGTCCGCCGCAGCGCCTAGGCGATGACGAGCGCTATTCGCTGGAAGCGTCGAATGGGAGGATAAGAATCTCGGCCGACGCCCCGCTAGGAGCGTTGCGCGGCATCGAGACGTTTCTGCAGTTGGTCCAGCAGAATACAACCAGTGCCGGGGCGACGCCGATCGAAGCGGGCTTTTCTGTCCCGGACGTTGTGATCCACGACGAACCGCGCTTTGGGTGGCGTGGCCTTTCGCTCGACGTCTCGCGGCATTTTATTCCACTCGACGAGGTCAAGCGCACCATGGACGGAATGGCTGCCGTAAAGCTTAACGTGTTGCATTGGCACTTGTCGGATGACCAAGGCTTTCGAGTTGAAAGTAAGAAATATCCTCGCTTACAGCGATATGGCTCAGACGGTTTGTATTACACACAGACCGAAGTCCGGGACGCGATCGCATATGCGCGCTTGCGCGGTTTGCGCATTGTGCCGGAATTTGATATGCCGGGGCACGCCGCAAGCTGGATGCCCGGTTATCCAAAGCTGGGTGCTGGGCCGGGTCCGTTTCAGATCGCCCATGAGCCCGGCGTGCTGACGGCCTTAATCGATCCCACAAAGGAATCCACCTATCGTTTTTTGGACGGCTTTGTCGGCGAGATGGCGAAGCTGTTTCCGGATGAATACTTTCACATTGGCGGTGATGAGGTAGACCCCAAAGAGTGGAACAATAGCCCGCAGATTCAGGTGTTCATGAAGAAGCATGCGCTTGCCAATCCCGCCGCGTTGCATGCTTATTTCAACAAACGCTTATTGAAGATCGTGAGCAAACACCATAAGCACATGGAGGGTTGGGACGAGATCTTGAGCCCCGATCTTCCGAAGAGCATTGTGATTCAATCCTGGCGCGGGCAGAAATCTTTGGCACAGGCGGCGCGAGAGGGATATCAAGGAATCCTTTCGGCTGGCTACTATCTCGATCTCATGTACCCTGCTTCTCAACACTACGCTGTAGACCCGATGAAGGGTGAAACAGCGGATCTTACTCCTGAGCAGAGGAAGCGAATTTTGGGCGGGGAAGCGGCGATGTGGGAGGAACTGGCTACGACGGAAAATCTTGACGCAAAGCTGTGGCCGCGCTTGGCCGCGATTGCCGAAAGGCTATGGTCGCCGGAGTCAATCACGGATGTTGCATCGATGTACCGGCGGCTTGCGATTACCAACCATTGGCTCGAGTGGCTCGGCCTGACGCAGCGCTCGAACCTGGAACTCATGCGGCAGCGTCTTGCCGGAACATATCCAGCAAAGCCGCTCGATGAGTTCGCGTCCGTGCTTGAGCCGGTGAAAGGATACTCGCGCCATGCGGAAAATTACAGCAGCTTCACCCCGCTGAATCACTTGGTTGATTCCATTGCACCGGAGAGTAACGCCGCTCGCGAATTTCGGAACGCTGTCGATCGTTATTTGACCGGCCCCAAGCAAGAGGCCGATGGCGAGGCGCTCCGGAAAGAGCTTGCAGAGTGGTCGGATAACGCGAAAGCCGTCCGTCCCGCTCTAGAGAGCAACTCTCTGCTTTCGGAAGACATTCCGGTCGCGGATTCGCTTGTGAGATTGTGCCAGGCCGGGCAGGAAGCGCTTTCGTCCCTGAATTCGCAGAGCCGCGCCGCCTCAGATTGGAAGCAACGGAACTTGGCGGCCATCGGAGATGCTGCAAAGCCTCAGGCGAACATGCTGATCCAGATCCTCCCGGCCATTCAGAAATTGGTTGAGGCGGTCCAAACGACGCAATAGCGGAGCCGTCCTATTAGATAGGCAGCAGGCTCAGGGCGGCCTCAATCTCGGAACGCGTGTGCAAATCGCCCTTGCGTGTGCTGGCCTCGATGCCCTGCTCGTACATGGCTCGCGCTTGCTCGATGTCGCCCTGTTTCTCGAGCGCCTGACCGGCATGATAATAGGCAGCCGCGTAATTCTCGTCGTGCTGCAGGAGAGTGCGAAATTCAACTATGGCTTGTGCCCAGTCGCCGCTGTTCGCGTACTCCATTGCCAAGCCATAGCGGGCGAATGTATTGTTCGGATTCTGGCTGACCATCTGCCCCAGCATTTCTAAGCGGTTTGTTGCCATGGTTCACATTGTGCCATCGCGCCCCGCGGCAAACAATCTGGTGAGTCAGCGCGTTACACCCCTCAAGTGCTAGCAGGTTGCATTGTTTCGAGCGTCAGTCCAGCGTCTTTCGCATTTTTGGCGAACGCCTGAGCTTTCTGCGTATCAAGCTCCACATGGATTCCGTGATGATTTTGCCGCATCCAGAGATCACCCGCCACGCTCTCAGCATCAAAAGTCACCTTCCCGTCGGAAGTGTTCGAGGGAGTTGATCGGCGAATGTCTGCCATACATCTATTCCAGCACTTTAGTGAGCACCCGGAGGAAAAACGAGGGTTACGCCGGGAAGCCGTACAACATTCTCCAAACGAAGGCAATAGCCAAGACCGGTGCCTGGTACCTTGACATTCTATCTACCTAGAATGTCATACTAGACCTCGTATGCCAGAAAAGAAGACCGATGTCCTCCAAGGCACGCTCGATCTGCTGATTCTAAAAACCCTCGCGCACGGGCCGATTCACGGCTACGGAATTGCGCAACGGATCCTTTTGACCTCGAAAGAGATCTTGCAGGTGCAGCAGGGATCGTTGTATCCGGCCCTGCACCGGTTACAACGCAAAGGCCTGCTCAGATCGGAGTGGAAAGAGTCCGCTAACGGGCCGATGGCGAAGTATTACTCGTTGACAGCGGCGGGGCGGAAAAGCTTGCAGGAAGAAACGGCACAGTGGCAGCGCTATGCAGGCGCGGTTGCTCTGGTGCTGGAGTCCTAGAAGGAGGATCGATGCATTTTCCTTGGAATTGGAGGGAAACCGATCTGGACCGTGAGCTTGCCCATCACCTGCAGGAACTGACAGCGGAGTATGAGCGCCAAGGGCATTCTCACCAGGAGGCGCTGCGGATGGCGAAGCGCGACTTTGGTGGCAGCGAGCAAGTGAAAGAGCGCTGCCGGGATGAGCGCCGCTGGGCCTGGATGACCGGTGCCTGGCAGGACGTTGTCTTTGGCGCACGCATGATGCGCCGAACACCCGTAATCACTTTGGCCGCGGTGTTGTCACTTGCGCTGGGCATTGGTGCCAACACAGCGATTGTCTCTCTGATGGACGTAGTGCTCTGGCGCGATTTGCCGGTTCCGAACCCGAAAGAGCTCACGCTGGTGCACTGGCAAGGCCATGGATTTCCACGAGAGCTGTTGGACAGCGCATCTGGTAGCAGCTATATGAACAGCGAGGGCTGGGATGTTGCCGACTTCTTTTCCTATCCCACCTTTCAAGCACTGCGCAAGGGCGTTTCCGGTCGGGCGTCGCTGGCAGCATTTACCAATCCAGGCATGGTGAGCATCAGCTTTGCCGGACGGCCAACTGTGGCACAGCAGCGTCCCGTGAGTGGCAACTTTTTTTCAACGTTGCAGGCTCGTGCGCAATTGGGCCGGCTGTTTTCTGATAGCGACGACAGTGACGCCGCACCCGCGACAGCGGTCCTGTCACATCCCTTTTGGGTGAGCGCATTGAGCTCGAACCCCGGCGTAATCGGGAAGACCATGAACGTGAACAACAAGGCGCAGGTGATTGTCGGTGTGCTGGAACCGGGCTTTAACGGACTGCTTCCGGGAGATGGCACCGAAATTTATACGCCCTTACACCACGGGGCTCGGCAGGAGATGCCCGAAGGCAGGAGCGAGCTGAACAATAACCGCTTCTGGGGCGTGCAATTGATAGCGCGACGTGCTCTTCGAGTGAGCGATGCCCAATTGCGGCCGGTACTTGCAGCTCTATTCCAAACGAGTTGGTCCAGGCAGCCGAAGGATATTGCGACCGCGCCGCGAATTCGTCTGGAGGAAGGGAGTCGCGGGCTGGGTTTCCTGCGGCATGAATTTCGCAGCCCGCTTTTGGTGCTGGGTGGGCTGGTTGCTCTGCTGTTGGTGATTGCGTGCACGAACATTGTGAATCTTTTGCTTGCCCGAGCGGTTGCAAGGCAACGAGAGGTGACAATGCGGGTTGCGCTCGGCTGCAGTCGCACTCGTCTGATGCGCCAGTTTATGACAGAGAGCTCGCTGCTGGCGCTACTGGGCGGCGCAGTGAGTATTGGCGTGGGTTTTCTGACGGCCAATTTGCTCGGCCGGTTTCTAGCAGAAGGCGATACCCGGCCGATCGCGGTCATGCTGGATTTTCGAATACTGGCGATGGTGGGGGCGATTACCACAATCGCTCTCCTCTTATTCGGCATTTTCCCGGCTTTGCATGGATCAAGAATGTCCAACGCCACTTGGGTTAGGCCAGGGGCGGGTGGACTCGGTTATGCGCCAGGGCACAAATGGAACGCCGGGCGATTGCTCGTGATGGCGCAAATGGCAATGTCGGTTGTGTTGGTGATGACGGCAGTAATTTTTACGCGGAACCTTTTGGCAATTCAATCGACCGATCCGGGCTTTGATCGCCGCAATTTGGTTCTGTTCGGAATCCGGCCTGGCACGTCGGTTTATGACAAGGCCCGGTTAGCGCAGTTCTATTTCAATCTGGAGCAGCGATTAGCGGCCACCCCAGGCGTGGTCGCTGTCGGGATGGCCTCCATGCGGCCCATGAACATCGGTGGCTGGTGGGAGAGTGTGCGGCTAGCAGGCCAGAACACGATCAGCAATGTCTCCATCAACGGCGTAACACCTGGGTATTTGCCACTCTTCCTTTCACGCATGATAACTGGGCGAAATATCACGCGGGCTGACATCGATAGCGGCGCGAAAGTTGCGGTGCTTAGTCAGGACCTTGCGCGCAAGCTCGGAGGAAAAAATCTGCTCGGTCGCATTCTCGAATTTCCGGATGGGCCTCCTGGCGCGAAACCGCAGCAGTTCGAGATTGTCGGCATCGCGCCCGTAATAGCCGCCACCTCGATGAAGGAGCGGCCGTATGCGGTCTGGCTGCCGATTGAGAAGGATCGTCCAGAACTCACCGTTGTGATCCGGACACTCAAGCGGCCTCAGATTGTCGTTCCCGCAATCCGCCAGGCTATGAGCGAGATTGACCCCAACCTTCCGCTTGTGGACGTGGTGACAATGGAAGAACAAATCGCAAAAGGTCTACAGCGCGAGCGGATGTTCGCCACCTTGTGCACCGGATTCGGAATCTTGGCGCTGGTACTTTCGGTAGTACGACTTTACGGCGTTATTGCCTACAGTACATCGCGGCGACGCGGCGAGATAGGTGTCCGCCTGGCGCTCGGTGCGATGCCGAAGGACGTGATTTTAATGGTATTACGCGAAGGGCTGGGGCTGACAGTAATGGGCATGCTGATAGGCGTGCCGATTGTATGGATGGGGGCACGATACGTGGAGAAATTGTTGGTTCAGATGAAACCGCTGGAACCTGTATCCGTAGTACTTTCACTCGGAATTCTGCTTGCGGCAGCATTGGTTGCGGTAGGTACCCCGGCGCTCCGGGTATCCGCGCTAGAGCCTGCAGAAACACTGCGGCAGGAATAACTTGTCAGCAAGAGATCGCGCGTGCCGCTGATCTCACTCTTGAGCCGCTATCTGCTGATCTGTATCACGCCATGCACTGATCTTCAGCCGGCGACATACCCAGCAGAGCTCTTCAGAAGTCTGAGGCCCCGTCAACGGCGTGCAGATGGCGCCGCAGACCCCGCAGCGCTTCGTAGCTGCGGGCCGCTCAGCCTCGATGGACTTTTTCGCCAGCTCCAAAATCTCGGGAGAGATGATTGGCTCGGACGTTGGTTTCTTTTTCATCCTCGTCTTCACTATAGAACAGATTGACGCGCGGTGAACCGGGTCTCGTCAGAATCTTGAAAGCCTAGTTCACCAGAGTTTCCCGTGGACGAGCCCCCAACCTATGCCGCCTGCTCCCGCGGCATCACGTAGCCGGCATCGAGCGGCGAATGGCAGTGCGAGCACTTTTGCCCGGGCTTCACGATTATCCGCTTGGCCCGCGAGATCACTTCAGCTTGCACCGTGTGAGTGCAGATAGGACAATAGGCGAGGTCTATGCGTGAGATTGCCTGCCTTTCTGTAAAACGTGTGTTTACCATCTCGATCACCTCCAAAACCACAGCTTCGAAAACTTCTCGCTAATGAGACGCAACGAGTCATCACCGGGGTTCGAAAATTCGAAGGTAGCTTTTTTATTTCCCGGCCAGGGATCGCAATCCGTCGGCATGGGTAAACTTTTGGCCGAGGAATATCCCGAGGCGCGCCGGGTTTTCGAAGATGCCGACAACGCTCTCGACTTTCCTTTGTCGGAACTGTGCTTTCATGGCCCCGAGGAAGATCTCAAAAAAACTGAGAACACCCAGCCGGCTCTGCTCACGGTATCCATTGCGGCGGCTCGTGTTCTACATGAACTCGGGTATGAGCCCGACATTGTAGCCGGTCACAGTCTTGGCGAGTATTCAGCTCTTGTTGCCGCTGAGTCGATTGGCTTCGCTGACGCAGTACGCCTGGTACGTAAGCGCGGTCAATACATGCAGGAGGCCGTACCGCAAGGAGCGGGAGCGATGGCCGCAATTCTCAAGTTGCCGGAAAGCAAGCTAGATCAAATTCTAAAGGAAGCTGCTCAGGGCGAAGTAGTCAGTGCGGCTAATCTCAATTCCCCCGATCAGGTAGTTATCGCCGGTCACGCCAAAGCGGTCGAGCGAGCCGTCGAGTTGGCTAAAGCGGCAGGTGCAAAGCGTGCCAAAGCCTTGCCCGTCAGCGCTCCCTTCCACTGCGCTTTGATGCGCCCCGCCCAGGAAAAACTACGGGCCGATCTACACGCCACAGATTTCAAAGACTTAATCATCCCACTCATCAACAATTGGCGAGCACAGGAAATTACGACGGCCGAGGACGCGCGCCATGGCCTTTATGAGCAGATCCCTAATCCTGTGCGCTGGACAGATACCATTGGCGCGATGGCCCGCACAGGAGTCAGAGTGTTTGTCGAAGTTGGTCCGGGATCGGTTCTCTCAGGCTTGAACCGTAATATCGATCCGGCGCTCCAAAGCGTGAAGTTTGGAGAACCCGCCGATCTGGAAAAGGTGAAAAGTGCGCTCGCTTAGCTCAATCGCTATTCCTCTTTCAATCCTGATTGCACTGGGCGCGACATTGGCAGGCCGCTCCGGCGAGGACCAGGTCCGCACACTAGCAGAAAACTTCGTTCACGCAAGCTTGGCACTCACTTCTTCGACTGCAACCTCGCAGGGCTACCACGTGCATCACGGAATCCGACTAGACGAGTTGCTCGAGGATTACTCGCCAACCGGCATCAATCGCGCTCGTGCTTTTTACCAGCAATCGCTTTCAGATCTCAATCAGGCCAGAGGCGCTCACCTTACGCCTGAGATGAACGCGGATCTCGACGTCATCAAGCTGCAATGCGAATGGAGCCTTCTCGATTTAGACAAGATTCAGACGTATCGCCACAACCCGGCATTTTATGTCGAGACGATCGGAAATGCCATCTATAGTCCTTTTATTCTGAATTACGCGCCGGAAGCGACACGGCTGTCCCAGGTCACCACGCGAATCGAGAAGATCCCATCGTTTATTGACACCGCGAAGCGAAACCTAACCAGCTCTCCGGAGATCTGGACCCGAGTCGCCGAACAAGAAAATGAAGGAAATTTCACTCTGATCGACCAAACGATTCGCTCGAAAGTGCCTGTGGATCTGAAGCCGCGCTACGACCGAGCCGCGGCGAAAGCTCTTGACTCGCTCAAATCGTTCAACGCTTTCTTGAAAAACGATCTCAGCCGGCATCGTAGTGACTGGCGTCTAGGTGCCGAGAATTATGCAGCGAAATTTAAGCTCACCTTGGCGATTGGAAAAACGCCTCAGCAGACGCTCGCTGATGCCGAAGCCAAGCTCGAAAGCATCCGCCAGGACATGAAAAGAGAAGCCATTGCGATATACCCGAAATTCTTTGGGAAAACGGCGCCGCCTACAGATCTAAACACAGTGGTCTCGACGGTGCTCGACAAAGTGGCCCAAAGGCACGCGACCCGAGACACATATTTCGCCGAAGCTAAACGTGATCTGGCCGAAGCAACCCAGTTTGTAAAAGATCATGATTTGCTGGCTCTGCCGTCGCGCAGCAATCTTGAGGTGATTCCAACCCCTGAATTCATGCGCGGCATCTACGGCGTGGGCGGTTTTTCCGCAGCTCCCGTGTTCGAGCCGCAACTTGGCGCCTTCTACTGGATTACCCCGTTTACCGCTGACATGACGCCCGAGCGCGTCGAATCGAAGCTGCGTGAATACAATTTTTATGGCTTGAAGATATTGACCGTTCACGAGGCTATGCCCGGGCATTATGTCCAGTTTGAATACGCCAACGACATCCAACCGAAGTGGCGCGGGGCATTGCGAACCGTGTATTCAAATGGTCCCTATGTAGAGGGATGGGCCGTCTACGCGACGCAACTCATGATCGACGAGGGATACGAGAAGACGCCCGAGATGCAACTGACCTTCGGTAAGCAGATGCTACGAGTGGTGGCGAATACCATCCTTGATGTAAAGCTGCAGACTATGGGCATGACAGATCAGCAAGCGCTCGATCTGATGATTCAGGACACATTCCAGGAGAAGGAGGAGGCGGAGAAAAAGCTACAGCGTGCCAAGCTTTCCTCTTGCCAGCTTCCGACGTATTTCGTCGGCTGGCGCGGCTGGGACCAGCTTCGCGAGGCCTATCAAGAGAAAGAAAAATCACACCTCAGGCTGTCCGAGTTCCACGAACGGGCGTTGAAAGAAGGCGCGGTTCCGCTTCCCGTCCTGCGTGGGCTCCTGCTACGGTAAGAAAAATCCTAGAATCTTCATCGATTCGATGAGAGTAGGGATGCCATTTCGGAACATTCTAACTTGACGCTGATACTTACCTTCGTCTCCACTCTTTCGATATGCGCATGCACGCTCTCTGCGCAAGAGCCGCAGCAGCCGCTCATCGATATACCACCTCAGACGAGTACGCGTCAGGACACAACCACCAATCCCGTCACACTGGCTCAGCCGCTCGAACCGGCATTGCGCAATTACGTCAATTTTTATGCTTTTGGAAATGGAGTGCACGATTCGACGTTCCCCGTATATCAAGGCGGACAGTTCAATAACCCCACTGCCGACCAGGGTTCTTGGGGATATGAAGTCGGGGGCGGAGTAACGGCCTTCCATGATTTCAATCGTGGCAGTCTCTCGCTTAGCTATCGCGGTGGGTATCGCAACTATCAAGGCTCCATCTATCCAAGCGGAACCGACCAGAATCTCTCGTTGTATTTCAGGAAAGTCCTGAACAGGAGATGGGCATTCTCGTTCTCCCAAGCGGCCGGTATCTTTCTGAATGGTGGGACGTACTTCAGTCTGCAGCCCAGTCAGTCCAACTCGCTCCAGCTGAACCCGTATACGCAAAACACGAAATTTCTTTCAAGCTCTCTGACACTGTCGTACCAGCAATCAATGCGGCTTAGTTACGAGTTCGGAGGCGATTTCTTCCTGACCAGGTACGGCGGTGCTGCACCTTTCGGAACCACCGGTGGCACGGGCTCAGCTTCTATGCTTTATCGCTTCACCAGGCGAACCACTGCGAGTGGAACTTATAGCCACGGCTACAACGTGTATCAGGGTCACGCGGGGCGATCCTACTCGGATAGCCTTTACCTTACGCTTTCACATGATTTCTCATTACGCTGGCATGGCGGCATTTCGGCAGGCATGAACAGAGTACATTCTTCCGGCACTGTACGTTTGCCCTTCGCTTTCCTGGTAAACGACTCCATAGTGGATGTCTATGTACCCGGCCGATACAACCAAACTACTGCCTTCCCGTATTTCCAAGCCAGTCTTAGCAGAGCTTGGAAGCGCTCCCAATTCACGGTCAATGCCGGACAGAATGTCAATTCGGGCAATGGAATTTTTCTGGCTTCACGAAATGACTTTGCAAACGGCTTCTACTCTTATGGGAAGCAAAAATGGAACATCGGTTTTGGTGGGAACTACTCCCGTCTAACCAGCGTGTCGAACGCGGCCGGTTCCTATTCGAGCATGTCTTTCAGCGGTTCGCTTGGATATTCCCTAATGCGGCACCTGGGATTAAATCTCCGCTACGACTACGCTGACTACGGAAGCTTCGGGCCGATCGGTGGGCGCATTGATAACCGCGTAACCTTTGGCTTTCTCGTGAGCTCCAAGAACGTTCCCGCAACTCTGTTCTAACTCGTGAGACTTACTACTGCACGCTGCCGCTCGGGCTCAAGACCTGCTGTAACCGATCTGCAAAATTCTCGCCTGACTCTGTTTCAAGCCGCCGCCTAATCACGGGCAGCGATGACTCAATCTCATTTACCAGGCGCAGCAGACTTTTGATATTCGATTCGGTCAGCCTTGCGCTACCGGGAATGTCCAGTCGCGGCAAATAACTGCTATCCACGCCAAATTCTATTCGAAGATCCTCTTGATCTGTAGGCTGGTCGTCGGTGCCGTTATCGAATTCCGGACCGAAGCAGGACAGTGCCACTGCAGCCGGCGCGAGACTCCAATCAGTGTCAAACTGCCACAGGTCCCACCAGCCTTCAATCCGGTAGGCGACATCATCGCCCTGATAATCGCGAAAGGTCGAAACCAGTTCGGCCACGTCGAGGGGCCCGTTCACGGGACGTTCCAAAAGCGGAGGCTCAGTTGTGTCAATAGCGTGGATGGAAACGACAGACTGGGTCTCCTCCCGTGGTGAGAAAGGAAAGATGCGCAACAATTCCTCAAAATGGCGCAGACGGTTCGCACGGCTCTGAGGATCGAGCCAAATGGACAGAAAAAGTAGGTCCGTCACACTTTGATTATCGAGCATCCGAACACGAACAAAATCGCCTGCAAATGTTTTGAGATAATAAAAAATGATCCTTGTTTTGACCCTACTCCTGGTTTGCCTATTGACCGCGGTTAGTTTCGCCGCATATCAATTTTCTGAAGCAAAACGGTGGCGGGAGGCCGCCGCCGATACGCGCGAGCAACAGGAATGCCAACGCGCCGAACTAGAAAACGCGAAACGCGCCGCCATCCAGCACGAAGCCGAGAGCGCAAAAAACAGGGAGATCGCGGAGGTGCAGTTGAAGCTGCTGACCCAGACGCAGCTACAGCTAGAGGAGAAATTTCGCGGGCTGGCTGCCGATGCTCTGCATAGCAATAGCCAACTTTTTCTGGATCGCAGCCGGGAGCAGATTCAGCACTTGGTTGAGCCAGTCAGCCAATCGCTCCGCCGCTTCGAGGAGCAGGTGCAAGCGATTGAACTAACGCGCGCCGGCGCTTACGCCGATATTTCCGCCCAGGTCGGCGCGCTGACACAACTTCAGGAGCGTGTTCGCCAATCGACCGACCAGCTCAAGAACGCCCTGAGATCGCCAATTCAGCGTGGCAGATGGGGTGAGATGCAGCTGCGGCGCGTGGTTGAACTCGCCGGCATGCTGGAATACTGCGATTTTGCCGAGCAAAAGACCTTGTTTGGCGACGCGAATCAGCGGCCCGACCTGATTATCCGGCTTCCCAATCAGTGCCAGGTGGTTGTAGATGCCAAGGTGTCGTTAGAGGCCTACCTCCGTGCGATCGAAGCTCAAGAGGATACTGAGCGCGCGAGTTGCCTTCGAGATCATGCCCGTCAGGTTCGCACGCATGTGAAGTCGTTGGGAGAGAAAGCATATTGGCAGCGCCTGGATTGTTCTCCCGAGTTCGTGGTTGCATTTCTTCCTTTGGAATCGCTTTTCAGTGCGGCCTTGGAAAATGATCCAACGCTTCTCGACTACGGCGTGGGGCATCGCGTGATGATCGCCACACCGGTGACGCTCATCAGCCTCTTGCTCGTTATTGCTCATGGATGGCGTCAGCAGGCGCTGGCCGAGAACATAGACAAAATTCGCACCACCGGCCTGGAGTTGTACACACGACTGCTCACGATGAGCGATCACTTCGTCAAGC
>JBPCJX010000171.1:0-6401 GCA_051004875.1 Bryobacteraceae bacterium
TTCACAACGAGTTCGAAGCCATTCCGAACAGCGTCGATTACCGGCCGCCGCGGCTGGCGCGCAAGCCGCTGATCGAGGGATCGCAAACGGCCGTCGTGGTGGGCAAGGCCGGCGAGGAGATCTGGACCGACAAATACGGCCGCGTGACGGTTCAGTTCCCTTGGGATCGCGAAGGCAAGCTCGATGAAAACAGTTCATGCTGGATTCGCGTCTCGCATCAGTGGGCCGGTAAGCAATGGGGCGCGATCTACACGCCGCGGATCGGACAGGAGGTGATTGTCGGTTTTCTTGAAGGCGATCCCGACCAGCCCATCATCACGGGACGCGTTTATAACGCCGATCTAACGGTACCCTACGCGTTGCCCGGCGAGCAGACCAAGAGCACGCTGAAGTCGATGAGCAGCAAGGGCGGTGGGGGTTTCAACGAATTCCGGTTCGAGGACAAGAAGGGCGAAGAGCAGGTCTTCATTCACGGAGAGAAAGATCTCGACGTTCGTATCAAGAACGACCGGAAGGAATGGATTGGGAAGGACCGCCACCGTATCGTCAAAGGCGACGAGTTTGAAAAGACCGGGGGAGACAAGCATATCCAGCTCACAGGAGACAAGAACGAGAAAGTAGACGGTACCGTTTCACTTAAAGCCGGTATGGACATGCAGCAAAAAGTTGGTATGAATTACGCTCTGGATGCCGGTATGGAAGTTCATGTCAAGTCGGGAATGAACCTGGTAATCGAGACGGGAGCGACTCTCACACTAAAGGTCGGCGGCAACTTTATCAACATCAATCCCGGCGGTGTTTTCATCAAAGGCACGATGGTGATGATCAACAGCGGCGGGTCGGCAGGGACAGGAGCCGGCGCGTCGCCCCAAGCGCCCAAGGATCCGACGGAGGCCGATAAAGCCGATCCTGGCCAGATGGGTCAAATGACGGCGCGGCAGGTCCATACGCCCAGCACGCTTAATCTCGCAACTATATCGCCTGCGGCTGCCGTATTGCGCAGCGCGGCACACAGTGGGGCGCCATTCTGCGACACTTGACCACGCGAATGAGCCTGTCCGGGGGACAGGGAAGCTAAGTGAAAGATATACTTGAGATCATTGCGTCCCGGCTCTTTGAGCATGAAGAGAGCGGTGCATTCGCCATTTTGGATGGTGCTTCAGTCCCTGGGCTTTTGGAAAAGCTGGCCGTTGATAAACCGCCCTATGAGTGTCTCTATCGAGGGGAGTTGAAACGGGATCTTGCGGAAGTTGCCCCCTATTTGGTTCATCTCGAGACCGGTTCGTCCTTCGCGGAATGGGTGATTGGTAAAGGGTGGGGGAATCATTGGGGAATCTTTGCGTTCACCTCCTCTGATTTGCGGGCGCTAAGGCAAAATTTCCGGCGGTTTTTGACGGTTCACGATGGTGAAACGGGCAAGCCCTTGCTGTTCCGCTATTACGATCCGCGAGTCCTAAGAGTGTATTTGCCGACCTGCAATGCGGAAGAACTGGAAACGATTTTCGGTCCGGTAAGCGAGTTTTTGCTGGAAGGGGAACAGCCACAGCAATTGCTGCGGTTTCGTCTCGCTGCGGGATCGCTCCAAACTACAGAAATAGACCTGATGGAAGGGTCCTAGTTATAGCTAAGCCCTGCGAAGCTTAAACGGCAACTTGTCTTCGCCCAGCGGTGTTTCGAGGTAAAGTAAACGTTCTGTTGTCCGGTACGGCATTTTGTGAGACTAGCTCCTGGCTGCCTCGGAGCCTTTGGTACACTCCCCGGAAACCGAGGCAGCGGAGGGCAGCGCCGCCATTGCCGCCAGCAGCGGAAAGCTTCGGAGGATAGACCGACCAACCACGCAGTCCATTCTACATGAATTGCATCCGGCTGGAGAACCGGAGAATTGTCCAACGCAAGATGATACTGAAACGGGTTTCGATTCCAACGCAAGATGATACTGAAAATTGTGATAAAGGGGTAGGCTGTCTGCGGCTGAATGCAAGTACACATGCAGAATGCCGAGACACTGAATCCGGAACAGATCAGGAATTTTTTGGAGGCCGGCGAAGCGCTCGCGTTCGCAGGTCAGAGCCGGGCCGAAACGTACGCCTGGGCGCAACAATTATTGGTGGCGCAGGAATATGGGTGCCAAGGCAAGAAAGAGCGTGGAGTGATCCGCGCCTACCTGAGCAAGGTGACCGGGTTGCAGTTCGCTCGGAATCGAATCCTATATGTGGTTGGGTTATGGCGTCTAACTCAAGCCACTGGATTGAGATAGATGCCGGTGATGGGGGATTGTCAGAAGTGCGTAATGCCGTGCAATTGAGTCCCTAGCCATCATAGTTCCAGCGCCAGCTCCCCGCTACAAGCGGTAGCGGAACAGTAAGCTGGAGCACGGGCAGCCGGACGACCGTCAGGTTGTGGTTGGTTATGCATTTACTTTTTTATAAATACTTTCCAGCTTTTCTGCAGTTGCCGCCGTCCTTTACGTGAGTGGACAAAAGCAACGTAGTCCCTAAAGTCTCCATAACGTGTGGGGATAACTACTGAACCGTCCGGAGAGGGCCAGTATGGTGGCTGGTATATTTCATCGAGTAGGGCTAGGGCGACATCTCCGATGGAGTACCGGAATCCGTACGCGACGCGGCTCGGGGAGTCGTCGGTCAACTTAGCGACGAGATAAGGACCAGCTGCTTGACCTAGCGCAACTATGGCGGCGGCATGCGGGTCGGTTTGCTTTTCACCAGATTTTGGTGGAAGGCCCTCGATAAGCCTGAGTTCATCGACCGTCTTCTCGATCTGCGCCGAGTTCATTTCTTTCGAGACGGCACAAGCGCGGATGAGGGGAGGAGAGTGGAAGAGGAGTATTAGGCAGGCTGCCAGAAGCGAGCGATTTTGAAGCGATAGAGACACCTTCAGAACTGGCTGAATGCAGGTACTCCTGTGAATGGTACCATCCAGACGTCCTTTGCAGCTGAAACCGAAGCCGACTGATCCTTCTGTGTTGCTGCCCTTGCGCCGTGTCCGAGTGTCGGGTCGTTTGTAAACATCGACCCTTCGCCACTGGGATACCCGTAAACGTGTATGCCCAAGTGGTCTGCCATTTGCTTTGCGATTGGATTAGTTCCGAATGCTGCCCTGCAGCTGTAGAGGCGGGCGATTGCGTTCGGCCGAAACGCGGGTTTAGGCAAGACTGACGGAGGTGTACACGTCTGTATTCCGAGAGGATCTTGAGCGATAGTCAGATTCGAGTCCTTGACATGATCCTGCCCGATGTTCAGCGCGGTCGAGGCGTCATCCCCCCATCCGTGCCCGAAATAAGCAAGATAAATGATGTCATTGACGCTGAGTTGGGCCACAAGATCCGCAACTAGGTGGATCGGCGCGGTTGTTGTTTTGTCCCCAGGCAGGAATCTAGGTACCGGCAAAGATAAGAGAGCGTTACTGCGAACCTCACGTTCGTGGGTATTGGCTGCGAGCTCTAACAGTTTGCCGAGGTTGTGCCTTTTCAAGCCTTGTTCACCAATAACGATGATGAAGTTCCGTTTCGGTGCCGTGACAGTAGCCGCGCCTGTACACGGGGTGCAGCTCCCGACGGTGTACGTGACGGTGATTGTGGCGGTCCCTTGGTCGAGCCGCTGAATCTCGCACTGGTCGCCGCTTCCTGAAACCCCTACTACGTTAGAATCGCTGCTGGTCCAGACAAAAGTGCCTCCTCGTGGACTGGGTAGCGCATCGAGCTTGTCGGTCGGTTGCTCTAACGTCACAGTCTGGGGTCTTATTGAAACTGTACAAGTGCAGGGACACGGGGGCGAGCCACCGTCCGCACAAATGCCGCCGTCGGTACCGTTGGGGCCACCGTCTGCAGCGTTAGGTTTCGGAGAACCGAACAGAGATGTCAACCAGTCGCACATTAGCTTAGCTAAGAGCTAGTTTCCGTTCTGCCCGCGATCGCATGTTCAAGATAGAGCATGGCCTTCGAATAGAGTTGCTGGGCACGGGCCTCGGGGTCAGCGAGGCGGTTGTCAGCAATCCTTTTCCTTGCCCACCCCCACAGCGGATCCTCCACAAAGCGGTGTCCCAGCGCAATGGTCAGAGCGACGACGACTGTCCTGCCTGTGTCAGTGGTTAGATTGTAGTCGTGGGCCAAGTCGAAACCCTTTCGCACGAGGCGGCGCAGCGTTGATTCGCCAAGGTCGGCGCATTTTTGTGGGTAGATTGAAAACAGGGTGCGCAAAATACTCTCTTCCAGGGGCTGATCGGAACGCGCGAAGTCCTCTACCCGAGCGCGCTTCAGCCGCTGCAAGGCGTCATCCGCGTGTTCGTGTTTGGGGCCGAATACTTTGGCGAAGTAATCTCTCGTTTGGTTCCAGAGCCGGTCTGCGCGGGCCTTTTGATCCACATTCTCAGGATCGTTGAGGACGGCGCCAGCCCAAGGGTACTGTGGATCGGTGTCGAAGTAGCAACCGAAGGCGAACATTAGCTCGATGTAGAGGCGCAAAGGACCGCGGTTGGTGAAACCGTATGTTTGGGCATTCTCGATGCCGATGCGGATCACTTGGCGGACAGTCGTCTCACCAGCTACTTTGCAGTGCTCGGGCGAAAACTTCTTCAGGTGCTCGACCATCTCATTTTCAAACCTCTGAAGGTGGTGCTGCCGGAAGATCTCGATTTGTTCTTGCCGTATTATCATGATTCTTCCTACTTCGCCTCGCGAGCTAAAGGACTCTCCAAGCAGCTTACAGTTTTTGGTGCCTCGTCCGCTGGATTTGCCTTGGGACTCTGCTCGCTGCGATCATGCAAACCGATCATCGTTTGTTCGCTGCCCTTTGCCGGTGTTGACGAAGCGGAGCAGCTTTTCCGGCGCTTCGTCTTCGAGCAGATAGTCTGGATGGGCCGAAGAACTGGGGGTGTCTTCGGACGTGCAGGTGGGAGGAACACGCGCATTACCCGTGCATCGTATGAAGCGAAAATAGACCTGCTCTCCGCTGGGCCAACTTCACCTGGAGAAGTGACGCAGGTGTCGCCTGCCTTCACTGAAGTTGTTAGCGGAGGTCCGGGGCCGGCCACCTTTCCGAGATTATCGAGGCATAGTTCATGGATCTGTTGTGCCCGCTGCATCTGGTCGCCGGAAGCACGCAGGACCTCGCCTACCGCCGCATACTGCGGATCGGTATCAAACGCGCTGCCGCAAAGAAACATCATCTCGATGAACAGGCGAACGGGACCGCGATAGGTAAATCCATAGCCTTCGGCCCGTTTCATCGCGGAGCGGAGTGCCACGCGGAGTTGCTCATCACCAATCACTTCACAAAGTGGTGGCGAAAAGTCCTTGCTGTGAGCCACCATTTCGTCCTCGAACCGACGCCGGGCGTCTTGCTCGAAGGCTTTCATATGTTCGGCACGAATGACCACGATTTCTCCTACCCACTCAAGCCGACTTTCGGAAAAATTCGAGCACAGCCCGGGCGATGGGCTCCGGAGATGGTCGAGTCCCGCAGAAGCTTGGTTTCGGCAACTCGAGCCGACAGAGATCTGTCAAATTTCATTCCCTTATCCAACCCATGGGTTGCTGCGATTTTGACTTGTAAATGTTCGTCTAACAAACCCATGACTCAATTCTCCGTTCCATTAATTGTGGGTTGAAAACTGCTTGTCTCAATTCTTGAGATAACTCCATGATGTCACGTCCATGCGTCCATTTCAGGAGGAGAGCGACGCTTGCTTCGAGTATAGCGACCTTGCTCACGGGATAGGCGAATCAATCTTCCTACGGCACCATCACCGTAAATTCCCCCGGCGTCGTAAACTGAATCACTCCCCCCCAAATACATATCAGCTTCGACATATTATCGAGCGTCGGAAAATTCCCCAGCATCACCGTCGGCGCGCCCGGCACCCAGGGCGCTGGCGTGTTCGGGATGCACGGCATCGGCGTCAGCACTCCCAAAGCCGCCGCGGTCGCCGCCGCCACCATCGGATTTGCCGGCGACATGCACATGCCGAACGGCATAACGTTCATCATCGGCACGTGGTCCATGATATTCGCGTCCGGCACCTGATCCGTGAATACCGTGTTCTTCGGCAGCACCACCAGGCTGCTTGGCGCCACTCCAAAACTGCACATCATCATCGCGCCCATGCAGACTTGCATCGCCATGCATTCGTCTCCGTGAGTCGCATCTTACTGCTTTCGACTCGGCGCGTCAAATCAGCGCGTCAAATTTGTTAACGTGGAAAGGCTATGAAACGGCTGCAGCCGGTCATCTGGTCGAAAGGCACTGCGCTGGCGCCCCAACATTTGCAAATCCAGGACCGGTTCATTGAAAATTCGCTCCACTTCCAGATCGACGCGTTGAACTTCCGGCCTTGGGGATTTCAAACGCTGCGGATCGACCAGGAGGCCATGGCCGGCGGTAATT
>JBPCJX010000172.1:0-48058 GCA_051004875.1 Bryobacteraceae bacterium
GCTCGTTCTGTTCGCGCCAGCGTTCGAGCGCAGCGAGCTTATTGAACTGATTGGGGCCGGTCCCTCCCCCGCAATGGTCCATCCCGGGGACCATAAAAAGACGAAACCAGTCGTCCTGGTTCGGGCCCATGTGTTTCAGGACGGACTCGTAATAAGAGACGGTATTCAAGGCGGAGATCGAGCCGTCGGAACCTCCGTCGCTCCAACCGTGATACATGAGGAGCGTGCCCCCGCGTGCTTTGAATTTCGCCAGGTCCGGGTTGACGGCGTGGATCTCTTTCCCGTGCAGAAGTGCTCGGTCGATGTCCTTTTCGAGGTCGAAGCTGCGCCAATCCCAGGCGGGATCTTGATTGGCAATATAGCGGAAAATGTCGATGTCCATGGCCCCCGGCGCGGTGGCATCGGCTGGAAGGCGCCAGCCGAGTTCGCCACCGAAGGGAAGGCGCGGGTAGAGGAGTTCGCCAGTGGATTTCCGTAGGTCGGTGTAGGCGATGTTTACAGTTTCCAGCTGCTGCGGGGTGAGGCAGCTTGCGGTCTCGGTACCGCTGCAGTTGAGTGCGCTAGGGTCAAAGTTGCAGCTGCGGGGGTCTTCGATGAGTCGGTCTTTAACGCCGTCGTTGCTGTCGCATTTGTCAAGGACTGCGTCATTGAGTAGCTTCAGTTTTTCGGGCGGCAGCGCGTGTTGTGGTGACTTGAGCGCGGTCATCAACAGACGCATGCGCCAGGCGGAGAGGTAGATCTGATTGTAAGCGGGCGCGCCGGCGATGATGCCGTCGAAGTCCTCCGGGTAACGCTGCGCAGACATCAGTCCCTGCCGTCCACCGGTTGAACAGCCTTCCCAATAAGACAGGCGCGGGCTACGTCCATAATAGGCCGCAATCAATGCTTTGGCCTCGACGGCGGTTTCGTGAACAGCGCGATAGGCGAAGTCGGTGATCTTATCGGGATGGCCGAGTGCAAACCTGCCACTGCTGCCGGTGTGACCGGTGTCAGTGGACGCGCTGGCATAACCCTCGCGAATGGCGTTCGTCATTCCTGCGGTGTTGATACTGCCGACCAAACCGCCTCCACCTTCCATAAGGAGTTTGGCGTTCCAAACGGAGGCCGCGGGCAGCCAGATTTCGGACTTAATTTCAGAGTCGGCCGCCGGCCGGAGAGTGATGGAAACCCGACAGTACGTTGCGGTTTGTGTTGCGGCGGTGACGTTACGCAGGCGCGCCATCTCGGCACAAGGTGTCTGAGCGAAGAGGGGGACGGCGAGAAAGAGGAGCAGGCGCATGCTTAGAAACTAATACGTTCCGGCACCCCGACGGTTAGGGCCAACCACGTCGTACACCGAGATCCGCTTTCCAGTGTGGATTCTGAGCGGATCACGACAGATCTCTATCGGAAGCGGCCGGGCGCAAGTGCTGAACAAAGGTGTGATGGTCGGGGCCGGGGCGCTTGGGACCGAGTCGTAAGAAGGAAGCGGCTGCGCGGCGATTTGGCAACTACGAGCTATGGGTTTTCAATACCGCTTGAGTGGTGGTAGTGCTGAGGAACCGCAGTATGCGATGGAGTTTCTGCTGTTCACCAGAACCAAGAGCATACAGGAATCGCGAAGACGGTTGGTGAGAAGGGGTTAAAAGTGTGCTGCGAGCGCTGCAGGAAGGGCATCGACACACTTCGGCCAAGACGCGCCAGAGAGCACGCCGAGGAGCCGGAAGTGCAGCACCGTTATGAGCTATCAAGAGCAGCCACCAGTCGGTAGTCCTCGCACTGAAGTTGGAAAGCGGTCAATCGCTCTAGGATGCGCATGGGGCGCCTGGCAGCGCAGACAGCAATGGACAAAAGTTCGATTTGTGGCGAGAGCAAACACGCGTTTTTCAGGACGTCTCGGCCTACGATTTCGGCGGTCCCGGCCTCAGCCTTACCGGTGGCACTTACCCAGAGCAGATTAAAGGCATCCACGTTACCGCAGACTACTTCCGTCTCTTCGGTGCGCCGATTGAGCAAGGTCGCACATTCACACCGGAGGAAGATCGCCCGCACGGTCCTCACCTCGTCGTCATCAGCGATGGGCTTTGGAGACCCCGTTACGGTGCCGACCCCCACATGATCGGCAAGACCATGGAGCTTGGCGGCGAACCCTACACAGTCATCGGCATCGTTGGTCCCGGCTTTAATTTCGATCCGCCTTCGGACGTATGGATTCCCTTCCAGTTCGATCCCAATAGTACCGATCGAGCTCACTATTTCCTTGCAGCAGCTCGTTTAAGACCCGGTGTCACGGTCGATATGGCAAAAGCGCAACTGAAGCTTACGGCTGATCAGTTCCGCCGCAAATATCCCGAAGGCGCCATGGGTCCTAAAGACGGCTTTTCTGTGCAGCCTCTTCAGGACGCAATCATCAGCGATGTCCGAACCTCGTTATGGGTTCTCATCGCTGCCGTCACTCTCGTGTTGCTGATAGCTTGTGCCAACGTCGCCAACCTGCTGCTCGTCCGCGCTACAGGCCGCAGGCGCGAAATCGCCATCCGCGCAGCCATCGGTGCTGGTCGTGGCCGCCTCATTCGGCAACTGCTCACTGAGAGCGTGCTTCTCTCCATCGTTGGCGGAGCGCTTGGCCTCATTCTGGGCGTCGTCGCTGTTCGTGCGCTTCTAGCAATCAATCCCGGAAACATCCCGCGTATCGGCGAACATGGCACAGCCGTCACGCTTGATTGGCACGTGCTTGCTTTCACGCTCGCCGTCTTGCTTTTCACCGGAATTTTGTTCGGTCTCATACCCGCCCTCGATGCTTCCCGCGCCGATCTCAGCGCCACCCTCAAAGAGAGCGCTGGTCGTACCGGCAGCGGCTTCCGCCAGAATAAGGCTCGTTCTCGGCTCGTCATCAGCGAGATGTCGCTCGCGATTGTTCTGCTGATCGGAGCCGCGCTTCTCATTCGGACCTTCATTGCCCTGCGGAGCGTCAATCCCGGCTTTGATCCCCACCATGTGCTCACTATGGAAATGTCCCTCACCAGATCTCGCTTCGAGAAAACTACCGGTGTCGCCCAGCTCGTTCATGACAGCGTCAAGCGTCTCCAAGCCATTCCGGGTGTGGTAGCCGCGGGTAGCACGTGCTGTATACCGCTTGAAGGCGGCTTCGGTTTGCCACTAATCGTTGTTGGCCGGCCGCTTACGAATGGCCCTGCTCATGGCGGAGCCGGATGGAGAACCGTGTCGCCGCGCTATTTCGACGTTTTCAAGATTCCGCTTCTGCGTGGCCGCTTTTTCAATGATCGGGATGACGGCGCGTCAGCTCCGGTTGTCCTCATCAATCAGGCGCTCGCCACGCAATTCTGGCCCAAAGGCAACCCGCTCAATGACCGCCTTCTCATCGAGAAAGGAATCGGCCCCGAGTTCGAAGAACCGGCTCGCCAGATCATTGGCATCGTCGGAGAGATACGCGCGATGCCGGACTGAACAGCAACCCTCAACCCATCATGTACATTCCGGTGTCGCAAGTGCCCAATGGCGTGACCGCGCTCAACGCCCGCATCGGCCCGATTCTTTGGATTGTCCGCACTCACGCCCATCCTCATTCGCTCAGCTCCGCAATCCAAATCAGTTGCGGCAAGCGAGTGGCGGCCTCCTTGTGGCTCACGTCCGTTCCATGGATGAGGTGGTTGTTCACTCAACTGCTGGTGAGGATTTCAACATGTTGCTCCTGGCCGCCATCGGCATCTACGCCTTGATGGCTTATTCAGTCCAGCAGCGTACCCAAGAGATCGGCATCCGCATGGCGCTCGGAGTTGAGTCCGCCGACGTCCGCAATCTGGTCGTATTCCAAGGCATGCAACTGGCTCTGAGCGGAGTGGCCATCGGCATCGCTGCGGCATTCGGCCTTACACGCTTGATTGCAAGCCTGCTCTACGGCGTCAGAACCTGGGATCCAGTAACCTTCACAACCGTCCCGCTGCTCCTGAGCGCGGTCGCCCTATTCGCCGTCTGGCTTGCCGCGCGCCGGGCCACTCGCATCGATCCAGTCGACGCCCTACGTTATGAGTAGAGCCTAGAAGCTAGTGGATGCGGAGGCCTAGCGCTACCAGACGCCTCGCTTAACTGCCTTGCTCAATAAGGGCTCTCACCGTAACCGTATGCCCCGTATGGCGGCACATAGCAGGGTATCGGATACCCGTACACGTCGTAGCAAACCGGTCTTGGTCGAACGTAGCCGAATCCGAAGCTGAATACCGGGCCGCCCCAATATGAGCCGCCGTAGTAGCCGCGATCGTGCCCGTAATAACCACCGCCGTAGTATCCTCCGCCGCCGTATCCGTGCCCGTATCCACCGCCATAGCCGTGACCGTAGCTTCCGCCGCCCCAGTTGAAGCTTTGTCCATATCCCCCACCGCCACCGTAGCCGCCACCACCATGTCCGCCGTAGCCGCCGCCACCATGTCCGCCGTAGCCGCCGCCACCATGTCCGCCATAGCCGCCGCTTCCACCGTGTCCGCCGTAGCCACCGCCACCACCGTGTCCGCCGTAGCCACCGCCACCACCGTGTCCGCCGTTACCGCCGCCACCATGGCTGAAGCCGCTTCCTCCACCCGAACCGTGTCCGCCATGGGACGAACCGTGACCTTGGCCGAAAGCTGCTGACGCGAGCATGACTCCCAATACTCCAACCATGATTCTGTGCATATCAACTGTCTCCCGTTTAGGCGCTGATGGTTTCAAGCGACCCACGCCTAATACTGCACGTCTCCGGCCACGCAGAACTATTCGCAAGGCCTTGAAAACAGGCCCTCCCGCCGTCCAGCCAGTAGCCGCTGTCCACCATGCCGGTGGTTTTCGGCCATGTTTCGAACGTGCTTTTCCCCGCTTGTAAAATGGCCGCAGACATGCGAACCGCAGTGCTCCTCCTGCTGCTCTTGCTTCCCGTCGGAACAGCCCGCCCACAGAATCTTTCCTTCGCCTCGCGAGAGGCAAGGCCGGTGCCCGAGTGGCTCCCCCGCCTGACTATCTATGAGGTCTGGCTGAACGCGTTTAGTCCGGAAGGAACGTTGCGAGGCGCCATTCCCCGACTACCTCAGGTCGCTGATCTCGGTGCAGCGGTCGTTTATCTCGGGCCCATCGCGAAGCGCTCCGCCACTCCCCACGCCTCGCCTTACAGCATCGCCGACTACAACGCAATCGATCCGGAATACGGCAACGAACAGGATCTACGTGATTTCGTTTCGGCGGCACACAAACTCAAACTCAAGGTGATGCTCGACATCGTGTATTACCACGCGGCGCCTGACAACGTTATGTTGAAGGACCCTGATTTCTTCGTCAAGACTTCGGAGGGCCGCATCGCCCGTGGATTCTGGCCACAACCTCTCCCCGATTTCCGCAATGCGCAAGTTCGCAAATACCTCGTCGACAGCTTGGTGCACTGGGTTCGCGATTTCAAAATAGACGGATACCGATGTGATGTGGGCGCCGGCGTGCCGATTGCGTTTTGGGAGGACGCCAGAAAGGCGCTCGACAGCGTGAACCCGAATGTCATTCTGCTCTCGGAAGCTGACCGTCCCGATGATCAGCTTCACGCTTTCGATATCAATTACAATTTTCAGTACTATCTCACGCTTCGCTCTGTTGTACGCGATGGCGCTCCGGCAATCAATCTGCGCGAGAACTGGGAAGAGACCAAACGCACCATGCCGCATGGAGCCAGGTTGCTGCACTATTGCGACAATCACGATTGGCCCCGCGCCGTTCTCGAGTTCGGCGAAAGAGGTGCGATCGCAGCCGCAATTTTGAACTTCACGCTCGACGGCGTCCCCTTCATCTACAACGGCCAGGAAGTCGCCGATGCCACCCCTACGCACTGGAGAACGCGGACACTCATTCACTGGTCAGAGACTGACAACGGGACTGCCAATAAGCAATTGCAAGCAACTCTGGCGAAATACAAGAAACTCTTCCAAATGCGTGCGATGTATCCCGCGCTCACCTCCGGCGATCTCATCTGGATCAACAACACTGAACCAGACAGCGTCCTGAGCTTCCTCCGTAAGAAGGACAATCAGGAAATCCTCGTTATTCTCAACCTGTCAAATCGGAAGACTCATGTCACCATCGACCTTCCTGTAATGGATTACTATTCCGTCGAGAATCTACTCGACGAAGGCAAAACTTGGTTTCAGCTCTATTCCGGACGCGTGTCCGCGAATCTCGGAGCTTTCGAAGCCGTCGTCGGCAAAGGGATTCCTCTTGCCCCGCTTGAAAAATCGAAATAGTCGCTTCGCTTACTTTTTTGGAAATCCCGGATCGGCTTTGATCTCGCGGATCTGCAGAATATGCCGCTGTGTATGCGTTGAAATTTCGAGCAGACACTGATACGCATCAACGCCCCAATCCTGAACAGCATGCCTGCGAAGATCGTCATTCGTAGTGCGCGCATAGTCCAGCATCATGGAATGGAGCTTCCGAAAACTATCTAGCGCCTCACGAATGTCAATCGCTTTGTCTTTCGGATCCTTCCTCGGCTCTGTCTTTTGATGTTGCGTACGGTTAATCCCATACCAAAGCACGTCTGCATCCGTCGCCTGCTTCTCCAAACGCTTCGCAGGCGCTTTCATACCGTCCTGAAACAACTGCCAATAAGTAGGATCCGCAATCACGAGGTGCTCAACAACTTCCGCCACCGTCCATTTTCCCGGCGCCATTCGGAAATTCAGCTGAGGTGCAGAGAGCGTAGACACTTCATCGGCCAGCCAGCTTTCTGTCATTTGTAGATGCGATACCAGGTTCTCGCGATCCCGCTGTGTCATTGGAGCGCCAACCAGCAGACAAGCGTCCATAGCAACCACAACTGCGATGGCGGAAATAGTCTTCATAGGCTTTTTTGTACGCACTATCTTGAGCGGGAGTTTGATGCAAAGCAATACGGTTAGACACAATTCAGACCGAATTTAGAACGCCGTAAGCCGCGGCTCACCTGGAAATTCTGCTAGCTGACGCTTCCGTTGAATACACGATACTGTACTGACTACAAACGGAATGATTGAAATCACATCCTAGGCCCGGAGAATGAACGCGGTATGAATAAGCCCAAAGTAAAGAACGCGCTTTTGCGATGCCTCTCTAGAGTGAACGCGGGTAAGGGACTCCTCGTAATCGGCGCTTTGTCAGCCATACTCTGCGCAGTGAGTTTTACCGTCGTTCGGGCGCAGAACACGAATCAATCCCCGCCCGATACCGTTGTGGCCGCGCAGCAGCCTTCGCCAGCCCCGGCAGAGCGCCCTGAGCAGAACAAGACGGAGCATGATCGCTCTGATGTGTTCAACGTCCAGAACGCCAAGCCTTCATCTCCGGTCTTTAAAGGGCAGCCGAAAGAGGGCAAGAACTCTGGCTTCGATTTCTACCGCGATCCTCTGAACTCCGACAAGCCCTTCGACGATCCGGACGAGATTGCGAGAAAACTGACCGCCGACAAACCCAGAGTTATGGATGCACAGCGGCAGTTGCTCGACCGTCGCTACAACCTCCAGCCAAACCTCGATCCTGAGGCTAAGATGTCGCGCGGGAAGCCGGTCGTGGTCGGGCCCACGGCACGTCTCGTCCAAGGTGTGACATGGGAGCGTCTCGCAGCTCTTACCTCGGACGAGATTAAGCAGCAAAATGCATTTCCGTATCCCGCCTTGCCCCATCCTCTTCAGACTAACGGCGGGCAAGTCTTTCCCAAGATGCAGATCCTGATGTTTCCTCGCCTTGAGCGCTTCGACGTTGCTTTCGATCTGCCCGAAGTCTTTCTTCCTGAATTTCCTCCCGCAATTTTCCTCAGCAATCGGCCCGAGTTGGGGGATGTATCTCGTGGTGAGGTCGTCTCTATTAACAATTATTACCGCCTCTTCAAGCCCATACTAACTCCCGTACAACTCGATGGGCTTCGTATGCTGCTTACTCCGTTTCCGCAGGAAGAATTCAACCCCACCGACGATCGCAAGACTCGTGAGCCCAGCCTGGGTGTCACCTGCCTCGATTGCCACATAAACGGCCACACGACAGGGCAATTTCATTTAAATCCCGACATGCGTCCCGAGGAGCGCCGCTTCCGGCTCGATACGACAAGTCTGCGCGGCGTGTTCAACCAGCAGATCCACGGCTCTAAGCGCAGCCTGCGCTCGGTCGAAGACTTTACCGAATTCGAGCAGCGGACCGCGTACTTCAACGGCGATGAAATTCATGCGATCAAGAAGGGCATGAACATCCTCGACCGTGTGCAGGTCAGCCACATGGCACAGATGCAGAATATGTTGGATTTTCCGCCAGCTCCCAAACTGGACCCCATAACCGGGCGGCTTGACCGCTCCAAAGCGACTCCCAGTGAACTGCGCGGTGAGCAGATTTTCTTCGGTAAAGGCCAATGCGCAGGATGTCATCCAGCGCCTTTCTATCTCGACAATCAGATGCATGATTTACACCTGGAGCGATTTCTTGACGAGCCCGGCGACGGTCCAATTAAGGCGTTTACTCTTCGCGGAATCAAGGAGAGTCCGCCATATATGCATGACGGGCGTTGCCTCACGCTAGAAGACACAACTAAATTTTTCAATATCGTCTTGCACCTGAAACTTACAAGCCAGGAAAAGAAAGACCTGGTCATGTTCATGCGGCAGTTATGACAACCATCCATGCAGGAGTTTCCGTTATTTGATCTCACCGGCCAAATAGCACTGGTAACGGGAGCGGCTCGGGGTCTAGGCCGTGCCATCTCTATCGCCCTCGCCCACGCTGGAGCCCACGTCGCCCTCGGTTTTCGCGACGTGAACCAACCCGGCGAAGTCGCCGCCGAAGTCCAGTCACTCGGCCGCGAAGCACTACCGCTTCAGATGGACATAACCAGCCTCGACCAGATCAGGCGCGCTGTGGACGCTGTGGTCGCTAAGTTTGGCCGCCTCGACATCCTCGTCAACAACGCCGGCGTGGCGCCCGAAAATCCAGCGGAGCATGTTCGCGAACAGGATTTCGACCTCACGCTCGACATCAACCTGAAAGGAACCTTCTTCGCCAGTCAGGCAGCAGGCCGCGTCATGATCCGGCAGAACGGCGGATGCATCATCAACATGAGCTCGCAAGCCGGATTCGCCGCGCTCCCAACCGAGTCCATCTACTGCATGACCAAAGCCGGAATCTCGCATCTCACCAAATGCCTGGCCGTCGAATGGGGCAAGTACAACATCCGCGTCAATGCAGTCGCGCCCACTTTCATCAATACTCCCGGGACCGCATCCTCACTTTCGGATCCGGAGTTTCGCGCCGATGTAATCGAGCGCATCGCCGCCCTTCACCGCATCGGTGAACCGGTTGAAGTCGCAGGCGCGGTCGTGTTCCTCGCTTCCCCGGCCGCGTCGCTGATCACCGGTCACACGCTTATGATTGACGGCGGCTGGACAGCCCGCTAAAACAACTTTCACCGCCTTACGAAGTAATGGGGCTACGTCTTACGGCTTCAGCTTGAACACCGCGTACGGCTGTTTCCTGACGCTCTTCCCGTTGTTGTAAGTCGGCGATTCGTTGATATGCGAGGCGCTGATATAAATCGAACCATCAGGTCCTTCGCTGAAAGTATCCGGCCATTGCAGTCGAGGATCCACCGCTACCGTCTCCATCTTGCCGTCAGGCAACAAACGCATCACGGCATTCTGTGTAAGGCCGCTTAAATACAAACGCCGCTGCGAGTCCATCCAGAGTCCATCGACTGGAAAGGTCTTCGCCACCTTCTCGACCGCCGCGCCCACAGTCTCAGGACGGGCGTTCGCATCCCGCAGCACGTTCGTCTTCACGCGGTACAGCGTTGCCCCGGTGAGCGCCTGGTAATAAAGATATTCACCATCGGGCGAAAGCGCGATCCCATCAGAGTTGAACATCGGTGGCTTGCCATTCGCCGCGAGCACAGGCTTGCCGTTAATCGTGATGCCGACGCCTTGCTCGGCCTTGACCGAGGGATGGCCATCCAGAGTGCGATGAGCTCTAGCACTATTGAGATCAACAACCACGATCCCGCCAGCTCCACTATCCGTTATGTAAGCCACCTTGCGGCCATTGTCGATCCGCACATCATTCAGATAACTGTTCGGCAATACCACATCCGGCCCAAAAAGCATGCCCAGACCACCCGATTCGTTTGTAAATCAATTTTGACTAGCTTTGCTCCTCCGGGCACGGGACTGGCCAGCATCGGCGCCGCTGCATCGACCACCCACAGCGTGTCCGTGTCGTCCACAACCACGCTTTGCACGCACACGAACTGTTTCCTCGCCGTATCCCGCTTGCGGTCCCATCGATTCCAGTACTCATCCGGAAAGGGCTTTGCCGTCCCATCTTTCTGAACTTCAACAACCGCGTTCAAATATTCCGTTGACCAAAGCGGAAAATTCACGAAGAGCCTGCCAGTTCTAGAAACCGTCACCCCGGTAATCTGGAAATCGTTGTTTTGATAAACCAGCGTTAACGGTCGCCATCGCGTCGTCTGTGCCTCAGCGATCGCCACCGCGAAACATGCAAGCGCAATGAGCGCAAGAGATCTTTTGTTCATCGTCCGCAGCAAGTCCTTTCTGTTCGTTTTAACGCCCGTTGGCGAAACGATCAGAAATGGGACATAGTAGAACGGTTATAGTTTCCCCTAACGTTTTGCTCGCCGAGGTCGCTTCAATGACACTCTGGAACAATTTTCGATACGCCGCCCGCCAACTCGCCAAGAGTCCTGCCTTCACGATTACGGTACTCGCCACGCTTGGCCTCTGCATTGGCGCCAACACCGCAATTTATAGCGTTGTCGACGCAGTCTTCTTTCGCCCGTTGCCCTACCCCAATCCCGATCGCCTCGTCATGATCGCCCGCGTCTACCAGCACAACGGCGCGTCGGGCACTGAAACTGGGCAAACCGGCAAAATATGGGAGCTCGTGCGCGATCACGCCTCATTCCTCAATAGCGCCGTCTGTGGCAGTAACGACGGTGTCAATCTGTTCGCAGCCGGTCGCGTCGAATACGTCCAGCAGCAGCGTGTCAGCGCCAACTTCTTCAACGTGCTCGATGTGACCCCGCTGATCGGTCGCGAGTTCACCGGTCAAGAGGACGTTCCCGGCGGCCCATCACTGACCATCCTTAGCTATGCCGCCTGGCAGCGCCTCTTTCGTGGTGATCCCTCCATCATCGGCCGCACTGTGGACCTGCGTGGCGCCCCCTATACAGTCATCGGCATCATGCCGCGCGGCTTCCGAACCGATGCGCCCGCCGATCTCTGGACCCCTCTTGAGCCTTCCACCTCCGGCGAGGGCAGCGGGACGAACTACGCCATCATCGCCCGCCTCAAGCCCGGTGTCACCTTCGCGCAAGCCAACGGTCAGTTGAACTCCATCATGCGCCCCGTTATCGACGAAATGCATTTGCCGCGCAGTGTCTCGCTCGAAATGAAGGCGGTGCCTATGCAAATCGGACTCACAGTCGATCTCCGTTCAAAGATCAGCCTCATGTGGGGAGCGGTCGGCTTGGTACTTGTCATCGGCTGCATCAACATCGCAGGCATTCTCCTCGCCCGCTCCGCCACACGTTCTCGTGAGATCGCAACGCGTATGGCGCTTGGAGCCGGCCGTTCCGCTGTAATCGGCCAACTGCTCACTGAAGCATTTCTACTCGCAGCCGGCGGCGCCTTGATCGGCTTGATCGTCGGTCAACTGGCCACCTACGGCTTGGTCCGGCTGAGCTCCGGCCAATTTGAAATTTGGAATCCGGTTCAACTCGACTTTCGGGTGCTCACAGTCATGCTGGCAATCTCTCTTGCCACCAGTATTCTCTTCGGTCTGTTCCCTGCGCTCGAAGCTACATCCATAGACTTACGCTCCGCTCTCGCCGAGGGAGGTCGATCTGGCGCTGGCAGCCGTCGTCAGTGGAAGCGTCAGGCTCTCGTCTTCGCCGAAGTAGCGCTCGGCGTGGTGCTCGTCATTGGAGCCGGCTTGCTCATTCGCACCCTGACCCACTTGATGAACCTCAATCCCGGTTTCAACCCGGACCACCTCATGACCGCTTCGCTATCCCTGCAGGATGCCCGTTACAAAGCCACTGCCGCGGGCGCGCGTTTGTTTCGCGATAGTCTCGCTCGCATCCGCGACATTCCCGGCGTCGAATCCGCGGCCGTCATGTTGAGCCTGCCGTATGAGCGGGCTCTCAACACCAATATTCAAAATATCTCCGGCCGGCCCATTCCGAGCGATGCTAGTTTTACGAACTTCATTTACGGCACTCCAGAAACGTTCACAACATTGCAAATGCCCTTGCTCCGAGGCCGGGGTTTTCGTGACAGCGATCGCGCAGACAGTCTCAAAGTAACTGTGGTGAACCAGGCTTTCATTAAGCATTACCTCCCTACCGGTCAACATCCGCTCGGCAACGAAGTCCAAATGATGGCTGGCGACGGCACTTACCAGATCATCGGCGTCGTCGCCGATGTTCCACAGCAAAACGGTTGGGGCGAGTCTGGCCCCATTGCCGCTTTGCCTCAGATGTATGTCCCCGCCGATCAGATGTCCGACGATTCCTTCCAAGGAGTGCATACCTGGTTCTCCCCAAGCTGGATCGTCAGCACGCGCGGTACGGTTCCCGGTCTGCCTGACGCCATGCGCCGCGCCCTTGAAGCCGTCGATCCGCGTCTGCCGTTTTCCGCCTTCCACAGCATGGCCGAAGTGCGCGGGCAATCATTGAACCAGCAGCGCTATCAAGCCACACTCTTCTCCGCTCTTGCCGGTCTCGCTATCCTTCTTGCCGCCCTCGGCGTGTATGGATTGATCGCTCAATCCGTCGCCCAACGCACTCGCGAGATGGGCATTCGCATGGCGCTTGGTGCAAGCGTGGGCAACGTGGTAAAAACCGCCGCCGCTCCGGGCATCTTACTCTCGATGGCGGGTATCGCGGCAGGCTTAATCTTGGCGCTCTTCGCCACTCGCCTTTTGAAAAGTGTCATCTGGGGCATCACCGCCACGGATCCCCTGACGTTCATCTCCGTCGCTCTATTGCTGATAGCAGTCGCCGCTCTCTCTAGCGTCGTTCCAGCCCTGCGCCTCACCTGCTTAGACCCGGCCCAAACCCTTCGCGACGAGTAGTTTCAGGCCTGCACTTAACAAACCAATCAATTGTCGCGCCACAGCATTGCCGAGATCGTACCCTCGTCCTGAAACACTTGCATTACGTCATTTAAACTGCTCACGGTGACATTGTTAACCACTAGCTGGTATACGAGGTGCCTTCCGCTCTTCGTATTAATGTAACCCCCGAATGCCTGTCCTTCCAACTAAAGGCCCAAATCAGAGCCCTCAAGGAAGGTCCCGGTCTTTGCGCGCACCTGTCTCTTCGCGCCTGCCAGCGTGGGATCAGATTGGAACTCCGTCACAAAAGCAAGCGAGCCATCAACCCCCAGTATCGGTAGTGAATCTAAAAACGCTCCAAAAGTACAACTCCTTGCAATCTTTTCGAGCATTTGAGTAACGGCCCAGTTAGTCGCCGTCGTCTCGCCCCCACCGCTCCCGTCTAGAAAATGAAATTCATTCAGTGGTATTCCATACCGCATAGCTAAATTTCTGCGCTCCACCTGCAGCGCGTTGCCCATGTTATCGACGCCCTGAGTAAGTCCGAATAGGACCAGGCTGGTATCGGCGCCGATGTTATAACTTACTTTTAGTATTATTTTCGCATCGTCCGAGTAGGGCAGTCCTTTCAGCTCAGCCATTTTCATCTCAGGCGAGTACGAGTCCTTGCGCGGAAGTAACTGCACTGGGTTCTCGGCAGTAAGTGGTGCGTTAACTATTATGCCGGCCTTTTTAAGTTCCTCAATAAGTACTGTCCGCGCGTAATTAGAAGGCTCCACAATTCTGACTGCCTGCACCAACGGGTACTTATTAGTCAATGGAGGAATGAAGCCCACCGGAAGTTGTCCCGTAATCGCCGCTGTGCAGCCGGGCGAACCTATGCACGGCGGCAGTGCGGGGTTTAGTTTGAGAGTATAGTCTGATCCACGTTCACTCATAACGAGCGTGTTCTCGATCCCTAAGGCGGTGGAAACCGGACGCGATCTTACTGATGCAAGATCCCCTACTGCCCTCGGTGTTATACCTATGTCAACCACATCGTCGTCGACGAAGATGGGTTTGACATCGAACTGCCCTCTAAAGTTGAATGGCTGAAAAAGTCGATCGTCAACGATGACGTCGCCGGCTATCTCTTTATACCCGTGCTCGCTATCTGTCGCGCGAGCTCAATGTATCCTGCAAGCGGATTAGGCTTAGTGAGAACAGCGTTACCTAAGGAATCGGCTTCATTGTGGTCGAAATCGCCGATTGCAATGGTTCCGTCTGGATTCGTTTGGCCGCCCATCGTCAGGTCGCCCGACGCGACCAGAATCAGATCGCCGTGCAGCACGCCTACGTGATCTATTGCACCCTTCCTGTAAACAGGAGTGTTGTACCTGTGTGCAGGACCTACTTTATCCAATAACTCACCGATGGTAAAAGACCTTGCGAACCGAACCAATGAAAAAGTTGTCGCGATTTCAGATTGATGAGTTCTCTTTCGGTGCCTAGATCGATGACGCGGAGCCCCCAAATGGCATTTTTGTACAAGGGTCTTTCAAACACCGCTTTGACATCGGCAGGTACCTCCGGACGCTTATTACGGCAACTGTCCTCGGCTCGAACCATGCCAAAGCTCGCGGCCAAAAATGCCCAGATCGAATATCGAAATTCTCATGTTGCTTCTTTTCCTCCGACATCGCGTGTAGTCGCTCCGTCCCGATGCCATACTGAAACTTACCACCATGTTTCGCGACCGCGCGGTGGAAGCGCCATCTTATTCGCTTCCAGAAGTTCATGAGAGCGTCGTCACCTCTCACGAGAAGCTCTGGCGGCGCCTCTTTGCCTTCGCCGGCCCGGCCTACCTCGTCAGCGTCGGTTACATGGACCCAGGCAACTGGGCAACCGACCTGGCAGGAGGAGCACGATTCGGTTACCGCCTGCTCTGGGTCCTCGTGATGTCGAACATCATGGCGATACTGCTCCAGACCTTGAGCTCTCGTTTGGGCATCGTCACACGCCGTGATCTCGCGCAAGCCTGCCGCGACGAATACCCGAGGCCTGTTTCATACACGCTCTGGGTGCTGTGTGAACTTGCAATCATCGCCTGCGATCTCGCCGAGGTTCTAGGAGCTGCCATCGGCTTGAACCTTCTATTTCATCTGCCGCTCTTAATTGGTGTTCTGGTTACGGCCGCCGACACCTTGCTGGTCCTGTGGTTCACTCGTCTCGGCATACGTGTGATTGAGGCTTTTGTCCTGGTGCTGATCGCGACCATCGGCGGCTGCTTTGCGTTCGAAATCTTCTTGGCCCGTCCAAATGCAACGGAAGTGATCGGCGGCCTGGTCCCGCATCTCAATTTCCAGAGCCTTTACATTGCCGTCGCCATTCTGGGCGCGACCGTAATGCCGCACAATTTGTATCTCCATTCGGCACTCGTCCAAACGCGCCAAATCGGCCGTACATCAGAGGACAAACGCCGGGCCTGCCGGTATAACTTCTTCGACCTGACCATCGCGTTGAACGGCGCATTGTTTGTGAATGCGGCCATCCTCATTCTTGCGGCCGCGGTCTTCTACAAGCGCCACATCATCGTCACCGAGATTCAGCAGGCTTATCAACTTCTTTCGCCCCTCCTCGGCACTACCGCCGCAAGTGTCCTGTTCGCGCTTGCCTTGCTATCTTCCGGCCAGTCATCCACCCTGACCGGCACCATGGCTGGCCAAATCGTGATGGAAGGCTTTCTGCGCTTCAGAATGCAGCCGTGGTTGCGCCGCTCCGTGACTCGCTTTCTCGCCATCACGCCTGCCGCCGTCACCATCTATTTTGCTGGCGATACCGGCACCTACAGTCTGCTCCTCCTCAGCCAGGTAATCCTTAGCCTCCAATTGCCGTTTGCAGTTATACCGCTCATACATTTCACCAGCGATCGTAATCGTATGGGTGATTTCGCCAACCGCCTCTGGATCCAAATCGGCGCTTGGTCGTGCGCAGCCGTCGTCCTTGCGCTTAATATCTGGCTGGCTTGGAATCAGGCAAGCGACTGGACATCTCAGAGCGGCAAATATCGCCCAGTCGTCATCGGCGCCTTGATCGCAGCCGGAATCGGATTCGTGACGCTACTCGCCATGATCACTTGCTGGCCCTGGTTTTATCGACTTGGGCTCCGTCGTGTGCCCCTCCACGCCGAACGCGTCGCGGTCACCGTTCCTGAAGAACCCGCTCCAGTATTTCCTTCTCGCACCTACTCGAGCATCCTTGTCCCGCTAGACCACAGCCCTTCCGATCACGAGGCAATCGGCAATGCCCTCGCGCTTGCCAGAATGCACCACGCCCGCATCATTCTCTTGCACGTGGAAGAAGGCGTTACGAGCCAGATGTTTGGTTCGCTTTCATCAACCGCCGAAATTACCGAGGGTCAGGACTACCTCGCCCACATCGTCTCTTCCCTGCGTGATCAGAAAGTCGACGTTGACGTCGTTGTACGGCATGGAAACAATCCAGCCAAAGAGATTGCCTCCGCGGTTCAAGAAGTGCGGCCGGATCTCGTCGTCATGGCATCGCACGGCCACCGAGGCCTCAAAGACCTGATTTTTGGAACCACCATCAACTCCGTCCGCCACAGAATAAAGGCTCCCCTACTGATCGTTCGCCACTCGTAGCCACAGCATGATCGATCTTTCGAAGGGAAGAATCCTGGTAACTGGTGGTGCAGGATTTATCGGCAGCGCCCTTATATGGGAGCTCAATCGCCGCGGCCTCAAAGATATTCTCGTCGTTGACTTCCTGCGTCAAGACGAAAAATGGAAGAACCTCGCCCCGCTGCAATTCTCCGATTACATCGAAGCCAGCGACCTGCTGCAACGCCTGGAGCAATCGCCTCATCTGTTTAATAACGTCACCACGGTCTTTCACCTGGGCGCATGTACAAGCACCACCGAAACGGACGCAGCCTACCTGATTCGGAACAACTTCGAATACACAAAAGCGCTCGCCCATTTCGCACTCGACGGCGGCCGCCGCTTCGTCTACGCATCTTCAGCCGCGACTTACGGCTCACTTGAGGCAAGCCTGCCCGAGACAGTGGCACTCGAAACTCTGCGGCCCCTCAATATGTATGCCTATTCGAAGCACCTGTTCGACTGCTACGCGCAAGGTATTGGAATCCTATCTCGCATAACAGGCCTGAAATATTTCAATGTCTTCGGCCCCAATGAAAATCACAAAGGCGACATGCGAAGCGTGGTTCACAAGGCATTTCATCAGGTCCAAGAAACAGGTTGCATTTCGCTATTCAAGAGCTATCGGCCCGAGTTCCCCGACGGCGGCCAGCTCCGCGATTTCATGTACGTGAAAGACGCCGTCGGTGCGACTGTCTTCCTCGCCGAGCATGTAAACGGGGAAGGCCTGTTCAATGTTGGCTCTGGCGAAGCGACCACCTGGCTAGCTCTCGCGAACGCCATCTTCAGCGCTCTAGAACGCGAGCCGCACATCGAATTCATCGATATGCCCGAAACTCTCCGCGACAAATATCAGTACTATACCCGCGCGAACATCGCAAAGCTTCGTGCCGCAGGCCTTACCCTGCCAATCACGCCCCTGAACGAAGCCGTTAGCGATTACATCCACAACTACCTACTTCCTTGCCGCAGGCTTGGCGACTAAGCCTCCCTATACTGAAACTATGTTCTTTCGCCGCGAACGGCCCAAACCGCCAACCTTTGGCGACCGCGTGGAATTGTTGAGGCAAGCCGGATTCGCGACCGACGCGCTTCAAGATGGCCGCGTGAAAATCGCCAAACACGGTGTGGGTGCCGTCATCGGAGACCAAGGAAAGAATCAACCCGAAATCGAGAAAGCCGGAGTACTAATCGGCTCCGAAATCGCCGTCCCGTTAAACGCCGGATATCAGATGTTCCTCGAAACTCCCGCCGGAAAGCGCCTTCCGGCCACCGCCGCGGAGCTTAAAGCTCTACACGAATTCGAGGAGGACGTGAAGGAAGCGCTTGGCCTTGTCAGCTTGTACAACACTTCGCTTGGTACCACCAGCCGCAAGCACGAATACGATCGTGTCTTAAACCGCGATATCGGTCAACAGCCGAAGCCTTGGGAAACGAAAGAGCATCGCGCGGTCGCGCCGCACACCAAAGGATCGTTTTCCTCTTAATCTCTATAGCGGTTTAGGATTCTCCGCGAGAAGCTCTTTGAAACCAGGATCTGTCTTCAAGGAAGCGAACTCCGGGAAATCCGGAATCTTCTTGCGATCCTTGATACCTTCTTCCAGAGCCTTGCGCAGATACATCAGCGCCCGCTCTTTCGCGCCCGACTTGGCGTAGGTTCTTGCCAGATACAAGTGGAACGTCCCACGTTCGGCGATGGTGCGCTCCTGCAGCAGCGTCCCGAACGTACTGTGGTGCTCAAAGATGTCGGGATCAAGCTGCAGCGCTTGCTCGTAACATTGTGTGGCTCGCTTGTAGTCTTTCCTCGAGAAGTAAGCTGCTCCAAGGTTGGCTTCAATTGAGGCCGATGGGCCTGAATATTTCAGAGCTTTTTTGTAGTAGCCTATGGCTCGTCTGTAGCTGTTTCGCGAGTAGTAAATAGTGCCCAGATTATTGATCGCTTCCGGATACTTCGAATCCAGCTTGATGGCCCGCTCGTAACTCTTCTTTGCTAAATCAAGCTGCATCAATTGATGAAAAGCGATCCCGGTCTTATTCGCGAGGATAGCCGAGTCGGAAGGACCCTCGCGATACATATCGATGGCTTCCCGATACATCTTTCGCGCCATGTAAATGTCTCCGCGCATTTCAGTCGTTAGGAACGGAGCGCGCGAAGCGGTTGAAGGAGCCGAAGCCCGGAGATCAGAGCCTGTCGCCGGATTTAGTTGCGCACTCCCTGGAAACGGACCCAGGGAAACGGCAAAGCAGCAGCATGCGAAACGGATACGCGAGAAAGAGATCATGGTAGATCCCCCTTGGTGCCACTATATACCTTTTCAGCAGCCAGTGGGAGGGGGGTGGTTTCCTATGAGCGTTAACGTCAGGCTGAACGGCCGCTCGGTCATGGAACTGCTTGATCCCAAATTCAGGTTCCACTTCCAAGCTTCTACTGAACGTCTCTGGATCGTGGCGACCGACACAAACGAGTGGAACTAGAAAGGCACTTGGCGCACCTCGTGATCGTAACCTATCTCGTTCGCCGTCAAGGTGATCTCAAGCCGTTCCCATGTATGCGGGCTGTAGACAAGCGCAGGTCGAAAACACACGATGCACCGAGAACCCTGATGTCTAACGCTCGGGTAGACCAGCCCATTTGAGCCCTCATCTAGCAGGTGCCGTGCTAGCGCTTGCGAGGCGGCATAACACTGCGGCACAGGCTCAGGTACCAGGAATTCCGAAAAGTCCTCAGGCGGGTCTAGAACGTGAAAGTCCGCTTGGAAGTCCGCCAGCCAATCGTCGTATGTTGTCACATCCTGCGAAGGTCGTCGACCCGGTTCATCAGGGACGATAATCTCGCCGAGCCGCCTGCTCTTGTGGTACACCACTTCGGCGATTGAGGCTTCTTGGCAGTCCGCAGCGTACCAGGCACCCCGCGTGTGGTCGTTAAAGCGGGACCCTGATTCATTGGGGTGTGTGTAGGCGGCATTCACAAGGTGTGCGTTCGGGATGCCGTACACTAGCTCGAACGTGCTGATTCCGATCAGTCCTCGCTGTTCGCTCTGAACACGATCGTTTGTTGCACCATCCAGCAACACCAGATCTTCGACCTCTCTGGCGTTCTCGGCAAGCGCTGAGAGCACTGTTCCACTCTCGCTATAACGCGACGGGATGAGACGGTGGGAATCTTCCCAATCAAAAGAGCGTAGTTGAGGATCTGTCAACGGCCGCCGCGCCAGGCATCTAACATCCGGCGCACTTGGAACATTCCTGGTTGTCCCTGACGAATCATGTACTCGATCGGCGCAGTCCCAGCGAACATTGATCCACGATTCCCCAGCCTGACCCAGCGATCAGCCCAATCCTCACCAAAATAGATATGGAGAGCCTTATAGATGCCGATCACAAGCGAAATTCTCAACAAGATGTCCTGTGTCAGCTTTTGCTTCTTCGGTGCGCTTTTCCATGCATGGAATGTAGATGATGCGATACCACCAAGCAATCCGCGCGCCTGAGATTCCGTGAGCCCCCATTTCCCGGCAATCTTTACAAACGCTTTGATCGCACTACCGCTTAACTGTCCACGGACTTTCGGATTCGTCAAATCCGGTGAGCGGTCGAATGAGTAGCCCGCGATGATAGGGGGCACTAATGCTGTCGCCATCGATCCTCGATTCCGTAATCGATTATCCACGAAATCGAGACCTCGGCGCAAGGGGAGGGAACGCCGAACTAGTACTTCTCATGCTGACATAGGACAATACGCGTGAGCTGAAACCGTAGATCCCCCCTCGGAAGTCACTGATTGTGAAAGCGGAAGCCATGTCTGGGAATCTCGTGACCGGGTACTCGAGGGTCTGAAGCGAAGCCAAGCTGCGCGGAGCTTGTCTATGCTCGTGGAGAGATCAGATGAAAGCAGTGCGTCTACATGCATACGGCGGCGTTGACCAATTGCGGTACGAAGATGTTGCAACGCCGGAACCAGAACCGGACGAAGTGCTGGTAAAGGTTGCCGCAACGAGTGTGAATCCGATCGACTGGAAGATTCGGAGCGGTGCAGCGAAGAGCATGATGCCAGTGAAGTTTCCCGCAATTTTGGGACGCGACGTTGCTGGAACGGTAGTTAAACCGGGGGTGAACGTCCGGAATCCACACCCGGGGCAAAAGGTGATGGGCTTGGTGAATGGTAGCTATGCAGAGTACTTGACTGCACGAGCGGACCACCTGACCGTGATTCCCGATGGCCTTGAGCTGGAGCAGGCGGCTGCTCTGCCGCTCGTCGTAACCACTGGGGCCCAGCTCATACAGCGCATGCGGCTGAAACGAGGAGACGTGGTACTGGTGACCGAGCGTTGGGAAACGTAGGCCGTGCGGCGGTATATCTAGCCGAAAACCAGGGCACGCGGGTCCTCGCCGGAGTGAAGACGGAGCAGAAAGAAGAAGCGAATTCTTTGGGCGCAGATCAGGTGGTTTCGATCGACGATTCCAGAGAAATAGCCGAGCTGCCGGAACTAGATGCAATTGCAGATACAGTTGATCACGACGTCATCGGCAAGCTGATTCCAAAATTAAAGTCCGGCGGCGTGCTCGGATCCGTGTTGGGAAAACCAAAGGAAACCGAGGGAAAAGATATCCGTGTCGAAGCGTTCATGGCAACTGCAGACGCCTCTCTGCTCCGGCAAATGGCGGACGCCGTTCGGGATGACAAACTAGTCGTTCCCATTGCTAGACGGATGGACTTAGCGAAGCGAGCGAAGCTCAGACACTCGCCGAAAAAGGTTCCTTAGGCGGGAAGATTCTGCTACTCCCTTGAGCACCTAGTGCGCAGCAGAACTCTTATGTGTCGACACTAAAAAGCGCAACCTTCGCCCCAGCGTGCCGCCCGATTTCCCGACAATCGTCTTTAGGCTCGCCGAGCCGCTATTGATCCCGTAACGGAAGTGGGCGCGAAGAACGGAAGGAGTTCCACTTGAACCCGTGGTCAGCCTGGTCAGGAACTACGTCCCAGGCGATCTGGATTACCGATATCGCAGATAAGGTGGCTTCAGCCATTGTAGAACAAATATAGATACCAGTGTGGCTTGATGAGCCTGTTTACCAAAGTTCCGTTTGGGCCAATGCCTTTCGCTGCCACACAGTTGCTGAGCTCGGTCGAACAAGTTGGCAGAGGTTTTGGCGAATAGGTGAACCCCTTACAAGAGTCGCCATTGGACATAGAGTAATTGTCGAATCTAAAGTCGATATCCTGTTCATCTCGCGCAAATCCCACGGGCAACCTAAGCTCCTTAAATAGCTTCTGGTACTCATCCCAACGCCGCTGTGGTATGACATGCGGAGATGCAACCGTCCAGTTATTCTCACCGTTCTTGAGCATGACAGAGTCTTTTGTTACTGCATGGATGTGAGCGTCTTCATGGGCCATGGTCACAAGACGCTCAAAGGATGACTCATGCTGATAAAAAATGAAATCATCTTGGAATCGGAAGTGTGTGCGCCGCAGGCCTTAAACAATATGGTGACCACGGCGCAAACCGATAACGCCGACACCAAGAAGATCCTTGCACATCCTAAAAATCGGCTCATCTTAGCAATCGCCCGCTCGAAACTTCCGTTTACGATCGAAACCTCGCCTTATCACCTTAGATTTCAGCCCCGCGGTTAGCAGCGCCAGGACCGTCACAATCCTCACCGTTCAGCCACGGATCTAGTTTAGTCACAACACCACGCCCCTCCTCTCACAAGTCCTCTGCGCCCATTAGCCCGTCCGACCACCCCTTAATCTTCGAAAACGAACCCATTGGAGTTCGTTTCGCAAAAACGCGGGGCAGTTCGTTTGGCAGAATCCGCTAAATTGTTGATTTGATGCTTATTCTCGCGTCTGCCTCGCCCCGCCGTCATGACTTGCTTTTAGCCGCCGGCATTAACCACGTCGTCCGGCCCAGCTCCATTCCCGAAATTCGGCACCCCGGCGAAAGCCCCGCCGAGTTCGTTCGGCGAATTGCCGAGGAGAAGGCTCGGGCGGTCGTCTCCTCGCCACAAGACATCGTTCTCGGCGCCGATACGGTAGTCTGTGTGGACGACGAGATCTTCGGAAAACCATCCAACGACGACGATGCCGCCTGGATGCTCCGCCGCCTGTCTGGCCGCGACCACCAGGTCTATACCGGCATCTGCATCCTCTCGGGCGCGCGCCGAATTCTCGATCTCGCCAGTACTAGGGTCTCCTTCCTGGAGCTTACGGACGACGACATTCAGGAGTACACTCGAAGCGGGGAGCCGAGAGACAAGGCCGGGGCATACGCAATTCAGGGGCTCGCTTCGAAGTTTGTTCGCTCCATCGAGGGTTGCTATCACAACGTAGTCGGTTTGCCGGTCTCGCGCGTCTATTCCCATTTAAGGGCCTTATGAAGCAGTTGTTACTTGCCGCGGCGTCTCCTGTCGTCGCTTTCCTGGTGCTCGGAGCACCGGGCCAGCGCGATAACTGGAATAACCAAGCAAGTGATAACTGGAAAAAGCAAGGCGTTATCTATCTCGACCATTCGCTGAACGCCCGTCTTCATCCTGTTCCGGTTTCAGCCGTCCGCTTGGGTGACGGCTTTTGGAGCGTGCGCCGCAAAGTGACCGTTGAGCGCAGTCTCCCGGGCATGCTCCAACTGCTGGAAGAACACGGCGTCGTTGACAATTTCCGCCGTCTCTCGGGACGCAAGAACGTGCCTCGCAAAGGCCCGCTTTATACCGACTCCGATCTTTATAAATGGATCGAAGCCGCATCTTGGGCGATTGCCTCAAACGAGACATCCGACTTCGATAAACAGAAGCTACGGGGTGAAATCCAGTCGCTCATTTCCGACATCGTCGCCGCTCAGGAGCCCAGCGGTTATCTCAACACTTACTATGTCGGCGACAAGGCGCGTCTTCGATTCACGGAACTCACACGCTCCCACGAGGGTTATTGCCTGGGTCACCTGATTCAGGCGGCGATAGCCTACTACCGCGCCACCGGCAGCCGCGCCTTGCTCGAACCCGCCATTCGTTTTGCCGACTGCGTAGTTGATGACTTCGGTTCTTCCAAGCGCCCCTTCCTCACCGGTCACCCCGAACTGGAGATGGCTCTGGTCGAGCTGTACCGCACTACAGGCCAAACGAAGTATCTCGAATTCACTCGTTATCTGTTCAGTGGCGTCGAGCGCGAGCGCCTCAAGCTGAAGGATTCCGACGTGCGCTACATGTTCAGTGGCAAGCCGTTTACCTCTCGAACCGAATTCGAGGGGCATGCCGTACGCGCTCTCTACGCGGCTTCCGGCGCCACCGATTATTTCGCCGAGGCTGGCGATCCGGCCTATAAACGCACGCTCGACGTCCTCTGGACTGATCTGACCATGCGAAAAATGTACATCACGGGCGGCGTCGGCTCACGGGGATCGAATGAAAGCTTTGGCGATGCCTATGAGCTGCCGAGCGCCGATGCCTACGCCGAGACATGCGCTGCGGTTGCCAATGGGATGTGGAACTTTCGTTTGCTCGCGCTGACCGGTGATGCCCGCTACGCCGACGTTCTCGAGCGGACTCTTTATAACGGCGCCAACTCCGGGATGTCCCTCAACGGAGCCCTTTACTGTTACCGCAATCCGCTGGCTTCGAATGGTGAAAGGCTTCGCAATCCCTGGTATGACACAACCTGCTGTCCGCCAAATATCGAGCGCTTGTTTGAATCGCTGCCAGGCTACTTCTATGCCATGAGCCGCGATGGCGTCTACGTGAATCTGTATCACAATTCAGAACTGAACTGGCACCTGGAAAATGGAATAGGTCTGAAAATCACTCAAGCCACTGACTATCCCTGGACGGGCGACATCAAGCTGAGCGTAGACCCCGAGCGGGCTTCCACGTTCACGGTGTACCTGCGATGGCCTGCCTGGGCAGCTTCCGCAAATGTGCAGGTGAATGGGCAAGCGGTGCAAAGCCCCGACACCAAGCGCGGTTCATTCATTCCGATATCGCGCAACTGGCATCCCGGCGATACGATCACCCTGAGCCTGCCTCTTCAAACCGTCCCAACCGTCGCCAACCCGCGCTCTGCGGACCTTTACGGCCGCCTCGCCATGCAACGAGGGCCGCTTATCTATGCGCTCGAGCAACTCGACCAGAATGGCGTCGCTTTAGGCGACATCTTCATTCGGACGAACGGTCAATCCAGTGCGAAACCTCGCAAGGAGTTGCTCGGCGGTGTTACGGTCCTAAAAGTTTCCGGGCAGGCGGCCGAAAAATCGCTTGGCGAGGAAGCCCTATACGAGCCGCTCGCGACGGCCATCACTCGTTCGAAACGCCCTATTACTCTGACTTTTATCCCGTACTACGCAATTGCTAATCGCGAGCCAACCCCTATGGAAGTGTGGGTGCCCATATCCCGATTTGACACAGGTGCAGCCTCGAGCTCGGCTTTAAACCCATCTTCGAACATGGTCCGTCACCCCTAATAGCGAATAAAAGGCTACTGAACGGCTCCACGCGAGCACTACATATACGGCTAAATAGTCGATCAGGAGACCGCGAAAAGTGTGTAAAATTGAGCATATACGTTGTGTTTTTAAGCCATCGAAATCCTCGTTTAAATTAATGAATATAAACCGTTTCCCGAGCGGGCCTTGGTCGAGAAGCAGTTATTTGGCTGCTTGTCTCTGCTTCGCCGCTTTGGCGGGACAGAACGCAACGTCGCCTGCTATAAACCCCGTTCCTACGCAGGATCAATCTCAAGCTCCTGCACAAGCGTCCCAACTCCGGAGTGCGGGAGCTCCCGTCGATTCCGCCTCCTTCAAGGTCGGCCCGTCGGACGTCTTGAATATTCGCGTTTGGCACGAACAGGAGTTCAGTGGACCCGTTTCGGTGCATCCCGATGGCAAAATCACGTTGCCTCTCATCGGCGATTTGGCAGTGGGCGGCATGACTCCCTCCCAAATCGAGCAGGTAACGGCACAAGCTCTGACAAAATACGTTGTGAAGCCGCTGGTTACGGTCACCGTCCAGGAAGTTCTCAGCAAAAAATACTACCTTGACGGCCAGGTCGCTCGTTCAGGCGAATATCCATTGGTTGCCCCCACTACAGTTCTTGAGGCCCTCAGTAAAGCCGGCGGTCTGCGGGATTTTGCCAACGAGAAGAAGGTCTATATCCTGCGGGGAGACAAGCGAATCCCTTTTAATTACAAAGATGTGATTCACGGTAAGCGCATGGACCAGAATATTCAGCTCGAACCGGGCGACCACGTGATCGTTCCCTAGGTAGAAACAGGTAAAGACAGTACAGATGCTGCAACAGCTTTCCGTCCCCCGCCGAACCTTCGATTTCGAAGACTACGTCGAGATCCTCAGGCGAAATCGCCGCTGGCTTCTCGCTCCAGCTTTTTTCGGCTTGGTGTTATCGACTGTAATTGCGTATTCCATAGACGACACCTATATTTCACGCGCATTGATCCGTCTTGTTCCGCAGCAAATTAATGAATCGCTGGTCCAGACAGCCACAAGCCAGCAATTGGCAGATCACATCAATTCCATGGCCGAAAGCATCAAGAGCCGCAACACTCTCACAAATCTCATTAACACTTACGGACTTTACAAGCGCGAACTCAAACGGGAGCCGCTCGAAGACGTCATCAACCAGATGCGCACGAAAGATATCCAAATTCAGCCTACGTCCGGGGCTGCCAACGTAACCGGGAAGAATCTGCCTGCCATGCAAGTGTCCTTTTCTTATCGCGACCGATACCTGGCACAAAAGGTATGCGCTGACTTGGTATCCCGGTTCATGAACGAACATACCGTGGACAGAATGGGCAACGAGCGCGCTACAAACGACTTCTTGAACGATGAATTTCAACGGGCCAAGCGCGATCTTGGCGCGCTCGATCAAAAACTGACGGATTTCCGCAAGCGAAATGCAGGGCGTCTTCCCGAGCAGCTGGAAACGAATGTCGCTCAGATGAACGCGATCGAACAGCGGCTTTCCACATTGAATAATTCGGCGAGCCGGAACAATGAACAGCGCATGCTGCTCGAATCGGATCTCCGCAGCGCGAAGAACCGCCTTGCCTCAATTAAAGATGTCCAGCCGCAAACGCAGGCGCGCAACGAGCACTTGCTCGATTTGGACCGCCAGATTCAGACGCTTGAGACAAATATTGCGGACCTGAAGGATCGCTATACCGAGGATTTTCCGGATCTGCAAACCGCTCGTGCTCAATTGGCGGTACTCAAGCGCCAGCGTGAGGAGGTTGCTAAGCAAGACAAGAGTACGCCGAAGAACGAGACAGCGGCGGAAAATCCAACTCTTGCGCGTGAGCGCCAGGATGCCAAAGCCTCTATAGACATGCTGCAGACCCAGCTGAAAGCGAATGCGATGGAGGGTCGCCAAATCGACAAAGAGCTTCAAGCTGCCAATACCTCTGCCAAAACCTACCAGGGCCGTCTCGCGGATTCGCCCGTTGGTGACCAGGAGTATGCCGAATTGACCCGCGACCGTGAGCTGGCAAAACAGAAATATCAGGAGCTGGAAGGGAAGCGGCAGAAATCGGCTATTTCAATGGACATGGAGAGCCATCAGCAGGGTGAGACGTTGGAAGTTCTCGACCCGGCGTCGTTGCCCACAACTCCCACCGCGCCGAAGCGGAGTCTGATTATACCTTTAGGAGTTCTGGGCGGCCTCTTGTTTGGCATCGTTTTAATTGGTATCCGCGAGATCAAAGACACGTCCCTGAAAAACCTCAAAGACGCCCGCCTCTATACAAATTTGGCAATCCTAGGCAGTATTCCGTTGATCGAAGATGGTTCAGTGGTGCGACGCCGAAGCGTAATGAGGTGGCTCGGGTGGGCGGGCGCTACACTCGCCGGAATAGCGATTATGGCGGCCTCGGTGGCCCGCTACTATTTAAAGGCATAAATTAAATGAGCCGTATCCACGAAGCACTGCGAAAATCGGTCCAAGAGAATTCGGATGTTGCAAAGCCCCGGCCCTCAAAAGTCGAGGCGTTTTTTGACGGTGCTCCCCCTTTGGGAACTGCTGTAGAGGAGCCCGTCGAATTTAAGGATCTGGATCTCGACGGGTTCGGCCAGCTAATCCGAGATGCTCGCGAGATCCCGTTCGATCCGCCGGCCGACGCACTATTGGTACATCCCGCAAAGCCGCGCGAGGCTCCAGCGGAGGAGTTTCGAACGCTGCGAACCCGTCTCAATCATTTGCAGACCGTGCAAGCACTGCGCACGGTCGTGATTACGAGTGCATCACCCGCGGAGGGAAAATCTTTCACGGCGGCAAACTTGGCAATCACACAGGCCCAGCTGGCAGGCAAGCGGGTGTTACTGGCTGACTTTGATTTCCGCCGCCCCAACATCCATAAGCCCTTCCAAATCGACTGTTCCCCGGGTATTACCGACTACCTTGTGGGACAGGCAACGCTCGGCGACATCATTCAAAAGGTAGCCGGTCTAAACCTGTACCTGATGACCGCCGGCGATGCCGTGCCAAATCCATTGGAGTTGCTGAACCTCAGAGAATGCAAAAATTTGATCGACCAGATGCGTGATCACTTCGACTGGGTGATCTTGGACAGCCCGCCGCTTCTGTTTGCTGCCGATGCGAATTTACTCGCTAGCATGTGCGATGGCATCATCCTTGTGGTCCGAATCGGAGCCACTACCTTTGACGCCGTAAGTCGAGCGATCCCATCGCTTTCCGAGAACAACGTATTGGGAGTTGTGGTCAACGGCGCGCGGCGGGGCGAGTTGTACAACAAATACGCCTACGAGTATGGTTACAACTCGGATCAAGAACCAGCCATCGCAACGCCATCGAACGAAGGAACGTTCTGGGTTTAAGCCAGATAGCGCCAGACCTCTTCGTGGAATCCTAGCCTGGGCTCACCTGCATCTAAAGCGTGTGGAGAGAACTAGTGAGTATGCAATCGATCGTAATGGAAACGTCAAGCGAGTCTTCTCAAAAATTCGCCGATACGCTACCCAGTGTTCATGAGCTCTTCCGCAAGCGTTGGAGTCCCCGCTCTTTCGCCGCGCGAGAAGTCTCGACCGAAGATTTGAAAACTATTCTCGAGGCCGCACGCTGGGCCGCCTCCTCCTACAACGAGCAACCCTGGCGATTCCTGGTGGCTAGAAAGTCGGATCGCGCGGCGTACGAGAAAATCTTGAATCTCTTGGTCCCTGCCAATCAGGCGTGGGCGAAAACAGCCCCGGTCCTGATCATCATGGCTGCGAAGCGGACCTTTTCACATAACGGCTCGCCCAATCGTTACGGGCTGCACGATGCCGGCCAGGCATTAGCGCATTTATTTCTCCAGGCGACCGCTCTGGGGCTTCACGCGCACGGGATGGCGGGCTTCGATGCCGACAGAGCACGAAAAGAACTCGGTATCCCGGATGATTATGATCTCGGGGCAGCTGTCGCTCTAGGCTATCTTGGTCCGCCGGACCAGTTACCAGAACAATATCGCCAAATCGAGGTGTCGGAGAGACCCCGTAAGCCCCTTAACGAAATTGTCTTCGGCGCGAACTGGAATCAACCGCTACAGCTTTGAGTCACGGAAAGTGGCTTTTGAATTCGCAAGAGTGACGACCGTCGCACCCCAGCCTCCTGCTTCGCCCGGCGCATCGGCGAAATGCACAACGTTGGACGTCTTGCTCAGGACGGAGCGCAGTGAGTCCAAGCCGACGCGCTTCTTCCAAATAGGCCTCTACCGCTGCCCTCGCATCGCGGGGAGCAAAAGCGTGCAGATCGAGGACATCGCCGACTGGAGTCTCAATCGGATCGCGGTCTTCCATTGCTTCGAAGGTAGGCCTAGAAAACGCGACCAGCGGCCCGCTTCGCACGCGTCGAAGGATCAGCTCCTTCACTCAAGGCCGCGCGTGGCGGCGCGTTGCTAAAGTTGAGGTCCGCCTCTGCGAATATCAGCGGGCGATCAAGGCGCATTTCGACAACCGACCCTTTGCTTAAAGTGGCATCGGGTCCGCGCGTCATCAGCACGCCGATCAGACCAGCGGCGGCTCCCGCGCCCACGCCCACTCCCGCGCCCCTACCCCAATTACCCAGCGCTCCGCCTACACCTGAGCCGATCACCGTCCCGGTTGTTGCCGTGCGAGCTACGGTTCCGGCATCGCCCGCCTTGTCACCCGACGCCTGCACTTTGTTCTGCTCCCGCTTCAGTCTTTCGTCTGCCCGCCCGTCTAAGGAACCGAGATCCGAGCGGAAATCACGAGTCACGCCGTTTGGCAGTGTTAGAGAATCGAACCTGACTTGCAGTTCACCGCGCCCTTTCACTCTTCCCGGACGCTGGACCTCGGTGACCGTTCCTGAAACCCAACTGCCTTGGGGAATCACGATGCGATTGCCCGAAATGATAGGAAATGCCGTCTCAAGATAGATGCGGTCTCCCGGCAGCGCCTGCTTGGTGCTCACGCTGTTAATCATGTTCAGCAGAACGAGCGTGCCAGGCTCGATCCGGTACGTTCCGGCAGCCGCTGGCGTGGGAATCGAGCGCTCCTTCAATCCCTCTGGCGACTGCTGCCAGGGGGCAACTTGCGTCGGCGCGGCCGCAGAATTTGGAGCTGGAGATTCTTGCGTCGCGGAGCCAGCTTGAGCAAACATCGCGATAGCAGCGCCTCCAAATACATACGCAAGCGCCAAGCGTTTGAGCATCGAATTACCCTCTAACTGTCAGTTTAGCCGTTTCTGGAGTACCGCTAGCATGTTTCTCAACGACACGTCTGGCCTTTCGCAAGATAGTACTAATAGGCCGCGAATCTAATTCTCTGATCGGCATCCACTGGCACTCGCCACTCGGCTCCAGCGTGTCGGTTTCCACTTCGAGCACTTCAAACAGGTACTTATGGAACGTGATCGTATGACGGAAAGAACCGAGCTTCCGTCCCGCAGTGACCCTCGGCAGTTGAGCCCATTCCGGGAGCTCCCAAAATCCCGGCATCAAACGAGATGTCGATGGCCGCTGCCAGACGAGCAGCTTGCCGTCGCGCTCAATCCAGAACAATATACGTTGCTCCTGAGCGCTCTCTTGCCGCTTGCGTTTAACGGGAAGATCATTTTCACGTCCTCGATGGCGGGCCTGGCACAAGTCCAATACGGGACAGATGAGGCACTGTGGATTTTTTGGCAGACAAATGGTCGCCCCGAGTTCCATCATGGCCTGATTGAATGCGCCGGGCTGGTCACGATCGAGGAGCCTATTAGCAGCTGCGGAGAAATGTTTGCGGGCAGTAGAGGAAGCGATGTCGGTGGGATCATCGACTACCCGGCTCAGCACTCGGAAAACGTTGCCATCGAGCACCGCGTGGGGGAGATTGAAACTAATGCTGGCGACCGCTGCGGCTGTGTAGTCGCCGATCCCAGGAAGGCCGCGCAAATGCTCGATTGTTGCCGGGAAGCCGCCCGCATCGCGCATGAGTCGTGCGGCTTTCTGCAGATTCCGCGCACGGTAATAGTAGCCAAGACCAGCCCACTGGGCGAGCAAGTCTGATTCTGAAGCATCCGCGAGACTCTGAAAATCAGGAAAGCGCGTCAGGAAGCGTTCGTAATAAGAGATCGCAGTTGCCACTCGGGTTTGTTGCAGCATGATTTCAGAAACCCAGATGGCGTATGGGTCGGATGTGCGGCGCCACGGCAGGTCGCGCCTGTGCCGACCGAACCAAGCCAGAAGCTGCGTGCGGAATCGGTCTATTTCATCGCTGCGGAACATCGCTCTTTCTGGAACATCGCGGCGTAAGAAGGCCATCCTATACTAGGGAGAAGTCCCTTTCAGGCCGTCGCTGCGCGTGTTCGCGCGGGAATCGAACGAACCACCCTGCCGTCCTGCAAACCATGCCGGAAAAGTCTAGCGTATCGTCGTGTGAACCACCTGTAGCGGAAGAAGTGGCAGCCGCTGTGCAGCCGTTCCTAGGCATACGCGGCGCGCGCGTCCACAATCTCAAAAACATCGATGTTGATATCCCTCACAATCAGCTGACGGTAGTGACGGGTGTATCGGGTTCGGGTAAATCTTCTCTCGTCTTCGACACGATCTACGCGGAGGGGCAGAGGCGTTACGTCGAGTCGCTATCCGCATACGCGCGCCAGTTTCTCGAGCGCATGGAAAAGCCCGATGTGGATGAGATTCTGGGCATTGCCCCGCCGATCGCCATACGGCAAAAAAATCAAACACGGAACCCTCGCTCGACCGTCGCGACAGCAACAGAGCTGTACGATTTTATTCGCCTGCTGTATGCACGCGCCGGACGCACATATTGTCCTAACGATGGCACCCGAATTCAGCGCGACACGGTGGATCAGGTTGCAGACGTAATGCTCACGCAGCCCGATGGATCACGCTGGTACGCGCTTTTTCCGGTCAAGGTCGACCCGAAAGACGGCGGTCCTAAAGAGAACGCCGAGCAAGCTGCGGCATTGCGCGACCATTTATTTGAGCTTCGAAGGAAAGGCTTTAACCGGCTATTACAAGATGGGCAAACGTTCGAATTCTCGACGCCTGAGTCGCTGCTCGACATCGATTTTGCCAAGCCGGTTCACGTTTTGGCCGATCGAATTGTAATCCGGCCGGATCTACACCAACGGCTGGTAGACACGGTTGAGGTCTGTTATCGGGAAGCAGGTGAAGTTTTTTTCCACGAAGCGGGTGTCATGGATTCCCGAACACTGCACTTCAGCGAGAGATTTGCTTGCAAAACATGTGGGCTGGCCGCGGCGTCTCCTGAACCCACGCTGTTCAGCTTCAATAGTCCCATCGGCGCGTGTCCAGTGTGCCAGGGGTTTGGCAATACCATCGATTACGATTTAGATCTGATTATTCCGGATCCAACCGTGTCACTCGAAGCTGGTGCTGTGGATCCTTGGACCAAGCCTCAATACAGCTGGTATTACGACGAAGAATTTAAACCGAAATCCCGCGGCAAAGTGCGATTGAACGTTCCGCACGCGGACCTGACCTCGCAAGAGAAGGAATTTGTACGCAGCCACGTTTATCGATTTTTTAGGGAAGTCGAAAAAAAGAAGTACAAAGTGCACGTGCGTGTGTTCATGAGCCGTTATCGGGCTTACACGGAATGTTCGGCGTGCCGGGGTGCCCGGCTGCGGCCAGAGGCCTTATGGGTCCGGGTCGATGATTGCAACATCGCACAGGTATTGCGCATGAATATAGCGCGTGCCCGAGCGTTCTTTGATTCCCTGCAGCTGAGTCCTGAAGAATCGGCAATTGCCGAGCGAGTGCTGGAAGAGATACGCCAGCGCTGCAAATTTTTGAACGATGTAGGGCTTGAGTACCTTACACTCGACCGTCTTTCAGCGACATTGTCGGGTGGTGAGGCCCAACGCATCCAACTGGCAACATGCCTGGGATCGAGGTTGGTTGGCGCGACGTATGTGCTCGACGAGCCATCAATCGGTTTGCACAGCCGTGACACAGCGCGGCTTATTCGTATCTTGAAAGACCTTCGGGAGCTCGGTAACACGATTATCGTTGTCGAACACGATCCCGAAGTGATGAGGGAATCGGATTACATCCTCGATCTCGGCCCAGGTGCCGGCGAGAACGGCGGCAGTGTGATTTTCTCTGGGACGTATCGTCAGTTGCTGTTTCCACCCCAGCCGAAGGAACTGTCGCACCAGGAAAGCGCGCAATCGCTTACGGGCCGCTATCTGCGCGGTGAGCTTGCCGTATCACGATCTTTGGAACGCCGCAAAATCAACCCGAGGCGCACGATCCGTTTTATCGGCGCAAGAGCGAACAATCTCAAGAACATTGACGTTGACATTCCGCTCGGAGTGATGGTTGCCGTGACAGGCGTGTCGGGATCAGGCAAATCGAGCCTCGTGCACGACGTAATCTACCGGGCCCTTGACTTACACGTAAACCAGGAGCGGCAGAATCCGATGGACGAACGCAACGATGCGGGCGCGCGAAAGCTTGCGTTGAAGCGCATCGAACGCGCGGATTTGCTCACGAGCGTTGTGATGGTGGATCAATCGCCCATCGGCAGAACGCCCCGATCCAATCCGGTGACTTATGTGAAGGCGTTTGATTTGATACGCGATCTGTTTGCGTCAACGCCGGAAGCGGAACGGCGAGGCTACACTCCTGGGCACTTCTCCTTCAATATTCCAGGCGGGCGCTGCGAAACGTGTCAGGGCGACGGCACAGTAACCGTCGAGATGCAGTTTCTCGCAGATGTGGAGCTGATTTGCGAAGAGTGCAAGGGCACACGCTATAAATCGAGCGTTCTCGAGATCAGGTACAAGGGCCTGAACATTTATGACGTGCTGCAACTGACAGTGCGCGAAGCCCTGTCCTTTTTTGCCGGAACCGCTCGCTTAGCAGCTCGCCTCAAAGTACTCCAGGATGTCGGTCTCGGGTATCTTAGGCTGGGACAATCGGCCACCACATTAAGTGGCGGTGAGGCGCAGCGCGTGAAACTTGCCGCCCATCTAGCCCAATCGACCTGCCAAGGCACTCTATTTCTTTTCGATGAGCCCACGACAGGGCTGCACTTCGACGACATCGCCAAGCTGCTGCAATCGTTTGAACGGTTGATTCACAATGGCGGAAGCATTCTGCTGATCGAGCACAATCTGGATCTGATTCAAGCAGCAGATTGGATCATTGATCTCGGTCCGGAGGGCGGCGATGCGGGCGGCCACATCATCTCTGAGGGCACGCCTGAAGCGGTGGCCAATGTTCCGGAGTCGTACACGGGCAAGTATCTGAAGCAAGTTCTGACACAAAGAGCGATAGCTTAGATGGAATCGCTCCGCACCTTGCCGTCTGTCGATCAGGTGCTGCGTAAACTAACGCATCTCGATTCCGTACCACAGACGTTGATTACCAACCAAGTCCGAGCCGTGCTTTCAGAACGGCGGGAAGCGCTACGGTCAGGCGGCGTTCTCAGCGAAACTCCGGTCGAGAAAGTTGTCGAAGACCATGTTCGCGCACTGCTTAGGCCGTCGCTCCGGCCCGTCATCAATGCATCCGGTGTGATCCTCCACACCAATTTAGGGCGGGCGCCCCTCGCGCACTTTAGCCCGATCCCACGCTATTCGAATCTTGAGTACGATCTTGAAGCCGGAAAGCGCGGCAAGCGAGACGCACATACAGCAGGGTTGCTCGAACTATTGCTAGGGCGTCCAGCGATTGTTGTCAACAACAACGCTGCTGCAGTTTACTTGGTCTTGAACGAATTTGCGGCTGGCGATGAAGTGCTGGTGTCTCGTGGCGAATTGATTGAAATCGGTGATGGATTCCGGATTCCCGAGATCATGGTTCGATCGGGCGCAGGTCTGCGCGAAGTGGGTACCACGAATCGCACGCGGATTGAGGACTATGAACTGGCGATCACCGACAAAACACGCCTCATCTTACGAGTACATCCTTCGAATTTTCGCATCACGGGATTCACAGCGCGGCCTGAGTTGAACGAACTCGCGGAACTAGGACGCGCGCATGGTGTCCCAGTGTACGAGGATCTGGGTAGTGGATGCGTAATGGATTTGGGCCCGCACGGAATTGACGAGCCGGTAGTCGCCGATAGCTTGGCTGCAGGTATCAACCTCGTTTCCTTCAGCTGCGACAAGCTGCTTGGCGGGCCTCAGAGTGGAATCATCGCCGGTGATCCAGAGTTGGTCCAACGTGTTCGCCGCAACCCAATGTACCGGGCACTTCGCGTGGACAAGTTGATTGTCGAGGCCCTTGAAACTACCCTGAGACATCTCATCGCGGAGGACTGGCAAGCAATTCCAACACTCCGGATGATCTTCGCTGCTCCAGAAGAAATACGGGCCCGAGCCGAGCGCGTATTACGGAGCTTGAAGAGTTTGGATGCTGCAGTTCGGGAGAGTAAATCCGCGATCGGCGGTGGCTCCACGCCGGATCAAACGCTTTCTACATGGGTGATTGAGCTGAGCGTCCCGAATCCGACTGCTTTCGAACGCTGCTTGCGAGTCGGTCAGGTGCCTGTGATTGCGAGAATTGAGCGCGACAGAATTATTTTTGATATGCGCACCGTAGCGGACGAGGAGGAAGAATTGCTCGTCGCGGCAATACAGAGCGCGGCCGAAGCTGCTACGTACCAAGCTCCTAAATATCAAGCCGCCATACGATCTGGCCAGCCACAATCGTAGCCACCGGGCCTCCTCGAAACTTATGTCCATGGAATGGCGTGTTGCGGCTCTTTGACGGCGAACGATTTACGTCGTATGTCCAGTTATGGTCAAGACCCAGAATTGTGATGTCTGCAGGCGCACCCGTACGTAGCGTGCCACGATCTAACGAAAGAATGCGCGCGGGATTTTGGCTGAACAATTGAACCAAGTGGGACACGTTCACCTTCGCGGTGTGATAGAGCCGTTCCAGCGCCAAACCAATAGCTGTTTCGAACCCGATGATGCCAAAAGGACAACGCTCGAACTCCTGCATCTTTTCGTCGCCTGGATGAGGCGCATGATCCGTTGCAATTGCGTCGATGGTGCCATCTGCGAGTCCTTGTACAAGAGCGTCTACGTCGTGGCGCTCACGTAAAGGCGGTTTCATCTTGTAGTTGCTATCGTACGGCCGCATTTCGCAATCGGCGAGGGTAAAGTGATGCGGAGTCGCTTCACACGTAATTGGCAAACCACGTTGCTTGGCGAAAGCAACCATTTCGACCGAATACTTCGATGAAATGTGTGCGACGTGATAGCGCGCTCCAGTGACTTCCGCAAGAATGATGTCTCGCGCGACCATCACATCTTCAGAACTGCGCGGGATGCCGCGTAAGCCGAGGCGTGTGGATTCCAGCGCTTCGTGCATATCGCCTCCAGCACTCAGATGGAGATCCTCACAATGTTCGATCAACGGAATGTCCAACGCGTGCGCAAACTCCATCGCCCTGCGCACGACTCGCGCATTCATCACTGGCCTTCCGTCATCCGAAATAGCCACGATGCCCGCCTGCTTCATAGAAGCTATAGCAGAGAGTTCTTGTCCGGCACTATTCTTCGTGACTGCGCCAATAGGATACACATTGACGATCGCAAACCGGCGTGCACGCTCGATGATATAGCTGGTGACAGTAGGCTTATCATTTACCGGGTCGGTATTCGGCATGCAGCAGATAGAGGTAAACCCTCCGGCCGCGGCGGCGCGCGAGCCCGTCTCTATCGTTTCCGCGTGTTCAAATCCGGGTTCACGAAGATGAACGTGCATGTCGATGAAGCCGGGAGCAACGATCAAGCCGGACGCATCGAACTCTTCCGCGCCTGTCCCCTCGATGGCAGCGCCAATTTCTTGAATCACGCCGTCTTCGATGCCTAAATCGCACACTTGGTCCAGGTTTTGCGAAGGATCCACCAGACGACCGTTCCTAATGACAAGCCTGCTCATGCGGCAAAGACTCGCTCCAGGACGGCCATGCGGATCGCGATTCCATTTTCAACTTGATTTAGGATGGCTGAGCGCTGCGAATCGGCTACTTCAGAAGAGATCTCACGGCCACGATTAATGGGTCCGGGATGCATCACGATGAGATTCGGCTTTGCGAGTTCGATATGCTCCGGGCGGAGTCCGAAGAACTGAAAATATTCGTTAATTGGGAACGCTGGTTCATGCTGGCGCTCCAACTGTACCCGCAGCATCATAATCACGTCGACATCCCGAATCGCCTTCAGCATGTCGGTAGTGAGTTCCACACCAGGCGCGAGGCGCCCAATATCGCGTGGGAGCAAAGACGCAGGTCCACACAATACAATCTGGACGCCGAATTTTGACAACAAAAAGAGGTTGGATCGCGCAACGCGACTATGGGCAATGTCTCCGATGATAGCGACGCGCAGTCCCTCAAGCGTTCCGCGACGATCGATGATCGTGAGCGCATCCAGCAGTGCCTGGGTCGGATGCTCGTGCGTGCCGTCACCGGCATTGACAATCGGAATCGGTAAGTAGCGCGAGAGAAAATGCGGCGCGCCCGATGCCGAATGGCGCATCACGATAGCGTCTGGACGCATCGCAGCCACAGTGTTAAGCGTATCTACCAGAGACTCGCCCTTCGAGACACTAGACCCCGAAGCTGTGATGGAGATGATATCGGCACCAAGCCGTTTCGCAGCGATCTCAAAGCTCGTGCGCGTGCGAGTGGATGCTTCGAAAAACAAATTTACGATGGTTCGGCCGCGCAGGCTATCCAGGCGCTTAAAACCTTCACCAGCAGCAGGTTGAAAATTTTTGGAACGAGCCAGGATAGATTCAATTTCGGGGCGCGTGAGGGATTCGATATCGAGCAGACCCCGCCGCATGCTGGTCGCTATTTCACTTCACGCGAAAGTGGATCCTCCACTCTCTCCACCAACAAGACTTTTTCCTGGCCATCGATCTCTTGAAATTTCACCTCGATGATTTCATTTGCGCCGGTCTGGACCATTCGGCCGATATAACGCGCTTCGATGGGCAACTCGCGATGACCACGGTCAATGAGTACCAACAATTGGACGCGCGCCGGGCGACCATGATCGAACAAAGCGTCGAGAGCGGAGCGAACCGTCCGTCCGGTATAAAGCACATCGTCCATGAGAACGATATCCTTGCCCGTGACTGCAAAATCGATCTGTCTTGCCTGGACTATTGGCCGTTCGCCCACTGTAGAGAGATCATCTCGATACAAATTGATGTCGAGGATACCCGTGGGGATTGTCTGCTTTTCAAGGCTCTCGATCTTTGATGCAAGCCGCTGCGCGAGCGGCACGCCGCGGCGCTTAATACCTATAAATGCGAGGCGGTTCAGATCCGCGGTTTTCTCCAAAACCTCATGCGCGAGACGGACCAATGTACGATCGATCTCGGAAGCACTCATGAGCTGTTTCTTTTCGCGGATTGCAGTCATTACTTATGGCTGAACTGGTACTGTCACGCCAGATTATCACGCGGAACACTGGAGTGCATACAGAATACGCGAAACAACTTCGCTTCAATCTTTCAACCGTCCGCGAATGCGTCGCGCGAGTTTTTCAATCTCTTCAGTTTTCTTCACAGATGAGACTGGCACCACGTAGTTCCCCGCTTTCTGCAATTCGTCTCTTAGTTGCCCGGCAACAGCGATCAGATCGTTCGCATCTTTGAGTGCTTTCTCGTGGTTTTGCCTGGCGATCGCATCGTTCTGTGATTTGCCATTCGGAAGCTTCCGGTCCCTATCACGCTTATCAGGATTAGGGAATGGAGGGAGATGCCGGTCTGGCTGCTGTTCCTGGCCGTCTTGCCCGTTCGCGCACAACAGCGCCGAAGCAATCGACGAAAGCAAAACAGTACGACGAGAACAGGCACTTACAGTTCCCTGTCCGCGCGGCCCGATTAAAAAAAGGCCCATACGGTTGCTATGATAAGCCACTTATGACGTGCCGAAAGGTACCGGCGCCGGACGGGATTGAAGTGAGTCTTGGCCTAATCGGCCTCGGCAATGTGGGACGCGGGACATTGGAAGTTTTAGCTGGTAACGCCAAATCAATCCAAGAAAAGCTGGGTTTTCCACTGCGCGTCAAAGCCGTTTGCAGCCGCACTGTACATGAAAAAGCATTTTCCGCATTCGGTGAAGGCGTAGTTCGAACTACAAATTGGCGTGATATCGTGTCCAACCCTGACATCGATGTCGTTGTGGAATTGATCGGTGGTTTAGGGACAGCGAGCCATGTCGTTGAGGAGGCTTTATTAGCTCGGAAGTCGGTTGTTACGGCTAACAAGGAGCTGATCGCACTACGGGGCGCGGAGTTGTGGAGCCTGGCCAATCAGAACGGAGTACACCTTGCGATAGACGCAAGCGTTGCCGGCGGAATCCCGATTCATACCGTGTTACGGGAAGGAATCGCGGGCGATCGCGTGATTGAGCTATACGGAATTTTGAATGGTACCAGTAATTTCATCCTCACGGAGATCGAGAACAGGAATGCAGCATTTGAATCTGTACTTGGCGAGGCGCAGCAGTTGGGGTATGCAGAAGCGGATCCTTCCGCGGATGTCGACGGTCTGGATGCGCGTTCGAAGCTGGCAATCCTGGCGGCGCTCGCTTTCGGTGAGAAACTGACGCCCGCGGACATCTTCACGGAGGGCATCAGACGATTGATGCCGGTCGACTTTGAGTATGCGCATCAACTGAAACATACAATCCGGCTGGTCTGTTTGGCGCGGAAGACTGAGGAAGGGCTGTTACTCTCAGTGCGGCCGAGCTTAATTCCGCAATCTGCAATTCTCGCTCAGGTAAAGAGTGCGTATAACGCGATCTGGGTTCGCGGAGCGTATGGCGAAGACACGTTTTATTACGGACGTGGCGCGGGTCCAAAGCCCACGGGAGTCGCGGTTGTCAGTGACTTGATGCGAGTGGCTCGCGAGATTCGCTATGGCAGCCCGGAACGAGTGAGTCCGTTTGCCCATAAACAGCTACGCGATCACCATCCACCGCCAGTCCGTACACAGAAATCGCCGTACTATCTGAGATTTCGCGTGGAAGACAAGGCCGGTATTATCGCAACGCTCGCGACCATTCTTGCGAAGTACGACATTGGCATTGACGCAGTATTGCAGCTTCCGCGGGAGAACTGGCGCGACCTCCCCTTTGTGGTAACCACGGAGCCGGCCACCGAACAGTCCATCCGGGACGCGATGGTTGAGGTACGCGAGGCGGATTTCCTGGTTGACGCGCCGCTGGCAATGCCAATGGAACGAGGATTTTAGAGAAGAAGCCCAAAAGCTAAAGCTGTTTTTCTCATGCTACGATTGCAAAAGACCCGCCGGTACCCGGAGAGGTGGCTGAGTGGTCGAAAGCAGCGGTTTGCTAAACCGTCGTAGGCCTTTAAAGTCTACCGGGGGTTCGAATCCCCCCCTCTCCGCCAGCTAGTTCCGTAAGTACTTTCAAATCAAGGGAACCCAGTCTAAAAGCCCTTCGCTTCAATTGGTTAGCGCGACAGCGCGTGTACCGATTCGTACCACGCTGTACCGTTTCATGTCACCCGGAAACAGCAAAAAGTGGTAGCAAAGTGGTAGCACGGGTACAAATATCTGACCAAATTACGCAAGTATGCGGCGCTCAAATGGCCACCCGAAATGGTGGCCGCCCTTTTTGGTTTTAAACCACTTTTGAACCATGACCGCGCCTTCGAGATTCTGAGTCGATCCTTTGGTCATTTTCCATTCCCGAACTTTTGCCTGATCCACCGTCCAAGTTTTCCCGTCCGCCTCAACTTTCACAATCGCACTCGAATCATGCCACCACATTTTTGACCAAGCTTCTATCGCCTGAAACGCCGCTCCGAAAAGACTGTCGGCTTGGACTTTTCTCGCTCTCTCACTTCTTTGAGCAACATCGCATCGGCCTCAACGCCTGGGCCGAAGAGCCTGAGAATTCCGCCGTTCTTCAATTCAATTAAGATTCGTAACCCGTCATTAGGAAAGAACGTGACGTGCTCGATGTCTGTGGTATCGATGCTCCGTCCGTCACTTAGGGTGATCTGTGACATCGTAAGGATTTTAACGATGGTATCGACCAATGACGCGTTCTCGATGTTCGTATGCTAGGTTCGATCATGGACTCGGTCCTGAGAATTTGTACGCACTAAACGCGGGATTAAAGTCCAGCCACCAATGACGCGACTAGACATCTGACCAACACCTAAACCTCTCCTCCAAAGCAGCGGGCCAGCGAAAGCAGCCCGCTTTTTTTTGAACCCTCAACATCCCCGGTGGATCAAGCCAAGAAACCTTCATCGAATGTCCGCGTGGCAATCTTTTGGTTTCTCATAGCGGCCTCGATTGTTGTGGCTGTATTGCTGATCCGGCGCATCGATCAAAGGGAAGTCGGCACGAGCAACGTGCCAACGTTTATTACTTCGCGCCTGATTTACATTGTGGCTGTACACGCCTTTTGGAGACCTGGAGACGGGCGTTTCTGGCGTAATACATCGCTGATCGCGCCCACGCGCACCCAGATCGTTCTTTTTGTGCCCTGTGACCATTGGGCGTAGCGACATAGGCGATGTGCTGGACGGCGGCTGGGAGCGATTGCGAGAATGTTCTCAAGGTATGCGATGTAACCATTTCGATTGGCGCTCATGTGCTGCGCCCTTTCGGTGTTCACTGAATGACTCGCCGCCCAACTCCTCCTGGTTTGCGGTTCCCTGTTGCCGAACGGTTGCACAACAATGCACGCTAAACTAGTTTTTGTAAATTAATTCTCCTCCAAAGAATGAAGCCGCCAGTCGGGTACTTCTCGGTTGGCGGTTTTTTGTGATTGCTAACACATCCCCAAGTTCCGCGAATCTCCCATTGACGTGGCAAGAATCAATGCCGGAACTAACGCATCTGGCCGAAGTCCGCTACTGAATTATTTGCGTTGACCTGGATCAAGCTGCCCGATTACCCAAATCTGGCTCCCGCGATCTCAGCCGTTGCGTCCGAACTTCAAAATGATCGCGTTCTCGATAAGGCAGGGCACACATTCCACACATCGCCATTCCACGCCAGCTAACCAGTACAACGGGCATTCGCAGACGGCACATGGCTCAAGTCGTTCCATGTGTTCGAAGCGCATATTGATTCAGTGATCGGGCCGTGATCGTTGTCTCGAAGGTAGTCACTGTTTTCGCGCTCACATTGGGCCTTGGATCGGATCTCACACAAGTCGCCGAAACGGGACTATCATTAGAACTACTTTCCGATTGGAAAACTTGCGAACAACAAAGCCGATCATAGTCCTGTTCTGGGCTGCGTCTGCCCTGATCGCTAAAGATCGTAACTGGCAGACCGGAAAAGTTCTCGATTCTCAGTCTGCACGTACCTACATCCAAACGGGAGCCAGCACAACCGCCACAACGACGGGAACAGCGTCGCCCGATTATGGCGGCGGTTCAACGGTGCACGCCAACACGAGCGCTCAGACCCAAATTCATCAGATGGCGATTCAGGAAACAGAACTGCTTATCGTCGGCGCAGAATTCGTTTACATAGTAGACGACAAAATTGCAAAGAGCGTTGGCTTTCCGAGCCACGGGGTTGTGAGGAGAGCGATATGAACCGAAAGCACGGCTGTCGATTTGTGATGGGCGAAACCATCAAGTACTCGCAAGAGTAAGGCTAAAGCTTTACGTGCTCGATGCGGACGGCAAGGAATGCAAGCTCGATGTTCTTCGGCAGGAGCGGTTGAAGAAGTAGATGCTTGACGTTGTGCCAAACTTACTTCGGCTCCATGCCGTAATTGTCAACATGTGACTTGATCTCCACATAGATGTCTAGCGCATATTCGACCCCTGCATTGAAGATGAGCAGCTTGAGGCGATTTAGCACGTCATGATCCAATGGTGTCAGAACAGAGAACGCGGTAGGGTGTACGAGTTTTGAGAGCACCTTATTCATGTATGTGAACTCTTGGCGCAAGCCGACATTTTCTGAGATGGTTCGCACGTCGAGATACTTCTTTCGGCTTATGCCACGCCGTCTCTTCTCATTCCGAAAGTCGGCAATGGTCTCGTCCAGAATGGGGGTGACGATTCCAGGGTCGCTGACCTGAATCCAACCTTTGAGCGCTTCAAAAATCTGTATCGCATCCACCCACATATCGTCGGCAAAATCTTTGCAATTTTGCGATGATTGAAGGGCATAGCGAGTGTAGATGCGAAGTTCGAGTAAGTTGCGGCAAGCCCAAGCCAGAAGAATACTGAGTTTCTTGTATCCTACTCCGAGGTAATGCCGTTGACGCAGCATGTGGTCGAGGAGCGACATAACCATGTTGTAGAAATATGGCGTCTCCGTTGGAAGCTCCACGACGCGGTGCCTCCAAAGCTTGATATCCTCGAACGCCTTCTCCGTCGCGTCGAAATCGAGCGCGAAATTTTGACTGCGTCCGTTTCCAGGACTACTCACGTTATCGATGAGATGCAGCAACCGCCGAGTACGTCTCGGAACTGCAATTTATTCGTCCGGGCAAATTTAGGTTAATGCGCTTTCTCCTCATCCGCACGGTATCCAAAACGGACGTGCGGTTCATCGAGCACCGGATCACGAATGATCCAACGTGAGTCTTAGAGCTTGCGCGACGTTCTCCCGCAAGTCAATCCTCGCTTGCTCGGCTCCGTCCGCCGTCACCTGGAGAACGGGACCAAAGAAATCTTGAAAGTTGGGGACTGGCATTGTTAATTTAAGTTCTCGATTTTATCGTGTGAGCGACCCGAGCGAGTGAAGAACCGGAAGTCTCTACCACTACGCCACATGGGACAGCCCGAAGTTTGGAATGCAAGCATTTACTAGTGAACAATGTATGAAGACGGGCCTCTTACATATGCAGCGGGTGATGGTCTTCATAGACGGTGAGAATCTGTGCATTCGTGGTCAAGAATTGCTCCAGCAGTCGGAAGTGTTGCTGTCGGACGGGAGGTTTCATAGTCAAGGATGCCTTCCTGTGGTTCGAGCATCACAACATCAATTACCCTCTGCCCAAAGCGTTGCCCGCTCCGATTTTCAACCCGAATAACGAGCTTGAAATCATAAACGTCATCCGGTCCACGTATTATACGAGCATCTGTGGAGATTTGGACAAAATTCGGGAACTCGAAGAGAAGATCTGGAATGTAGGAATGCAACCCTGCGTATTCAAAAAAACGTGTCGGGAAGAAAAAGCTAAAGGCGTTGACATCGCACTCACAAAAGATATGTTGGTCCACGCATTCCTGGACAATTTCGACATCGCTGTGCTGGTTACTGGCGATGGCGACTATGTTCCACTTGTTGAAGAGGTTAAGCATTAGGGTAAGCGCGTCGTCCTGCAATTTCTGAACAGTGGATTGAACCCGAAACTGAACTTGCGTGCGACGCTTATGCCGACATCACCGCCGACCTTCAAAATTACTGGCTTTCAAAACGAAGGTGATGCATAAGGCGCAGTGGGCAGACCCCCTGAACTCGCCAACGGTTTTTTGTGATACCCTTAGTCTGCATTTGATGGTCCCGCCAATCTCGACACAACTCTAATCGCCACCGGAATTCGCTCCGCTCTCAAATCAGAAAGAAGAATAAATGAAAAATATTTTCGTAGGAAACCTCAGTTTCCAGACGAATGAACAGCAGATTCGTTCACTCTTCAAAACCCACGGCACCGTTGATCGCGTGAACGTCGTGACAGATCGCGACTCGGGACAAGCGAGAGGTTTTGCATTTGTCGAAATGAGCAACGCGAACGAAGCCGACCAAGCAATTAGTGTTTGAACGGGACGGATGTTGCGGCAGAACGCTGAACGTCAATGAAGCCCGTCCAAAGACCTCGGGTGGGCACGGGGCGAGGAAACAGTAGCGGCGGCGGTTACGGTCGCAAGCAGTCCCGCTGGTAATTCCTTCCATCGCTGGTCATCAGCAACAGCTAAGACCAAGTTGCAGTGAACGTCGCCTTCCATCGTGAGATGTAGTCTGACGCATACAATGACACGCTTCAACGGTAAGCTCGATTCACCACAATCGGTACCGAGAGGCACACGAGATCTCTGGCTGAATCTCGCCGGTGCAAACTGCAACCGAACCGTAAACATTGGCACCGAGATACTTCACTCGCGAAAGACACAAATCTTCAAAGGGACGCATAACGATCCGGCGATCATTTTAAAGGCAAACTAGAATGTTCCAACCAAATTTGTACACGCTGACCGAAAAGACAGGCTTTTACGGAATACACAAATTTCGGGACGGGCCAGTATTTCTCGTCCAGCAACACACGCAATCTCTGGAGACCGGCAGACGCTTCGTCCAGCCAAGGATTCTGAGGTGCGCCACTTCGAAGAGCACGGTGCGAAAGTGCTTCAGCGGGACGTGATTTCGTGATCCACGCCTGTTAGACGGTCATGCCCAAAGCTACCCAAAGTTATTGCATAAGACACCTCTCATTTGAGTTGAGAGCTACTCCGTATTTCGGGTCGTTTGGAAGATGGACACAAAGAAATGTGATGGCCGCAGACCCCAAGGAATCGGAATGCGTCTATGCTTGCCAATGTGCAACAAAATGCCAATGTTCGTTGGAATATGTGACCGAACGGAAATTCCACGCTAAGTACTTCAGGCGATGGAAGGGCACGCAAGGAAACACCAACAAGAGGCAGATCCGCCAGTCCGCCCCGAAGCTTTTCAGTAATCTGTCTTCACCTCCGAATTAGTTCATAAACTCGTGTAGCATTCCGGCAAAAACTTTCATAACTTTCCAAGCGTGTTCACTCTGTTTCCTTACAGATGGACGGCTGCGTTCGAGTCAGCCAAAGCTGCCCCGCCTTTAGCAGTTCAGCTTCATCGCTCACGTCGGGTGTGGAAAGATTTTCTAATCAACGCGAAGTATAATTTCACAAAGGACTGGCTTTGTTTGATGACCACGAGAAAACTTCCACAATTCGCAGTGATGATCGCTATTCTAAGCGTTGTACCCGCGTCTGCATTCGCAATTCAGAGTGCGGACACGGCCCAGAGTCAATCTGGCTCATCTAAGACCACCCGCACATCAAAGCGGTCAAGTAAACAGGCATCCGCAAATGGCGCTAAGGTCGATCTAAACAGTGCGAGTGAGGCCGAGCTTGAATCGCTTCCTGGCGTCGGCTCTGCAACTGCTAAGAAGATCATTGCTGGCCGACCCTATAGTTCCGAAGCGGATCTGTCAAAAGCAGGAGTGTCGCAGAGGACTATCAAGGGTCTCGACGGTAGGGTTACTGTCTCTGCATCATCCAATTCTAACGCCCCTGCTGTTTCTCAGCCGTCCTCACGAGAACAGCGCAGTACCTCTCATCCCACGACGAGCGCAAGCAGTGCCTCTGCCGAGTCTAATCAACAGGGCGGTCCTGGTATGGTTTGGGTAAATCCCAAAACCAAGATTTTTCATCGACAGGGTGATCGATGGTACGGCAAGACCAAGAACGGGAAATACATGACAGAAGCGGAAGCGGTTGGGGCAGGTTATCGCGAATCAAAGGAAAAGGTGTCAACGAAATAGCTGTTTCACTGCGACCTAGAACTTCCTCGATTATGTGAGGGGTCCTGTTGGACCATCTCCTGAAGCTCGACTGCGACAATGATTATTTTGTTGCGCGGCAGTTCGTGCCAGCTTGCTTTCTACTTCTGTTTAGTATTTGGCCCGGCCCTCATTGCCGTTCACCTCTTCTTCTGAGCGGCAGCAATCCGTTTCCTCGCCGCATTACTCAGTTTTCGCCGACTTGGTTGTGGCTTTTGGCCCGAATCAGATGGAGCGGAACGTGCTGGAAGACCGGGAGTGCGACGGCCTAAAAGGGCACGAAGGTTGGCAATCTGTTCATCGAGTTTGTTGCGTCGGATCTCTAACCCTTGAAGAGCAGATTCAAGGATGATTGGATTGTATGATTGAGTTCTGGATCGCAGCATGGAGTGCGTCGTAGCGACTGCCAAAGTTTACCATCCGAAATTGTGCCCTTACTTCATCGATTCATCGAGCATCGCGGCAAACGACTTCCAAGACTTCCGAAGCGTGTTCACTCTGTTTCCTCGCGGCCACCACTCAACACTGCCACGGCCCATCACAAGCGTTCCTAACAACGTTTCGGCGCTCTTTATCTGAATTGTTATTGAATTATTAGTATTCAGCTTCGTGAGTTCCACAGTCGAAGGCAGGTTGGCAACGACCTTCGTCCGTATCGAACTGTTGGTTTTGCTTTTCCGTTGAGTGTTCGCCATGAACGACAATGTTACGCTCTTTTCTCTTGATCGCCTTTAGCCGCCAATTGCTTGGCGTCGATCCGGCCAGGATTCGACGGATCTGCGTGTACGTTGAAGCGGTGGGATAATAGGTTCCAGCACGTTTCGGCTTTCTTCTGGATCTGCGGTTTGGAAAAAGGTAAGCTCAGAAGCAGATAACCGAAGAGGCAATCAAGTAAAAGCGACGCCCGTCTGCCTTTTCCCCAAGGCCGCTAAACCTTGCATCAAGTTAAGGAGTGTCCGATCTGAAACAATGGCTGGTAAGGATGTGGCTGGATTCCTCGTGTTAGGAGTGCTCTTGCTCAACACAGGATGAGGCTTTGGAATTCGCACGAGCGTTGATGACCGATTATCAGGAACCAATTCTGTGTGTTTCGATTACAACTCTGACGGAACAATTGAAGTTGTAATTGACGGCGTCCTCCACTGCATAGCGCAGAACCGTCCACAGGTGAATTGCTTCGCCTTCGTTTACGCTTCGATTGTTTTGGCCTTGGCTTCCGCGCCACCTGCTTTGATGGCGACCTTCACAGCACCTTCCATTGGATCTTTGAAGGGCACCTCGATTCGGAG
>JBPCJX010000173.1:0-63948 GCA_051004875.1 Bryobacteraceae bacterium
GTGGCGGCTTAACAGGAAATTAGCTGGCGGCGGTCCGCTGATGGACGTTGGTATCTATTCCCTGAATGCGTGCCGTTATCTCACGCGCGAAGAACCCGCCCACATAGAAGGCTTCGCTTCGGTAATCGATCGCGATGGCCGATTCAAGGAAGTCGAAGAGAACGTCTCCTGGACCATGAAGTTTCCCTCCGGCGTTGTGGCAAGCTGCAACACGACCTACGGCGCCGAGATGCCCGGTTTCTTCCGTGTGCACGGCTCGAAAGGCATGATCCACATGGAGCCTGCTTTCGCCTACCAAGGTCTTCACCTCACGGCAAAAATTGAAGGCGAGCCTCCCATCGATGAAGCAAATAACCAAAAGGATCCCTATCAATTCGTGTTGGAGGCCGACGACTTCGCTGAATGCATCTTGCAAAACAAGGAACCGAAAGCCAATGGCGAAGAAGGCCTGCGCGATATGCAGTGGATGGCCGAGATCTATAAATCTGCCGGAGTCAAAGGGGCGTAACCTGGGCGCTTGTAGCAAGTCCAATGGAGATCATCATAGATAACCTCGATGCCATGCTACCTGCGTCCTAAAGTTGTATGACCGGCAAGATCGTGTCGCACTATCGCGTCCTTGAGAAGCTGGGCGGAGGCGGCATGGGCGTGGTCTACCGCGCCGAGGACACGCGTCTGCATCGCTTCGTGGCGCTGAAGTTTCTGCCCGACCAGATTGCCCGAGATCCCCAAATTCTGGAGCGCTTCCAGCGCGAAGCATTGGCCGCCTCCTCTCTCGATCATCCGAACATTTGCACCGTCTACGACTTTGGCGAGCACGAAAACCAGCCCTTTATCGCTATGCAGTGTCTTGAGGGGCGCACTCTCAAGCACGTCATCACCGGATCGCCTTTAGATTTGGAACAGCTGTTGGAACTTGGCATACAGATTGCCGAGGCCCTGGATGCAGCGCACGACAAGGGGATCGTACATCGGGATATCAAGCCGGCAAACATTTTTGTAACCACGCGCGGGCACGTCAAGATACTCGATTTCGGGCTGGCAAAGGTCCTGATCGCGAGCACGGAAACCATCGCCGCCTCAGCAGCTACCGTGGTCCGTGAAGAGCATCTGACCAGTCCCGGGACTGCCATTGGAACTGTCGCGTACATGTCGCCCGAACAGGCGAAGGGGAAAAATCTGGATGCGCGTACTGATCTGTTCTCGCTCGGAGTTGTGCTCTACCAAATGGCTACTGGAACGCTGCCCTTTCGCGGCGACACCTCGGCCGTTATCTTTGATGCCATCCTGAACCGCGCGCCGGTGGCTCCGGTGCGCCTGAATCCCGATTTGCCGGCGGAGCTGGAAGGCATTATCAACAAGGCACTCGAAAAAGATCGCAGACTTCGCTACCAAACTGCCGCTGACTTGCGGACTGACTTACAGCGGTTAAAACGAGACACCACGTCGGGTGTTACGGTCGCGCACAGCGCTTCGCGAGCTGAGGAGCCGCAGAGCGCAGTCGCCGCATCGGCTGTTGATTCATCATCCCAACAGCGAGTGCGCTTTTGGCCGCGGCTTTGGAAGGTCCTTGCGGGCGTCGCCTTACTCGTTGCGCTCGCAGCAGCGGGCCTCTTCTGGCGCTCTCGGCAAAGCCGGAAACTTACGGAAAAGGACGCCATTGTCCTTGCCGACTTTGCTAACACCACGGGCGATCCTGTGTTCGACGGTACTCTGAAGCAGGCGCTGACGGCTGACTTAGAGCAATCGCCTTTTCTTAACGTCCTCTCAGATCAAAAAGTGAGCGCGACTCTTAAGCTGATGGGCCGCTCCGCAGCCGAGCGCGTTACTCAGGAAGCAGCTCGGGAGATCTGCATCCGCACGGGAAGCAAGGCGCTGCTCGCCGGCTCCATTGCCAGCCTGGGGAGCCACTATGCTGTTGGACTGAAAGCCGTGAACTGCCAGACGGGCGATTCCCTTGGAAGTACTGAGATAGAAGCGGAGAACCGGGAAAAAGTGCTGCAGGCGTTGGGGGAAGGGGCACGGAACATGCGCACCAAGCTGGGCGAATCGCTCCCTTCTATCCAGAAGTTTGACAGGCCGCTGGAGCAGGTTACAACGGGATCGTTGCAGGCTCTGCAAGCTTACACTGAAGGTTTCAAATTAATCGACCGACAAGGATCCGCGGCAGCTCTCCCGTTCCTGAAACGTGCTGTCGAGCTCGATCCCGAATTTGCGTTAGCTTACGATGCGCTCGCGAATGCTTATTACAACTTAGGCGAAAGGAGCCTCGCTTCTGACCATATTAGTAAGGCATATGAACTGCGCGGCAGAGTAAGTGAGCGGGAAAAGTTCGCCATAAGTGCAGATTACTACTCCCTTGTCACTCAAGACCTGGAGAAAGCCAACCAGCAATATGAACAATGGATTCACGATTATCCTCGTGACGCAGAGGCGCACGCCAACTTAGGCTTCAATTACGGCATTTTGGGACAGCACGAGAAGTCCGCAGCCGAGTACCGGGAGGCTGCACGTCTCGATCCAGACAATGAGGTTGATTACACCAATCTGGCGTTGGCTTACCTTCACCTTGAGCGGCTGGACGAGGCGAAGGCCACCATCGCACAAGCTGCGCAGCGGACACTCGACAGCTACGCCCTACACTACGCTATGCGCTCGCATTTCTCCAGAAGGGTGAACTGACTATGAAGCAGGAAGTTGCTCGGGCAACAGGTAAACCCGGCATTGAGGACGTGCTGCTGGGTGTCCAATCGAACACCGAGGCCTACTATGGTCGCCTGCGGACGGCTCGCGAACTCTCCCGGCGGGCCGCGGATTCAGCAAAGCGAAATAAGGGCAAAGAGTCAGCCGCGTGGTGGTGGACGGCTGCGGCTTTGCGAGAGGCCGAATTCGGCAATACAGTTGCTGCCCGTGAGGCGACCGCCACGGCACTGTCACTAGCAAAAAATCGGGATGTGCTGATTACAACCGCGGTGGCCCTCGCCGAAACGGAGAATGTTGCTGAAGCCCGAGAGCTCATCGACAAGCTGAATCAGAACTTTCCCGTGGATACCATCATGCAGGGTTACTGGTTGCCGACGATACGTGCGCATATAGAGCTCAAACGTAATGAACCAGCCAAGGCGATTGCTTTGTTGCGCACACCGTTAACCTACGAATTGAGTTACGAGGGAAGCATGCAGGCCACATACGTGCGCGGTCAGGCATACCTCGCAAATGGTCAGGGCAAGGAAGCTGCTGTGGAGTTTGAAAAGATCCTCGGTCATCCCGGCCTTGTCGGCAATAGCGCAATCGGCGCTCTCGCCCACCTTGGATTGGCTCGTGCGCGCGCAATGGCGGGCGATCCAGCGGGGGCTCGCACTGCCTACCAGGACTTCCTCGCGCTCTGGAAAGACGCCGATCCCGACATCCCGATCCTGAAGGAAGCCCAGCAGGAATACGCGAAGCTGAAGTGAGCACCGAGCTTCCTACTAGGTCTCCCGCTCTGCCACTTTATCCACCAACTTAGTAAGTGACGCCAAGAGATCTACGGCGCCGGGGAAACCACGGGTCAATGCTCCTCTGCTAGTCTTTTTCGCTTGACTTGTACTATATAACTAGTACACTATATGTGTAGATGATATCGCCTGCCGCAAAAGGAAACAAGCTCTTCCAGTTCCGCTTGGACCTTCGCAGCGGCGTCCCCGTGTATCGGCAGATTATCGATCAGGTCATGGCCGGAATTGCTGCCGGAGCGCTCGCCTCAGGTCATCAATTGCCCACCGTACGGCAACTCGCAGTGGATCTTTCTATTAATCCGAACACCGTACTGCGGGCTTACCGTGAGCTCGAGATCCGCGGCATACTCGACACGCAGCAAGGCACCGGCACATTCATCAGCCAAAAAAAAGTGAAGCACGATGAGGTACAGCGGCAGCGGGGTCTGAATCAGCTCGCCTGTGAGTTCGCCGCGCGTGCTGGAGCATCCGGCTTTACTCTTCAGGAGCTGATTGAGCATCTGCAAGACATGCAAAACGATTTTGAAAGAAAGAGGAGATGACGTCATGAAGCTGGACAGGAACAAATTACAGATGAGCGGCGTCGCGGTGGCGCTGTTCGTAATCTCGGTTGCGGCTGGCGCTGGGATTTCGGCCGCTCTTGGGAATCAGGTGACCGGAAATCAATTGCCCCTCATCATCGGGCTGCTCGTCGGTGTCTATCTGCTGTTCTCCATCAAGGTTGCCGACCAATGGCAAAAGGTTGCGGTGCTGCGGCTCGGCCGGTACATTGGCCTGCGTGGACCCGGCATTTTCCACGTGATCCCCGTCGTCGATACTCTTAGCCGCTTCGTCGATCAGCGCGTTCGGGTGGCTAGCGTGACGGCCGAATCGACGCTCACACGCGACACTGTGCCTGTAAATGTGGATGCCATCGTGTTCTGGCTGGTGTGGAATGCAGAAAAGTCCATCCTCGAAGTCGAGGATTTCGTGCAGGCAATTACGATGAGCGCGCAAACCGGCCTGCGAGAGTCAATCGGACGTCACGAACTCGCGCAGATGATCACCGAGCGTGAGTCACTCGGCCGCGAGTTGCAACGCATCCTGGATGAAAAGACCACGCCCTGGGGCATCACAATTCAATCCGTCGAAATTCGTGATGTGCGTATCCCACAAGCGCTTGAGGACGCCATGTCTCGGCAAGCGCAAGCCGAGCGCGAACGTCAGGCCCGCAACATTTTGGGACAAGCCGAAACTGAGATCTCTGAGAAGTTCTCGCAAGCTGCATTGACCTATCAAAACAATCCCGTGGCTCTGCACCTGCGCGCAATGAACATGCTCTACGAAGCGATCAAAGAAAAGGGATCGATGGTAATCGTTCCATCTTCAGCAGTTGAAACGATGGGGCTAGGCGGAATGCTCGCGACCGCATCGCTCGCCGGAGCGAAACCTTAGAGGGCAGACCATTCGGACTCATATCGAGCCAAGTGCGATAAGCATCGCCGCACCCGACGGCCACTGCCCGACAAAGACCAACAACCGTGTGACAGATTCGGCTAAGGCTTTCCCGGAGTGAGCTATAATCGGCTATCTGTAGTCTTCATTGCCCGTACGGCGGCTGCGGACTAAAGTACTGACGTAGAGCGGCGTTTCAGCGAGAATCGCTTCATGCCTGACGCACACCTCTCTCAGACGGTCAGTAAAGCCGCGGTGCAACGGCATGTCCGCCCGGCGCGTCCAGCGCTATGTCTCCAAGTGAACGTTAAATTGATGGATTTAAAGCCAGCCGAGAAAGAAAGCACGAAACGAGTGTTAGAACTCGACGGGCTGCGGGCGTTTGCGATCCTGAGCGTGTTTCTCTATCACGCCTTCTCCTTACCCCTGTCCTGGATGGGTGTTGACATTTTCTTCGTGCTCAGTGGTTTCCTAATAACCGGCATCTTGCTGGAACGGAAGTTGCGGCCCGGCTATTTCAGCGGGTTTTACGCCCGCCGCGCTCGCAGAATTCTCATTCCGTACTACCTGCTCCTAGTACTGTCGTCAGTGCTTTTTGGAACAGCCTGGGTTAAGCAGTGGTATTGGTATGGGTTTTTTGCCTCGAACATTCCCAGCGCGTTCCACAGCGTACCCCACCCAAGCCTGGACGTGCTGTGGTCCCTCGGCGTCGAAGAGCAGTTCTATTTACTATGGCCAGTCGCCATTCTCTTCCTGTCGGAAACGGCACTCCTCTGGACTGCCACGATGCTCATTGTGCTCGCACCCGTGCTGCGTGGCATAGCAACCTCTTTTGTTACCACTTCAGCGCCCATCTATCACCTCATGCCGTTCGCATGGATCTGCTCGCAGCAGGTGCTCTCATTGCATTACTGTGGCGCAAATCGCCTGACATGATTCGGGAGATACCGCTGCTCGGCCCTACGCTCGTCGGGTGTGCCGGCGGCGCACTTGTCAGCCTCTCCACTTACTCATCGTTTCGAACGGGTTCCAACAGTCTGTTCAATAATGTGGTTTTGTATAGCCTCACCCTCACGGTCGCAGTTGGCCTTCTCCTTTGGTCACTTCAAGGAAAGGGATTCTTCCCTGCGCTCCTGCGGCTATGCTTCCTGCGGTTTTTGGGGCGAATTAGCTACTCGATGTATCTTGTCCATGTGTGCTTCATCGTCTTAGCACAGCGGCAGTTTTCGAATCGGTGGGCAGTGTTCGCCGCAGCTTTTGCTGCCACGTTGGCATACAGCACGGTTTCATGGTTTGTTTTGGAAAAACGGCTTTTGCAACGGCAGAAGAACGCGCGTGAAATGTGTGCCGAGGTCATGCGAACTGAGCTTGCGTTATCTGATCGATGAGACACGTGAGGAGACCGCCCAGGCAGCGCTGTAAGCTGGAGCGGACATCGCGGTCCTGATCATATAAAATGAGGAAGAGATGGGTCGTTCTTTCCAATTTTCAGTTGTCCTGCTGGCAATGCTGCTGCTCTTCAGCAGTGCAAATTGCGTGGTGGCGTGTGTTGTTGCCCCGTGCCGCACTGCTTCACCGAGTACCGTCCCGCCATGTCATGGGCATCATAGCCCGGCGAGCAACACTCCGATCGCCTGTTCGCATCCGTTGACGATCGCGGACACAGCCCACTCTCCTGCGGCGCACCTGGCCTCTCCTGGTTTCGTGGTGCTCCAGTTCTTTCCTTCTGCAACTTCTCTCCTTTGTCTCGAGTGCGGGCCCGAAGCCGCTGTTCACAGCCCATCTCCATTTGGTGTGCGGGCGATTTCTACCGTCGTTCTTCGCATCTGACCTCAGTCGCTCACACGCGCCTGCTTCCTAGCTAGTAGACCTCCAGGCTATTGCTTCTCGATGCTGCCACGCCGCTGAGGCATCGCGGCAGTTTGGGCTTTCGCTGGGAACCAGCTTGCAGCGGCTTCATACGTGATCTGCGACAGGAGTTTTCAGTTGTTCCAAGGATATTGCCGTCGTTTTTGTCGAACAAATCCGCTGAAGCGGTTCCTGGTAGGCCTGCTTTGCAGCGCCATCCCCGCCATTCTGCACGCGCAGGATGGAAGTAGCGCTCTCAAGATCAAGAACCAACCACGGCAGTCCTCATCGAATAGCAATCAAGAAAAAAGTTCTGCTTCCCCTCAGGTGCCGATGCCGGGCATGAATCACGACAGCTCTCAATCGAATGCACACGATCATTCCTCTATGTCGATGCCCGCTATGCGGATGGCGGACATGAATGCCGCTGGCATGTTCCTCATGAATTTGTCGTCGGGAACGGCAGTGAATCCGGCCGGCTGGCCAATGCCTATGTTGATGAAACCACTTGGCTCCTGGAACGCGATGTTTATGGGGCAGGGATTTATTAACGATACCCAACAATCTGGACCACGAGGTGGTGACAAACTTTTTTCCACAAACTGGTTCATGGCGAACGCTGAGCACCGCGCCGGAAACAATGGGGCTTTTCAGGTACAGGTCATGCTGAGTCTGGAGCCCGCCACCATCACGAACCGGCGCTATCCGCTTTTGTTTCAGACCGGCGAAACCGCCTTCGGAAAACCGATTCTGGACGGGCAGCACCCGCATGAGTTCATCATGTCGCTTGGGTTTCAATACGCCTTGTCTCTGGGTGAGAACACCACGCTCGAGCTGTACTTCGCGCCGGTCGGTGACCCGGCCCTGGGACCTGTCGCCTACCCCCACAGGGCATCAGCGATGGAGCTGCCTCAGGCTCCACTGTCCCATCACTGGCAGGACTCGACCCACATTGCCAACGAGGTTGTCACAGCGGGGGTAGCTTACAAAAAGATCAAGCTTGAGGTGAGTGGCTTCTATGGATCCGAACCTGATGAATTTCGCTGGAACATCGACTCAGGCCCAATCAATTCCTGGTCAACCCGGCTGTGGTATTTCCCTAGCAAAAACTGGGCGACCCAAGTCTCGGTGGGGCACCTGACCCATCCGGAGATCCTTGAGCCGGGTGATCAAACCCGCAGCACGGCGTCTATTGCATACTCCAGACCCTTACCAGGCGGAAGCTGGTCCTCCAGCTTCATCTGGGGCCGAGACCACAAAACCGACACCAAGCGCAATCTGAATTCATACACGGTTGAATCGGTGTTGCCGATCCATCGCAACAATTTCATTACTGGGCGAATTGAGCTTGTCGATAAAGACGAGCTATTCGCCGGGCAGACGAATATCGAGGAATCCCTGGATGTCCTATACGGCAGCACGTACCGGATTGGTGCATACACGATCGGCTATATTCGCGACTTCGACATCTTCCGCAATGTCGAAACCGGCATAGGTGCCAACGTCGAAGTCTATTCCTTGCCAGCCGCCATTAAGCCCTATTACGGCGACCATCCGATCGGCGGAAATGTGTTTATTAGATTCCGGCTGAAGGCGCACTGATGCTGCTTCAGCCAACAGAAGACTTTTGGAAAAGGAGAAATGCTTTTATGAAAATTTTGATGACTGCGCTCAGCGTCGCAGGATTGCTCACCGCAGCAGAGGCGCCGCAATCCTATACGGGTGTGATTACCGACACGATGTGCGGTGCCAAGCACGACATGATGAAGGGCACTCCCGATGATGAATGCGTGAAGATGTGCGTCAAAGGCTCAAGCGAATATGCGCTCTACGACGGCAAAGATGTCTGGAAACTCAGCGATCAGAAGAAGGCATCGCAATTTCCCGCTAAGAAAGTCGTGGTAACGGGAACAGTAAACGCGGATGAGAAGGCCATCAAGGTCGTTTCGATTGAACCCGTGAAGTGAGGAGAGTTCTATGCCAACCAAAACCTCCCGGCGTTCCTTTCTCATCTCCTCGCTCGGCTCCGCGCTGCTCGTGCGCGCCGATCAAGAATCCAGCATTCAGTCGATCAGCACTCCTCAGGGAGGTCTGCAGCCTCAAGCGGTTGTCGATTCCAGGGGAGTAATTCATTTGATTTATCTGTATGGCGACCCAGCAGCTGCCGACATCGGGTACGCGCGCAAGCTCCCGGGAGACCACGAGTTCAGTGCTCCGATTCGCGTAAACAGCCACGCAGGAAGTGCTATCGCTCTTGGGACCGTCAGGGGAGCACACCTGGCACTTGGAAGGTCTGACCGGATTCATGTGGCCTGGAACGGTTCATCAGCAGCCGAACCCAAGGGGCCGCGAAGTTCGGTCCCCATGCTCTACACCCGAATGAATGATCGAAATGACGGCTTTGAGCCGCAGCGGAATTTGATGACAACCGCGAGCGGTCTCGATGGTGGCGGCACGGTGGCGGCAGATTCACAAGGAAATATATTTGTGGCTTGGCACGCTCAAGGACAGCAGAATGGCCAGCCCATCGAGGGTGAAGGGCACCGCCGCGTGTGGCTTTCAACGTCGATGAACGATGGCAGGACATTTGATCGGGAAACACCTGTATCGCCCGCCGAGCTTGGTGCATGTGGCTGTTGTGGGATGGGCGCCTTAGCAGACGCCGAGGGCAATCTCTATTTGCTGTACCGCAGCGCCCGCGAGACGATCCATCGCGACATGTACCTGCTGACCTCGCGCGATCGAGGTAGGACCTTTCAAGCGGTAAATCTTCACCCTTGGCAGATCGGCGCCTGTCCCATGAGCACGGTTTCTCTTGCTTCGGGAAACGGGCGTGTTCTGCTGTCCTGGGAAACCCAGAATGAAGTCTATTTTGCAACGGTCGACATTCGCAACAGAGCAATCGGCAAACCCGTTGCCGCACCCAGAGAAGGGGGGAAGCGTAAGCATCCAGCGATTGCCATCAATGGACGTGGCGAAACGCTACTCGCCTGGACGGAAGGTACAGGGTGGAAAAAGGGAGGCTCTCTCGGTTGGCAAATCTTCGATCGCACCGGACAGCCCGTTGCGACCAGACGATCGTCGCCGAGCATTCCCGCCTGGGATTTTGCAACAGCGATTCCGGTGAAGAATGACTTTCTTGTGATTTCGTGATCGCTCTTTCGCGCACAGCTATCACGGTGTCGTCGCCCTGAGTATTTCTTATTCCTCGAGGCCTTCTCCGCAAGCCTGCATGCCGGACGGCACGACTAATGAATCTCTTGCGAAATGTTCACGATCTCGAACTCGAAGCGTTCCGGAGGAAATGAAGCAATCGGACTCGGAGTCATATCCAGCCAAGTGCGATAAGCCGTCGCGGCGACTGACTTGTTCAGATAAAACAGAAATTGATCGGAGCAGCAGCGGATCGGCGGCATCTGCCGAAAGGCCAGCCTCAACCCAACTGCATTCTCCAATTGAACTCCTTCGGTCCTCACATCTTTATCTTCGAGGAGCGTCACAAAGCTGCTGCGCCCCGCATGCGGCCAAACATCACTTTTCAAAAGATTCCGGAGTTCCAGCCGCGTGCCAAATGTGATCTCGCATTGGCGGATCCATTCGATCACCGCGTCACCCCAATGCCAGTGACACAGTACGCCCAAATATTGATCGACTAAGTTAAGTGCCAGATCCATTTTGCGGCGCTCAACGGACTCTTCGTCCGCAATCTTATCGCCTGCTACCGAAGGAACCATGTCTTCCTGTTCGATGATGTCCGACGCGATATCCATCATCTTGTCCAGCCGCTTGATCCCAGGCACAGTCTTCACCAGCAGCGGTGGCAGCTCGTGCGTCTTTCCGCCTGGAACTTCTACGAACTTTCTGTCACCAATGATGTCCATAAGCAGCCTCGCTGTTTCTTATCGACAACCCGGTCGATTGAGTATCCGCCTCTCGATTGTAGAGACGCATACGCTCAGTTACAAGTTTCTGAACGCAAACCCCGTCTATCTTAAGTAACAAGAGTACCAGAAAACGTTTTATTCTCTCCCACGTTATTCTTGGGGATATATGCGTGTTTTGCGTCTCTGCGCATCCGCCGCTTTAGCTTTTTTAATAGTCGGACCCGCGGGCGGTGCTGTGCCTATTCCGTGTTCGCAAGGACCTCGAGCCTTCTCGCCGTGTGAGCTCTCGTTCGACTGGCGCGACGGCGAATTGCCGCAATCTACATCGCCTTACAAAGATGAAATTCTCAATGTTGAGTTCCGCTCCCCTCAACACATTACTTACTTGATTCGCTCGTTCTGGAACGGAGGGCATACTCTCCGCGTTCGCTTCACGCCCACCGTTTCTGGCGCGTGGACGTATCGCGTCTCAGGTGTTATCAAACGGTATGACGGTCAGGAATCAAGTTTCAGCGTGGCCGAGAGCGGCAGCCCCGGGTTCGTCGCTGTCGCCAACTTGCGTCATTGGTGGACGACCAATAAGCACCCTCACCTGTGGCTCGCCGCCGCAGCACCTTTCCTTGCGATCGACCAATCAGCTTTTGACACCTGGCTTGATGCTCGCAAACACGACGGCTTTACTCACGTCCGCGGCACGCTCCTCACCGTCCGCGCTCCCACGAAACCACTCTCACAAAACTTGCAACCTGACTTCGCCTATTTCGACGCGCTCGATAATCGTCTCCTTGCAGTCGATGGACGCGGCCTCACGGCGGATCTCCTGCTCGCCGACGAATCGTTTCTGCGCTCCGACCAGCTTGGGAATTGGCAGCAGCGCGACGCCCTCATTCGTTATTTGGTCGCTCGATATGGGGCGTTGAACGTCACGTGGCAGGGCGTCGAGCATTTCGAAGATACCCCCGACAGCCGCGCTCTGTTGAAAGATTTGGCTTCGTTTTTACAAAAGTACGACGCCTATCATCATCCCCGGTCCACTGACGCCCGTGTCACCTCTTCTCCGCTCCTTCCCGACGGCTGGATGAACTACCTGATCGAAGCCTCACCCCACCCGGAGCTGGGAGCTGTCGAACACCAGTTCACGCAAACGCCGGAGATTCACGTCATCAACGCCACCGATCCCGATGCCTTTCGCCACGAGCTCTGGACCGCGACCACAAACTGTGAGTACCCCAGCGTCTCCTATGAATCGTTACGGAACGAAGCCAATGTCCGAGCCGTTCAAACCTGGTCCAAAGTAGTCTCCGGTACCCGGCACTGGGAACTCGAACCATATTTTGATGTCGATGGCGCCCGCGCCGCGGGTCTTGAAGAGGTTGAGTATCTCGCCTACGCTCAGACGCCCGGCATTGTTGAGATCACTCTTCCCAAGCACAAGTACAACCCGGTTTGGGTAAATCCAATTACTGGCGAAGAGATTCCATTGAAGGACTACAAAGGAGAAGTTTTCAGCCGCCAGACTCCGGATTCCTCGCACGATTGGGTTCTGCAGGTCCCGCGCGAAGGCCGCAAAGCTTCCATGCTCCGTTCATACTACTTCGAATCCCAAGATCCGCCCATTCAAGAAGTTGAAAGTGATCCATCAAAGGTCCCGTTTCAAGTTGCTGAGCCTCCGGGGGAAGTAATCAACGCGATCGTGCCTACTCCCTTCCGAGTTAAGGTGACCCGAACTAACCGTGCCACCCGTTCCATGCAGTTCGTGTGGTGGGGCGAAGTGGTTCCAGGCGAAGTGGGAGCCCGCGTCCTGGGAATGGGTTCGTTTGGTAATTTCACCATTCCCCCAGAACTCCTCAAGTCAGGCTCAGAAACCCTCAACGTGCGCCTTCAGGCACTTAACGCCAATGGCAAGGCCTACCAACTCGACAAGGTCTACGGCCTAACCCAATGAGCAACCAGTGACAATCCTGGCGCTCGACACGACTTCAGAATTCGGCAGCCTCGCTATACGCGCCAACGGCGAGACCGTAGCCGAACATGCGCTGCAGTCGCCAGATGGATTCGCGCATCTAATCTTCCAAGCAATTCAGCAGCTCCTTGGCGATGCCCGCAAATCACTCGATCAAATCGATTGTTTCGCGGCCGCCAGCGGTCCGGGCTCGTTCACCGGAGTGCGTGTGGGACTGTCGGCTGTGAAGGGTTTGGCTGAAGCGATGGGTAAACCCGCGGTAGGCGTTTCGAACCTCAGAGCGATGAGTTCGTTTGGTAATTTGCCTCATCGCGCTGTCGTGCTGGACGCTCGCCGGGGCGAAGTTTTTGCCGCCATCTATAACGCACAGTTAGAAATTGTCGTGCCGGAGGCTGTTCTGAAGTTTTCAACCTGGCTGGAAAATCTTGTCCTGACCTCATATGAGTTCATCTGGATGTCTGGCGCCCCGTTCCGAACCGCTCTGGAGGGGACGCGATTCGCCGAAACGCCCTTTGTCGAGGTCCCGCGCAAGCTGGCCGCCGCCGTAGCTCGTTGCGCACAAATCGACGGGCAAAGTGGAAATTGGCTCGATCCAGCGGCTCTCGATGCCAATTACGTCCGGCGCTCCGATGCCGAGCTGTTTTGGAAAGAACCCTAAAAGCCTAATGGGGAAAAAGCAATTGCCCGCGATTCATGCTGAACCAGCTTAGGAAACCGTTTGCGACGGCTAAGCCGATGAAGTAATAAGCGATTCCCTCATTCGGTTGGGCAGGAACATCCCGCTTCCAAATGCGGTAGCCAGTTCCAATCGCAAGGAACAAAAAAAGATTTTCACGCAACATGTACCACATCACCAAACTGACCGCGAGCAGCGCCAATCGTCCCTGCATTCCGACCGCGGTCATCGCCGATGCGCCATCGAAGATCAGAACAGGAATCAGGTTCAACAGGTTCAGCCATCCAGCGAAATGTGCCACAGCAAGCCACACGCCGTGACCCGTTTGCAGAAAAATTCCATACGAGATCAATCCCGATATCAGGCCGAAGAGCGGCCCTGCCAGAGAGATTTGCGCTCGAATCCCGGGATCGACGTTTGCTCCGTTCCACTTCACATAGGCGCCGAATCCCGGCAAGAACATGGGTAACTCAGCGGAAAATCCAAAGCGCCGCACCATGAAGTAATGCCCCATCTCATGCAACAGTACGGACCCCGAGAGCCCAACCGCGAACCACCATCCAAACAAACTCCAATACACGCCGACGAACGCGAGAATGCTGATCAGGAATTTACCCTTGGTGAGCAGAACGAGCGCAAGCGTTTTAAATTTGATCAGCGCTGCGATCAGAATGCCTAATGGGCCAAGCCGTTTCTTCCAGTCCGTTGTCTTTTTGGGAGTCGGATTGAGCCTTGCGTCGATCTTTTCGATTTCGCGCTGTACTGCCCGATATTGGCTGGATCGCGAAGGCAACAACTGAAGCGCAGTTAACCACTGATCTCGAGCAGCCTGAAGTTGCCCTATAGCGGCAAGCTGCCGGGCCCGGATGGCGAGCTCTTCCAATTGCTGTGCTGGTGAACCGAATGCCGCCACGAACTCGCTTACCGGGCGGCCGCTTCTTCGCTCAGGTCGGGCATGTCATTGGTGGTTTGAGATGCCAGAAACACCGCCACAACCGATTCAATTCCTTCGCGATCATCGTCATCGAAACGATTGGCAGTCGCGCTATCGATATCGAGCACACCGCGCACCTTGCCCCAGTTCAGCAGGGGCACCACAATCTCGGATTGCGAAGCGATATCGCAGGCGATATGCCCCGGAAATTGGCTCACATCGGGGACCACAACCGTCTTACGCTTAGCGGCGGCCGTGCCACAGACGCCTTTCCCGATGGGTAACCTCGCGCAGGCGGGCTTTCCTTGAAACGGACCTAGCACCAACTGCTTGCCTTCTGCGATATAGAAGCCGACCCAATTGACGTCCGGCAACGTTTGAAACAACAACGCAGAAGTGTTCGCCGCGTTCGCGATGAAGTTCTTCTCATCTCCGAGCAGCTCGGTTAATTGATCGCAGATCTGCTGGTACTGCTGGTTCTTAGATGTACCAGGTTCAACAGGGGACAGAGTTTGCATGCGTCGACCTCAATACTGAATTAGCCGGCTAATCGTTTTCGACGGTATGGATTCGACGTATAGCTCTTTGCCTCCGTCGCAGCCGCTGATTCCGGTGCCGTCTTCATAGTCTCACGATACGCTTCCACAGCTTGTTTGTGATTGCCCTTCAGATCATACACCTGTCCGAGGCGCAGCCAAGCCATCACTGCCGTTCCAAGATCGAGCACGGCTGTTTTTTGAGTGACCTGCTTCAGATCCGCGAGAGCCGCATTCAGATCGCCATACCAGAAAAGCAGGTTCGCTCTCAAATATCTGATTTTTTCGGGGCGCAGGTTCCGATAACCAGGCGCTCCATCGCGGCGCAACTCTTCAACCTCAGCGAGTACCTGTAGCGCCGAGTTCTTGTCCCCCAAATCGCTATACATCTCCACCTGCTCGAAGCGCAGCAGGTAATTGCGCGGGAAGCGGGCTGCAAGATCCTTTAGTAACGGAATCGCTTTTCGAGGAAAGCGCTCGCGGCGGTAGATAACTGCCAGCACAATTTCGGCGTCGTAACGGTTCAGGATACCCGCTCTGGCAACCTCTTCTAATTTTCGGATCCCCCGGTCTTTATCGCCCCGAAAACCCGCCACGAACCCAAGCGCACGCATATGAAACGGGAGGCAGCCAACTATGTAATCGTCGATGCCCAGAATCAATTGCGCATCGATGAACTTCGGATTGATATCGAGAATCTGCTCGGTAAATTTTCTTGCAGCCATTGCCTCACGCAAAGCGTCAACCCACGCCTTCTCCACCAAGAATGCATAGTTTGCACGAAGCCCGTGCGCCACGCCGAGCGCATACAAGGCATGAACATTTTGGGGGTCTTTCTCAAGGAGAGCCTGACCCAACTTGACCGACTGATCCACGCAATAGGCAAAGCGCGTCTTGTCTTGCGTGCTGATGGCCATTTTGGGACTTCGCAAAAACGGGTTTGTTCCGCTAACAAGCTGGCTTTCAAGAGCTCCATTACGGAGCATCTCCCGATAAAGAATCGCCTGAGCCAGATGATTGTACGACTCGGGATCATTGACGTGAGCCTTCACTTCTGCTTCAAAATCTGCGATCGCTGCATCGAATTCGTTGTTATAAAAATGAACGAAGCCCAGATTAGTCAGCGGATCTTGCAACTTGACGCCTGAGGGTAATGCCAAGCAAATGGTGGCTGCGATGTGGGCAAGACACGTAGCGATTACGCGTCTATTGAGGCACATCGAATTTCCACCTGGGCATCTTCTATGTAGTGTAGGCGTTTGTCGAAAGCGCTCAGCGCCTGCCTTGCGGTGGCCGCCACCGTTTCATCCGCATGGCGGGTCAGCTTTGCCAAAGCTTGCCGCAGTGCCGGGTCCCCCGCATTCCCCATCGCGATGGCGACGTTCCGTAAGAAGCCCACATACTTGGTTCGCCACACAGCGGTCTTCCTGAAAACTCTACGAAATTCCTCCTCTGTCAGTTCAGCCAATTCTCCTAATGGCGGAGCGAATTGCGATGGCTCGAATGTTGCGTCCCCACTTACTGACGCACGGCCATTCCAAGGGCACACGTCCTGGCAAATGTCGCACCCAAACACATGATTCGCAATTTTGCCCGTTAACTCATCCGGTATCGGCCCGCGCTTCTCGATTGTCAGATAAGAGACACACAGCCGCGCATCCAATCTCCATTGGCCATCCGTGGCCGGCACAATCGCCTCAGTGGGACAAGCATCAATACAGCGCCGGCACGTTCCACACCGGTCGGGCGCCGGCATATCAGGTGCCAAGGGAATCGACAGCAGCAATTCACCAAGAAAAAACCAGGAGCCTTGCTGTTGATTAATAAGACAAGTGTTCTTTCCAATCCATCCGAGCCCGGCCGCTCGCGCGTAGGACCGCTCCAGCAACGGGGCCGTATCCACACAGATTTTCCAATCGAACGGTTCCGGATGCAGTTCCGCAATTCGCACTACGAGTAATTCCAGTGCCTTCCGCATCACGTCGTGATAGTCCGTACCCCAGGCGTAGCGCGAGATCCAGCCCCGGTCAGAGTCGGCCAAATCAGTCGAATGCGGATGTGACGTGTTGTACAGCTTCCCGACACAGACGATACTTCGCGCACCGGGCAGCAGATTCCGTGGATCGGACCGCAGATCGCCGCGCCGGTCGGTAAGGTATCGCATCTCGCCCGCCAGCCCGTCACTGCCCCAGGCCTGAAAGCGCCCGAAGTCCTCGCTGGGGAGGGCGCTCGCAATCCCTGCGAGTTCAAATCCGCAAGCCCGAGCGAACTCCTTTACCTGCTGGGGTGTGATGGGCACTACCTGGCACCTTCAATTCCCATTTTCGCTGCTGCTATGGTCTGGAAGAATTTTCATGATCAGCAGCGTCATGTCATCGTACTGGGGTGCTTCGGAGGTAAACTCATCGGCCGCACGGAAGATTGCCGAAAGGATCTCTTCGGCGGAGCTTTCTCTCACGCCGTTAAACGCTGAGATCATTCTCTCCTCGCCCCATTCCTCGTCTTCGACGGTCATTGCTTCGCTGATGCCGTCCGTGTAAGCGAGTAAGAGATCGGCAGGTTGGAGTGTCACAGAAGCTTCAGAATACGGAATGTCCCTGAGCAAGCCAATCACTGGACCTCCAGCTTCCAAACGCAAGATCCGGCAGAAACCCACTTCTCTTTCCCGCAGCAAAAATGGCGGGTTGTGGCCAGCGTTGACGTATCGAAGCTCGCGCGTTGCGGGTCGTAGACCGCAAAGAAGAAGGTTGCATACCGATTGCTCGCCGAGGCTTCATAGACCAGTTGATTGACCTTCGCCATAAGCTCGGCGAGATCGTTTGAGCCGTATAAGGTCATGCCGCGTAATGAGGCGCGTAGACTGGCCATCAAAAGCGCAGCCGAAATTCCTTTACCCGAGACGTCGCCGATCGCAAGCCCGAGCTCGCCGTCTTCCAGAGCGATGAAGTCGTAATAATCACCGCCTACACCCTGCGCGGGACGACATCGGCCGGCAAGATCGATGCCGCTGATAGCAGGAAGTTCCTGCGGGAACAGGCGTTGCTGGACTTCACGCGCAATCTCGATTTCGCGGTGAATCCGCTCACGCTGTGCAGCTTCGGCGGCGAGAGAATGCGCGAGCTCGCTGACTTCCAACGCGAGACCAGTTTGGGTGGCAACAGACTGCAGTAGCCGCAGGTCAGAAGGGCTGTACGGCTCTTCGGACTTTTTGGGCCCCAGAGCCATGATGCCCATCAAACGATCATGTCCAGGAAGTGGCAGCAACACTTCAGCGTTGATCTGATTCAGCGTCTGTTTCTCATAGGCATCCGCTTCCACAAACCACTCATCGGGATTTTCACGATAGAGCGTAATGGGCCCGTTCGCCTGTACCAGCGTTCGCACTGTTGATGAGTTTTCTGGGAGGACCACGGGCTGAATCATTGGGAAGCCAACCGCCTCCTGCAACTGGAACACCTGGCTGCCGCGCAGCCAGACGGCAATTTGCGGCACGTGCAAGACTTCGGAGATGCGTCGCGTGACGTTTTCGATCAGTGGCTCTTTGGCGGTGAATTGCCGGACGTGCTCGGAAAGTTCACTCAACACGACCTCGGTGTTATATGCTTCGCGGAAGAATTTGCGATCGACCCAGTGCGAAAATTGCGCGAAGAGACGATAGCGCATCAGGAGTACAACGCCGATTAGCGCGGCGATGCGAACTGCAACTGCGAAACGGGAGCTGACCGGTGACCTATTGAAAAGGATGATGACTAGCGTGATCGCTGCAGCCCGCAGCACCCAAAGCGTCCCCCGGGCAAGCGCATATTTGGTGCCCATTCGCAGCAGGATTCGGAGGTCCATCGCGCGCTGGACGACGACGACATAGGCGAGTGTGAGTGGGAAAATCGCAAAAAGCGGAACAACTATTTCGTAGGCGGAGCCACGGTGGGGATCGAATCCGAAAAAAGGCAGCAATCCGAAGGCGATTAATAGCGGCCCGAGAGATATAGCACTACCGGCGACAAGAACTCGCAAACGCCTTTTGGCTTCCGCGGTTGAGGCTGACCGTAGCTTATCTAAAAGTGCAAACCAGAAGAGAAGAACCGAAACCGGTTGAAGAATCTTGAAAATCTCGTCACAAGCGAACTCGAACGGTATGACCGAGCGGCCCCAACTTGCATGAAAGAACTGCACGTAATAAACGCACAGTGAAATGGGAATCGCGGCGAACTGCGGGATCAGAATCAGCCATTTCAGCCATGGCCAGCGGCGATCAAGGCGCCAGCGTTCAGGAAAATAGAAACCGAATAGCAGAAGCGCCGGGAAGCTGACGAATTGCAACACGACGATCCAAAGACCAAACAGAAGGAACCAGGCACCGCCCCACCATCTCCAGTCCAGGTTCCCGAAGAAACCTTCGCTAAAGGCGAGAAGCACGAGAACCAGCCAGGCATTTGGATCGCGCGGTCTGGCGGCGACTACCCAATAACCCACAACCAGGCTGAGCACTGGTAGAAACAGCATCGTGACGAGAAGTGCCACGATGCTCGCGTTCCAAGGCGGCCCTTCCCGGGGCGCAAGCCGGATCGGGACAATTTTGGTGGGGCCGTTCGGCGTTTGGATCGTGGCGGTCAGCGTGTCGCCTGGGCGGAGGCGACGAATATCTCTCAACAGCTGGTAGCCGCCACTAAACGGCTGGCCGTTTAACGCCTTGAGGATTGCCCCCGCGGAGATGCCAGCCTTCTTGCCCTCGGTTTCTACACGGACGACACTTTGCGTGTCATCGTTAACGTCAAACGGCACCCGCGCATACTGGGCCGCGTAAAACCATTGTTGGTAAACGGCTGTTACGCCAGCAATGTAATAGCCCATGCTGATCACAGCAAAAAGCAAGAGCACGACGTACGGCGTTCGGCCAACTCGGAACTTCATGAACAAAGCTGGGATTCCTCAACTATACTCTGGGAGGGAGCGAGGCCTTAAGAATGCATAAGTCGCTGAAAGGTAAGAACATCGGGGCTCAATTAAGATCAATTCAGACTCCGTAACCTTCCATACAACCGCTAAAGCACGCACTTCGCCTTCTTTTCCTTATCAATGGGTTTACCCCAAATTTATACTGGGGGTATTCGGGGAGACGTCCCCTCAGCTCATGGGAGGAAATCCAAGCAGGCTCTAAGTTTACTAACATGCACAAACCAGTTAAGTACATCGAAAAGGTAGTTGCGGTCGGCGCGAATGCGGCGTGGCGGGTGTTTGACGGGCTAAACCAAGTCAAGCAAAATCCCTCCTTCACTCCCAAGTGGTCCGACAAGCCACTGCTGAAAAGCTACCAGAAATCAAAGCCTCCCCTGGGCTGGCCGCGTGAAACTGACTCGCTATGTCCTAAGTGCGTCCCGGAAATCCGCAAACGCATTGTCGACGGCGAAATCGATTACAAAATTTTGTTGAACGAGCCGGTCGGTGAGATCAAGGCAAACATCATCGAGCGCGACGGCCAGATCCTGATGGTGAAGGACTGCCCGACGCATGGTCACTTCGAAGACACGATGTCGATCGATCCCGCGTTTTCAAAACATCTCGAAGACGTGTTCCCGGGCCGTGACATTCGCGCTCACAATGACGAAACTCTGCACAACCATGGCACCAGTACCATCAAGCACGGTCGAGGCTCCGTTCTGACGATTGATCTCACGAATCGCTGCAACATGATGTGCGATCCGTGTTTCATGGACGCCAACCAGGTTGGCTTCGTGCATGAGCTGAGTTGGGAAGACGTCCAAACGCTTTTGGATAACGCCATTTCGATTAAGCCGCGGCGTCAGATGTCAGTGCAGTTTTCAGGCGGTGAGCCCACGCTGTCTCCTCATTTTTTGGAGGCGGTAGCTTACGCCCGGAAGGTTGGATATAACAGCGTTCAAGCGGCAACGAATGGTATCGAATTTGCAAAGAGTCCCGAGTTCTGTAAGCAAGCAGCCGAAGCTGGCCTGCGCTACGCGTATCTGCAGTTTGACGGCATCGGCAATGCTGCAAATTCGCATCGCGCGGTTGGCAATCTATTCGATGTGAAGTTGCGCGCCATCGAGAATCTGTGGAAGGCGGGCGTCGACATAGTCCCTGTCATCACCATCCTCAACGGCATTAATAATGAGCAGGTCGGACACGTGGTTCAGTTTGCTCTGGATAATCCGAAGAAAATTCCGTTCCTCTCGTTCCAGCCGGTTTCCTTTACGGGCCGGGATGAAGCGATCACAGAGGAGCGCCGCCAAGCGCAACGCTATACACTCTCCCACCTGGCTCACGATGTGAAGACTCAGACCGGGATCGGCGAGCCGATTCGCGACTGGTTCCCGATTAGTTTCATGAGCACGTTCTCCGATTTCGCAGACCTGGTGCATGGTCCAGCGGCTGATTGGGGACAGCTAAGCTGCGGCTGCCACCCCAACTGCGGTATCGGCATGGCGGTCATGTGCGACAAGGAAACCAAAGAGCACGTTCCTGTTACCGCGTTCCTACACGCCGATCAATTGGCTAAGGACATTGCGCGCATTAATGACGCAGCACGCGGGCGGTTCCTTTCCGTGGCGGGCGTTACGCTTGCCCTGTTACGGAACTACGATCCATTCAACGCGCCGACCCATTTCAGACTCACCGATCTGATCGCAAAGTTCGACAAGTGCTTCGGGATGTCCAAGAAGGCGCAGACCGGCGAGTATGGCAAGGTGACTGGCGATCGCACCATAGCGGATATCGAGAAGCGCCGCGCTGACCGCTGGAACTTTCTTTTCATTGCGGGCATGTGGTTCCAGGATCTGTTCAATTACGATTTCCGCCGCACCGAACAGTGCATCATTCCGTACGCCACGCAGGAGGGTGAGATCTCCTTCTGCGCCTACAACACCGGCGTCGGTTGGAGAAACATCATTGAGAAGATGCACATGACGGCCAGCCTGACGAAGTGGTACGAGGGACACGGGCGTCACGAGATTTTTGCGGGCAATAAGGCCGTTCCGCTTGCGAGCAAGGACCATAGCTTGGTGCTTGTCGAGGAGCATGTGAACGCGGATCGCCAGCACGATCTTGAAGTGAAGGGTATCGCAAAGAATGCACGCGAAGAAAAGACGCGTGCGCGTGACGAGTTGCTAAAGAAGAAGCTGGAAGACGAGAAGATGATGCGTCTTTACCGTGAGCACGTGCTGGGCGAAAAGAAGCCCGAGGGTGGGTTCGTACCCCTGGACGGTCTGCTCGGTTCGGCGGTAAAACCAGTCGAGCAGGAAAAACACGAAGAAGTCGCCGCGATGGGCGACTAATTTCTCCTTCATTCCTGATGTAATTCACGGCCGCCGGGGCCTTATTCCTCCGGCGGTTTTTTCTTTCCCGGGGATGACTTTCTTTGTAGTTCCGAGGATTAATCAAGCAGTCCCCTCCTCCTCTCGCAACTCTCGTTCCATAGCTCCTTTCGCCGCCGAAGCGGCCACTATATGGGTTCAATAGTACTCAAAAAAGCCTCCGCAGTAGGCTTATCCGGCCTTTTCGGATTACAATCAGGACATCGAATTCGTCTTCGGATGGGAGGTTTATGGGGTATCGCGGTAAATTCTTAACTTTTAATATCGTGCTTATTGGATGCTTGGCTGCGGCCTCACTTCAGTGCCAGACCGCCCGATCAAGTTATACGCTGTCCAAGCTTCCACTATTTGCGAGACCCCTGGCTGTCCAAGCCCCAACTCCTGCTGCTCCCGGCCAAGTAGCCAAACCGGCAAAATTAAATATAAATGTGATCGGCGGTGCGGGAGCCGTTAACGATGTGAAGCAGCGGGCGCCCCGCGACTTCACCGTTGAGATCGATGATGAGAACGATCATCCGGTCGAGGGTGCCATGGTTACCTTTTTCGCGCCGAATGAAGGTCCCGGTGGCAGCTTTGTTGGAGATAGTCATCTCCTGACGGTGATGACCGGGAGTGACGGGCGTGCAGTGGCCAAAGATTTCCGGCCCAACGATATACCTGGGGACTACAACATTCAGGTAAGCGTTGCCTTTGCCGATCAAAGTGCGAATGCGACCATTTCTCAGTCCAACCAAGTGTCTGCAGAACCTCCCGCAACCAAGCGTTCCGCCATGTCTGGGAAAAAGATTGGGCTGATTGTTGCAGCAGGTGCGGCGGTAGCGGTTGGAGCAGCGCTTGGGTTATCTCACGGCGGCTCGAGCTCGAATAGCAGTTCCTCGGGAGGCACCGCAACGGTTGGAGTCGGCGGCCCACCAACTGTGGGGGCTCCGCACTAGATTCGAATCCAATGGAGTCGCTTGATTGTCTTCAGGTGCTCGCTCTCAAATGAAGTTTTTAGTATCTGCATTCCTGGGCGCTGCCGTCACATTGTCCGCTCAAGCTCCCATCGCGAACAGCGGAAGCACAACTGGCGTTTCCGTTCCAACGCTCGGATTCGTCGCCAGCCAAGCTCCAGCACGATTGCAGCCGATCTTAGGCATTCCCGGCTCTGCCCGCCTCGGCACTCCGCTACTGCTGCCCCCCACCGTCACTCAAATTCATATCGCCCCGGGCCACGCGTATGCCTTGGTTGAACAAGCGCCGGGTAATCCCCTCGGCTTGGTTTTGCTGCAAGGCATCACCACGCAAACCCGCAGTCTGCCGCTTCGCCCGATTGTTGGTGCGCTCAGCCAAATAGACCTTTTGGCATTCAGCCCGATGGGCACCTCAGCAGCCCTCTACTCGCGGCAAACGAACCAGTTGCAGGTGCTGACCGGTCTCCCCAAGTCGCCACAATTGTTTCTGAACGTGCCAAATCTTGCCATACCTGATGGTCCCCAAAAAATTGCAGTCAGCGATGACGCCGGAGCCGTGCTCATTTCGGACGCAGCAGGCTCGGTCTATTCGGTCTCGCAGAACGCCGCACCTGTGCCAGTGCATCACTCGCCAGAGATATCGGCTCTAGCCTTCGTCGCACAGAGTCGCGAATCGATAGTTTGCGATCGAACCCTGAATACGATGTCATTCCTGCGGGATGCTAACGCAACTCCCGTTGCTTTGGGACCAGCTACGGATGATCGATGTCAGCCCGAAGCGGCGGCTTCCACAGCAGACGGGAAGACGATTTTACTAGCATGTCCTGCACAGCGCGCCGTGTTATCTATTGATCGCGCCTCAGGAGTAACACGCGTCCACAACGTGAGTAACAGCCCGGGGGCTTTAGAGCCTCTCGGCGTGCGGAATGTCTTTCTGATGTCTCCGCCAGAGGGCGGCACGTACTGGCTCTTTGTCTGGGGGCCTAACGGACCTGTGGTGTCTTTTGTTGCCGCGGCGCGTACCGTAAGCCAAGGATCGGGCAATTGAGTAGGCTGTCCAATCGTTGTTTCCCTCATCTGTCGCTCGTTAGCCGAGTGGGCTCGATCATTCTGGGCCTGTTTCTGTGCCTCGTCAAAGTCGCGAGTGCGCAGGTACCGGTGCTCACCATCGCTTGTATACCGGCTACGGGTCCCACGCAGGTGAGCGTACCCTATTCCGCCACATGCACAGCGGCCGCGGGTACAGCTCCGTACAACTGGGCCATCGTAGCGGGCAGCTTGCCTCCCGGCATCGCGCTCAGTAGCACCATTGGCACCAGCGTCACAGTGAGCGGCACACCGACTACGACCGGCGCGTACAGCTACGCCGTCCAGGTCACCGATAGCACTGCGCCGCCGCAGACAACTCAACAGGCGTATTCGGGAACTATCGGCCCGGCGCCTCCGCCCGTTCCCACCGTCGCGAGTCTTACGCCAAATGCCGCCACCGCAACCGGACCTGGTTTTACTTTGACGGTAGCTGGCAGTAACTTCACTGCGGCTTCCAATGTGGTGTGGAACACGTCTGTCCTTACGACAAGTTTCGTGAATGCGAATGAGTTGACGGCTGCCGTGCCGGCGAGCCTGATTACAACTCCGGGTACGGCTCAGATTACCGTATCGACGCTCGGCGTGGCGTCGAACGCGGTGCCCTTCACGATACTGCCTCCCCCAGCAGTGACTAGCGTCAGCCCCAGCAGCATAGCCGCGGGTGGTCCCACGTTCACCGTTACGGTGAATGGCAGCGGGTTTGCCCCCGGCGCGACAGCTCAGTGGAACAGCACAACAGCGCTGGCAACGACCGTAGTGAATGCGAACCAGTTGACGGCGGCTGTCCCGGCGAGCTTGATTGTTTTTGCGGGAGTGGCCCAGATCGCTGTTCTGTCAGGCGGCGTGACATCAAATGCTGTCAACTTGCCCGTTAATCCTAATATCACCTCGCTCAATCCAAGCAGTGCCACTGCCGGCGGTGCCGCCTTTACGCTCACAGTGAATGGCGCAGGATTTGCTTCTGGTTCCGTGGTGCGATGGAACGGCTCAGCACTCGCGACAAACGTCATCAGCTCGACCCAACTGCAGGCTCCCGTATTGGCCAACCTGATTGCGACTGCCGGAACAGCCCAGGTCACGGTCTTGTCGAATACGCGGACGTCGAACACCGTCAACTTCACCATCTCTGCGCGGCCCAGCATCAGCAACATCACGCCGACCAGCGCAATTGCTGGCGGACCGGCATTCACGCTCACCGTAAATGGAAGTGGATTCCGATCCGGTGCTGCTGTCGAGTGGAACGGAACTCAGCTCGCAACAACTTTCGTCAGTGGTGCCAGCCTAACTGCACGTGTGCCAGCAAATCTCATCGCCAGTGTCGGCGCAGCTCAAATCACTGTGCTATCCGGCGGCGTGACGTCGAACGCTGTGACTTTCACGATCAATCCCGCGCCGGTCATCAGTGCTATTTCTCCGAATACAGCAACCGCAGGCGGTCCGGCCTTCACATTGACCGTAAATGGGACCGGATTCTCATCCGGTTCAGTTGTGAACTGGAACACAACAGCGCTCACAACCAGATTCGTGAATGCCACTCAGCTGACTGCCACAGTACCGGCAAGGCTCATCGCAACAGCGGGTACGGCTCAGATTACGGTTGTGTCCGGCAATGTCACTTCGAACGCCGTAGCCTTTACTGTGGCGCCAGCACCTACTATCAGCAGCATTTCCCCGAGCGCCGCAACCGCCGGTGGTCCGGCCTTCACGTTGACCGTAAACGGCAGCGGCTTCGCCTCCGGTGCAGTTGTGCGCTGGAATCAAACGGCGCTCGCGACGAGCTTCGTCAGCGCAAACCGTTTAACCGCCCCGGTATTGGCGAGTTTGATTGCCAGTGTAGGGACAGCTCAGATTACTGTTTCATCCGGTGGCATCACCTCGAACGCAGTAACTTTCAACATCGTTGCAGGTCCAGCAATCGGTGTGCTCAGCCCGAGCACAGCAGCCGCCGGCGGCCCGGCTTTCACATTAACCGTGAACGGCACTGCATTCGCCTCCGGTGCAGTCGTGCAGTGGAACACCACGCAACTTCCTACAGTCTTCATCAGCGCGAATCAGGTAACGGCGTCGGTGCCGGCGACTCTGATTGCGAATGTGGGTACAGCCCAAATCACGGTCGTATCGGGCGGCGCTACCTCAAACGCCTTGACCTTTGCGGTAGTTGCCGCTCCCGTCATCAGCACGATAAGCCCGAGCACAGTAGCCGCAGCTGGTCCTGCCTTCACGCTTACGGTCAACGGCAGCGGCTTTGCTTCCGACGCAACGGTCCAGTGGAACGGGGCGCCGCTTCCCACTACCGTGGTGAATGCAACTCAACTCACAGCCTCTGTACCGGCAAATCTGATCGCGAGTTTCGGAAGCGCACAAATTTCTGTGCTTTCCTCAGGCGTGCCATCAAACTCGGTCGCGATCGCGATCACCGCGCCGGCGATCGCGATCACGGGCGTGCACTCGACCACCGTGCCGACGCAACAGCTCAACGTGGGAATACAATTCGCAAGCCCACCGCCAACTGCATTGCAGGGCACCCTTCGCCTAGCGTTCACGCCCAGCGTCGCCGGTCTTCCCGTTGGATACATGGATCCTGCGTTGCAGTTTGCCGCTGGAGGAACCACGCTCAACTTTACCGTTCCGGCGGGTGTTGCGATAGTCTCGCCGCTCACGGGTGGAACGATACAGCAAGGAACGGTTGCGGGCACTATAACTGTGACGCTGACAAGTCTAACCTCGAACGGCGCGAGCGTGCTGCCCCCCACGCTTGTCACCGCGACAGCAACCATTGTGCCGCTTCCTCCCGTGATTACGGCCAACAGCGTCCACATCACAAATCTGACAGCTTCCGGCTTTGACGTTGTGTTAACCGGTTACTCGACAACGCGCGACATGACTTCGGCTAACTTTACTTTCACCGCCAATGCTGGGACACAATTTTCCGGAAGCGCGACCTTCACCGTGCCTTTAACCGCGCCCTACACTGCCTGGTATCAGAGCGCGCCAAGCCAAAGTTTCGGAAGCATGTTCCAGTTGCAGGTTCCGTTCACGTTATCCGGCAGCACGAACGTGCTTCAATCCGTAACCGTGACGTTAACCAATTCTATCGGAACTTCTACCCCGGTAAGCGGCGGCCCATAGGCACCTCCGCCCGTTCTTCGCGCTCGCGCTCCTCAGAACTAGTTCCGAGGATCTAATCCCGCCGAAAATTGCGCCTTAGCAGATTGCCACCACGTTCGTGCGCTTTGAACGGTTCTGTCGCGCTATAAGGGTCTCTTTCACGCCACAAAACTGCGCAGTAACTGTATTCTGCACAGTCCGATTGCTGCCTACACAGCCCTACCTTTTGCCAGCTAGACCGAGCGGCTTTATTTCATGGTTGCTATTTATATAGAATGGCTAAATATAGGATAGCTTTATATGAATCTACTCCAAGGAACGCTCGACATGCTGGTGTTGCGAACGCTGGTGTTGGCCCCGCTACATGGGTATGGGATTTCCAAGGCGATTCTCAACAATTCGGGTGAGGCGCTGGACATCGAGTTCGGCTCGCTATACCCGGCATTGAAGAGGCTGGAGGCGAAGGGTTGGATCTCCGCCAAGTGGGAGATCTCCGAGTACAACCGGCGGGCAAAATATTATCGGGTCACCGCCGCAGGGCGCAAGCAACTCCACAGAGAACATTCGAAATGGACCGAGTTCGTGTCGGCTGTGGGACAAATCATGGGACCAATTGGCGATGGAGGTAAGTCATGAACATCGTACGCAAGCTCAAGTACCTGGTGCCTTCTCACCGGCGCGCTATAGAACGGGACATGAGAGAAGAACTCGAGTCACTTGCGGCAATTGCGCACGCACAAGAAGCGCGGCGCGAACTCGGAAACTTGACCAGAGCGGCGGAAGAAGCTCGCGCCGTGTGGAGTTGGACGTGGCTTGAGCAACTCCGGGAAGATGTTCGGTACGCTGCGCGAACCATGCGCCACAGTCTCGGGTTCACGGCGACCGCCCTGCTTTCGCTCGCGCTCGCTATTGGAGCCAACACGGCGATCTTCAGTCTGATGAATGCGATCCTGCTGCGAACCCTTCCAGTCAGCCACCCGGAGAGTTTAGTGGTGCTCTCTACGCTTTCTCAGGACGGAAGGATCGATAACTTTGGCTACCAGGATTACCTGACCGTAAGCAACGGGAACCGAGCATTCTCTGGTGTGCTCGGGGCCTCGAGCCAGGCACGCATCGATGTCGGGATGGGTGCTGAAACGGAAGTCGCGCTACGTAAGGTCGTCTCAGACAATTACTTTTCCGTGCTCGGCGTTCAGCCCTTAATTGGGCGTGTGTTTAGCAATAAGGATGAGGGCATTCAGGTCGCGGTCATCAGCAATCGCTTCTGGGAACGGAGCTTCGCCGGGTCCCCCTCGGCAATCGGAAAGCAGATCGACCTGGATGGCTTGCCGTTCACCATCGTCGGCGTAGCATCACCCGAGTTCCTTGGCGAGACCGTTGGGGAAGCACCCGATATCTGGGCAACGCTGAGCTCAATGCCTACGTCGCGAAGGGACCTGCCTGGATTCACATGGCTTAATCTGATGGGACGTTTGAAGCCTGGGGTTCACGTCCAACAGGCACGCGCGGACTTAAGCCTTTTGTTGCCGCAGCTCCCAGATAGCGTGTCGCGAGGCGGTTTTATAGACCGGATCTCAGTGGAGACTGGCGAACGGGGCGGCTCCGGGCTGCGTGACAGCTTCTCCGATCCCTTGCACATTGTGATGGCTCTGGTGGCGATGGTTCTATTGATTGCCTGTGCCAACTTGGCTAGTCTGCAGTTGGCGCGGGGGGCAACACGACAAAGAGAGATCGCTACTCGCCTCGCGCTTGGCGCCAGTCGCGGCCGCATCGTTCGGCAATTGATGACGGAAAGCCTGCTGCTGGCACTCTTGGGAGGAGTGCTTGGACTTTTGTTTGCCGTTTGGAGCGAGCGGCTGTTGCTGAGCTTGGTTGCCGGTGTCGGCCGCCCGATCGCAGTGGACCTCCGTCCTGACATGCACGTCTTGGGATTCACTGGGGTGATTTCGGTTGCGACAGGTGTGCTATTTGGTCTCGCGCCAGCTCTTCAGACTTTGTCGAAGCGCGCTGGGGCGGGGCTGAAACTCAATTTGCGTATCGTCGCGCGCCGTGGACGGCGCTGGAGGTTAAAGGACGGGCTGATCGCGATTCAAATCGCCCTTTCGCTGTTGTTATTAGTCGTCGGAGGGCTGTTTATTCGAACTATCCAGAATCTAAAGACCCAAGACCTCGGATTTCATACCAACAATGTCCTTTCTGTTCAGGTCAGCTCCCAACGCGAGTACCAGCCGAATTGGGCGAGCGTGATCGTGTCATTGTTGCGGCGAACAGAGGCCATCCCGGGAGTCCATGTCGCCAGTGTGTCTTTCAATGAAATCTTGGCGAACGATGGCAGTGGAGTCAGCGGGCTAAAGTTCGATGGATATCCACCAACACGGGAGACTCAACGGGTGGGCGCAGATTGGGTGGGACCCAATTATTTTGAGACGTCGGGCATTCCGTTGCTTGAGGGCCGAGAGTTTTCTCAAGCGGACAACTCCACTGCACAGAAAGTCGCAATTATCAACCAGGCCATGGCGCGCCAGTATTTCGGTAACCGGCCTGCCTCGGGCCACCGATTTGAGCTCAATAAGGAGCGATACGAAATCATCGGTGTTGCAAAGAACGCAAAGTACCTTGACCTTCGTGAATCGACTGCGCCGTTCGTGTACTTCGCGGCATTGCAAAACAACTCTGGAATCCATTCACTGGAGGTACGTACGACAGGCTCGCCCGTTGCCTTTGCTGGCGCTGTGCGCGTCGCGGTTCGGAAGGTCGATCCACTTCTAAGGATCGGTGAAGTCACAACGTTAGAGAAACGCGTTCATCAACAGTTAGCCCGGGAGTTCCTCGTCGCGGATATTGCGGGATTCTTCAGCGGTCTGACATTTTTGCTGGTCTCCATCGGTATCTATGGAACGCTGGCGTATGCTGTTGCTCGCCGAACGAACGAAATCGGTATTCGAATGGCACTGGGTGCGCGGGCTACGACTGTTTTGAGCGTGATCCTGCGGGATGTTCTATGGGTGCTCGTTCTTGGGCTGGCTGCCGGAGTTGCGGCCGCGCTTGCAGCCGGGAGGCTGGTGGCCTCAATGCTCTTTGGACTGAGACCCACCGACCTGCCGACCATCGCACTGGCTGTCTTGGTTCTGAGTGCCGGGACGCTTGCCGCCGGCTATATTCCAGCCCGACGTGCATTGCGAGTCGATCCCGCAACCGCGCTGCGATTTGAATAATCTCCGGCACCGCTTGCAGTAGCCGGGGATGTCTATGCAGCTTCGAAGAACCTCCGACACTCAGGCTTCAGGCGACCGCGGGGTTATCTTGAAGCGACGTTTTCGCGGATAGCTCGTGCCTTGTCGGCATGTGTTTACGTATCGACTAAGAAGCAGAACAGTCGGTTTCCGCCAACGTCGATCAGCCCAGCTTTCTTAACGGAGGGTTTCGGTTGGATGTGGTTACTACCCCTAGTTCCGGGGATCTACCCGGATCACGATCGTCTGTTCGCTCGCAACATTCTTGCCTTGTATTTTGGCTGGTTCAAAAATCCACTGCTTTACGGCCGCAGTGACTGCAGCGCTAACTGTCTCGTCGTGCCTCGTGCGGTCAAGCAGGGCATGCGCCGCCGTCACGCGGCCCGACTCGTCGATCCTTACCTTAATCTCGAAATCTGTAGGCGCTGAGATCCTGGAAGCACCCAGGCTTTTCGCCGAAGGCGCTGCCCACTTAATTGGCCGCGGCGGGACATACCCCATCGTTTGAACACCTGCCGGCTGACCGGCCGTATTGCCCGGCGCAGCGGCTGTGTTGATTCCATGTCTCGGAGCGGTTTGGCCAAAAGCACTTGAGGGCTCAGGCGGTGGTTTAGGCAATTCTTGCCCCGATAAGGACGAGGGCTGACCTGCGCTAACACTGCTCATGGAGAAAGATGGCGGCTTCTGCATAGCGACCGCCGGCCGGGAAGATGGCCGAACTGCCGCGACTTCGGTCCGGCCGAGCTTCGGCGTCGCTCGAGTCACGGTTTGAAAACCGGCATCGGCAGTATTTACTTCTTTCGATCCGTTTTCTTTCGATCCGGGCTGGTCGGCAACTGTTCCCTCGGACAAACTCTTTCCGGCATTACGCGTATCCGGCAGCCGCTGGGCTTCGAAATCACCCGCGCGAGTACGTGTACCAACTACTTCCAGACTCTCAGCAGCCCGCAAGCCGTCGCTGCCACGAAGTTCAAGGCGGAACAAAACATCGTTAGAAACAGGACGATAAACCACCGAAGCGCTGGCGATTCCGCCACGATCCAAAGCTATTTCCCGGTGTTCTGAGCCGTCATCGATCTGCAGCAGGCCATTGCTGGCAGATTGTAAAGCCGAATTCTTGCCGTTCCAGCTGAGAAGCAGAGCGTCTCCTTGCGCCTGGGCCCGCATTCCCAAGCCGGCGCTTCGAACCGGTACTTCCTGGATAATACGCGGCACACTCACCATCGCTGACCGCCGGGCACGGAGATAGGCCACCGCAAAGGTGGCGCTCGCGGCAGTGAGGAAAACAGCCGCAATTAGCCACACTGCCTTTAGGCGATTCTCCGCTACACGCGGGACCGGCGTCTCGATCAATTCAGGCCGGGTCGCAAGCACAAGCGCCGTCCGCTGCTCGACGGACAAGTGCGGATGAAAAGACCGGTCAGAGACAGAAGGCTCGTCGAACGTTCTTTGCCCAGGCAAAGAAGCCGCCCGTGTCTCCACAGCTTCCGGAGTTCTTTTACGCGATGTTCCGGCGCTTCCCACCACTCTTTATCATCGCCCATCTTCATCTGCTGAAGTCCGAATCCGATGACTCCGGAGTACTGGGGGTGAAAACTTACGTCGGATTGCAGCCTGGAGACCGAGCGTAGAAGGCATTGCCTTTGAAATCTTGCTCTTTCAAGCCTGCCTGCGACGTGTAAAATCCTCGGATTACTTCAGCTTTAATTAGCTCGAAAAACCGATGGCCAGGCGTTTGGGCATCTTTGTTGCTCGGCTCGTCGCTGATTGCCGTCAAAATTTCCAGCTGGTCGTTTTCTCCAACGCGCAGAAAGTCCGTTTTGTGCCGTGATCTGCTCTCCTCCTGCAGCCATGCCAGACCCTCGCGGTAGATTTTCTGGGCATCGAATATTTCGAGCTCATGGACAGAGGCGGCCCCATGATAGGCGACCATCACGGCGCGGTGCGATGGATCCAGAGCCGACGCGGCCGCACGAGTTCCAGCGGAACTAAAAGCCCGCAGATCTATCCATTCCGCCACTTCTTCGCCTACACTTGCCCGGCCATCTTTCCCTGCCCCAGAGCCTTCTCCCAGGATCAACTCCGTCAAGCGCCGAATAACCGCAATCTCGTCCGGCGAAAAAAACAGGGGCTCGAAGGGGCCGGTTCTGGGTCTTACATAATCCGTCTGGCTGCCGGGAGGAATCGGATGGAACCGCTCCGCGCTCTCTAAGGCATGACCAAGATGATCCGTTAATGGCTGATAAAGGCCGGGTGGCAGCGAAACCGGCTGGCTTGCATCGGCGCCCAATGCCCCGGCAAATCCTAGTCCGAGTGCGGTTTCGCTGACCCCCAAGATCCACAATCGTCGGGTGAGTTCAGGATCTGGCATCACTTACAAATCACCCTTCTCGCGCGTGCCAGCGATATGGTCCGCAGCACGAGCGGAAATCGCCATAATCGTAAGCGTCGGCTCATAACAACCTTGTGTGACGAACGACGCTCCGTCTGTAACGAACACGTTTTTTGCGTCATGCAACCGGTTATATCGATTCAGAACGCTCTTTTTGGGATCGTCACCCATACGAGCCGTTCCGCATTCATGAATGTTTTTGCCGAAAACGCTCAGACCCTCATTCGGAGGAGTCGGATGCCTCACTTTCAACGCCTCTAAAACATTCCCAATATCCTGCCACATCGCCTTTGCCATCGCGTGCTCATTCTCTCCGTAGGTGGCGTGAATGTGCAGCACCGGAATGCCCCACGCATCTTTCTTTTCCGTATCAAGCTCCACAAAGTTGTCATATCGCGGTAAGCACTCACCCTGGGCTCCCATCGAAAATGTATACGGGATTTCACGCCGCATTGTTTCTCTCCATTGCTTTCCAAAGCCAGGGGTCGAGAACGCGTGTGCGTACAGCTGCTGGCTCGCATCCCCATCGAAGCGGTATCCACGCAGAAACTTGCTGTTCTTATGGCCCTCCGTATTGGCGTATTTCGGTATCAGAAAACCACACGGATTCCCCACCGGCTCACGTTGCGAGCTCTTCAGCGAAGCGAGTTCGCCGCCCGCGCCCTCGATCGTGAAGTGATCCATCAAATAATGGCCAAGAATGCCATTTGAATTACCCACGCCTTTGGGGAACCGGCTGGATCTGGAGTTGAGCAGAATTCGCGTCGATTCAAGAGCGCCAGCGGCCAGCACAATCACCTTTGCGCGAGCCTCGCGATGATCCCTTGTCACGCGATCAATATAGTGAACTCCCGTCGCCCTGCTTTCGTTGTCCATCGTCACATCACTAACGACGGCATCGCTGATGAGACTAAAGCGCCCCGTTCGCGCAGCCGCCGGAAGAGTGACCGCCGGACTGTTGAAGTAAGACGCCGTATAGCAGCCACGCTGACATTGATCGCAGTAGTGGCACGCCGGCCGGCCATTATGCGGAACGGTCAAATTGGCAACGCGGTCCGGCATCAACCTCCAGCCGAACTGTTTCCCGATCACTTGCTTGGCGAGAACTGAGCCGCATGACAGATTCATCGGCGGAAGAAACTTGCCATCAGGCATTTGCGGCAGCCCTTCGCGCGATCCACTCACGCCGATAAAGCTCTCTACCTTGTCGTAATACGGCTCGAGCTCCGCATAGCTGAACGGCCAGTTCTCGCCATATCCATCGCGGCTTGCTGCCTGGAACTCGTAATCGGTGTACCGGTAACTTTCGCGAGCCCAGCAGTACGTCCTGCCTCCCACCTGTCGGCAGCGAATCCACATGAAAGGCTTACCGGCAGGAAACGTGTAAGGGTGCTCAGTATCCTTTACGAAGAACTGATGAGTATACTCGTCACAGGCATAGCAGAGACTTTGCACCGGCTGATCCGTCAACATCTTTTGTTGATCGCGAAACCCGCGAAACTTCATCTGGTATGGCCAGACGTGTTCGGTGAAATCACGCGTCGGGATGCGCGGAGGGCCCGCCTCGAGCATCAGGACTTGCATGCCACGCTCAGTCAGCTCTTTTGCGACCCAACCGCCGCTCGCGCCCGAGCCAACAATTAGCGCGTCGTAGATTGTTCTTTTACTCGGACCCATTCAGGCTACTGTGCAACCAGCGCCGGACGCGCGCCAATACTGCGCAAACAGTGGTCCACCCAAAGCTTCGTCAATTTCTCCTGCGCCCCGTTTTGCGATAAGCGCATTCGAAGACTGCCGAATTCAACGTGATCCAATAGCTGATCCTGGTTGAAACAGGAGAACACGACGGTTTCTTTGCCGGTGTCCGGATCTTTGTGTACCTGCAGGCACTGCGCGCAAATTTCCTTCATCATGCATTGCATCGGGGAATTGATGCTGGCGATCGCGTGGTGATCGGGCTTCAGATACGGCCGCAGCACGCTATGCCGCGCCTCCTGCACCGCGCGCATCATCCCATCCGAACCGATGACCATCAGGCGGTCCACCGCGCTGAGCGGAATTTCAGTGTCACCCAGATCGCCCCGCCCGTAAGCCGCCATCCCTTCCACGATGTTCCCCACGAACGCGCTGTCTTGAACCCGGCCCGGTGTGAATCCCGGCGCTTCATCGCAGCACCAAACCACAACGTCCGCCGCTTTCTCGATTTCTTCAACTTTATAGCGGTCGATGATCTTCTTGTAACCCGCGAAGTAAATGACCCGCGAACCTGACGCGCGCAACTGCTGACCTATAGAGAACAGCACAGCGTTGCCCAAACCACCACCCGCCAAAAGTACCGTTTGCTGCGCTGGCGTTTCCGTTGGTGTGCCCGTCGGACCCATCAGGATCACGGGTTCGCCCGGCTTCAACAACATGCACAAATCGGACGACCCCCCCACTTCAAGAACAATGGTCGAGAGCAGGCCTTTTTCAAAATTTACCGACGCGCCGGTCAACGCGAGACCCTCCATCGCCAGAGTGGTTCCATCTGCTCGAGGAGCCAGAGACTCATAATTTTGCAGCCGGTAGAATTGCCCCGGCTTGAAGGCTCGGGCAGCAATCGGCGCGCGAACCACGATCTCGACGATATTCGGCGTGAGGCGAATAACATCCTGTACGACGGGCCGCAGCTCGTCATTGAGTCGCTCAGCAAGCATCGCCGGAGAAGGTTCAGATGGCGCAAGTCGCGACAGAACCGCTGAAACAACCGGGTATCCCTGTTTGGCGCTCGCCATGGCTTTCACGACATTTCCTGAAAACGATGGATGCAAGTCGCCAAAAAAGCTAATGGCCCGTCCGTCCGGCTTAATCGAAATCAATACATTCGCAACGGCAGGCTTTGCGATTCGTTCTGGTTTCACTGGGTGGCCGTCTATGTCTACCGCCTGGAAGTACCGGCCGTCAAGTGTGAAGTTGAGCGCGTCCTCTCGGGCTAGTACCGTATTCGGTTGAGTGCCGGCTGCAACCAGAATCGTCCTCGCCGAAATCACAACCTTGTCGCCCGTTGGCGATAATCCCAAACCGTCATCGAAGCGGTGCTTGTCGAAGCGAACTGCCATCGCGCTGCCCGAACCATCGACCTCCACCTCCTCGGGAACAAGGCACTCCGCAAACCTCACGCCTTCTTCAAGCGCCTTCGCCACTTCCTCATGGTTGAGCGTGTAACTCGGAGCATCGATCAGCCGCCGCCGGTAGGCAATCGTCACGCCTCCCCACAAATCCAACAGCTCGATTAAACGCGGCCTTCTCCCCTCGCGCGCCGCCACAGCTCGTTCGGCACGAATCGCCCGGGCGTGCAACAGAAACTCATTGGCAATTTCAGCCTCATCCGTGGTCCAAACCGCCTGCACTTCCCCCTCGCCGAGCTCATCCACCAGCCGCTCATAGCGCTTCAGAAACTTCTCCACCTGGACTACGTAGTACGCCAGCGACTCAGTCGCCGTGTCGATCGCGGTCAATCCGCCCCCAATCACAAGAATCGGCATACGGATTTGCAAGTTGGCCAGAGATTCAGATTTCGCGGCACCGGTCAGCTGCAAAGCCATCAGGAAATCGGAAGCCTGACGGACGCCCCGTACCAGACCGTTCTTCATCGGAATGACCGTGGGCCGACCCGCTCCCGCACACAGCGCAACATGATCGAAGCCCATCTCGAAGGCATCATCGACAGTAAGCGTGCCGCCGAAGCGCACGCCCCCAAACATGCTGAACTGCCTGCGGCGCTCGAGTAGCAGTCGGATCACCTTCAAGAAATTTTTGTTCCAGCGAACCGTGATGCCATACTCGGCCACGCCGCCGAATCCGGCCATCACTCGTTGGTCCAGGCGTTCATAGATCTCGGAAACATCGCTCACCGGGCGAAATGCAACAGGTTGCCCATACGCATTCACTCCCGAAAGATCCTCAACCACCGGCTCGATCTTCAGCCCGTCCACTCCAAAGACCGTGTGTCCGTCATTCATCAAATGGTGCGCCAGCGTAAAGCCTGAAGGGCCAAGACCCACGATCAGAACTTTATAGCCAGTCCCTGCGCGCGGATAGGGCCGCGAAAAATTCAGCGGATTCCAACGCGTCAGCAGACTGTAAATCTCAAAGCCCCATGGCAGTTCCAGCACGTCTTTGAGCGAGCGCGTCTCCACCTGCGGAATGTCGACAGGATCTTGCTTCTGAAAAATGCATGATTTCATGCAATCGTTGCAGATGCGATGCCCCGTCCCGGCCGCCATCGGATTATCGATCACGACAATCGCAAGCGCGCCGATCGGATTCCCGTCGCCCTTCACCAGGTTCATCTCCGAGATCTTTTCGTCGAGAGGACATCCGGCCAGTGGTACCCCAAACACACTGTACTTAAACGAGCCGTTCTTTTCTTTCAGGCCTGTCGAGCAGCTGTCTTTTTCCTGCTTGTGGCACTTGATGCAGTAGTAGGCCTGGTCCAGCGCTCCCGTGAGATCCGTTCCCGGATCTGTTAACTGGAAGCCTTCGCGGTGACGCCAATGGTCGCTGCTTAGCTCCAATCGAACCAGCCCATCGCTCACCACCGGCTCAACCGGAATCAGATGATATGGATCGAGCTTCTGCGGTAGCTTAAACAGCACTCCTCTTTTGTTCCGCGCCTTTCCTTCCGGCGTCAGCGTGGCCCAGACTGCGTACTGGGTCGCAAGCTGCAGGTGCTGAGCGTGCTCGGGCTCGGTCTCAAGCCAGCGCGCAACGTGCTTTGCAAAGCTCGCCTCAGTTAACGGCTCCTGCATCAATGCCTCGAGCTCTGCGGCCACGGTCAGTCCGTTGATCGTCATCGCCCGCTCGACCGTAACTCCAGTCAGCGCCTTTCGCTGGACGAAACGCCGCTTCACCGAGTAAAGAGGCGCCAGATCGGAATGACGAAACTGTAACTCCCGAAGCTCCGCCTCAATACCGAATAAATTTCCGATGAAGTCTTCGAGATACGGAGCTAGCTCGACAATCAATTCCGAGCTTTGTTTGCGATTCAGTGCAGCCGGCCGCTGACGAGCCTCCATCAATCGCCCATGCAATCCTGACGCACTCTGGTTCAGTTGATCAAGAAAAATTCCATCCAGCTTGACCAGTCCCTCGCGCCGATACAGATCCTCGAAATCAAGGCCAAACGGTAGGGAAAGGACACGCTCACCGAGCCTGTTTGCGGAATGTTCTCCGCCACCCCACTTTTCGTTTCGTATGTTCACAACAGAGTTAGATAGGTCCTAAGTCCGAAAGATGGTGGTTGTTACCGCAGCTCTCGCGTTTAGCCCCCTCGTTCAACCATGTTCCAGGGCTCGAGCCAGTTTTCGTTAGGTAACTACCTCTATTGTTACAAATCAAGCAGACGACCGCTAACTTCCGAATGACATCCTGAGATAGATGCCGCAGCGTGAACCGTTCCGCTTCCAAACACGTATCCGTTTCATCGACACCGACGCAAGCGGGCGCATTCATTACACGTCCATGTTTCGATATTTTGAATCGGCGGAGATCGAGCTCTTGCGCACTGTTGGAATTACCTACGATCTGAGGGGTTTTTACGCCTTTCCTCGCGTGCACGTTGAATGCGATTTCGTGAGCGCCATTGCGCACGATGACCTGATCGAAATTGAAACATCATTGATTAAGCTCGGGCGATCTTCGGCGCACTTTCAATTCCGTACCTTCAAAGGTGCCGATCTGGCCGCAAAAGGCTCGGTGGTGATAGCATGCGTGGATCGGGACACACAGCGGGCCATCGCAATCCCTGACGAAGTTCGTGCCAAGCTTGTGACCATACTCCATAGCCCGAGCCAAGACGGCGCATGAGTGCCGCTCGCCTGCCGCTCGAATGAAAAAGGTTTCATCCAGCATTCGCTCCGGCGATAAATCACGCTCCAAACTCATGCTTAAAGAAGCTCTGCTCGGCACACATCAGGATTTCACCGCGGGAAGTCTGAACCGTGCCATCGTGCTGCTCGCCATTCCCATGATCCTTGAAATGGTGATGGAGTCGCTGTTTGGAATCGTCGATGTCTTCTTCGTATCGCGGCTGGGTTCAAATGCCGTCGCGACTGTCGGCCTTACCGAATCCTTACTCACGCTTGTCTTCGGGGTAGCTATCGGACTAAGCATCGCTACAACCGCTTTTGTTGCGCGTCGAACCGGCGAAAAAGATCCCGAAGGCGCGGCGGAAGCTTCAGTTCAGGCCATCCTGCTCGGTCTGATCTTCTCGGCGATTGTGGGCGCTATCGGTGTTGCACAGGCCCCCCACTTACTTCAGCTGATGGGCGGCACGCCTTCCGTCGAAGCCAATTCGCGCTACACGCAGCTGATACTCGGCGGCTCAGCCGTTATCTTCCTTCTCTTTCTGATAAACGCGATCTTCCGCGGAGCCGGTGACGCAGCGCTCGCTATGCGGACTCTGTGGCTCGCGAACGCAATAAACATCGTCCTTGATCCATGCCTCATCAATGGATGGGGACCGTTCCCGCGGCTGGGCGTCTTCGGCGCTGCCGTTGCCACAACCACGGGGCGTGGCATAGGCGTTCTATTTCAGCTATGGCAGCTAGGCTCCGGCAAAAGCCGCGTCGTCGTCCAGCGAAAACATGTGCGTCTGAATCTCGCTGTGATGTTCAAGCTGCTGAGGGTTTCTGCGACGGGAATCATACAGTTTCTCGTGGCCACCGCCAGCTGGATCGGGCTGGTTCGCGTGATCTCCACATTTGGCAGCCCGGTGGTTGCTGGCTACACCATCGCAATCCGTATGATCATCTTCACCATCTTGCCCTCCTGGGGACTTAGCAATGCGGCCGCTACGCTGGTTGGTCAAAATCTCGGTGCCGGCAAGCCACAGCGAGCGGAAAGCGCTGTCTATCGTACCGGCTTTTACAACATGCTGTTTCTGGGCCTAGTGTCGATCGCGTTTTTATTTTTCGCTCGTCCACTCGTTTCGATATTCACAAATGAACTGGAAGTCGTCAAAACGGCTGTGAGTTGTTTGCGCATTATCGCAATTGGCTATACCAGCTACGGCTGGGGCATGATAGTTGTGCAGGGCTTCAACGGCGCTGGCGATACCACCACGCCGACGCTCATCAACCTGGTTGCGTTCTGGCTCGTTCAGCTTCCACTCGCCTATCTCCTCGCGATTCGTTTCTCCTTCGGCCCTCGCGGCGCGTTTTCAGCCGTGCCCATCGCCGACATCATATTCACAGTGATGGCGCTGTTGCTCTTTCGCAAAGGAGCTTGGAAGCAGCAGAAGATTTAATCGTTCGCCAATACGTCTTCCGCAGCGCGTCAGTGCGTCATCGCGTAAACAATATCGTTGACGCCGATGCGAATCCCAAGATCTGACAATTTTTCCGGATACCGGGGCTCGTCCGCCCATTCCCAGGAGTCCCCGACATCGGAATTGAACGAGATTGCGACCATGATCCGCCGCTTGTCATCGTAAATGCCCCGCCAGCGCGCCACATAGCCGTCATTTTTGTGACCCAATGCCAGGTGCTCCGCGCCGGGAATTTGAAACCGCTCGTCCAAATCGTAGACCGTATGGAAGATGGCGTCACTGTCCGGAATATCCACAATCGGGCGGTCTGGAAATACCTTCTTCATGGCCTGCTCGAATACCTGCCACTCCACCGTCCCATGGAAATCGTCTGCCATGAAAAACCCGCCACGCAGCAGGTAGTCGCGTAGTTTTTTCGCCTCGGCATCCGTCAAGCCCCATTCGCCAACCTGCACGGCGTATAGCCAGGGCCAGTTGTACACGTCATCGCCATCGTCCAGGCTCACTGATTGCTCGACGGAGCGCACGTGAATGCGAGTTAAACGCCGCACCGCCTCTGAGAAATGCCGATCCGCGCGTGGAAAATCCTGCGTCCAGAGCGACGACCCCAGCCTCCAATCGCCATCAAAGCGGCCCCGATACCCATCGTTCCAGCCTGGCGGATACATTAAGCGCGCGAACGTCCATTCGGTCTGCTCCTGCCAGTCCGGCGGAAGCGGGATGTCGCCGACGTTGTATTCTACCCCTGGATATTCGCGGTACGCGCGAGGCACAGAACGGTCCACCGCATATACCGTGCTAAGAAAAGCGATCGCGCATCCTACTAACGGCACAACCTTCCGAATACTCATGCGCACTGCCTTGCCCCGAGCATATCGCACGTGCCTGCAGCCTGTTATGCTGCGTTATGCTGCGGAAGTAAGCCCTTTGATATAAGAGGTAACGCGATGCACCTGATACGGGACTTCATCTTCCTAGCATTGTTTTTTGTCTTGGTGATCGGTTGGCTGCTCGCATGGGTTGCTTTCCACGTTGCAGGAGGGCTGATTCATCTTCTGCTGATCATTGCCGTGATTGCTTTGATCCTACACTTCATTGGCGGTGGCCGCCGGGCAGTGTGAGATGAACTAAAGAAGACCCGGCATCATCGCAAGTTCTTTACACCTAAATACAGCATCGCCACGGCACCGACAAAAAACCATAGACGTCCAAACCAGGAGGGGATTTGCTTTGCGGACTGTTTTCCGAGCCTCCCTGTATAAAATGGCTCGCCCTTTATTGCTCCGAAGGCGGCTCCTCCGGCTATTAAGAAGCACAACGCGGACACGAAATATCTCAAGAATTCACCTAATTGTGGCTATAGCTTCCATTCTTCTAGCACTGTTACCACGGGTTTTCAGCTGATACTGCGCTTCGACCCTAATTACGTCACCTCTCCCGCAATGCCAACATCGGATCCACCCGGCTCGCCGAACGCCCCGGTAAATAGCACGCCAACAATGCAACCGCTATCAGCACAAGCGATGCGCCCACCAGACTAAGCGGATCCGCAGAACTGATACCGTACAGCATTCTTGTGAGTGCCCGGCCTACCCTGAAAGACGCAGCCAGACCGATCGCGATTCCGATGCCCACCAGCGCCATGCCCTGACGCAAAATCAGCCGTAACACCCTCGATCGTTCTGCCTCTAACGCCATCCGCAAGCCGATCTCCCGCTCGCGCCGGTTCACCGAGTACGCCATGATCCCATACAGCCCCACGCTTGCAAGCACCAGAGCCAGCAGCCCGAATACGCCCAGTAGGCCGACACCTAGCCTGGCGGTAAAAAGAACTTGATCAATGATCTTTGCGCCTGTCCTGATGTCGCTTACCGCAATCTTCGGATCGATGTTGCGGATCTCGCGCTGCACAGGCAGCAAAATTCCAACCGGATCGCCTTTGCTTCTCACATACAGGGTCATGCCCTCTGAGAACTTCTGGCGTAATGGAAGATAAATGCACGATTGGGGCGCTTCGCCCAACGTCGAATAATTCGTGGTCTTTGCAATTCTGATGATTTCGCGCACCGTCTTGTCTCCCGAAAGGTGAAAGCGACCCCCGATCGCATCACCGCGCGGCCAATACCTTTGTGCCATCGCCTCGTTGATGATCGCGACCGGCAGAGTGTCCTCGCGGTCCCCTTCAGTGAATGCGCGCCCGCGCAAAAGCGGCATTTGCATCACCGCGAAGTGATTCGGATCGACCGTATTCACTACTGTCGTAATCGCCTCAGATTTCTTGCGCTCCTCCTGGCCCTCGATGGCGACCCCTTGCGAAGCACCATTCCAAAACGGCATGTTCGACGTCCACGATGCCGCGGCAACACCCGGCAGCGTCGAAACTCGCTCCCTTACCTCTCGGTAAAACTCTTTTGTACGCGCTGGGTCGTAACCCGCCTGCTCCGGATTCATCATGAAGACCGCACGATGGTTGGTCTGAAATCCAGGGTCGATCTGATATGCCCGTTCATGCTCCGCAGAAACAGCGCACCCGTAATCAGCGACACAAGCGAAAGTGCCACCTGTCCAACCAGAATCGCGTTTCCAAACGTTACATTGCGCCGCCCACGTCCGGCTGTTCGTGTCTCTTCTTTCAATGCTTCGACGACATCCGCCTTCGACGCTCGCCACGCCGGCACAACGCCGAACACAAACCCGGTTGCGAGTGAGACCAGCAACACAAATAGGAAAACATTTGCATCAAGTTTCGGATCCATCAGGTTCTGAGCGACCTCAGGAGGACGAAACAACCATAGAAACTGGCATCCTTCATAACCGATGGCAAGCCCCGCAACACCGCCCAACAGCCCTAGCACAACACGCTCCGTAAGAAGTTGCCTTACCAACCGCTGACGGCTTGCGCCAATGGCCAAACGAACCGCGGTCTCCTGCTTCCTCGCCGCCGCACGCGCCAAGAGTAGGTTCGCCACGTTCGAGCATGCGATCACAAGCACGAGCCCCACGATCACCAGCAGCACCAAGCTTCCAAAAATGAGCGAATTTCCGCCACCCGTGCGTCCATACAGCTCATCTATGATCGGACGAACCGCCGCCGTGCGTCCTTCGTTGGCGTCCGGATACTCCGTCCGGAGCGCGGCCGCAATCGTTCGCAGGTTGGCCTCGGCCTGAGCGCGCGTACTCCCCGCCTTCAGCCGTGCCACGCCGTGAAACAGTGTCCTCGCCCGGTCGGTCAGTCCGCCGCGGGTCGAAGCAGAAAGCACCTGCCCCGCCATGGTCGCCGGAAGCCACACATCAGGTCCGAAGATGTTGCTGATTCCGATGAAACCCTTGGGCGCAACTCCGATGACACTGAATGCGACATCATTAATCCGTAACGTGCGGCGAACGATATCTGGTGCACCGCCGAATTGACCACTCCAGGCGTTGTAACTCAACACCGCCACCGCTGCGGAGCCCGGCGTGTCGTTCTCTTCGGGCAGAAAAAAGCGCCCTCTCGCGGGCCTGATCCCAAGCGTCTCGAAGTATCCCTTCGTGACCAGGTCGCCGAATACCCGTTTCGGCCCAGAGCTTTCACTCAATGTCATCACCCTCGGTTGCGTATACCCGCCGTGCTGCTGAAAACCGAATTTCGCCCCGCGTAATCTTTCAAATTCAAATACGAGATGTCCAGCAAGCTGCCCGATTGTTTCGAATTCCTGGATTCTGTCCCATAGAGCGCCACAAGACGTGATGGATCTTGCGCCGGAAGCGGGTGCAGAAGGAGCGTGTTGATGATCGTGAAAACTGTCGCGTTGGCTCCAATGCCCAACGCAAGCGTCAGAATCGCGAAAAGCTAAAACCTGGAGTTTTGCGCATCGCGCGCACCGCATACCGTAAGTCGCGCACGAAATCCGAAAGCAAATTTCCCGTGCCAGTGACTCCTTCAACAACCGGTTCGTGCTTCGGGGTGCGATCAACGAACCGCAAGCCTGCCGAAAGCAAGTCCTCATCGCGCAATTCGCTCAGAGCCGCCTCGTACGCCGCCCGGTCATCCGCGCCTCCCAATCGCAACTCTTCATAGCGATCCTCGAAATGCTGGGCCAGCTCTTCGACAACCACGGCTTCACGCGCCGGCTCAATTCGCAAACTTTTCAGCCGCTCTTCGACCTCTCGTTTCCAATCACGCATTTTCTGTCCCCATCACTCGGCCGATGGCCGTTACAAACTCCTGCCAGCTTCTGCGCTGCCGAGCCACAACTCTGCGCCCCTCCGGAGTCAAACTGTAATAACGCCGCCGTCGCTGAGTAGGCTTTTCGACCCAGCGCCCTTGAACCAACCCCCGATTTTCCAGCCGGTACAGAAGTGGATACAGCGTTGTCACGTGGAACTTCAACGCCCCGCCCGAGCGTGCCTCAATCAGTTTGCAAATGTCATATCCGTGGCGGGCCTGCTGTTCAAGAAGCGTCAAAATTAATAACTCGGCACTACCCTTCTTCCACTCGCGATCCGGCGTCTCGGGTTTCATATATGCCAGCTCCATATATAAGCCACTCACATATATCTTGTCAACCACCGCGCTCTCTCCAGGTGCAACATTCACCTGAGGCGTTGTTGCCACGAAGAAGATCGCTCTTAGTCTTCTATTTTTTTCTATTGTTTTCGCCGCGCACCAGCATCCAGCACTGCGCTCGCGGAGAAGCTTGTCGCCCTTTATTCCGCCTTGGGAACGTGCCGGCATCCCATCGCGACGCGTCACCCCGAAGCGCAGAAATTCTTTGATCAAGGACTCGTGCTTATGTACGGCTTCAATCGCTACGAAGCGCTGCGCTGCCCGATTCTTTGGAGTTTCTGGATTCTATCCCATACAGCGCTACAAGCCGTGACGGATCTTGTGCCGGAAGCGTGGCATTCGCCGCTATCCCCAGCGCTAAGGTCAACAGGGCGGCTAGGGTGAAGCCAGGATCTCTCGCCAGCTGACGCAGAGCCGATTGAAAATCACGGGTGCTCTTTTGAGACAAATCTAAGGCTTCATCTATTGTCACCGGTGCAGGCCGCGCGGTGCTCTTCACCGTGCGAAAACGGGCGCTTCTCCAACAAACTGCCGACTGCTGATTTTCAGGGATTTGCGTTGCGAAAAGGTATTGCAGTATCGACTCGAATTGGGCAACGCATTTTTGCAATGCTGATCGGCCACGCCAGGACGGGCCCATTGGTGGACGCTCGGCCAAAGCTGTCGCCTCGACAACGGAACACAAATAGCAGGGAAGCCCGAAGCTATTTCAAAAAACCCAAGCGCTTCAAATCCGGCTCCGGCAATGGCGCGTTGAACTGAGCTTGCCCGAATGTTCCTTTAACACGCCCATCTTCGAGCGCCACACCGAATGGGGGGTCGACAAATTGGAACGCCTTCCGCAGCTTGTCTTTCTCTAAACTCGTGGATGCCTTCAGGCCCGTGTCGTGCAGAAACGATGCAGCCCACTGCGGATTCACCGTCGGAATTGCGACTATTCGCGTCTCGCCCCAGTTGAGGTTTGACATGAACTTTGCAGCTGCATCGCAATGTAAGCAAGAAGGATCATAGAAGAACAGAAAAACCTTTCCGTCGGTTAGACTCTGCGGTTTACCATCCACCACGATAGGCGTCGGCACCTGCACCCTGCCTCGCTCGGCCGCATTCACACCGAAACTCACCGCGGCAAGCGCGACCAGCGTTCCGAACGCGAGTGCAGGCACTTTGAACCGAGCCACCCGTGGCGACCACGCAAATGCGATCAGGGCAAGCAGCAACATCACTCCGTCACCGACGAAAAATCCGGGTCCGACTGTGCGCTTGATGAGCGGAAAACAACTGCACTCTTGTCCCGCCAAGACGTGGTAAAAAGATCCTACCCACGCGATAAAGAAGATCATCAATGCCGATCCAAGCAATCCGCCCCAGCGCCTGAAGCGCGGAACGAACAGCAGAAAGGCCGCGAAAAGCTCGACTGTGCCGAGGGATGCCGCTCCCAGTACGCCCAATCCCACGGGTACGCGGGCCTGCTCCAGTAGCTCACCCGTCTTAAATGGGCTTAGCACTTTCCATCCGCCGGAAACCAAAAAAATCAGGCCAAGTAAGATCGCTGAAATGGTTGCGGCCGTGCGTTTCCAGGCTGCTGTATTTTCCGCCATCTGTTCTTGATTGTATATTCTGATCTGTTACGAATGGGTCACAGGCTGGAGGATCGCTCAGCAAGGCCATGCATGAGATTCGAGTGACAGTGCCGGAGGGCAGAGGGAAAGACGTTGCAGAACTCGCTCTGCGTGCCGGCATAAACCAGGTCTCGATGTATTCAGTATTCGCGTACGGACCCAATCGACCCAAAGAGGTTCTGAGCGCCGAAACTTCCACACCCAAGGCTAGGCATTTCGCCGATAGCGTGCTTACCGCGCCCTGGTTTGATTCGGCGGAATGCACGCTTAGCTCGCGTGAATTGCGAGCGCTCGTTACAGAGGGTCACCCGCGCCAGATCACGCAGCCCATGGTCGAGCCTCCGGTAAACGTTTTCGAAGATTTGTGGCAATTGAGTGATCTGACGGTGAGTTATTTCGCGCGTGCGGTCGCCGGGGCAATCCTTCTCACTTACGGCATGCTGCAGAATAATCCGATCACGATTGTCGTAGCGGCGCTCTTCCTGCCCTTTCTTTCCCAGGTTCTCGCCGTCAGCTTCGGAATCTGGGCGGGCGACTGGAGTCTGGCCTGGCAAGGTTGCAAGGCACTCCTAGTGAGCACAACCGCTTCGATTTTTGCCGGTGCGTTCGTTACGCTTCTGGAAGGCGGCCCCATGCTCTTTACCCATTTCAGTTCTCCGCTTCCGAGTTTCGCCATCTCCGCAGTCATCGGAATCGCCGCCGGACCGATCACCGCTGACGATGCGGGTCGCCGCTATTTGATTGGAGTCGCCGCCGCGGTGCAATACGGAATCTTTCCGGTGTGGTTCGGATCGTGCCTGGTGCTCGGCTTTCGGCCCGCCGGCATCACCGCAGAGCGCATCGGGACTTTTGCGATTAACGTCGTTACCATCGCAGTCGCAGCTCTAATCGCCTATGTATTTTTGGGGATCAAGCGCAAGGACGTGGCGATATTCATAAAGCACCGTCGCAAAAAGGATTAATGAGAGGCAATGCCGAAAGTCTTTTTCGCTTCCCTTCTTCTTTTACCCGTGATCAACGCTATCGCTGCTGATTCAGCTAACCCCAAGAAAATCGATGCCAAAGTCAAAGCCATTACGAAATCGGCCATTTTGATCGACACTCACAACGATATTCCCAGCTTTACGGTTGATGGTGCCGACATTGGGAACTCTCCTAAGAACCACACAGATATTCCGCGGCTAAGGCAGGGCGGCGTAGGTGCCGTCTTCTTCTCCGTCTATGTAGACGCGAAGTATGTCAACGGAAATCATTCAGCAAATCGCGCACTGCAGATGATTGATACCGTCTACCACGACATCATCGATCGGTATCCGAACGATTTCATGCTCGCTCTGAGCGTCGCTGATATTAAAAAAGCGCATCGCAAGCACAAAATTGCCGCTCTGATGGGCATTGAAGGCGGGCACGCGATTGAGGACAGCCCGCGACTGCTGCGCGACTACTACAAGCTCGGCGTGCGCTATATGACTCTGACCCACTTCAACACGAATAACTGGGCCGACTCTTCGGGCGATATCGACGACCCAGCCATTCAACACCATAACGGGCTCACGCCGTTTGGCAAGGACGTTGTTCGCGAGATGAATCGTCTTGGCATGATGGTCGATATCTCGCATGTAGCCGATAAAACTTTCTACGATGCCCTCGAAAACAGTCAGGCTCCGCTCATCGCTTCGCACTCGGCCTGCCGCGCCGTAACGAATGTTCCCCGCAATATGACAGACGAAATGATCGTCGCTTTGGCAAAAGAAGGCGGCGTCATCCAAATCAACATTTACTGCAGCTTCATTTCACAGAAATCCGCCGATGCTATGGAGCGCTTGCATTTGCGCGAGAGAAGCCGGCAATTACAAAAACAGTATGAGAACGACCCGGCAAAGCTAAAGAGTGAGTTAGATGCGCTCGCGGAAGAAGAAAAGAGGGCGCAAGTCCGAGCTACGCTCGATGACGTCGTCGCTCACATCGACCACGTCAGGCAAATCGCGGGCATTGATGCCATCGGGATTGGCAGCGATTTTGACGGCATTACCTGCACACCCGAAGGGCTTGACGATGTCTCAAAGTTCCCGAACCTGACCCGCGCCTTATTAGAAAAAGGTTATTCTGCCTCGGACATCAAGAAGATCTATGGCGGTAACACGCTTCGAGTCATGGGCGAGGTAGAGAAAATTGCGGCTCGGATGCAACAAGGTAGCCATTGATGCCGCTATTCCTCTAGACGCTTCGCCTCTTGCCACAACTCTTCCATTCGCTCGAGCGAGACGTCAACCATTGCAGTACGCATTTCCCTTTCAACATGTGCGAAGCGCTTCCGAAAACGCATGTTTGTTTTCCGCAGTGCCTGCTCGGGATCCACTTTTAAAAACCGGGCTAGATTCACAACGGTGAACAACATGTCCCCGATCTCGTCTTCAATATGCTGCTGATCTCCGGATTGCCTCGCCCTCGCAAGCTCCGTGGCCTCTTCTTGAAGCTTCTCGACCACTCCGCTGATATCCGGCCACTCAAAACCTATGCTTGCCGCCTTCTGGCTGACCTTATCCGCCTCCACCAGCGCCGGCAACTTCCGCGGCACTCCGTCCAGCACCGATTCATACCCGCTCGTAGCTTGCCCGGTTTTCTCTTGCTTCTTGATCTCGTCCCAGTGCTGCTTTACATCCTCCGGCGTCTCGGCGACCGCATCCCCAAACACATGTGGATGACGCCGCACCAGTTTTTCATTGATTCCGTCCAGCGAATCTGAAACCGTGAACAGTCCCTGCTCCGCTGCCATCTCAGCGAGAAAAACAGGTTGCAAAAGCAGGTCGCCCAATTCCTCCGCCAACGCGTGCCAGTCGCGCGCGTCAATCGCGTCCATCACTTCGTACGTCTCTTCCAAAAGATACGATTTGATTGTGTCGAAGGTCTGCTTCCGGTCCCAGGGACAGCCTCCTGGTGTGCGCAGCCGCGACATCAAGTCAACCAGTTTTTGAAACTTTTCGCCCGCGTCCCGAAAGCCTCCTGGCATCAATCGTCCCCGTCCGACTATATAAGATGGTGGATTATATGGCAGAGAACACGGAATCCTCCTACGACCTTCCGATCCCTCCAGCGAGTTTCTCCTTCCTGGTTGAATCGATCCTGATGCAGACGCAGCTTCAGCTCGGGCTGCTCGACTTGGGCGAAAAAGACGCAAATCCTCCGGAACCCAACCTGCCGTTGGCCCGCCATTCGATTGACATTCTCGCGATGCTGCAACAAAAGACTCAGGGCAATCTCACAGTCGAAGAGCAGAGGCTCATCGAAAACGGGCTTACCGAGCTCCGGTTCCGTTATGTCCAGATTGCCGACGAGCTGAAAAAACGATCGGGGGTCCAGACGCCTAGCGGAGCCGCTGAAGAGGGCCCGCGGATCATCACCGCCGACGGTGGTAAGGGGACAAAGACCGAGTAAATGCTCGACCAATTCGAGCACGCATCTATCCTTGTGCTCGGCTCCGGGACCAGCGTGGGCGTACCCATGATCGGTTGCCGTTGTAAGGTTTGTACTTCGAGCGATCCGCGCGACAAACGCCTCCGCCCTTCTGTTCTCTTGCGGCTCGGCGGCAAACGGGTTCTGATCGACACCTCGCCAGATTTCCGGTATCAGGCGCTGCGCTACGGCATCGACCGCCTCGACGCTATCCTGTACACGCATTCGCACGCCGACCACATCCTCGGTCTGGATGACGTCCGCCCTTTCAACTTCATGCATAAGCGGGACATTCCGATCTACGCCTCTTTGGAAACCCTCCAAGTTATCGAACGGACTTTCTTATACGTTTTCGATAAAAATCCTAGTGAGTCAAGCCGACCGCGCCTGACGCTCCATTCTTTCGAGCAAGAACCGATTTTCCTCGAAGACCTCAAAATCGAACCCATCAGAGCTTCTCACGGCAAAGGAACCGTTCACGGTTTCCGCTTCGGTGATTGCGCCTACCTGACCGACCACAGCGAGATTCCGCCCGAAAGCCGCGAAAGGCTGAGCAATCTGGATGTTCTGTTTCTTGATGCATTGCGACACAATCCCCATCCCACGCACTCGACGGTTGAGGAATCACTCAAGACCGTGGAATCCCTAAACCCCAAAAGAGCTTTCTTTACACACATTTCGCACGACCTTCTTCATGCGACGGTCGAATCGCGGTTACCCTCCCATGTCCACATAGCTTATGACGGGCTCGAGATCCCCATCGGACGGAGCGATCAGGTATGAGCGACACCGTTTTCCGCGCCCTCGACGAAGCACGCAACCGCTTCGGTCCGTGCGCGCTCACAATCGGCAACTTCGACGGAGTTCACATTGGACATCAAGCGCTCCTCGCCCAAACCGTAGAGTACGCTTCGACAAAGAATTTAGCTCCCGCTGTTTTGACCTTCGATCCGCACCCTGCTGCTGTGGTCGCACCGGAGAGAGTTCCGGCTATGATTTGTACCTTAGATCAACGTCTGGAGTTGCTGAGCGCGGCAGGGGCAAAGCGCATCTTCGTCCTCCCATTTACGGCGGAAGTTGCACGCTTGACTCCGGAACAGTTCGTTTCGCAAATTCTGGTCGATGTGCTTGAAACGCAGGCTGTTTTTGTCGGCGAAAACTTTCGCTTCGGGCACAAGCAGGCTGGCAATCCAGATGTTCTGCGCGCGCTCGGAATGCAACATGGGTTCGTTTCGCAATTTGTAGAGCCAGTCAGCTTTCGCGGCGAGATTGTCTCCAGTTCGCTTATCCGCCACCATCTGGCGTCCGGTAACGTTTCCCGCGCAGCGCGCTTCTTGGACCGCTGCTTTTTCGTCGAAGGGCCGATCGTCGCGGGTCACGGTGTGGGCTCAAAGCAAACGGTTCCCACCTTGAATCTGCGCCCCGATCCTGGCCAACTGGTCCCTCGCGGCGTCTACATTACGGAAACTATCGATCACGCCCGCCGCTGGCCCTCCATCACAAATGTTGGCGTCCGGCCTACCTTTGGCGGCGATGAATTGACGATCGAGACCTTCCTGCTCTCTCCGCTCGAAGGCCGGACGCCCGAGCGGATCAAAGTCGAATTTCGGCGCTTTGTGCGCCCAGAACGGCAATTCGCGAACCCAGAGGCGCTGAAAACCCAAATCCTCAAGGACGTTGCGACAGCCCAGAAGTATTGGCGCGGTGTCGCGAAGTTAGCTCAACCCGCTCCTTCGATATACTGAGTCCGGAGAAGACCCATGCAGCTTTCCGAAGGCAAAATTAAACATCTGAACGCACTTTCTAACAAGAACGGCGTGATCGCTGCGGCGGCAATGGACCAGCGCGGCAGTTTGCGGAAGGCAATCGCGTCGGCCAAAGGCGCGTCCGAAAAAGAGATCACTAACGACATGATGGAGGAGTTCAAGGTCGCCGTCGCAAAAGTTTTGACCCCCCACGCCAGTGCCATTCTGCTCGATCCCGAATTCGGGCTCCCTGCCGCCAAGGCGCGCGCAAACAACGCCGGTCTCCTGCTTGCCTACGAAGAAAGCGGGTATGACAACACCAAGCCAGGGCGTCTTCCCGATCTCCTTCCACATCTCTCAGTCAAACGCATCAAAGGTATGGGCGCTGACGCGGTGAAGATCCTGATTTACTACACGCCCTTCGACACGACTGACGTGAACGACATCAAGCATGCCTTCATCGAACGGATCGGCGCAGAATGCGAATACCACCAGGTTCCGTTCTTTTTGGAGTTCGTCGGCTACGATCCGAAAGGCGGTGACGAAAAGGGCTTCGAATTCGCCAAGACGAAACCCGAAGTAGTGATGAAATCGATGGAAGAATTTGGCAAGCCGCAATACAACGTGGACGTCCTCAAGGTTGAAGTCCCAGTGAACGCCGAATTCGTAGAGGGTAGCAGCGTTTTCAAAGGGAAGGCCGCATACAGCCGGAAAGAGGCTCTTGACTATTACCGCCAAGCCTCTGCAATTGCGCAAAAGCCATTCATCTATTTGAGCGCCGGGGTAAGCAACCCGCAGTTCGTTGAATCCTTGAACATGGCGGCCGAAGCGGGGACCGATTATTCGGGTGTCCTTTGCGGACGCGCCACCTGGAAAGACGGTGTGCCAATTTACGCGAAGCAGGGCGTGAAGGCGCTCGAAGACTGGTTGTCCGATCAAGGCGTAAAAAATATCAACGCTGTGAACTCCGCAATCAAGTCCGCAAAGCCCTGGCATGCGAAGTATGGTGTCGCCGCGATCGCCTGAGCTGTGACTGCGCGGAACGCGAATGCATTTTGCTTCTATCTCTGAAGCGATTGAAGAATTCCAAAACGGTAAAATTCTGGTCGTCGTAGATGACGAGGACCGGGAAAATGAGGGCGACCTCACGATCGCCGCTGAAAAAGTCACTCCAGAAGCGATCAATTTCATGGCCACGCACGGGCGTGGATTGATCTGTTTGGCACTCGACTCGGAGATCTGCAACCGGTTAAATCTACACCCGATGTCGGCAGTAAACACCGCTCGATTTGGCACTGCATTCTGCGAGGCGATTGATGCAGCTGAAGGCATAACCACCGGCATCTCCGCGTATGACCGCGCCCGCACTATCCGGATTGCTATGGACGAACGAACGCGGCCTGAAGACCTGGCTCGACCGGGACACGTGTTTCCGCTGCGTGCTCGACCGGGTGGTGTGCTGGCACGGTCAGGCCAGACCGAGGCCGCCGTAGATCTTGCTCGCATGGCCGGCTTCTCGCCAGGCGGCGTAATTTGCGAAATCATGAACGAAGATGGCACGATGGCGCGTGTTCCTGAGCTCATCGAATTTTGCCAGCGGCATAGTCTCAAGATGATTTCAGTCGCAGATTTGATCCGCCATCGCATGCAAACCGAAAAGTTCGTGGAGCGTGAAGCTTCCGGACGAATTCGCACGGCTTACGGCGACTTTCAAACCATCCGTTACATTAGCCGAATTGATAGAGAAGCTCATCTCGCTTTGATCCATGGCGACATCGAAGGCAAACACGAGGTTTTAGTACGCGTGCATTCGCACTGCGTCTACGGTGACGTGTTCCATTCACGCGATTGCGATTGCCACGAATTAATCGCCGCGGCTCTTGAAAGCATCGCGCGCGCGGATTGCGGCGTATTGCTTTATCTCCACCAGACGGGACCTGGCCTGCAATGTGTGTGGCATGACGGCCACCAGGAGGTAGTTACCTACGGACGTAGCCACTCGAACTACACTCCCTCACAACGTCAAAAGCCGTTGCAGCATGAAATTGGTGTTGGCGCGCAGATTCTATCCGATCTAGGGCTGTCCACCGTCCGGCTGCTAACCAATCATCCGCGCAAGGTAGTCGGTCTGGAGGGATTCGGTATCGAGATTACAGAACAAATTCCCTTCTCTGCTGTGGCCATACCAAAAGCGAGCCCGACAACACGTAAGATCACACGATAATTCCTTTCTGATGGTTTCAAGACCAATTCCATTCCGGCTTCCGCGTTTTTATCCCATCCTCGACACGAGTACACTTGCCGCCCACGGGTGTGCCGTGATTCCGGCCGCAAAGGCGCTACTCGAAGCCGGAGTCAGAATTCTGCAGTACCGGCAGAAGGATAGCTGGACCCAAGCTCATTTCGACGACGCCAAACAGATTGCCGGTTTATGTCACGAACGTGGTGTTCTCTTTGTGCTCAATGATCGGGCGGACTTTGCGCGTCTTCTCGGAGCCGCTCTGCATGTGGGGCAAGATGATTTGCCGCCGGTTGCTGCACGTCGCGTAGTCAGTGATGAGGTAATCGGATTCTCAACGCACGACGAAATACAACTGACTCGCGCCGATGCGGAACCCGTCGAATACGTTTCGCTCGGACCGATTTTCGTGACAGATTCCAAGAGCAAACCCGATCCAGTGGTCGGGATAGAGGGCTTACACCGGCTGCGTCGACTGACCGAAAAACCGCTAACGGCAATTGGAGGCATAACACCCGAAAACGCTAAGGACGTTCTAGACGCCGGGGCAGATTCAGTTGCGGTGATTTCGAGGCTGCTCCCGTATACGTGCAATGGAATCACATTGAGGCGACGGGCCGAAGAGTGGATTCGGCTGACGGCCTGATCGGCTGCTCCGGGAAGTATGGCAGAGCGCGGCTATCGCGTAACGGGTCGCTCGGCGGCTGCAGGTTGAAGACGGCTGTGGAACCGGCTGTAGGTGAAGTACACGATCAATCCGATAGCCATCCAGATCAAAAATGCGGTCCAGGTCAGCTTGTTCAGGCTCAGCATCAGCATGAAATTGATCAGCACACCGAGGATCGGGAACAGCGGCACCCAAGGCGTCCTGAAAGGCCGCGGCAAATCCGGATCCGTCTTGCGCATAATGATGACGCCAATGCACACCAGCACGAACGCGAAAAGCGTTCCGATGCTCGTCAGATTACCGAGTTGCGCAATTGGAGTAAACGCCGCCCCAAGCGAAACGAAAGTCATCAAGAGTAGGTTGGAGCGCCACGGAGTGCGGAACTTGGGATGCACGTCTGAGAAGAGTTTGGGCAGAAGGCCATCGCGCGACATTGAATAGAACACCCGTGATTGGCCGAGCAGCATGACGAGGATCACGCTCGTGAGGCCCAGCAGGGAACCAAGCTTCATCAACTTGCCGACCCAGGGAACGGCGCTCATATGATTGACAGCGACCGCGAGCGGAGCTGCCACATTCAGGTCCTTATAGTTAACAACGCCCGTAAGCACCAGCGAGTAGAGGATGTAGAGTATCGTGCAAATTCCGAGCGAACCGATAATGCCGATCGGCATGTCGCGCCCGGGATTCTTGGCCTCCTGCGCAGCCGTCGAGACGGCGTCGAACCCGATATATGCGAAGAAGATCTGTCCGGCGCCAGCTAGCACACCCGACCAACCAAATGCACCGAAGTGACCGGTCGTATTGGGCGGCAGGAACGGAGTGTAGTTCGCCTTGTTGATATAGAAGTAGCCGACTGCGATGAACACGACCACCACAGCGACCTTGACGAAAACGATGATGGCATTGAATCGAGCAGATTCCTGAACACCGATGATCAAGATCATCGAGATGATCACCACAACGACCACCGCAACCAGATTCAGGGTGCCGGGCATAACATCGAATGGCGATCCAAGGAATGCTTGAGGGATATGGATGTTGAAATCCGCCAGTATGGAGGCCATCGTTGCCGACCAACTGACTGCAACGGTCGACGCTCCGACGGCATACTCCAACACTAAGGCCCAGCCGATAATCCACGCTACCAACTCACCGACGGTCGCATAGGCGTATGTGTACGCGCTGCCAGCGATGGGGATCATGGTCGAAAATTCGCTGTAACAGAAACCCGCGAATGTGCAGCCAATCGCGGCCAGGATAAAGGAGTAAACCAGTGCGGGTCCGGCGTGAGTCGCGGCCGCAACGCCGGTAATGCTAAAAATGCCGGCTCCGATAATTGCGCCAATGCCCAAAGCAACCAGCGACGTCGCGCTCAGCGTCCGTTTGAGGCTTCCACCTTTTTCGCCGACACCCTCCGACTCGGCGATGAGTCGGTCAAGCGGCTTTTTTGTGAATAAAGTCATTCAACACACCTCAGTTATTTTGTGCGATAGCCTTTAACATAATGCCAGAGCTACCACTTTTCGCATGCAATCGTACAATCCTCGGCTAATCCCGCTGCTCACCGAAAAATGGTTCTTTCCCAGCGAGCATCAGGCGCTCGTCGAGTGCAGCCTTTACCAATTCCTCTTCCATTTCGGATAAACCGTGGGCGTCTTTCTCAACGCGCGTGAGTAATCCTTTCATGCGGCCTCGCGACACGTCCGCCGGCAGCGCGAGTGCATAAGCAAACAACGCGTCCGATCGCAGGTCCTCGTCATCGAACAGCTTTCGCACACGGTCAAGCTCACTCTTTAACCCGTAATATCCTATGCCCCACACAGCACCCCGACGAATTTCCAGGTCGGGGTCTTCCAGGTGTCTGGCAAAATACTCGCGAAAGCCCGGATGAAGTGAACGCCACATTGCCTCCAACGCCTTCGCGCGCCCTTGTGAGGTGTTGTAAAAATCGACGATCCCCGCCCGAACTTCGTTGCGGTCTGCCTCAGGCGCAAGCCCGACCAACAATCCACCGCGTTCTTCGATAGAAAGCTCCGCGTTCCGCAGTGCCTGAAGCATGGCTTCTACAACTTCTGTTTCGGCGGTGGCGTCCGTTAACGCCTCCCACGCCCGCGCACGGACGCTTGCGTCGGGATCATTTTTCGCTAAGGCCAGCAGCTTGCCTCGCAGATGGGCGTTCAGTTCCCGGTTGAAGAACGAAGCAACGGCACTCGCACGCATTGACGCGATCGGATGCTGAAATAGTTCAGCGCGCTCATCCTCATCGAGCAGCTCCATCGGCAAATCAACCTCTGCTGGATAGAGCGCCCAGATATCGAATGGCTCGTGATCCTCGTCTCTGTTCGGTACTCCCGTTAGCTGTTCTAAGGTCTCGGAAATCTCCTTCTTGATCGCTTCGGAGCCTTCGCCTAATTCGCCGGCCTTCTGCTCAACGGCGCGTTTTGCTGCCGGGTCACCGAATAGACCTAGGAGAAAAACCGCGTCCGAGAGATCGTATTCCAGCCGGTCGAGCAAGATTTTGAGAACTCGCTGATCACGAATGCGAAGATTGGCAAGAATGAAAGCCAGTTCATCGCTTTCAGACTGGTCCAAGTCTTCATACAGAGCGATCAGCGGCTCCAATGCTGGGTGCCCGATTTCGACAATGGCTTCGATCAGCTCGTCGGGTAGATCCTGCGGTGCTTCCCGGATGTAGTGAATAAAGAAAGGAACTGCTGCAGGAGTTTTCCAGTGGCGGAAAAGCGCAACGAGCTCAGGGGAGAGATCAACCGCATCGTGGCTGCGATCGCGCTCTGCAAACTGTACAACCGCGGGCAGCGACTCCGCTGACCGATCCAGGAGCGAATGCAGGAAGCGGTGATCTAAGCCGAGATGGCCGCTAGCTGCCGCCGCCAGCACTTCAGCCGGTTTAGCTTCGGTGAGCCTATTGGGATCGAGAAACAAATAGTGAAGCGCGCGCGTTATTACTCTGGTTCAATAACTACGTCGATTTCAGTCGAGACGTCACGATGCAACCGCAGCGTCACTTTGTGGTCGCCGAGCGTGCGGATCGGTTCGTCTAACTGGATTTTTCGGCGCTCAATATGGAAACGCTGCGCCTCGAGCGCATCCGCAATGTCCTTAGCGGTAACCGAACCAAAGAGCTGATTGTTCTCGCCCACCTTCTGCCGGAACGTCAGCTTGACGTTGGCCATAAGTTTGGCCAGATCCTCCGCGTCCGTTTGCGCTTTGGCTTCACGCCGCAGGTGGGCCTCGCGTTCCTGCTCGACGATTTTCTTATTTGCATCACTCGCCGCAACCGCCAACCGCTTGGGCAACAGAAAATTGCGGGCGTATCCGTCCGCTACCCTTACGACGGAACCACGGGAGCCCAGCTTGTCCACGTCTTCTCTGAGAATCACTTCCATGACTTGCTCCTGTTTCCTACTGTTTTGCAGCGAACGATAGCAGCGCAATATTGCGTGCTTGTTTGATCGCCTCACTCAATCGTTTCTGATGCGGAGTGCAGACGCCTGATATCCGGCGCGGAGTAATTTTGCCGCGTTCCGAAATGAAGCTGGACAGGAGTCTTACATCCTTATAATTGATATCCTCGATTTTTTCGACGCAGAAGCGGCAAACCTTCTTGCGCCGGAAGTATTGCTTCTTGCCTGTTGCAATTGCCTTGTCGCCACCAGTGGGCCGCTGCGAGGCCGCAATGGGACGGCCGCCTCTTTCTCCTCGTTGTTCTGCCATAGTCGTGTTCCTTTTAAAACTTATTCGGCGCCTATTGCGGTCTCTCTGCAGATGGGGCCGGAGGCGTTGGAGCTCCGGTTGGAGATCCCGTTGGAACTCCAGGCGCGCCGGGGACGGGAGATCCCGGTTCGGCCGGCAACGACGGAGAACTCATTGCAGGTGCGGAGGGGGAAGGCGCAGGCCGGCGAGCTGCTCGTTTGTCACGAGCCCTTTTGCGCTTTTCAATCCGCTTCAGCTTCTCGTCGATGCGAACCGTGATGAATTTCAACACAAAGTCTGCTACCCGCAGCCGGCGCTCAATCTCCTTGACGGTATCAGGTTGCGCATTGAACTGGAGCAGAATGAACTGCCCGTCGTTGTACTTCAATACGCGGTATGCGAGTTTGCGCACGCCCCATTTATCCACTTTCTCGAGCGTGCCTCCCGTATGGGTAATCACGTTCTTCAACTGTTCGATGAACGGATCCACCTCTTCCGGGGTGGCGTCCGGGCGAACGATGAACAACTCTTCGTAAATCCTCATTATTCCTCTTCTTGAATGCCTAGGGCGCGGCGATTGAATTTCGCCATGGCCTTAACGGCGCCTTCGGCAACGATGGACTCGACGGCATCGGCAGTGAAAGACACCACCTCATTCACCTCGCCCCTCATCTCCCGCTCGAAAGGAGCGAGCACGTACGCCGCTGCATCGTCAATCGGATGATTGGGGCGTATACCCACCCGCACCCGAGTGAAGACGTCAGTGTTGAGCGCGGCTATAACCGACTTGACACCATTGTGCCCAGCCGCTGAACCATTCTTCTTGATCCGCAATGCCGTCCAGGGAAGGTCGAGTTCATCGTAGACCAGAATCAGGTCATTATTTGTAAGAGCGCGGGACTGTAAAATTGCACTCACTCCCGCACCGGAATCGTTCATAAATGTTTGCGGCTTCACGAGCACAACATCTTTGCTCCGAATCTTGCCTGCCCCAGTTGCAGCCAAGCGTTCATTTTTCGAAATGCGAACCAAGTGGCGGCTTGCTAATTCGTCGACGACTTTGAAGCCGATGCTATGAGGCGTATCCTGGTACCGGATACCGGGATTGCCGAGCCCTACGACGCAGTAAGTTTGCAATTCTGGTTCTGCAGAAGTTTGGTGAACTTCGGCTTCCGGGGGATCTAGCAGAACTGAACCTCTAGGCATTCGTTCTCAAGGATCTCGCGTACGCTACTTCTTCTTGGGAGCAGCAGGCTCCGCGGCCTCTTCTTCCTTCTTGCCCTTCTTGATTACCTCTGGCTCAGCAGCGGGAGCCGCGGTTTCAACGGCAGCTACAACGGCGGGCTCTTCCTCGACCTTCAGCGCAACTACGTGCGACACAAGCGTCTCGGGATTGCTCAACAGCTTCACTGAGCCGCTCATCGGGATGTCTCCGGCACGTATGCTCTGGCCGATCATGAGCTCCGAGACGTCCACGATGAACTGCTCCGGGATCTCTTGCGGCAGGCACTCAATCTGAAGTTCGCGAGTGACTATCTCGTGCAAGCCTCCCTGCACTTTGACGCCTTTGGGCTCGCCCTGACTAATGACCGGCACGTTGACTACGATCCGTTGACTCAGGTCGATACGCTTCAAGTCGACATGCAGCAGCGAATTTTTGATGGGATCATATTGCCAGTCGACAATCATGACGGGCGTGTCTTCGCTGCCGCCGACATTCAGGTTGAAGATCGTATTGTGACCCGTCTTGCTATTCAGGATCCTGGTGAGTTCCTTAGGGCTGACGGCTACCGGCAACGGTCCCGTGGACCCGCCATAGACCACCGCAGGCATAGAACCCTTCGCGCGCAAGCGGCGCGCCTCGTTTTTGCCGCGCGAATCCCGTGATTCGGCGGTAATTGTAAGTTCCTTCCTCATACTTCAATCTCCCTACACAAACAACGTGCTCACCGAGCCACCTTCGTGAATGGATTGAATGGCTCGCGCGAGCAACGGTGCGACCGATAGTGTCCGAATTTTACGGCACTTGCCGGCCTGGCATCCATGCGGAATCGAATTCGTCACAACCAATTCCTCAAGGGGCGACGCGCTGATGCGCTCTACCGCCGATCCTGAGAGAACGGCGTGCGTCGCGCAAGCCGTCACACTTTTTGCTCCCTGCTCCAGAAGCGCTTCCACCCCGTTGATCAGCGTTCCAGCCGTATCGACCAAATCATCCACCATCAAACAATGCTTGCCGCGAACTTCACCAATAATGTTCATCACTTCCGCCACATTCGCTTCCGTGCGCCGTTTGTCGATGATCGCCAACGGCACATTCAATCGCTTGGCGAATGCGCGGGCACGCTCTACCCCGCCCGCGTCCGGAGAAACGACAATCAGTTCACGCCGGTCGTGACGGTCTTGAAAATACTCGATCATGACCGGTAACGCAAATAGGTGATCGACAGGAATATCGAAAAACCCCTGAATCTGAGCGGCGTGCAGATCGAGCGCTAAAACCCGGCTCGCTCCCGCTCTTTCCAGCAGGCTGGCTACAAGTTTCGCGGATATCGGCATACGCGGCTGATCCTTACGGTCCTGCCGCGCATATCCATAATAGGGTAGCACTGCCGTGATCCGCTCCGCACTGGCGCGCTTAAACGCGTCGATCATGAGCAGCAGTTCCATCAAATTGTGGTCTACGGGCGTGCAGGTTGGCTGGACGACAAAGACGTCCGCACCGCGCACGTTTTCTTGAATCTGCAGGTACGTTTCGCCGTCCGCGAATGACTTAATCATGGCCGCCCCGAATGGACAGCCTAGGGCTTCGCAGATCTCGGCGGTGAGGGCCGGATTCGCGGTACCGCTAAAAACTTTGAAATCTGTGAACAAGGCTCGAACCGGTTTGGGAGCGGCCATTTTGCAGTTAGTCTCCTCAGCTCCGGGCAAAGCAACTTGCCTCAGCGGCAGGTCCTAAAGCACGCCGCCACAGGTTCTGATACCGTCGTCGCGATACGAAATGGACCAAGTGTGCCGATCCCGGCGGGAACTTGGAGGCTGCAGCGCGCGCATCTGCAACAGTCTTAAATATTCCGAACAACGCCGAGCCGCTCCCCGTCATGAGCGCTGGCTTTGCTCCCAGTTTTCGCAGTTTGCGGGCCTGCGCCGCAAGTTCCTTGTGAATCCCAAATACGGCTTCCTCGAAATCGTTTTTAAGCGGAAGTTGGTCCAGACTAGAACCACTTAGGTTCCAGGCGATCGTCTGAAACTCTCTCAGAATAGGAGACTCGGCGGGCGAAGTCAACGCAGATCGGTTTAGTGCCGCGTAGGCGGTGGGCGTAGACACGTGGATGCCGGTCGTTATTACTAAGGCGATCAAAGGCGGCAGATCGGGTAGGGGATACACTTCGATTCCCCGCCCCAACGCAAGGGTTGCGCCGCCGTGCAGAAAAAACGGAACGTCGCTACCCAGCGATTCTGCCAAACGAACTAGGTCAGGAAATGGGATAGGTTTGCCGGCCAATGCCGGGAGCGCCATGATCACGGCAGCAGCGTCGCTCGATCCGCCGCCCAGGCCAGCGCCCAAAGGGATTTGCTTCTTTATTACGAAACGAACCCAAGCCGTCACTTTGAGATAATCGAGGACCTTTTTTGCGGAACGAACTACCACATTATTCTCTATGTCGATAGAGCTACTTAGGTTGATTTGGGTTCGTTTGGCAGGTTTGTATTCAATGGTTAAGACATCTCGCAGGCTGATGGTCTGGAAGATGGTGCGTACCTCGTGATAGTTGTCGGGCCGTTTGTGCAGCACCCGCAAATCGAGGTTCAATTTGGCGAAACAGGGAACGGTGATCTGCACGATCAGTACTGCAGCAACGAAAAAACATCTTGATGGGCGAGCTTGTCGCGTCCGCGCAGGAATGTAAGCTCGATTACGAATCCGAGCCCAGCCACCTTGCCCTCCAGAAGTTCGACGAGTCGTGCGACTGCGGATGCCGTTCCGCCAGTAGCGAGAACGTCATCGATGATTAAAACCTTCTGACCAGGCTCAATCGCGTCCGAATGGATCTCGAGCTGGTCGGTTCCGTACTCCAGGTCGTACTCGACACTTCTCACCAGGGACGGCAATTTTTTGGGCTTTCGAACGGGGACGAATCCGGCCCCGAGCGCGTGGGCCATGGCGGGCGCGAAAAAGTAGCCACGTGCTTCAATGCCGACGACGACATCAACGGGAGTTTGGCGATAGTGCTCCTGAAGGGCGTCGATGGTCTGGCGGAAACCCTGCTTATCCTTTAGAAGAGTGGTGATGTCGTAGAAAGTGACCCCGGGCTTTGGGAAGTCGGGAATTTCTCGAATGAGCTGCTTTAAGTGATCCACGCCGCTCAGATTTTAGCAAGGGCATTTGGATAACCAGAATTCAAGTTTGGCGCTCAGCTCGGTTAGCTGGCAACTGTGATCGATAGTTGCATTGGAGCTTGTAGAGAAAGTATGTCTTCCTAGATGCCAGCCAGCCCGAGTTTGGAATGGCGTTCTAGCGCAACGAAAGTGTAGGTCGAGTCTGTTATTACGCTTAATAAGGATAGTAGTAGCCATCGGCGTACGGTGAGTAGCGATAGCGGTTATAGTAGCGCCGCTCTGCGCGCTCATGTTCCCGCCACTCATGCTCTCGCCACTCGTGTTCACGCCATCGGTGTTCACCGTTCCATCTGCGTTCACGGCGTTTATCGCCGCGATGCTCGCGCCAACGTGAATCATTCCAGTGATCCTCGGCACGGTAGTCGCGATCGCGATAGTAATGTTCCTGAGCGAAGGCAGTTACCGGATGGAAGAACGCGGCACTTGCCGACAAGAGCAAAGCAAAAGTTCCAATCCTCTTCAACATGGGAGTCCCTTTCCAGTTCTTCAGAATCCGTCTACGCTTCCTAATAACTAAGACGTAACTCCGAAATCCGGGCTCCCAGAAAAAAGCGCATTTGCCATTAAATGCAGTTCATCGCGCTTGAGAAACCATGGCGGTTTGATGGCTGCCCAGGTCACTACATTCGCCAGTCCGAATTAAAGATGAAAGGGCAGGAGGGGCGATAGTGCGAAGCTCTTTTTCTTCACTCTTTCAGTATTCCGACGTCTATGTAAGTCGAAGTCAAGAGAAAACGCACTTCTCCTGAGGCGCGCCTTTGAGGAGCGCGCAAGAACGTATGGGGCAGAATCCGCAGCTCGCATATGCGCCTCTCGGCCGTGGTTCCTGCTTTTGCAGAACCGGAACCTGGTATATGAATGTCAAGACTCATAGGGGGGCAAAGCATCAGATTGGCGCATTGTCCTGAATATCTCTCGAGCAATGTAGGTCTTGAGCAAGCGTAAAGCGGCACGTTGACTTTTTCCATTACTCGTTAGCCTCTCTACGAATTGCTTAGAACGGCCGCCGTCCACTCGAAGTCGCACGATGGCAATGACGTGTAGTGCCCAGTTCAGACGACGATTACCGCCCGGATTGATCTGCATGCGGGAGTTTTGCCCGCTTCCCCACTCACGGAAGTACTTTACTTTGTCTAGCCGCTGCTTGTTGTGGCTTACGCTCGTCTCCAGAAGCAAACCGGAAACCCGATTCTTCATCTGGACCATCTGCCGTACCAGCAGGTGACGATAACGCAAAGTGCGGCGCCGATCCCGAATCTCGGTGGAAACCATATGGCATTCGGGCAGAAAGCCACAGCGCAAGCAGTCGGCGATATTGCCGGCACCTATCCTATCATTCTCCTTCTCGCCCGCCGCAACGTCACGCCGCACCAG
>JBPCJX010000174.1:0-59449 GCA_051004875.1 Bryobacteraceae bacterium
CCCCCCCCCCCCCCCCCCCCCTCCCCCCCCCCCCCCCCCCCCCCCCCCCCCCCCCCCCCCCCCTCCCAGAGCTGGCACACGGAATCGTCGCCGGTATTTCCCCGAAAGCAGTTGTCCGGGTCGTCGCTGACGAAGAACAGGGGCTTATCGCGCTTTTCTCGGCGGTCCTACTGTGAGTGGGCGATGCTGTTCGAGCGCCCGGTCCAGCAAGGTCTTGATTACCGCTTGTCGACTGACGTTTAGCCGGGCCGCACGTTCGTCAAGTTCGCGCAACATGCCTTGAGTTAGATCAACATTCACTCGATGGATGGGCTTAACCACAGTGAACTTGTTGGTGAAATACGCGGAGATATCTTCGCCGCGCGACGCCTCCTCAGCGATCTCATCGGCTGAAACTGTTCCCTTACGCGTTTTTGGCATAGCTTTGCTCCTCCTCTTTTGTCGCTTTCCACGCGGTGACGAGATGGTAATATTCTCCCTCCTCGTCATACCTGATCTCAAAAATCACAGAACAGAGGCGTCCCCGGCACCAGCCGATTGCACGGAACTGTTCGGGATCATCGTCCTTCTGGTCAACCAGGTATGTCTGGTCGAAAACCTGCTGCACCTCTTTCAAGCTCACACCGTGCCTTCGCTTTGCAGCCTGGCTTTTCAGGTCGATTAAATTTGATGCGCGTATAACAGTTATATCAGACCTCGGAGTTCGTTATTGATGCTTCTGAGTGCCGGACCGGGCTTTCCCTTTAATCCACTTGTCCATAGTGTTTGCGACTCATACGAGTAGAGCTATAGGTGGGATCCGGATAATGATAATTCTCGGCGGACTTGAACTGACCACTATCGAACCTCGAGTTCGTAACGACCTGACGCGATCCCGTAGACAAAGCGCTTTCCTTCTTGCCGGATGAGATGCAGGTGCTTGTCATGCGAGGCGGCAGGAAGATGGAGGTCGGCGGACATGCCGGGCGGGAGTTCAATGCTTATACGAAACTTGCCCTGTTCCAGATGCCACTCGACTGACACCGGACCGCGAAAAGTTTCCCAAGAGCACTTGGTCCATTTCACGTCTCCTGCCGGTTGCGGGTCGATGATGATGTGCCGGAGCCCCGGCGAATTCGGGTCGGGCCGAATTCCACCAAGTCCGCCGAAGAACCATTCTTCGATATGGCCGAGCATCAGGTGGTTCTGAGAGCTGTGCGGGTTCGCGTCCCAGGCCTCGGTTAGCGATGTGGCTCCCGTGGCCAACTGAGCTGCATAACTGGGAGGAGTGGTTTGCGTGGCCATGTCGTAGATGACGTCGCTCCGGCCGGCATTCATGAGAGCTTCTATCACGTAGCGGTATCCGATATCGCCGGCGGTCGTGTGATTGCCCGCGCGGCGGATGTCTGCAACTAAGTTGTCGACCAAAGCGGAACGGGAGGACTCGGGCGCAAAGCCGATAGCAATCGGCATGGCAAGCGCCGTCTGGCTTCCACTTGCATAGCTGTTTTCCGAAGCTTTGAAAAAGGCGCTCTGAAATGCGTGCTCTTCCGTGTTCAGTTCAGCTTGGAACGCGCTCGCATCCGAGTCGCGGCCCAGCAGACGTGCGGCTTGCTCGAGGATCTGCAGATTCTCAATCCAGGTTGCAGTGCCTGTCACGCCCGGGGCGTCAGCTTGGATGGGCCGGGAGGTCCGGGTGCAACGTCATACCAATCGCCCAGGCCGAAGAGCAAGAGACCATCTTTCGCTCTTGAGCGCAGGTAACCGTTGTAAAGCTGCATCGTCTTGTAGGCGGAAGTGAGCGGCTGCTTGTCGCCGTACAGTTGCCAGGCAAACCAAGGCAGAATGATTCCGGCACTTCCCCACTCTGGAGAATCGCGAAAGCCGGATGAGAACTGAACGTACTCGGGCGCAATGTCGGGGATCAAGCCGTCGACAGTCTGGGCTTCCTGTATGTCACGGATGATTTTCGGCAGAACAGTTCGGAGGTCCCAATTATAGAGGAGCGAAGGACCCATTAGATAACTTTCTTCGAGCCAGCCGAGTTTTTCGCGGTGCGGACAATCTGTTATTACGTGCTGCAGGTTGCTTTTGATAGCTGCGCCGATCAGAGCGTGAATACGATTCAGGAGATCGTTCGACGATGAGAACTGGCCCGTGTTCTCTATTGCGAGGTAAACAAATTCTCCCTGCAGCTTATGAATGATTGCAAGATTTTGCGAGGCGGCGGATTCCGGAGCTGCGCCTCCCACCTGCACATAGCGAAAGCCGTAGTAAGAAAACCGCGGGGCCCAGGTCTCGCGGCCAGAGCCTTTAAGCGTGTAGGTGAAATAGTTCGGCCCTCCCGAAGATGCCTGAGTTACCAGGCCCGAAGCGTCGAGTAGCTCTCCGCATGTGAGCCGCACCGATGAGCCGGCGGCTCCGCTCACCGTAATCTTGGGCCAGCCTGCGAAGTTCTGACCCAAGTCGTAGACGAAAATCCCGGGCTTGGGCTGGGTGATGTGAACCGGATCGAAGCTTTGCATCACTCGCGCGGGCGGACTTCCATCGGACCGGAGAACCCCGCCGGGAGCCTCGACATGTTTGGCCTTGGGCCAACGGGAATCGTCGAATCCAGGACGATCCCATCCTTCGGGTTCGAGCCGAGCATCAAAATCTTCCCCGCCGTACGTGTCAGAGAATGTGACGGGGCCGTCGTGGACTCGCCAGGACTCATCTGTAGCAATATCTTGCGCCGGGGCGGCGTCGAATTCAAGGTGAAGTTGCAGCCAGACGCGCGGTACACCAAACGAGCCGGTGTACTTGGAATAGCGCCCGCCTACGACGTTGTAGAAACCGTTCCCGAGCAGCAGGGCCAGCGTATTCGGTCCGGCTTTCAGGAGGGAGGTGACGTCGTAGGATTCATAAAGAACTGTGGCGCGGAAGTTCGTCCAGGCGGGTTCGAGGACAGAGTTGCCGACCTTCGCGCCGTTGATTCTGAGCTCATGAAAACCCAAGCCGGCAACGAGGACAAGGGCTCGGCGCACGGGTTTGTCGAGCGTTAGTTCGCGACGGAAGATTGGCATCGCTCCAGAACGGAGAGCGTAGGTGGGCGGGGAGATCCAAGCACCTTTACGGTCGCGTTCATCGAGAATGCCCATGGTCCACTCGGCAGGTTCGCTCCAGCTGGGTGCGGTCCCGTCTGAAGCATCGGCGCTGCCGGACGTGACGCGCACTTTCCACCAGACGCGCTGAAAGGAGTGGAGGGGCGCACCGTTATACGGAATCCAGGTGGTTTCGGAAGACTTGACCCGGCGGGAATTCCAAAGATCACCGCTGCCGGAATCGAGCTTCTCCCGCGTGGTTGCGACGAGAATCTGATACTCGCTTTGTGTATCACCGTGCTTATCGGATTTCAGCTTCCAACTAAGTCTTGGCGTCGGCGAATCTATACCAATGGGATTGTGCCGCGCGTCGCACTCGAGTTGATAAGGCATAAGGCTTGCGCCGGATGCAGTGGCGAGAGAGAGCAGCAAGAGTACGCTTACGTGCTTCACGCCTGGCGCGCTAACGCAGGGGCGCGGCGAGATAGTTGCCGTAGCCGATGATGAGAGTGGAACCGAGCAACACGAGCAGGCCGAGCACAAGCAAGCGAATGGCGGTCCTGGATACACCTTTCCACTCCTTCAGGCCGACTCCCCACAGGGTACTGAAGATGACGATGCTTGCCATGTGCAGGGTCCAACTCGAAAATGTGTAGACTCCCATTTTGGTCTCGCCCATGCTGTAGAAGAAAAATTGCATGTACCAGGTGACACCAGCAAGCGCGCATAAAAGATAATTCCGGAGCAGCGGGACACGCACGGTCTCAGGAAGAATTTGCGTGGCGGTGTGGGTGAGAACGCTGGCGGTCGGACCATTGAGCGCTGTTTCCTCGATAGGTTGAGGGCCACCCGGATTTTGGAAAGCGACGGGTAATTTGGAGGCGAGATATTCGTGGCCGGTTCTATTGCGTATATTGAGATAGACGGTCCAGATAAAGTTGGTGGTGAACCCGCCGAGCAAGACGACCACCAGCACGGGCAGGCCCTGCCAGAGAGGCGGGGTGCCAGCGCGTACGGTCATGGCTTTGATCGGATTGCCGGCGGCAAGCCCATAGGCAAAGCAGGCGCTCATGACGCCGGAGACCAGGGCGACGGAAAAACCCTTTCTCAAATTGAATTCCTGAACGGCCGACTGTTGCGCCTCGACCGACATGGTGCGCTCTTTGTAGACGCCTGCCATGCCCGCAATCGCGATTCCAAGCAGGCAAACCGCAATACCGAGCAGGATCACGCGCCCGGAAGTCGTCCCCAAGACTTGGGTGGCGAAGGTGCCGTTGAAGATGGGCGGCATGAGAGTGCCGAAGGCAGCGCAGAGTCCCATCACGATCGCCATGCCGAGGGACAGGCCGAGATAACGCATCGTGAGGCCAAACGTGAGACCTCCAACGCCCCACAGCAAACCGAAGAAATAGCACCAGAACAAAGTTTTAGCGGATGTATGGGACAACAGGGCAAGCAGGTTTTGCGTTAGCAGCAATGCAAATACCCAAGGCGCGATGATCCAACTGAATACTCCTCCGACCAGCCAATACGTTTCCCATGACCAACGCTTCACGCCGCGGAATGGGACGTAGAAACTTCCGGAGGCGAGACCTCCCAGCCAGTGAAAGAAAACGCCCAGTGCAGGATTCGGAGTCATCGTTTACCTAGCGCAGGAATGCTTCCTGTAATCCTCCGTCTACGGGGATGATGTGACCCGTGGTCCTAGCGCTCTCATCACTTGCAAGCCAGACAATCGCGTTCGCACAGTCTTGCGGAAGAATCGGCTTGCGCGTAAGCGTCCGCTGCGCATAGAACTCGGCCAGCTTGGTTCGGAGCTCGTCTGTGGAGTCGGTCTCGGAGAACTCGATTTTGTACTTTTTCAGAGATTGCATGACACGATCGCGGGGGAACATGGTGGAACCGGCGACGACGGTCGCGGGAGCAATTCCATTTACGCGTACGAGAGGCGCGAGGCCGACGGCTAGCTCGCGTATCAGGTGGTTGGGAGTCGCTTTGCTGACGTCATAAGCTTCGCTGCCGAGCTTCGGGACGACTGCATTCGCGGAGCTCGTCAGCACAAGAGAGACCGGGAGCTTCTGGTCGCGAAATATCCAGCCGACTTCGCGGGCGAGAAGGTAGTTGCCTGTCACGTTGACAAGGAGCGTAGTGTTCCATTGGCCGTCGGTGAGCTGACCATTTGGACCCGAGCCAACCGGAAAAATTGCCGCAGTATTGATGATCGCATCGATTCCGCCGAACTGGAGCACGGCATGCTTTGCTGCGGCGGCAATGTTTTCGGCTGCGGATAGATTGAAAACGACGTGGGTGACTGCATCCGAAGATGCAATTCCGGCGACTTCCTCCGCAACGCTCTTGGCCGCATCCTCATTGATATCGGCCACCACAATGTGAGCCCCGTTTCGAGCGAGCAGACGAGCTACTTCGCGCCCGATACCGCTTCCCCCGCCGACCACGAGCAGAATTTTGCGGCTGAATTCGGCTTCTGGGGGCATGCGCTGCAGCTTGGCTTCTTCGAGAGCCCAGTATTCGATACGGAAGGCTTCCGAGCGTGGGAGCGCAACGTAGTTATGAAAACTGACGAACTCCTGCGACAGCTCGGACCGGCGGGCTTGCGGGTACGGATGTATTGCTTCGGTCCCTTCGAGAGCATTCGCACCGGCCATCACGTGTATCGCGTTGATGAAGAATTCGGTGGTGATACGGGCTTCCTTCTTGTTCTTGCCAAAGCCAAAGAGTCCCAGGCCGGGAATGATGACGACGGAAGGATTCGAATCGCGAAGTTTAGGCGAGTCCGGGGTGGCCCAATCTTTGTAATACGCTGCGTACTCGCTGCGGTAATGTTCCGCTTGTTTTTCGAGACGAGTTTTCAGATCTTCGAGGCTCCCTTCTCCCGGCTTCCAATCAATAAAGAGGGGGCAGATGCGCGTGCGCAGGAAATGATCTGGACAACTGGTGCCGAGATGAGCGAGTTCCCTTCCCCAGCGCGAGCCAGCGAAGTTCAGGGCGTCCTCTTGATCTGTGTAATGAGCGATGACTCGTTTATTGGAGGAGACGATACCGCGCAGCGCGGGAAGTATGCTTGCAGCGACGAATTGCCGGTTCGGAAGTAAAGAATGCTCGAGACCGCCGAACAGCGGGCCGCTCCGGGCCTGATGCTCCGCGATGAACTCGCCCATCTGATCGATGGTACGGATGCTGTTCAGGTAGCATTCACGCTGCGTCTCGCCCCAGGTAAAGAGGCCGTGGCTACCGAGAAGCACGCCATCGCATCCCGGGTTCTTTTTCACGGCGTCTTCCATTTGAAGGGCGAGCTCGAAACCTGGTCTTTGCCAAGGCAGCCAGAGTATTTTGCGGCCGAACTGACGATTGAACTCTTCCAGCTTCTGCTTGCCGTTCGCACTCGCCGCGATTGCGATAGCCCAATCCGGATGGAGATGGTCGACGTGCGGAAACGGAAGAAACGCATGTAGCGGCGTATCGATAGAAGCGGCGACGTGATTCTGGCCGAAGGCGGAAAGTGGATAGTAGCCAACCATCTCGTCCTCATGCGCTTCGCCGCGATAGAGGCGCTTGAGCTGGTCCAGCCGGTCGAGATATAAGAGCGCGAAGCCGGATTCTGTAATCGAACCGAGGTCGCCACCGCTTCCCTTAACGGCAAGGACACGTACCGGTTGTCCGGTAAACGGATCTGGTCTCTCGATTTTCGAACTTGTGTTGCCGCCCCCAAAATTAGTGATGCGCAGATCGGCTCCGAGAAGATTGGAACGGTAACGCAGCAGGGCTAACTGATCGTTATCAAGCGCAGCTGCCTGTTTCTCATCCCACAGATCCTTCAAGCGGAGCATTTCGGTTATCTCAGGCATACTTCACTATTCTGTATTGTTCTATTAGTGGCCTGTCGCGGTGAGTTCATTAGCAGGTGGAAAGCGCTTACTGACGCGCGGTTCTGTTCCTGGGAAGCGTTCGTACTCACGTTTTTCTCGCGACAGGCCACTGGCCGAGTAGCTCATTACACATAAGAGGAGACGCTCGACAAGTTGCGTGAAGCGCGCTCTTCGGAGATACGTTCCAGATAGCCGCTGCTTCGGAATGCTTCCATGGGATCTTCCGGGAGACCCCTGGATTTGCGCCATTCGCGGATGGCCGGACGGACATCGGAGGCAAACGCATCTTGCAGACAGGATTCCGCGCGGATCAGGTCCGATGTCTTCTGCGCTCTGACGAGGCGCTCATAATCTACCAGCGCTGCTTTCGAGAAGAGTTGTTGCGCCACCGTTACGGTTTGGATCATCGCCTCGATTTTGCCCTTCAGATTATGGCTCTGATCGATCATGAAGGCGATATCGGGCCGATGCCCGGCTTCCCATTCGAAAAAGAGAATTTCGTGGAAGATCCGGAACACCTGGTAGGGATCGATGGAGCCCATTGTGAGGTCGTCGTCTGCATACCGCCGGTCGTTGAAATGGAATCCGCCCAGCATATTTTCCGAGAGCAGCCAGGCGACGATCTGCTCGATGTTCTGTGAAGCATAGTGATGTCCGGTATCAACCAGAACTTTCGCTTGTGGCCCAGCGGCACGAGCGAAGTGCAGCGCCATGCCCCAATCGGCGATATCGGTGTGATAAAAGGCGGGCTCGAACGGCTTGTATTCGACAAGCATGCGCTGATCCGGGGCGAGTTCCGCGTGAGTGATTTTCAGGTACTCCTCGAACCAGCCCTTACGCTGGCGGATGTTCGCAGTACCCGGATAATTCGAACCGTCCGTAAACCAGAATGAAATGTCCCGACTATGTAATTCGCGCGCGATCTGGATACCGAGCTGTGAGTGTTCGAGAGCTCTTTTCCGGACCGTTGCATCGGGATTGCCGAACGATCCATGCTTATAGATCTGCTCTTCGAACAGGTTGGGGTTTATGGAACCGGGACGTATGCCATAGCGATCGGCCAGTTTCATGACATCCGGGACATCATCAAGGCCGCCCGGAAGATTCCACGCTACGTGCAGGGCGATGGTGGGGCAGACACCAGTCAATGCGTGCACCTGACCCGCATCGCTGAACGTTTCCTCGGTTGTGGTCGCAGCAGCAGCTTGTACGAATTTTCCGAACCGAGTACCGGTGTTGGCGAACCCCCAGGCAGGGATCTCTATACGAAATCTTTCGAGCGTTCTAGATACCACATCTTCCAGCTTTTCAGGCATAAAAGAATGATCGCTTAGTTAAGCATCATGGTAGGACCTTTCCTGTCGAGATCTGAAGCTTTTTCAAAGCGGCCAGTTCTTTTCGCACTACGAAATCCGAGGGAGAATCCAAATTTTGCGTTAGATCCTTCTATTTGACTACTTAGGCGCAGTTTGCTTCACAGCTCTTGTTGCCGACGGGGGGAAAATGTTTAGAACGGTTTCGTAATGTGAAAGAACCGCGTGATATGATCCTGAACGTCGCTCTCTGTAGGAGGCGCTCATGAGCTCCGTGGTGCCCACCCGTGACCCCTACCTGGTCAAGTCAGTTGTACATTCTTCGCAGCTATTAGCCGCTTTTCACAGCTGCGGGGAGACGCTATCACTACGTGAAATCTCGGTTCGAAGTGGTTTGCCGAAGACGATGGTTTTCCGGCTTCTTTACACGCTCATAAAGTGCGGGATGGTCGAGAAGGTTGGGGAGAATCTCTATCAGTCTTGTCTGCAGCCTTTCAAACCGAGGCTATACCGGATCGGTTATGCCGCGCAGGGAACAACAGATTACCAGTTTTCGAAAGATGTATCAGAAAGCCTGGAGAGAGCTGCCCGAGCTGAAGGCATTGAGTTAATTTCGGTTGACAACCGGTACAGTCCGAAGATGGCGCAGAGAAATGCGGATCTGCTGGTTCGGGAGAAAGTGGACCTGGTCATCGAATTTCAAACCGACGAAAACGTCGCGCCGATTGTGGCTGCAAAATACCGGGAAGCGAACATCCCGCTAATCGCTATTGAAATTCCGCATCCTGGCGCGACGTATTATGGGGCGAATAATCACGAAGCGGGGCTGATTGGCGGGCGATATTTAGGGCGCTGGGCAAAGCAGCGGTGGCAGGCCGATGTAGATCAAATCATCATGTTCGAATTGCTGCGCGCAGGTAATCTTCCGAGAATGCGGGTGACGGGCATGTTGACAGGGCTGAAAGAAATCGTACCGGCCATTGAAAAATGCCCTGTCACTTTTATTGATGGCGACGGCAAGTTCAAGGACAGCTTTGAAGCGATGCGAAGGCATCTACGGCTGAGTCGCAGCGGGCGCGTGTTGGTAGGAGCGATCAATGATGCGAGCGCGCTGGGTGCGCTGCGAGCCTTTCAAGAGGCCGGACGCGCAGATTCGTGCGCCATCATGGGACAAAATGCTTCGCCAGAAGCGCGAATAGAGCTGCGCCAACCGGGAACGCGGCTGATCGGCTCGGTAGCATTCTTTCCTGAGAAATACGGCGATAACTTGATTCGAGTGGCTCTGGATCTACTGAACCACCGTCCCGTGCCGCCAGCAATATTTGTTAAGCATCAACTCATTACTCCAGAGTCGGTTGATCATTACTATCCGAACGATCAACTGCTGCAAACGACTGCGTAGCGGCTGGAGGCGGGGACCGGGAAGCCGAAAGATGGGAATCACGATGGCCAAAACCGATTTCAAGTCCGTGGACGAGTACATCACCTCCCAGCCCGAGGCCGTGCAGGGAGCACTCAAGCGCGTGCGGAGCACCATCCGCAAAGCCGTGCCCGGAGCCGAGGAAGTGATTTCGTATAAAATCCCCACATACAAAGTGGACGGTGCGGCGGTGCTTTATTTCGCTGGGTGGAAGCAACACTACTCGCTCTATCCCGCCGGCGAGCGCGTCGTCGCGACGTTTAAGGACGAGCTTGCACCGTACGAGATAAACAAGGGCACGATACGCTTCCCGCTCTCCGAGCCCGTCCCTGTGAAGTTGATCGAACGCATCGCGCAATTCCGCGCGAAGGAAGTCGCCGACCGCGAGAAAGCGAAGCCGGCCGACCCGAAAAAGAAGCGTTAGGCCGCGCTAATGACACTAGGCCCGGCTCGCCGAACCGATCGCGCGTCACGGCTTTCTTCGATCTGCAATAGTTTGAAGTAGAGCCTTGCCGACGGACAGGAGCCTCATTGGTGCTTAGAATCTCGAATCGTGGAATTCTTTTTGGGCTAGTTCCGCTGTTGGCCCTCACCTTCGACGTATGTCAGCATGAGACGAATAAGTTAGCGGACCTGATGAACTGGAGACCTGGTCAGGTCATCGCAGAAATCGGAGCAGGCGAGGGCCAGATGACGTTTGCCGCCGCTGCACGTGTCGGGCCGGCTGGTCACGTCTACACCACCGAGTTGGATGCTAAGAAGCTTGCGGATCTCCAAAAGGAAGTGAGGCATCGCAAGCTTGAGAACGTAAGCGTCGTTAAAGCCGAGACGATCGACACGAACCTTCCGGAGAATTGCTGTGATGGCATCTTCATGCGGCGCGTTTATCATCATTTTGAAGACCCCGCGCAAACCGACGCTTCTATTTTTCGAGCGCTGAAACCCGGCGGTCTACTCGCGGTGATCGATTTCGCGCCGCGTCAAGGACTCCCGCCTGTTGAAGGTGCTCCGAAGAATCATGCGGGGCACGGCATTGTGAAGGACGTGCTCATTGGCGAGCTACGCTCGGCTGGCTTCGAAATCCTCACGCAGCAACAGAACTGGCCGGATGGCGACTACTGTGTCATTGCCCGGAAACCGGGTCACAGCTAGATCCCCAAGGTACGATGCCGGAGCAACAGAGCCTCCTGCGCCGCCTTGGTCTTGTGAGTGCCACCGCGCTCGTGGTTTCCAATATGATCGGTACTGGAATTTTCACCACCACAGGATTCCTAGCCGGAGATCTTGGGTCAGCTTCTCTTGTTCTGCTGGCCTGGGTTGTCGGCGCTGTTTGCGCACTGCTTGGCGCGGTGTCTTACTCGGAGCTCGCTCTCAACTTGCCTTCCTCCGGCGGCGAATATCTCTATCTCAGCCGGGCGTATGGCCCAACCTGGGGCTTCATCACTGGATGGGTATCGCTCCTCGCTGGCTTTTCTGCTCCCATTGCTGCAACGGCTCTTGCGTTCGCTGGATATTTGGCGTTCTTCTTCCCTAGTTGGCAGCATCCGGAATTCGGAAACTCATCCACTTTTCGACTCGGACCACAGCAGCTCATCGCTTGCATTCTGGTCGCCGCTTTCTCTGCCTGGAACTCTTTCGGTATCACAGCTAGCGCCAGGCTGCAGAACGTGCTCACGAGCATGAAAGTTGTGTTGCTTACGATATTCATCGTCAGCGGCTTCGCCTTTGGCCATGGGGATTGGGGCAACTTCTCTCATAGTGCCGTCCGCTTGACCGCCGCGCCCATCTGGCAGGAATTCGCGGTCAGCCTGTTTTGGATTTACGTAAGCTACAGCGGCTGGAACGCCGCCGCTTATGTCGCAGAGGAGATAGAGAAGCCTGAGCGCACGCTTCCTCGCGCGTTGGCAATCGGTACCGGACTAGTTGCCGTTCTGTATTTTTCTTTGAACCTTATTTTTATCTATGCAACGCGCCTTGAATCCATGAAGGGCGTGGTCGCGATTGGTGCGCTGGCTGCGTCGCGCCTGTTCGGACCACAAATCGCTGGCGCATTCAGTGCGCTCATGGCGTTCTCGCTGCTCTCTACGGTTAATGCCATGACGATCGCTGGGCCCCGTGTTTACTACGCTATGGCGCGCGATGGTCAGTTCTTCTCATCGGCGGCCAAAGTCCACGCTCGCTGGCACACTCCGGTTAACTCGATAGTCATCCAAGCGATCTGCACTATGCTTCTCGTATTGACCCCGTTTCCACAATTGGTCGTCTATATCGGTTTCACTCTGAATCTGTTCGCGGTGATGTCGGTCGCTTCGCTATTTGTGTTTCGGCGCCGGCCTGGCTGGCGTACTCTGCCTATCGTGAGCTTTGCTTATCCAACGATTCCGCTGCTCTTCATTACGGTAGGTGTGTGGATGATTATCGAAGGTCTTCTCTTAAGACCCATCATCTCGTTGCTTACAGTGTTGACGCTCGTCACTGGGGCACTCCTGCACCGATTTAGCGTTAGCTCGTGCACTCCCCAGGTAAACTCTCTAAGGTGATCTAATGGGAGGCCAGCGATGAAAATTGTAAGGAATATTCGCAAAATCGCTCTGATGAGCGTCTTTGCATTCAGTATGACCTGTTGGGGCCAGATCCTAGCAATACCCAGCTACGTCCAGCCTGGCGATCCAACATGGGAAGAGTGGCAGAAGCCAAAGAGCGTTGGAATCATGATCGTTAATTTGAATAACGGTGATGATACAACTTTCTATCCTGACGTACTTGCGGCTATTCAAAAAACACAGAAGAAAGGAATTTCGGTTCTGGCTTATACATACACGGGTTACGGAACGCGCGATCCAAAGATCGTGAAATCGAAGGTGAAAGCCGCATCCGACAACTATCACGTGGACGGCATCTTCTTCGATGAGGTTCCTACGAGCTGTGAAGCGCCCAGTCCGTATGCCAATGACAACCTCGAGTACTACCGTCAGCTCACCAACTATGCACGGAAGTTCGCTGGTCCGGACATTACAGTCTTGAACCCCGGAACGCAGCCGCCTACTGACTGTGGGTGGATGTCGATTGCCAGCATTTTGGTGACGTTCGAAGACGCGACTTACGCCACTTACAAAGACACGTATGTGGATTATGCGTGGATGCACGTGTATGGGAGAGAGCGATTCTGGCATTTGATATATTTAGTTTCCGGTGAGCGCGAAATGAAGAAAACTTTGGAACTGGCGCGGCAAAGACGTGCTGGGTGGGTTTACGTCACCGATGACGGTCCGGACGGCAATCCGTGGGATAACATCCCGAGCTACTGGGCGGCGGAAGCTCGTGACGTTTCCATGTGCAAGGATTTCGCGCCGAGCTGGTACAAGACGTTCCTCCGCTGCTGCATCGCCGGTTCGGCTCCACGGGACAACGAATGATCTTGCGTTACTTTGAAGCGATGTAATCCATCAAAGTATTGATTTGGGAGTCATCCAGTTTCTTGCGAAACGCAGGCATAAGCGCACCGCCGAATTTAATTCTGGTCATTACATATTGCCGGTTGGGCTTTCCACTGCTGAGTGGGAGTTTTGGATTTTTGAATAAATGGTTCAGGCTCGGACCGAGTTTCCTGGAGTGTGATCTATCTTTATCGATGTCATGGCAGACGGCGCAATTCTCGCGATAAAGGTCGCGCCCGATAACGCGAGAGTTCTCCCATGGAGGAGCCTTGATATCGGCAGCCGAAAGACTTGCAGCAACACTTACCAACAACATCCATTTTCGATTCATGTGGCGTCGCCGATTTTCCGGACGTTGATTGCGCCTGCGCGCTCCAGATAACTACTGGCAGCATCCACTTGATCAGGCTGGCAACGGAGCCGAACGCAAATCATGCCTGGGTCCGTCACTGGAACGGGCGCCTGGCGATCGCGCCGAAGAAGGCCACTTTCAGCAAGGAACCAAATAAAAGCGGTCAAAATCGCACCTAGCATTGTCATTTCATAAAAGATGACACCCGTAGCCCAGAATGAAAATAATGGCATCCCTCCAGTGATGAGGGGGTAGTTGTACTGAGTAAAGTAGACGAAACCTATGGTGAGCAAGCAGAACGTGATTGCGCCGGCCACGACGCCGAGAGACATACGGTTTGGACGGTCCAACACGCCGCGCGGGAAATCCAGCGGCTCATTCGAAAACACGTCGAGGTCACTCGGGCCAAATCCGTTCGCTGCTAGCTCCCGTAGCGCCTGGACGGTTGTTTCCTTGTGTTGAAAATCGCCCGTAAGATACACGCTCTTCTCTAGACCTTTTCCATCGGATGCGGCTCGAACTCCCAGACCGAGACTATCGGAAACAGCTTGGAGAAGATCAGATACAACACCGCCATGACCGCGAAGGTCGCGACACTGATAGAGACTTCGACCCAAGTTGGCGAGTAATGGCCCCAAGCAGCGGCGAGCCGGGGCATGCTCAAAGTGGGAACGATAATGAGATAGCGTTCCAGCCACATGCCTACCAGCACCGTAACCGATGCAATCGTCGCGGTCCGAATGGAACGCAAACGGCGAATGCTCAACAGTACAAACGGGACCACAAAGTTGCAGAAAACCATGATCCAGAAGTAAGGAGCGAAGGGGCCGCGCACGCGAGATCCGAACACGTTCATTTCCTTCGGCTCATTGCCGTACCACGCCGTCAGGTTCTCGGCGATAGTGAAGTAAAGCCACAGCAGACTCATCAGAAGCAGCAGTTTGGCGAGATTGTCGAAGTGGTGCGACGTAAGGTATCTCTCCAAATGCATTGTCTTCCGAATAATCGACATGGCGAGTACCAGCGCGGCGATTCCGCTGAAGATTGCGCCGACGACAAAATATGGTCCGAAGATGCTGCTATGCCACATAGGTGCGACCGACATAGAGAAATCCCAAGCCACCACGGTGTGAACCGAAACCGCTACCGCCAGGATAATCGCAGCCATCAGCTTCATAGCGCGTTCGAGCGTGTGCCACTCGCGATCGCTGCCGGTCCAGCCGAGTGAGAGCGTGCGGTAAAGACGGCGTCGCCAGCCTGTCGCATGCTGTGATAATTGCCCGACGTCAGGAATCAATGGCAGAAACAGATAAATGGTGCTGCCCATGAGATAGGTGCTTATCGCGGCGAGATCCCACAAAAGCGGCGAGCGGAAATTGGGCCAGAGGAGCCTGGAATTGGGATAAGGAAACAGCCAGTAAAAAACCCATGCACGGCCCAGATGAATGATCGGGAACATGCCGCCAATCATGAGCGCGAATACGGTGATCGCTTCGGCGGCGCGCGTGATGGGTTTGCGCCAGCCAGCGTCAGTGAGACGGAGAATTGCGGAGATCAGCGTTCCGGCGTGCGAGATGCCGATCCAGAAAACAAAGTTAACCAGATAGAAGCCCCAAAAGACAGGGCGGCGAATTCCTGCGACACCGATCCCGGCGTGAAGTTGGTAGCCCCAGCACACAAGACCCCATACGACAACCGCAGACAACAAGACGAGCACAATAACGTACGGCCGACTCGCGCCTGATAAGGGACGCCACAAATCGGCGCGCACTTCCTGGTAGGGAATGACTTCCGGGCTGGCCGCCACGTTATTTCGCCCTCTGCAAATAGAACACTTTCGGCTTCGTTCCGAGTTCTTCGAGCAGACGCGTGGATCGCCCACTCTCCGCCAAACGCGAAACTTTGCTCTCCGGGTCGTTCAGGTCGCCAAACATCATCGCTTCTGCCGGACACGATTGAACGCACGCCGGCTGCACGTCTCCATCCGACAGCTGCCGATTCTCGTCGTGTACTTCTTCCTTCGCTCTCTTGATCCGCTGAATGCAAAATGTACATTTCTCCATCACGCCCGACATGCGGATAGAAACGTCCGGGTTGTGCTGCAGCTCGAGAGGCGCCGGCCAGACCGGATCGAACCAGTTGAAGAAGCGTACTGAGTAAGGGCAGTTGTTGGCGCAATAGCGCGTGCCCACGCAGCGATTGTAAACCTGTACGTTGAGGCCTTCGGGATTTTTGTAGGTGGCGTAAACCGGACAGACCGGCTCGCATGGGGCTTCATCACACTGCTGGCAGAGCACCGGCATGTACTTCACGCGAATATTCGGGAATTCACCTTCGTAATAGCGATCCACTCGAATCCAGTGAACCGCGCGGCCTTTGGCAGCGGATTCAGGATCGGAGAGCGGCAAGTTGTTTTCCGCGTGACAGGCGACCACACAAGCTTGACATCCCGTGCAGCGGTCCAAATCAATGGCCATGCCCCATCGGTGTTCGATTTTGCGGTCTTCGTTCACCTGTACCCCCAAGGTCCTTGTTCCCGGTCCTGCGGCGAGAACTGGATCAGCTCTCCAGCTTTTCGTTCCAGTCGAGCGACGCGCACTCGCGTAGCCCCGAAAGCGAGAGCTCCCGTGGAGTTCTCCCAAACGGGAGCGAGAATTGAAATCGGATTCGCCCCTCTCCCGGAAGCATATCGCCCATAATGCGTGTGCCCTTCTCCGATCGCCATGCTCACGACTCCAGGAAGCGCGGCGGGATGCACATAGGCCAGGACCTCAAGACTTCCGCTGTCCGATTCCACTCGCACCCAATCGCCCGTAGCGACGTCGAGCTTCGCTGCGGTTTGAGGATCGATCTCCAAAGGAAGGTCCCACATCGAACTCGAGACGGGATCTGGTAACTCCTGCATCCAAGGCAAATTCGCGCCGCGTCCGTCGTGATATTGGAGCGACAAATAGGGCTGGAACTGTAGCGGAAATCGATCCGGCGCTCCGGAGAGAATCGGGTCGCTCCATTGGAGTTTCTCACCGCGGGGCTTTACCGGCGCTGGCTCATTTTTCTCATCCAGCCACAGGCCGCCCTGGCGCGCAACGTCCTCCCATGTCTCACCGGACGGCAATAACGGCTCAACGTAAGCCTTCGGTGTTGCTGGGTCAAACGCAATATTCATTTTGTGCGCGATATCGCCTAGCGTTTGTTGTATCGCGCGAGCATTGTAGAGCGGCTGGACGAATGGCATAGCTACCGTGATAGCCGGCCGCGGCGAGACAACGGGTACGACTGCTGTTGCGGATTCGAGGATATGGTGATCGGGAAGAATTAGATCGGCGTGAGCTGCGGAGTCGTTTATGAACGGTCCAAAACTCACGATCGTTTCGACATTGGCGAGCGCCTGAGACACGCCACTCGATGCCGGGAGGCTGTAAACAGGATTTTCTCCGTCCATTAACAGGATTTGGGCTCGCTTGAGTGCCTCGGCTACGTTGCCATTTTGCGGGCGGTCGGAGAGCTCGGGGTTCGGCGGCAAAACTCCACCGGGTCGCCCGACATTACCCAGCACGAAATTCAGGTAATGGGCTGCGATAAGGGCTTCGAGTGAGTTGGCATGTATAATCGATGTTCCTGCGATGACAAGCGGGGCTTCCGATTCGCCCAATTCACGCGACACGCGGCGGAGACGCTTTTCATCGATTCCAGAGGCGTGGATGAGGCTGGCGAGATCTGCCGCCAAGACCGATTCCGCTTCAGGGCCGAAATATGCTTCCTGATTGCGCGCGAGTTTTGCATCCAGTAGCAAACGTGTAATGGTGATCAGCAGATGGGGCTCAAAACCAGGGCGAACGGGGAGCCACTCGTCTGCACTAGAGGCCGTAATCGACATTCTCGATTCGGCTTGGACCAGCCTACCTCGGACGGAGGGGCGGCCTTGCCGAAAATATCCGAACTGGCGCGCGTAGTAAACCGGAGACGCCCAACCGCCTAAAAAGTCAGCGCCCACTCCCAACGCATAACGCGCTTGGGCCAGGTCGTAACGCGGCAGGCCCTTCCAGCCGAACGCCAACTCGGCCGCCTTTCTCTCAAGAGCGAGACTGTCAAGAGAGCAGGTAAGCGCAGGCGGAGCGCCCAGCGATTTAAGAAATCGTTCAATCGAAAGCGCACGTGTACCCGGCTGCGGGTTTGTAAGAAACAAGATCTTACTTGGGTCGGTCGAGCGAGCCTTCGCCAGCTTTTCTGCCACGGCGGCGATTGCCTCGTCCCACGAAACGGTCGTGAATTTGTTGCTGCCGCGCGCTCCCGCTCGGTGCAGCGGCCCATGCAGCCGGTCGGGATTATATAGAGACTGAAGAGCTGCATGTCCCCGTGCACAGAGACGCCCTCCACTCACCGGATCCAAGGGATTGCCTTCGATCTTCTTAATGCATGCGATGCGCTCGCGAAATTTCTCGCCTTTGCGCTCGATGATGCGCTCGCCTTCCATCACCCGCACGATAGTGCCACAGCCGCCACTACATTCGCCACAGACAGAAGGGTGCCACTGCTCCTCTCCTGGGAGTATTTCGCCTTCGGGGACGAGCAGTGGGATCAGCGCATCAGTCTTGTGACCGCAGCTACTGGTCGCTACAGTCGCGGAGACAGTCGACACAATCTTGAAGAAATTGCGGCGGTCCATAGGCTAAAACACGTTCTTCGCTGGCGGCAATTGGCAAACCTCAACCGGTATTAGTAGTGGCACGCGGCGCAATCTTCGGAGGCATGCTTCTGTCGATGACAAGTGAGACACGTGCCCATTGTATGAGTCACTGTACGCTCCGCAACAGTCGCCTTCGTAAGATCTCCATGGCAGGTGGAACAAGTAATCCCCGCCCGATAATGCGGAGCATGGCGGAACTTGACATGAGCGTCGGAAGAAAAACCGTACACCCGCTCCCAAGGGATCTCCAAGTTTTTGTTAGCGTATTCGATGACTTTCTTTACTTCCGGCTTTTCCTTCGCCAGCTTGGCATGACACAGCATGCATTTCCGAACTGATGGAATGCCTGCGGCCGCGCGCGTATCGGCGCCAATATGGCAGTCAACACAGCTTAGGCCAAGTTTCATATGCATATTGTGTGGAAACGCGATCGGTTGGCGAGCCAAGGCGGCAGTGACAAATAGTCCCGAAACCCACGCACCTTTCCACACCACTGACATCAATGCAGTTCTGCCCAAGTAAGCTCCCCATGCCCGAAAAACAGTATTGCAGTATTATCCCCCGACCTCATTCGATGCGTCCGCACGCTGGACTCGAACGATTCGCGCTTCCCCTGCTTCATTCGGCGATTCGTTTCTGCGGTTGACCGCCTCACCGCTTCTTTCTGTACCCTCGCCCGAGAAGCGGCTTCCGTCAAGATCACTCCCGTGCGGTATGAAATACATTCGATCCGCCTGCGCGGCATAAGCGCCACGGACTAATAGGGTCCAGGGCGCAGCTCTGCTAATTGACTCTGAATCGATGGATGGTCATCGAGCGAACGGTCATTCCCAGGATGCGCGCAATCAATGAGAACCGTTTTCTTTCCGAATTCGCAGAGAATCGGTCTCCATTTTTCTGCAAGCCCACGTCTAAAAATGAATTTTGATGGCTGCATTGTTCGCCATGCTTGCTGCCCAAGCCTCTCAGTGATTTAGAACCATATCACGTGGGAGACACGTGTGAGATGATCCCGCATTGGCGTCGAGTTTTTGCCAAACAGGATCAGAAGTCGGAAGCACGTTCTGCGCAATGGACCGTAAGTTCAGTTCGCGCGTGGTGGCATTACCGCTGTAACAACCGAATTGAAGCGGTCGGTACTGAAAGAGCGTTCTGGCCAGATCAGTCCACGGAAGACCTGATCCTTTGGAGACGCGACGATTAGGTCGAATGATGTGCATCGCGTTTTCTCTTGCCTTGTGACGCTGATGCGGGATGACCATCGGGGATGACGAACGACCATTCGATATCTACGTTCTGCCCGGCTGCGGTCTCAAGTACAATTGCTTCGCTGACGCCGACGGACGAGGGATTGTTGCTAATCGAGAACATCCAAAACTTTGGTGGCTGATCTGCGACGCATCAATCATGTCGACAAACGCCCCATAAAACGAGTGGTAAAGCACTCGAAACGAAAACGTCCCGGGATTCATTGCTTGGCCAATGATCATCGATTGAAGCACGGTGATTCCAGGAAACCACGGAATATTCATAACCTGCTTCGGCGTACTTCCATTGCTGGTCTGAATGGTAATACTGACGGTGTTCGGCTGTGGCATGATGGCGCATCTCCCTAATGATCGAAGGTCAGAAGTCTTGAAGTAGGCTACCATTCACCATCCGAGGTGTGGTCAATTGCGATCTGCCTCAGGTACATGAAGGCAGCATACGCGCGCAACGGACTCAACAAATGCCCCAAGTTGCGCGCGCAACATCCGAACGCGTGTTTGCTCTATTCAGAAACGGAGTTCACATCTGTACTGACTCGGCATCTTTTCGAAAGCCGATTTGGCCTGGGCAACCGGACTGAAACGCAGATTAAAACGTAAGGCCCACTAGAATCTGGCCCTCATTATCATTTGTGCGTATCACGTTCGTGAAGGCGTCCGCGATGTGGTCCGAGCCCCAGTGTGTGTACCTGATTTCAGGATTGATATGCAGGGCACCTATTTTGAATTGAAGTCCGCCGCCCATAACGAAGCCGGCTGTGGCCGAAGTTCCAATGACGCTGCCAGTAGTGGTCGGCGAATTTGTCAGGAACGGACCGATGTTACCGAAATCACTCAGATGGCGAACAGAGACGCCAGCACCAATAAACGGAGCAATTCCCTGCCTTCCAGCTGTAAAGCGCACCAACACAGGAAATTCCCAGGAACTTGCGGAGGCCGATATCGAACCCTGCGAGGCAGACGTGGTAGAGAGATTAAGGCGAGTAAATAGAGCGTCTCCGGCAACTGAAAAGCCTAGGGGAAGTCTAATTCCTAGCGTTGGTCCGACTACGTAGTTATCCGTACTTGAAGAAATGCTCGAGCCACTTTGGACTGTATGAATCACATCTCCGAGGGGAACCCCACCTCGGATGCCGATAATAAATGGGCTTTCGGCAAAACAAATCTGAGCAAAGACACCTAAAAGAATAAGCCTGTTGATCATACAGGTTGGACGGGTGCGTTGCTACCTGCCGTTTCCAGAATCCGCCGAAAGAAAATAGCGGACGAGGCATGCCTCGCCCCTACGGTTTTCATGCGCCGTGACTTATTCATAGCGGAGCGCGACCAGCGGGTCTACCTTCGTTGCCCGTCTGGCCGGAAATATACAAGCCGCTACGCCCACCGCCACCAGAACGCACACAACGGACCCGAGCGTGGCGGGATCAAATGGCGACACGCCCCATAGCTGGTCCTTGATCAACCGCATCAATCCCATACTCGCTGCCAATCCAATCGCCAGCCCAATGAGAATCAGCTCAAAGCCAGTGCGCAATATCAGTCGAATGACGTTGCCCTGCAAGGCCCCCAACGCCATTCGGATGCCGATCTCATGGGTCTGCCTCGAAACCGAATACGCCATAACGCTATACACGCCGATTCCGACCAGCACGAGGCCGTTCAGTGCAAAGATCCCGAGCAGCAGCAACCCGAAGCGCGGTCCAGAATATGAAAATCGCTTCATAAAATCTTCAAGCGTTCCGGTCAATGTGAGAGCCACATTGCGGTCTACCGCCCAGATATTTTTCCGGACCGCACCCAGCAGACTCATTGGGTCGACTGATGTCCGCACCAGCACGCCGCGCTCACCGAAACCAGTGACGGTGTACGGAATCCAAAGCTCCGGCATGACTGGCTCCTGCAATCCCTGATTCTTCGCATCTGCTACGATGCCGATAATTTCGAATGTGGGATCTGGAACCGGATCGGGATATGTTGCGAGATCTACGATTCGCATGGAGCGTCCAATCGGGTTTTCCTTGCCAAAAAATTTCTTCGCAAATGTCTGGTTCACGACGGCAACTTTGCGGGCTGCTATCACCTCTTGTTCCGAAAGCAGCCGCCCGGCGACCTGTTTGATTTCAAGCGTGCGGAAATACTGCTCACTACACAACTGGAATAGGCCGCGCCATTTTTCCGAATGCGTCTTACCGGGTACATCGATTTCGCTTGGGATCCCGCCGTAGGGTGGCAACGTGCTGGTTTCTGTTGCCGACACCACTCCGGGAATCGAGTTCAACCGATCAAGCACTTTGCGGAAGAACACAGCCTTCTCTTTTGCCGTCGTGTAGTGCCCCTTCGGGAGCGGCGTTCTCGCAACCAGTATGTTCTTCGGGTTGATACCGAGTTCGACAGCCTGCAACGCGAAAAACGTCCGCATCAGCAGGCCCGCTCCCGTCAACAGCACCAGCGAGAGCGCGACTTCAGCGACCACGATCGACGCCCGCAATTTTCCGTGGCGAAAACCGCCTCCACTGCCCTTGCTTGCACCCCGCAGCGGTTCGATCAGATTCCTGCGCGTTGCGTGTAGCGCTGGCGCCAAACCGCAAAGTAATGCGGTGACGAACGCCGCGATCAGTGCAAACATCAGAACCGGGCCATTGAGACGGATCACCGCTTCGGACGGAACCACGTTATCAGGAATAATCGCAACCAGTCCCTTCAATCCCACCCATGCCAATAAACACCCCAGCGCACCTCCGGCAACCGCCAGCACGAGGCTTTCGGAAAGAAGTTGCCGTACCAGCCGCCATCGCGTAGCGCCTAGCGAAGCGCGCGTGGCGATCTCGCGTTCTCGTGCCGTAGCTCGCGCGAGCAATAGATTCGCTACGTTGCTGCACGCGATCAGCAGCAGCATGCTGACAGCCGCCATTAGGATGAACAGCATCGAGCGAAACTGCCCCACTACGGTTTCGGCCAGCGTGGCGATCGATGTCGAGAAGCGCTTCGGATAGAGCTTCGGGTATTGCTTCGCAAGCCGTTTCATCAAGCCGTTTCATGATGATGCTCATCTCTGAATTGGCATCGGCGCGCGTGACACCGGGCCGCAGATGCGCCAACAGCCACACGTAATGTGTAGCGGCAGTCTTATCGGAGCGGCTCAGCGTGAGTGGCAGGTAGAGATCGTTACTCCCAAACGTGAACCGAGGCGGCATGATGCCGATCAGCGTGTATGATTGTCCGTTCAGAGTGAACCGTTTCCCCAAAACTGACGGATCCAGATTATAGCTGCTCAGCCACATTTTGTAACTCATCACGAACACCGCCGGCGAGTCTGGCTTCCCATCGTCGGCAGTAATGTACCGGCCAATGAGCGGCTTCATGCCGAGCGCCTGAAATGCATTCGTGCTGAGCATTCCGCCTTGTAGCCGTTCCGTCCCCTCACCGTGTGCGTACAGAACATCCACCTGATCCGCCGCGAAGACACGGTCAAAGGAATGCGCCTGTTCCTGAATATCGAGAAACTCGGGTATGGTGTATCCAGTGCGTCCGCCGGGTCGACCGTCCAGATCGCGTACCTCCACGTTCACTAGCCGGTGCGCATCCGCATACGGGAAGGGATCGAGAAGGACGTTTTGGATGACGCTAAAAATCGCAGTGGTTGCCCCAATACCTAGCCCCAGCGCTACCGCCGCAATCAGCGCAAATTGCCAGTCCTTGGCAATCATTCGGAACGAAAAGCGCACATCCTGCCAGAAGGAATGCATGCCAGAACTACGCACATGGCAGCACCTGAGTTCCAGGTTTTGCAGCCTTTGCGGAGTCAATGGTAGACCGTGCGCGTACTCCCCGCGAGCGCGTAGCTTTCCCGCGTGCGCCTGCTCGATCGAACGCTACGCGATCCGACCGAGCGATTGATTCAGGACCAGGAACACAAGCGTGGGTGACATGTTCAACCGGCGCACCGATGCGCAGAAGACCTTACCCACGGCCCGGCGGTAAGGTTACCTGTGTGGGGGATGGCTGCCCACGAACTCTAGATCGCGAAGCCAAAAAGATAACGCACGTACCATTTCAATCGAATCAACATTCCCTTTTGCCTCAACGAAAGAACGATCATCGTGACATCCCCTCTTTGTCTCATCCATTGACTCGCCGTCGCAGATGCGAAAAACGGGCTGCTCGAGAATGCAGCCCAAGAGAAAACATGATCACTGGTTATGTTGCGCTGGATGCGTCAGCTCCTCTTTTGCGCTCAGCGGAATAGCAGTACTGGGCCGCGCTGCAACACGGGTGGACAGCGCTCCCGGTCAGAGTCATTCCGGCTAGGCTAGTGAGATACCAGACCCCCGATTCGTGCTAACATTGCCCTGAATCCCGGTCTCTCGTATGTCTGAGAAAGTGAATGGGTCGGGCACATGGAGGAGGAGCGAGTTCCAGATGCGAGGGATGGAAGTCCTGATAATAGCTGGCTTGCTGGGCCTCGTGGCCGTGGGGGTCTGGAATGCACGGCGATGGCTCCCCGATTGGGCTTCTCCCACCGCGCCTGCTGTGGCCAGTAGCGGAGTTGTCGGCAAGCCCGACGCGAAGCTCGAGCGGGCTTCGGGCAAACGCAGAGGTGACAGGGCTGGGAGGTCCAGCGTCGTGAGCAATTTCACCATCGGCGATCTTCCGGGTTCCAAGACGGAAGTCGACGTGCCGATGGGATCTCCATTTCCGACCCGGAATGATTTGCCAATAGGCGCTGCGGGCGCTCAAATCCTGGCCAAGTACGGCGAGCCGACCGCGCGTGTGACGGCAATGCAGAACGGTCGTCTCGTCGAACGTTACTACTATGTCAATAGTGAACGGACGCAACTCGTTGTGGCCACATTGGAGCACGGAGTAGTGGTCTCGGTCGATGGCCCATCGCGCTGATGTGTGCCCGTCTAATAACGCGTCGGCTATCCGGCAAGCCCGAACAAAAAAAGGCTTGATGCTACAACGACTGCTGCTCGAGAATAGCGAAAAGGTTATAAAAACACTAATCGATCGCGCCAAGAAGGGCGACCGTGCAGCGCTTGCTCTGTGCGTGGAGCGTTTGATTCCGCGCTTGAAAGGTGCAGCGGAGCTGCCCGAAGATTCTGTATTATCCACGAAGCAGGACACCGAGAAGCGTGACTATTCAGCACTTACTAATGAGGAGCTCGAGGAGCTCGACCGCCTCCTTGCCAAAGCTGAAGCTGCTCACTCCGGATCAGATCGCAGCCGAGCGCCGGCGCCGAAAGCGGCGTAGCATTGACCGCTGCACCGGCCTCTCGGGCGTGAGTTGTACGCCAAACATCTCGAGTTTTTCCCCGGGGGGCGCAACGCACCGCGAGCGCTTGCTGATGGTTGGCAACCGATGCGGCAAAACGGTCGCAGGCGCGTATGAGTTGACTTTGCATTTGACCGGCCTCTATCCCGACTGGTGGGAGGGCGCCGATTTGACGGAGCAATCGAGGCATCGCGGCAGGTGACACCGCGCGCACCGTGCGCGAGATCTCGCAAGGCGAGTTGCTCGGGCCAATGGCGCTCGCGGCACCGGAATGATTCCCGCCGATACGATCCTCCGCGTCACTAGTTCCCGCGGGGCTGCCGATGCAGCCGACTCCGTTGATGTGAAGCATGCTCGTGGCGGAGTTTCGTCCTTGGGTTTCAAAAGCTACTCGGAGGGCCGCAAAAGTTTCCAGGGCACCTCGAAGCATTTGATCTGGTTCGATGAGGAACCCGATATCGCGGTGTATAGCGAGGCGCTGAAGTGCCTGTCACGGATGAGGGCGGCCTCATGCTAGTCACCTTCACGCCGCTGCAGGGCTACGCAGAGGTGGTGACGAGTTTTCTCGAGCGCTACGAATGCGCGCCCGTCGCCTGCACGTACTGACAAAGACAGTCGCGCAGGGTAGCGGTCCTGATCGAGACGGTTGTAAAACAGAGGCCTCGCGCACAGGCCGTTCTACAAACGGGAGAGTGACCGAGCACACGAGCACAGCCGCACTCGAAAAGAGCGGCACCAAAAAGCCGATGCGGCGAGCGGCAAGAACAAGCCGGCCGGCAAAGCGAACAGATAACTGAGCGGGGCATTGTTGCTGCCGCCGAATATCAGCGGCGATCTTAGGTGCATTTCGCGGGTTGTGTTCGGTACCGCGCTCGTTTTTCAACTTGTGCATAACGAAGAGCCGGCACAGAAGGATGCTGGCCGACACTCTTCTTCCGTATTCGTCTAGCTTGAGGCGTATAAGTTCAGCGGGGAGCGAGTACGGGATAGCTTGCATATCGGCGCTAGCGCCCGCGCATGAGAGCACCGTGTTCAAAGCGTCAACTCGCAAGTCGGCGCAGCAGCGAGTTCATCTATTGGCGTTCGTTCGTGTACCGGCCCCTTGCTCAGGGCACTTGAAGCGCCACGAGATACCTTAAGTTTTCTCGTCCGTTCGGAATCCGCGATCTTCCTACTCGGAATCAGCGTTGTTTTCAGTCTACTGTCATGGGTCCGCTCTGCCGGGTAGGAGCCGGGCGACTGCTACTTACCAGTTTTCTTGCGTTTTGCTGATTGCCGGGTCATAACGTTTGCTCCCTGCCATCTCGCGGGCGTATCCCATAACGGGAGAGAGCCATCATGGATGAAGACGAATGTGGCTGCTCCCAGGCCACGAGTATAAACGAACTGTGCCCGAAATGCCGGGCAGACTACGAGGAATATTTAACGCTAATGGCGATGCTGCGAAAATCTGTGGCAAAGTCGGAGCCGGCGGAGGCGAAACATGGCGACGCGGCGTGAGGTTATCCGGTTTGATGCGGAACCCGTCAAGGTCAAGTTAGACAAAGGTCCGCATGCCGGCATCGAGTGCCGGCGGCCAGTACGGAATCGATTGGCGATACTCGGTGAACCTTGGCAAGGGCGTGATGTATCTGCCCGCTGAAGGACGAGAAGCGCTGTTGCAATCGGGCGCCGCGGCCGGTGAAGAAGTGGCCATCCGCAGGCTCGGTAAAGGGCGGTGGGAAGCGGAACGGATCGCACCTGATCTTCCGTTTCGTTCGCAACCCGAGGCTCGGCAGGCGGAGGAAACAGACCAGCCGACCCAGCCACCTTCCGCAGCACCTCGATTCCCGGAACGGCTGTTCGCACCTCCCGAACCGCAGGTTGCTTCCGAACCGCCATCCTCGCCCGAACCCATCGGAGTACCAGCTGCTGCCGTAGCGACGGCTTCGCAGCAGGCTTCGCAGCATATGATGAGCTGCTATTGCGTCGCCATCGACGTGGCAGTGGAAGTACAGGAATATGCGCGCCGCAAAGGTATCAACATCGCGTTTACGGGTTCGGACATCCGCGCTATGGGCATCACCGTCTATATTGGCGATAACCAGCGGCTGCGGGAGGCTTCATGAGCACGCTTCCAACGCTCGCAATTTCGGCCCGTGCACATCGATCGAAAGAAACCGAGATTTACGCCGGGTCCATATCATGTCTCGGGATCCGGGCCGAAAATGCGCAGCATCAAATCTGCCGGGGGAAGGACCCTCGCCTATGTGTTGTTCTCGGCAAAACGACACTCCGAATGCGAGGCCACCGCACGATTGATGGCCGCCGCACCGGATCTTTTGCTTGAACTGCAATCTCTGGTCGTCGATTGTGCGTGCGGCAACCATTCGGAGGGAATCGAACGGATACGTCGCTCGCAGCGGACTCGTGCCTGCGACCGATGTGCTTCGGCGCTGGCCGCGATCGCCAAAGCGGAGGGACACTAATGGTCCTTCCCCAGAAGTTATACGCGGTGGTGAGCCACACCTCTCAGCCGGTCACCCGGAAACCGGACGTGGTCGAAATGCGCGCCAACAAATTGCAAGAGCTCAAAACGAAAAAGGCGATCGATCGCGCGAACGTGGTGCTCGATCGATTGGAACAGCGCGTCGCGCACTACAACGCGCAAATCCAATTGGTGTGCGAACAGTACCTCAAACCGCTGGAGCAGCGCCGGGCGGGTGTCCAGCAAAGGATGGATCGATTGGAGGATCAGATCCTGGCAAAACTGTCCGAAGCGAATCTCGAGCGGGCAGACGGCTTTTGCCGGGAATTTCAAGCGGTTTCCTGTCCGAAGGCCGTCCAGGTTGACAATTTGTCCTTGATTCCGAACGAATACATTCGCCACAAGCCGGAGGCGGATAAGATTGGGATCAAACGCGCCTTGGAGCGGGATCGGGATTTAGTGATTCCGGGTGTGCACCTGACACAAAAGCTGCGGCTCGGTCGGAAATGAGCCCGGAGTTGAATGATGGTCCGCAAGTCCAAGTACGCCCGCAGAGAGCGCGATCGCGCCTATCTCTCTTGGATTCGCAGTTTGCCCTGCTTGTTCTGCGGCCGCAGACCTTCGGAAGCCGCGCATTTGGCCACTCGACCTTTTGGGCAGAAATGTTCCGATCGGGAAACTGGCCCGCTCTGCGCCTGGGGCCACACTCGCATCACGCCCTCGGCAGAAGATTTTGGCAGCATCACGGCATTGACCCAGCAACACTGATCCGCGGGTTAAACGAAAGCTATAAAACGAAAGCTATAAAGCTCTAACAGGGATATCGATGTTATCGGTTGATTCGTGGTGATCGTGGTCGTCGCGGTGTCCGGGTATGCCGTTCACGCGATGCTGGTACATGGTGCCGGACAGCAAGCATTTCGTATCTGCGACACTGCTCGCATTGTTGCCATATCCATTGGTCCGGGGCTTGGCAAACCGAGTTGTTAGTAAACGGCGCCGCCGGCCGCGACGAACCGCGACGAGGAGTACAGAGCGGCACTTCGGGGGCGGAGCGGGCGCTGCGCACGCTGGAAGGCCACTCTGCTCCGGTTACTAGCGTGGCGCTGACGGCGGACGGCCACGCCATATCGCTCGCAACAATCCTGGATTGCCTCGGGCGATCGGAATGGCAGAAGTAAGAGCAGTGTTGATGGACGTTGTCCCAGGCCCGCGCGGGCGGAATCGCAAAGTGGACGACAATGTCATTTTCTGAGTGCTCGACCGTTCATGACGTCGATCACCAGTGGTTCTGCTTCCGCGCCGTACCGAGTGTGGATACGGGTGAAGCCCCCGACCAACACCGTGACTCCCAATGCGCACCAGACGCAAGGTGCCCACCATGACGCCGTCTCACCTTCGACCCAGTTGATGGTTGGCAACCACGTGATCGAGTACGAGTTCATCCCCGATGCAGCGAAGCCAGGAACGGGCGGTAAGTGCTTGCTCTTAGTGGACGGAAAGCAGGTGGCACAAGGCCAAATTCCGAAGACCGTTCCCTTCGCGTTCCCAGCAGACGAAGGAGCAGACGTAGGACTGACGCCGAAACCACTGTATGCCTACGAGCAAGGCAACAACAATTTCACGGAACCATCGTGAAAGTGACCTCGACGTGTCGCCGTCTAGGCTGAACGCGGCTGATCAAGAGGTCGTCAGTGATGCCGAGAACGCCGCTCTGGTGGTGGAAGAGTGAACGTACCGGCTGGAGCTTGACGGTTGCATCGCCTCCTCGTGGGGTTTTTCTGAAAACAACAGAAAGGCCAAGTATTACAAGATCACGGGTCGTGGGAAGAAAGCGCTTGCCGACCAGCAAGAAACGTGGTCCCGGTTATCCGCCGAGGTTCAACAGGTGCTTGCGAAATGGATCGGCTTGCGTAGAACGCTGCTCAATCGAGAGATCGCGACGCTTGGCTCGGCGCCACGGCCTGTCGCCTTGCTTTATTCAAAGACATCGATGCTGCAGCAGTTGCCGGACCAATCTCGCGAGACGGACAGCAATCCGCATTTATCTGCATTGCGTCAAATCTACAATGACTCGCAATCCGCCGGCGTGTACATGGGCATAACCACTGAGAAAAAGATACTTGCAGGCGACTTGCAGAAACACAAAATTCTCGTATTGCCTTCCGTAGAGTTTCTTTCCGACGCGGTTACGAACGAGATTCTGCGCTGGGCAGAAGGAGGTGGAACGCTCGTAATCTCTCCGGATTCGCTGGTTGGCGATGAATACGAGCGGCATTCGCAGGCCGCTCGATTGCTGCGCTCGCGTACCATTCGGCGGAAACTTCCTTCTCCGAAGCGGGGTGAGAGCTGGAGCCGTTTCCTGTCGCTAGTGGCGAAGAACGCCGGGCGAAAGCCTCAACTTGTCGTCACTCGGCAGGATGGTGGTGCGGCGCCAGAAATTGAGTATCGTGTAACTGATTTCGATGAAGGGCGTCTGGCCTATTTCGTGAACAACTCCGACCAGGACGTGAAGATCATCCTGCGGCCCGATTTTTCTTTCACCCGCATCGTGGATCGGCGAACGGAGATGCCGTTGCCTGAACCGAGATTGCTGCTTGCGGCGAGAGAAACTGCGATCCTTCAGTTTCGGTAGGACATGCTATTTCCGGAGGGCGGATCTTTTCGCCCTTGCTTCGAGAAATTTCTTTCGTGCTTCTTCGGCTTTCTCTTTTTGGCCGAGCTGGCGATAAACCCGCGACAGTAAGTACTGTGGCTCGGGGTAGTTCGGATCCAATGCGATGGAGCGTTGGAGCCAGTTGAGCGACAGGTCGAATTTTCCGAGCTGCTCGAGCGCTTTTGCTCCTAAATAGAAATTGCGAGCCGAGTACGCATTCCGTTTGGTCGCCTTCGAAGCAGCGTCAAACGCCTTTTGTGCGTCACCAGTTTTGAGAAGTAGATCAGCAAGATTGGCGTAGGCTGAGTCGTACTCTGGGTGATCGTTCTCGACGAGCTTGATTGCCGTTAGAAAATACCGCAGGGCCAACTCATTGTCGCCTTTGGCTTCGTAGCAGAGACCAAGATTGTCGTACGCCTTGTACGAGCGTGGGTTGATCTTCAGAACTCGTTGGAATTGCCCCGTGGCTTCGTCAACCATCGACTCCTGGTAGTAAATCCGCCCCAGCATATACGGCGCTTCTTGGTTTTCGGGATGCTGATCCAAGAGGCCAATGAATGTACCGATCGCTGTGCTGACATCTCCGAGAAGATACTCGGCATTTCCTTTGATCTCGAGCGCCGTGGCATTTGCGGGTTCACTCCGCAATATCTCTTCCGCAATTTGTTTGGCTTCGGCGAGGCGCGCTGCCTTGAAATCGGTATTCGCTTTTGCAAGTCTGGCCGCCACGGAGGTTGTATCATTCTCGATGCGTTGTTGCGGGCTGAGTGACCCCGCCACCAATAGAATTAACGTCAGGCCGCGGAACATGCTTACTGCAAACTAGCGAGTTCTTGCTTCACCTTCGGGATAACGTCACGGTATTGCGTAGGTGACGCTTTCGCCAGGAAAGCTTCGAAATGCGCGCGGGCCTGTGCGCGGTCGCCCGCCATCTCATAAATGAGACCAAGGTTCATCTGCGCTTCGGCAAGATCCGGGTCAAGCTGAACCGCTTTTTCGAAATGGCCGCGGGCAGCGTTCATGTCCTGCTTCTGAATAGAAACCAGTCCGAGTCCGTTGTTAGCAGCTGCATTATCAGGATCGCTCGTCACCACGAAATTAAATATGCGCGCGGCGTCAGCGATCCGACCCTTCTCCAAATAAGCCGTCGCGAGATTGGTTTGGCTGTCGAGGTCAGACGGATTGAACTGGGCCGCTTTTTCATACTCGGTAATGGCGCGATCCTTGTCTCCACGGCGCAAGGCAAGGTCGGCGATGCGCGAGTGTAGCCTGCCGTTCTCAACTCCATGCTGCAGGGCGCGCTCGAACAAGTGCAGAGCCCCGTCGTATCGACCTGCCTTTTCCAATTCTCCGCCGAGCTGATGATAGAGGGATGGATTCGTGGGGTCTTCATGCAGCGCCTGCTGAAGCAGCGCGATCTTACGAGCTTCAGGTAGATTCGCCGCCGGGTTTTCTGCCTGATAGAGAAGTTTTAAAATGCTGACGCGGTCCTTTGGATCGACACCCGAGCCGTTCAGATCATAGCGTTGAGGCGAAAATCCCGACAAGTATCCGAGCGATCTCAATTGGGCCATCTGGCGCTCGTCCACCATGTTCGTCTCCACCTTTTCCGGGCCTCCGCCGCCGATCACGTTCTTCAATTGAGCCTCGAACTTATCGACCTCGGCCGGATGTTGGTGGATGACGTTAGTACTCTCCGCCGCGTCCTGAGTCAGATCGTAGAGTTCAGGCTTCGGCGCGCGGATGTACTTCCAGTGATTCGTGCGTATGCCGCGGAGCTCCGCCCAGCCGAGAGCCAGCTTTGGATAGAGCGTTTCTTCGTACGAGATTTCAGTGGGGACGCTTTTGCCCGAGAATGCCGGAACCAGATTTAATCCCTGCACGTTGTCCGGAGGTTTCCCACCCAGCAATGCGAGAAGAGTTGGCAAAAAGTCGATGCTTCTCGCCTGCTGTTTGACGCGGATGCCGGCTGGGATTCCGGGTCCGGCCAGCATGAAGGCGATGTGCAGGGTGGCGTCGTAGAGAAAGACTCCGTGCGAGAACTCGCCGTGCTCCGAGAGACTCTCGCCGTGGTCGGACAGTATCGCGATGATGGTTTTGTCTGCCGGCGTTTTCTTTTGAACGGCTTCCAGCAGCTTTCCCAGTTGTTGGTCGGTGTATGCGATTTCTCCGTCATATGGCCTGCCCTTGTACTTCTCTTTGAACGGGCTCGGGGGCTTGTAGGGCATGTGTGGGTCGTATAGGTGGACCCACAGGAAATATGGTTTGCCAGATTGCGCGCTCAGCCAGTGAACCGCTCGATCCACAGTGTCGCCAGCGGGCCGTTCAGCTTCTTCACCGAATTCTTGCTTGCTGCCCTGCCGGGGCATCTGATCGTCGTAAACGGCGAATCCGTTGTTGAACCCGACTACTTTTTTGAGCACAGCCGAGCTGACGAATGCCGCCGTATCCCAGCCCTGCTCTTGAAGAATTTTGGCGAGCGGCCGCGCCGAGGATGGCAGAACGAATCCGCCCGTATTGCGGACATGATGCACCGTCGGATATTGACCGGTAAAGATGGAGGCGTGCGAGGGCGGCGTCAGAGGTGCCTGCGCGACAGCATTCTCAAACAGAACGCCGCGTTGCGCAAGCTGATCGAGCACCGGCGTTTCGATTTTTTGATAGCCGTAGCAGTGGAGATGGTCAGCGCGCAGCGTGTCGATCGTGACGACTACTACGTTGAGCGGCTGCAGGTGAACGGGAGTGTTTGAGGACGCTTCAGTATTCCTGCCGCGCGAAGTGCAGGCAAAGAAAAGGCCAGCTGTGAAGAGACAGACGAGCGGGAACGAAAGGGTACCGCGGGGCATGGATGCCGTTACTTACTTTAGCAGAAGGCGGGGCTAAGCCCCCGCGTAGAATAACTCCTGCCCCACAAGCGTTAGAACTCAATGCGAGCGTTGAGCTGCATTACGCGATCTCCGCCGCCGAGCAGCAGTGTACCGAAGGCAGAGTCGCCAACGGTCGTGTCATTTAAGTACGGCCTGGTTCTTTTCAGCACGTTATCCATGGAAGCGGCAATTTCGAAGAAACGGTGTTCCTCGCCCATGTAAAACCTATTAATCAGACGGAGTTTCTCTGAAAGAAATGCCGGACCGCGCGCGGTCGGCAAGTTGCGCGGCGCGGTCCCCACCCGCAAGGGTACGCCGTTCGAAGTCATCGGGCTTGGAGAAAAGGCATCCGGATTCAGGTACGGGGCGGGATTTTGAACGTCCACGTTACTGGGTACGCCTCCTAAAGTAGGCTTTTGTCCGGCGATTACGTCCGGACGGATGTTAGGCCCAAAGCCAGCCGGCACATTGAGACCTGACTCCCCTACAGATATAGGAGTTCCAGATGAATAGTTGTGAATTGCAGATAACTGCCAGCCGCCCAGGACGGGATTAGCCCAGTGCAGATCCCAGTGCCTGCCCTTTCCGAAGGGTGTTTCATAAACCCAGGTCAGCTTGAGATTTTGCGGAAGGTTGAACGACGCCACAGACCGTTCGAGTCCCCGGTTGAAATAATCCTGTACGGTCGCGTAGTAAGATCCAGGACCATTCGCATCTATATAGCCGATTGCTTTAGACCAGGTGTAGGCAGCCAGGAAGCCCAAGCCCTTGGTCAGGTGATGCGTTACGGTTACCTGGAGGGAATTATAGTTCGAATTGGTGACGTACGGGAACTGCTCTTCCACTCCATAGTACTGCGGATAGGGGCGCAGAGCTTGTGCCACCGTATTGTCAGTTGGGAATCCAGCATAAGGGGTGAATTGAGGATGATCACTGACGTTCTCGTTCAGAATGTCGCCCATGGACAGGAGGCTGGACGGTAACGCATCGTACTCTGTAAAGCCGGTTCCCGGCGCACCGCCCCAAAGACGGGTACCTTTGTTGCCAATATATGCGACTTCCAACAAGGTTTGTTTTGGCAGTTCGTACTGAACTGTAAGATCCCAATTCTGAACGTACCCCGGACGGTTCGCGTCGGGCGCAGTGGTCGCAACTTGGTTGAAATTGGCTGAGGAGGGATCTTTGTTGGGCAACGGGCTAGACAATCCCGGGAATGGCTGGCTTAAGTAAATGGCGGGATTATCGACGAAGTGGGTCGGACTGGTTCCTTGCGCGACGGTGACAGTGCCGTTATACCCGAATGTAAATGCGCCATAGCCCCAGTTATTGGCGATAGGAGGCGTGTTCATCATGGCATAACCGGCCCGGACGACCATCTTATCCGATAACTTGTAAGCTAGCCCGATTCGCGGACCGATCTCTTTCCAATAGGTATCGTTTAGGCGATTCCTGAAAACTAGTGCCCCAGGCCGGTTTGCCGCTGCCGGATTCGGCACATTCAGATCGACGTCCGACATGCGATTCGTGACTTCGTAGAACGGCGGAATGATTTCCCATCGCAATCCGAGATTAACGGTGAGCTTTGGGGTGACTTTCCAATCATCCATGGCGTAAAGCGCATGATAGGGCTGGCGGAATCCCTGGCTATATCCCTGGATAGTGTGGCTCGCGCTGTCTACGCCACCAAGCAGGAAACTCGCAAAGGCGTGACCCGTGTCGTCCAGAAATCCGGGAAGATCGGTTTCACGCGGGTTGAAGGTGAAGTTGCCCGCGTCAGAGAGCGCACGGTCGTTATAGAAATAGCGCGCGTACTCGTACCCGAACTTAAACGTGTGTTTGCCCCGGCTCCAGGTGACATCGTCCTGGTAAACATAGCTCCCGTTGGGGGAGGAATCGGCGAAGCCTACACCCATTCGTGCAATGGTCCCACCCTGGTACTCATTTCCCGTGAACTTGATGAACGGGAACATCGTGCCAGGGAGATTTTGCAAGCCAAGCTTACTGGCGTAGTCCTGATTGAGCGTACCGGGCACTGCTCCGTTGTCATTCAGGAAACGGTTGTATCCGGCTGCAAAGCGGTTAACGAGTGATGGCGTCAAAGTGGTGATAAGAGCGAGGCGCACCATGTTTCCGGGAGTAGTCTGCTCCTGCCAGCTACTGGTCGGAGACCCGGGTATCGGTAGATAACGGCCTGCGCCATTGTTGTTGCGGTCCCGGTAACTATGGTTGTAATAGCCGGACAGGCGATTTTTATCGTTGACCTGATGATCCACCTTCACGCCTACGATGTGCTCGTGAAAGAAAGGTTGGCCGGTAGCCAAGGCTTGTATGTTCCGCAGCATCGAGTCAAATTCCGGATTAGCAATGCCGATATTTTGAACGAGGTTCTTTGCAACCGGGTCCCATCTCGCTTGAGGAATAATGTTGCCGGGAAACGGATCGCGCACAGTCGCACCGTTCACCGTACGAGTGGTCGCCGGATCGTAAATCTGACCGAAAATAATCGGCCGGCCAAGCGCATCGGTGCCCACGGAGGTTCCGGATAACGCGTTACCCGTGTAAGCTGGATCGAAGAGTCTGGAAAAATCGCCGTTTTTGAAGTCGGCGGTTGGTAGAGTCGTAAACCCGCTAAGCACGAGGTTATTCAAATCGGTCTTTTCGAAATTTGTAAAGAAGAACGTTTTGTTGCGCCCGTGATAGACCTTGGGAATGTAAACAGGACCGCCTATCGAGTACCCCCAATTGTTCAGACGGTTTTTCTGGTTTGTGCCGCCAATGGTTTTAGCCTGCACCGGGATCGAGTTGAAGTCTTCATTGCCCAAATAATAAAAGCCCGTTCCGTGAAGGTCATTCGTACCCGATTTGATGGTGAAATTAGCGATCGCTGTCTGGCCACCGTTGTACTCAGCGGGGATTGCGCCGGTCTGCATCTTGAACTCGCCGATGGCCTCCGCAGAGGGGCTGAACTCATTGTTGTTGCCGCCAGAAAGATCCGAGCGACCGACCGGGATGCCGTCAATCAGAATCTCGTGGGAATACTGCTGGCCGCCATTGATCGAACCCTTAAAAGTGTCGCCCGTGGTACCCGGCAAGCTGTCGAAGATGAACTGCTGGATCTGGCGTTGTCCATCTGACACGAGGATCGGCCAGCTCTTGTACTCCTCCGTGGTGATATATTGACCGATTTCAGCGGAATCAGACTCGAGCACTGCCGGCTGGTCGCTAACGACCACCTGCTGGTTGATGGACCCCAGCTGCAGTTTCAAGTCAATGGTCATGGTTTGAGCGACGCGCAGAATCACGTTTTCCGCCGTAGCGGTACTGAAACCTGGTGCGGAGACGCGAATTGTGTAGGTACCGGACGGCAAATACGGCAGGGTGTAATCGCCAGAGCTAGTCGATGTGGTTTTCGCTTCGGCTCCGGTGGCGTTGTTGGTGGCGATAACGGTGGCTCCAGGCACGATTGCGCCTGCAGGATCCGTGACCGCCCCGTTCAATGTCCCTACGGGCCCCTGCGCAAACAGCACAGGACCCGAAACAGCCGAAAACCACACTGCTACCGTTACCGCGAGCAGGAAACGCCTCATACCACCTCCCCATAGCATGGCCACGTGCGGCTGAAGCTACACACTTTTGGCCAAGTTACACCAATTAAAGGCGAAAGTTGATTTGTTGTCAAGAAAAAACTTTGTTGATGCCGGTCCGGGTACTGCCAGACCCCGTGCTCGACAAGCGCTGTGCTCTCGATCCAATCGTCTACTCTGAGTGGGTGCGGCCGGTATGGAGCTTTGGAAACCTAGTTTTCGTCGCCTTCCTGATCGGGATTGCCCACTCCGGGCCGGATGCCAGCAGCGGCGTGATCCGGTTTCGCAATGTAATTCAAGGCTCCGGGATCGATTTCGTGGTGGAAAACTCTCCGACCGAGCGCAAGCATCTCGTCGAAACCATGCCCGGCGGGATTGCTGCATTCGATTACGATGGCGATGGCCTAACCGATATCTACTTCACAAACGGTGCGGCTTTACCTTCCCTGGAAAAGAATTCACCCAAGTACCGGAATAGGCTTTACCGCAATCTCGGCGGCTTCAAATTCAAAGACGTGACTGGTGCGGCTGGCGTCGGTGGTTTGGGCTACTCGATGGCGGCCGCGGCAGGCGATTACAACAGCGACGGGCACGTCGATCTATTTGTCGCCGGGGTGGGCAGAAACATTCTTTATCGCAACCGGGGAGACGGCACGTTCGAAGACGTGACAGCTAAGGCCGGAATTAAGAGCGATGCCTGGTCAATCGGCGCGGCGTGGTTTGACTACGACAATGACGGTCTGCTTGATCTATTTGTCGTGAACTACGTGCGGTGGTCACCGGATTTCGACCGCTTTTGCGGCGATGCTGCCGGTCGCGTACGCGTTTATTGCCATCCCAGGTATTTCGAAGGGCTTCCCAACCGGCTGTACCATAACCAGGGTGATGGAACGTTCAAGGATGTCTCGAGCGAGTCCGGCATAGGCTCACACATCGGGAAAGGAATGGCCGCCGCGATTGCCGACTACGACCACGACGGACTGATGGACATCTTTGTGACGAACGACAAAATGCCAAATTTCCTCTTTCACAATCTGGGAAAGGGACGGTTTGAGGAAGTGGCCTTCCAGGCCGGAGCAGCCCTTATCGATAGCGGTGTCGAGATCTCGAGCATGGGGGTTGATTTTCGCGACTACAACAATGATGGCCTTGCGGACATTGTGAGCACGGCCCTATCAGGAGAAACTTTCCCTATATTCCAGAACGGGGGCCGAGGTCAATTTGTGGATGCGGGTTACACCAGCCGCATGGCGGTTGCCAGCAGGACGTACAGCGGTTGGAGCATCGGTGTATTCGACTTTAATAATGACGGCTGGAAAGACATTTTCACGGCCAACGCCCACGTGAACCATAGAGTGGAGGCATTCGAGGCGACGCAATACAAGCAACATAACAGCGTTTTGTTGAATCGTGGGGATGGAACGTTTCAGGACGTTTCCTCGAGCGCCGGTCCTGAGTTTTCGACTGCACGCGCGCATCGCGGCTGCGCTTTTGCGGACTTCAACAATGATGGGCGTGCTGACGCCGTGGTCTCGGCGCTCGGCGATACGCCCGAGCTCTGGGAAAACATCAGCCCCCAAGAGAACACCTGGCTAATTCTGCGTTTAACGGGAACCAAAAGTAATCGCGACGGCATTGGGGCGGAAATCCGGCTCGGCGATCAATACAATCACATGACCAGTGCAGTGGGATACGCTTCGTCAAGCCATTTTGGCGTACACTTTGGGACCGGCAAACGCGAGCGGATCGACCGGATTGACATCAAGTGGCCGAGCGGGATTCGGCAAGAACTCAGAAATGTTCGCACGAATCAAATTTTGAAGGTCCGCGAATCTTACCAGTAAGCGTTACCTTCCGGGTGCGGTGATCAGGGATCCCTCCTCCACCTGTTTCGTTTTTTCGAGTGAGGCGCGGAGTTTTTGATATTCCGCCAAAGCCTGAGCAGCGAGTTCGTGATTGCCAGTGAGCTGGTAAGCGCGGAAGAGTTGAAAATGAGCATTGCCGTCCTCGTCTGAGGCGAGCGCGGTTTTCAGATGCGGGATAGCCTGTTCCGGTCTTCCTGCGCGCAACAGCGTTTGCCCCAATGCCGCATGAGCCGGTCGCATTTGCGGATCTCCTCGCAACGCGGCCTCTAAATAAGGTATAGCCGCCTCGGGCTGCTCCAGGTTGAGCAGGGTCGCGCCGCACAAAAACTTTCCATCGGGCGAGTCTGGATTCTCCTTTAACAGGCTCTCAAGAATCGGCAAAAGCGACTCAAAATCCCGGATTTTGTAAAGTGACCAGGCGAGTCCCATTTGCACTTCAATGTTTCCGGGCGCTAGTTCCAGAGCTTTGCGCCATTCGGCTGCGGCGTCACGGTGCAGGCCATTAGCATCGAGCGTTTTCACAGCGTGCAGGTGGTTCTCGAGCGATGGTGGAAGCTGAGCCAAGCGATTATAAGCCTGAGCTGCCGAATCGCGGTACGACTTACAAGACGCATAGGAAGCAGATGGACCATTATCGGTTGCCTCGAGACGTGGGACAGTCGCTTCCAAGGCTTCTTCCTGCGCCGCCCACTGCGGATGTCCGATCTCTTTGTATACGCGCGCAAGCCCGGCATGAATTCCAGGAATAGCCGGGCCAGTCGAAAGGGCCTGACGATATGCGGCGAAGGCGCTGCCGAATCGCCGCTGCCTTAGATAGGAATCGCCTGCCAGAGCTAACGAGTAAACAGAATCCGGAGATGTTGTTTGCAAGTCCCGGCTTGCGCGTTCGGATAGCGCATCATACACCTGCCCCAATCCGTACCAGACCTTCGGGTTCTCCGGTTGGAGATCACAGCTCTTGCGAAATTCAACGAGCGCCTCGTCGTAGCGTTTGGATGCGAGCAAAGCTTCGGCCAAGATGAGGCGCGCATTAGCATCGTTTGGCATCGCATCTAACGCTCTATGGAGCGGGTCGAGCGCGTTTGCGTGCTGACCGAGTTGGAGATAGCTCGCACCGAGGAACAGATTCGCGGGCGCGAGGTCCGGCTTCAGCTTAAGGGCGGCATAAGCATGTTCAATGGCATTCTGATATCGCCTTGCCTTAAACTCCGCGATGCACAGATTCAGGAGCAAGCCAGGATTGGTAGGGAAGGCGCGGACCAGGCCGTCATAAATCGGGATGGCCTCTTCGAGTTTGCCTTCTGTTACGAGTTCATTGGCGCGCTGGACCTCTTTGGCGGGGTCGAGCGCTTGAGCGAACGTGAAGGATGCAAGCAGGCAGCCGGTCACAAGGATTGTGAATGGCCGAGTCATACGGTTGATCCATAGCTACCGCCCAAGCCTCACTGGCCTGCCGAACTGTTGCTCGAACAGCCGCAGCATCCATTTGCGGTGCGCTGCCATGAAAGCATCGAAGTGATCCGGATCAGCGGGCTCGAACTGAGGACCATTCCAGTCCAATGTGGGTGCTGGCGCGGATGTCTCCACTACAGCTATTGGATCTTCGGGCCGGTCCACATTATTGCCGATGTACCGGTTGCCTTCGAAAACGATCCCCTGCGCCGGACCCCAGCCAGGCGCGAGATCGTACGTGCCGTCCTTGTTGCGTTTCACCTCGTGGCCATAGCTCGCTCTGCCCAATACCCGGAAGGTGTTGTTGCGGAACACGGCATCGCGCGGCCAACCCTCCCAAGTTGTGACGGCGAGCATTTGCATATCGATCCCTGGGCCGATGTAGATGATGTTGTGATCGACGGTGGTGTGCTCAGCACCCGTGAGATGGAATGCGCGCGCGTGATCGTTCCGACTGATGTTGTACCGGATGACAGTTCCGACGTTTCCAACATTCTCCTGCTGATTCCGCTTGACTGGCGTGCAGATCAACATAAAGCCGCCTTCGTTGTCGTGACTGTAATTGTACTGAAACAGAGTGTTCCGCGAGTTATAGTCCGAATCGAAGCCCTCGCCGTCGAGAGTGGTTCTTGTAAGAGAAGCCTCGTTTAACTGGAACAGCGAGTTGTCAGTACTCCACGGCCAAATTCCGGCGTTGTAACTGCCCGCGCGACGATTGCAATTACGCGCAATGTTGTGCTCAACCAGGACCCCATCCGTAGCCCACGGTACGATGCCGTCGCCACCAACATCATCCACGAAGTTGTCTCGAATCACAACGTGCAGGCTGGGGTACCAACGCGTGCGCATGGCGTGATAGCTGTCCGCCGCGATCCCGGAGCGATCGACAGTGCGGATTAGATTGCGCTCGATCGTGAGGTCATCGAAACGGCTCGGGGTTTTGTCGCCTTTGGTGCGGAAAACGATACCGCCATTGTCTTTTGCGTTGTCCCCATTCCCATTGACGCCATTTACATCGTGAATATAGAGCCCGGCAACGACAATGTGTTTCGCAGTACCGAAGTTGTCGATGAAGATGTGAACTCCGCGACGGACGGCTCGCTGGGCACCGCGATTTGTGACCTCGAAGTTCCGCACCTCGATGTTTTGGACGTTATAGAGGCGGATCCCGTCTTCGACTTGGCCATCGCCATCGATCTTGGGCTTTGGCCCACTGCCGTACCGGTCGATGCTGATGGGCGTACCATCGGCACCTGATGTCTTCGGAGCGAGTTGCCCCTTCCACGTTTCTCCGGCCTTGAACAGGACTCGATCACCGGAACGCAAGATGGTGGCGTTTACCTTGTCCAGAGTCTTCCAAGGAGTACCGGGCAATATTCCCGAGTTTGAGTCGTGACCTGTAGCGGAGTCGACGTAGTATGCGGCTCCCTGCGCAATGAGAGCGACTCCCCAGAGAACAAGCATTGCCAGTCGCATAGGTCAGTTTACCCGGCTGTGCCGCAATCTGGCGGGCTTCAGCGTCCAGCCTTGCAGCCGTCCCAGGTCGAGCAACTCCGGCGCGCGAAAGCCCGCTGGATGGATCGGCCAATTGAACGATTTCTGAGGATCGGTTGCAAAGTACTGGTCAAACGCGATCCGACCGCGAACAACGTGAACAACCGGAGCAGGATTCAGTATGTGTGCTGCAAGCGTAGCGGTGAAGTCGGAAAGCGAGAGTGTCTCGGCCGCGATAAATACCTGATTCGGCAGCCGATGATTTCGCATGATGAAAGCTACTGTGTCTTTTTTTCCTCTTTCGAATAGGCGCTCCGGAACGGTATCCGAGTGCCAAGTCGTGAGACCGGGGGCGGTAGGCCCATCGATTATCTGAGGCTCGAGGTGTAGCAACTGAATCAACATGTCCGCTGGGGAAAGAGTCGCACCGCCGGCGCTGAGAAATGTGATTTGCCGGGTCAGGTGCTCGGCGATAGTTTGTGAATTCACCGCTGGCGGAAGGGTTCCATCATAAATCTGAAGGAGATCCTGCGCCGTGACGAACCGCACGCCTGGAGCCTCCTTCATGTGTTTTACAAATTCGTGCAGGACATGAAAGCATCGCTCGGAATCTTCGGTTGTACGGCGTCGCGGGCGGACCCAATCCTTGCGCGCAGGCATGGCACCATTGGCAAAATTCACGGCGTCCCAGAATTCCGTCGTAACGAATTCGGTCGGATGGTAATAGATGCTGATCACTCCTCCGCCGCCCGAACTCAAACGCGCAACGGCATCATCGAAGCGCTGGTACGCCGATTTGTCTTCATCGCCCACATTCAACTCGGCACGAAACTGGTTTTTGCCCATGTGGAATACGTAGAACAGCCCTCCGTACCAGAAAGGCTGCTCATCCAGCCCGACCTGCTCGCCCTCATCGAGATAAACGGGTATGCCCATGCGTCGCAGCGCCAGGTTGCTTTGAGGACCCCATGAAGAGCCCGGCTGGCCATAACAGATCGGCATGACGCCGAAGATGCGTTGGATGTCGGCGGCTCCGGGTCCCTCGCGACGCTGGAATTCCTCGGCGCCTTCGAGATAACCGAACCTGCGCAGATACTCGGAGGGAGTGGGATGCAGGCTGTGCCAGTTCGAATGAAATCCGATAGCGTGCTTCGATAACGCCTGGACTACGTCGGCTCGTTGACGGGATTCGAGCACGCGGGCCTTTTCGCCGACGACTTTGAATGTGGCGCGAACGCCGAGAGCGGTCAGGTCGTTGGCGATGCGGAGGGCAGCGTCATCCGCTGCGGGATCAATGTAATCCTCGGTATCGAACGATAACACCACGTACACGGGTGCCTTCGCGAAGAGAGCCGACGCGAGCAGGAAGACGATGAAAAATCGGCATACGTTCATTGACAGGAGCTCATCAACTCAACTTGTGTAGGTACGGGACGCTCGCGGCCAGCGCGGGCGGGTCCATCTCGACGAAGTAGTTTCGAATACCGCCGGTCTTCGCCGCGGCGAACACTCTCTTCCAATCAACCATGCCCTGCCCTAGCGGCACCTCCTTATTTAGCGATGGTGACCAGTCCTGAAGATGCATCGAGATGAATCGGCCCGGATACTTTTCGAAGAAGTCGGCCGCGTTGTAGCCGAGGCGAACCACTGCCACCTGGAACTGCATCTTCACAAGTTGCGGGTCGAGTTCGCCCATCAGCTTGTCATAGATCAGCTCGCCGTCCAGCTTCTGAAATTCAAAATCGTGATTGTGGAACCCGAGTTGTATCCCAGCGTCTCGCGCATGGCCGCCAAGCTTGTTCGCGTCATCGGCGGCGCGCATCCAGTCGGCGATCTTCGCTTCTTTTCGGAGCGCGAATGTCGAAATAATCATCTGCTTGAGGCCGAGTTCCTTTGCATAGGCCATACGGTCGTCCATGTGCTGCTTCAGCTCAGTGAAATTGTAGTGGCAGCTTTCGCATCGCAAGCCTGCGGCGTGAATTCTCTGCTGTAGCTCTGAAGGTTTCAGCGCTGCGAGCGACCCGAAGCCGGAGTCCTTGTAACTCGGCGGCGAGCACAGCTCGATGTTTTGGAATCCTGCGGCCGAGAGCCGGTGCAGAGTTCCATCCAAGTCCTTCCCGATGCTTTGCCTGACGGGCCAGGTCTGGCATCCTATCGGCAGTCCGAGCGGGTCGGCTGCGAGTTCGGGTATGCTCCGCGTCAGATACTCGAGCGCGGCTATGCCCATTACGCTTCTTCCGAGAAAACACCTTCTCGAGCTAGTTTCCATGCGAGCATCATACTGGAAGTGCGGGGAACTTCTCAATTTGAGAGCAATGGCCGGAGTGCGTAGAGGCCGCTTAGTTCAGACAATACTGTTATGGCACTTCTGGAAACTACAAACGAGAAAACTTCGGCAGCTTATTGGAACGATGAAGACCGGTGGGCGGCTGTGGCGGGTCGCGATCGGAAGGCAGACGATAGTTTCTATTATTCAGTGGAAACAACCGGCGTTTATTGCCGGCCTTCGTGTGCAGCTCGCTTGGCGCGACGAGAAAACGTCCGCTTCCACGTGACGTGCGAAGCGGCTGAAAAAGCAGGTTTCCGCCCCTGCAAAAGGTGCCGGCCGAACGAGCCTGCACTCATGACACAGCGCGCCTCCGCGATAGAAAAGGCTTGCCGGACGATTGAGCAGGCGGATGAGCTGCCGAATCTGGATGCTCTCGCCGCGGCTGCCGGAATGAGCCGTTTTCACTTCCAGCGCGTTTTCAAATCCGTTACGGGAGTGACACCGGGAGCGTACTTTACCGAGAACCGCGCACACCGTGTGCGGGCGGAGTTGACGCAAAGGGGGACAGTGACGGAAGCCATTTACAGCGCCGGATTCAACTCGAACGGACGCTTTTATGAGACGTCCTCGCAGGTTTTGGGGATGACGCCCACGAATTTCCGCTCCGGAGGTGAGGGCACTACGATTCGCTTCGCCGTCGGTCAATGTTCATTAGGCGGCATCCTGGTTGGAGCAACGGACAAGGGTGTCTGCTCTATCTTGCTCGGTGACGATCCTGATGCGTTGGTGCACGATCTTGAGAATCGCTTCCCTAAAGCTCAGTTGATTGGCGGCGACAAAGCATTCGAACAATGGATCGCCAAGGTGGTGGGGTTGGTTGAAACTCCCGCTCAGGGATTTGACTTGCCACTGGATGTGCGCGGCACGGCTTTCCAGCAGCGGGTGTGGAAGGCCTTACGCGAGATTCCTACGGGCTCGACCGCAAGTTATAAGGATATCGCCGAGCGCATCGGCACACCCAAAGCGGTACGTGCCGTGGCACAAGCGTGTGCATCAAACTCCATCGCAGTTGCTATTCCCTGCCATCGAGTCGTGCGCAACAACGGCGCATTGTCAGGCTATCGATGGGGAGTGGAGCGCAAGCGTGCGTTGCTGGAGCGGGAGGCCGCATCGTGAGCGGCACTGTTACGCTCCGCATGTCTACGGCGACCACGGCCGAAGTTTCAGAGCGTGTTGCAAGGCTTGATTGGCAGCAGATAGCAACAGATCTCGATGCGCATGGATGCGCCATTGAGAGCGCGATCCTTTCTCAGGAAGACTGTCAGGCGATAACAGGCAGCTATACGAATGATGCGCTGTTTCGTAGCCGGGTTGTGATGGCGCGCCATGGCTTCGGCCGCGGCGAGTATAAGTACTTCCGGTATCCGCTTCCTGAAGAAATCTCTGAATTGCGAAGCGCACTGTATCCGCCACTTTCGCGGATCGCAAACCGTTGGAACGAGATCATGGGAATCAACGTGCGATACCCGGACGAGCACGCGAAATTTCTTGATCGTTGTCACGAAGCTGGGCAAGTTCAACCGACGCCGCTACTGCTTCGATATGGCGCGGGCGATTACAATTGTCTGCATCAAGATGTCTACGGTGAACACGTGTTTCCCTTGCAGGCTGCCTTTCTACTGTCGGCCCCACAGCATGATTTCACGGGCGGCGAATTCGTCCTTACCGAGCAGCTTCCCCGTATGCAGTCGCGTGCGGAAGTCGTGCCGCTTACACAAGGAGATGGCGTGATTTTCCCAGTTCATCACCGGCCCGTGCAGGGCACGAAAGGGCACTATCGCGTCAACATGCGTCATGGCGTCAGTCGATTGCGCTCCGGCGAGCGACATACGCTCGGCATCATCTTTCACGACGGCAAATGAACACCACCTCCAAGGTGACGGGCGATTTATTCAGTGATGTGCCGAGCGGCGTTGTCGAGGCGGTACCGCTTGCCGAGGGCGCGGTGCTCCTGCGCGGAATTGCCGCAGACGAGGCAGAGGCACTTGTGAAATCGGTCGAAGAAGTCGCCTCAGCCGCGGCATTTCGACATATGGTGACTCCGGGCGGATACCGAATGTCGGTAGCTATGACGAATTGCGGACCAGTTGGTTGGGTCAGCGATTCTACGGGCTATCGATACGACTCCGTAGATCCAACAACCGGGCGTTCCTGGCCACCAATGCCCGGTCCGTTTCTGCAGATAGCAAGACAAGCCGCTGCAAAAGCCGGCTTTGAAGGCTTCGACCCTGATGCCTGCTTAATCAATCGCTATGAACCGGGCGCGCGATTGACATTACATCAGGATAAAGATGAGCGGGATTTCGATGCGCCTATCGTGTCGGTGTCGCTCGGACTTCCGGCAACGTTTCTGTTCGGCGGCATGCGCCGTAAAGACCGGCCACGCCGTTTTCGGTTGGAGAACGGAGACGTGGCCGTATGGGGCGGGCCTGCGCGTCGTGCCTATCATGGAATCGCGGCGCTCAAAGATGGAGATCATCTGCTCACTGGACGCTGCCGTATCAATCTCACGTTTCGTAAAGCGTTGTGATGGACGGCTAAGAACTCGTGCCGGAGATTGTCGTAGCTCGCGAGCGTTCGTCATGTTTGGAAAAGGCTGCTTTGGCGGCTTCGCGGAGTTCCTCTTCGGTCACGTTGCGAAGTTTCGCGCCGATGGAGCAGGTGTGGCCGAAGGGGTCGGTGATTTGGCCGTAGCGGTTGCCCCAAAATTGATCCGAGAGAGGCAAAGCGACTTGGGCCCCGGCAGCAACAGCTTGGTTGAAGACTGGGTCGGAATCCTTGACCTAAAGATGAAGAACGACGGGCGAGCCGCCGAGAGCCTCCGGTGTTGAACCCTTGCCGCCGCGATATTCCGGGAAATCGTCGGAAAGCATCAGGGTGGCTCCATTGGCGATGGGATCTGCGAAGCCCTTGAGCGCTAATCAGTGCGAAAGGGGTTCCGCTGCATCTCTTCCAGAGCTGCACGAAGCAAGCGCTAACTCTTAACGGGAGCTTTTGCGAGTCCTTTTTGGGCTTGCTTGGCGGCGCGGAGTGTCTAAATCATGGAGGTGTTGTTCAAGGTTGACGAAGTTGCCGCGCTTGATTTCGGCAGAGCTTTGCGGATAGCAGCTCGTTCGGCTTTGGTGGGGACATAGACCTGGTAGCGGCTTCCAAAATACTGTCGCGATGCCTCTTTGAGCAGCTCTGAGCGGGTGCGGTTCTCCTCTTTTTGGACTCGCTCCATCTGCTTGGCCATGGCTGGCGGCAAGGAGATGGTGAGGGTCTCGGTGTTTCTCATGGGAAAACCTTTGGTGTTACTTGTTGTGACTTAACAATACTGGCATATAAGCAACTCTGACGAATTGTGTCAAGGTAAGTTCGGCGGGTATCGCGATCGGGCAGGTCATTCTCGCGAGCTTGTTACGTTTGCGCCCAGCGGCGCGGGGATCATTATCTTCTGGGTTGTCTTTGTCATTCACATGCTCTGAAAAATACAGGAGGGGAGTCGTTAGACTCCGTTTAAGAATGAAAAAACTTCTAGCAGTCTCAGCATTGATGGCGGTCTCGCTATTCGCAGATTCAAGTCGTAAAGGTAATTGGTGGAATCACCTTCCCGAAAATCAACAATTAGTCTATGTACTTGGAATGATGGACGGCAGAGAGATTGGCTATGCTCTCTCCATTCTAAAGTTAGAAGGAAAAGATACGGGAGACTTTGGTTGTTACGAGAAGGTTTACAAGAACTTCAACGAAACTGGGGCGTTTTATTTTGGTGACATAACCAATAGTCAAATTGCCGCCGGTGTAAGCGCTTTCTATTTAAACTTTGAAAGTAGAAGCATTGATGTATCCGATGTGGTCTGGATTGTTGTAAATCAACTGGCGGGAACCTCTAAGGCAGATATTCAAAAGATGACACGAGCCTTCAGAAAACTGAATGCCGCAGAAAAGAAAAAATGAAAATCACCGCCGAGTTGTCGACATAAAAAAGCTTGCCAAGGCTTGTTTACGATTTTCACCCTCCACATGCTGTGCCACTTCCTGCTTTCGCCATCGCGCATTGCATCTCCTTACTTCCATCAAAGCCAAACGCTTGGGCATACTTCTAATATGCCGACTTTCTACCCCGCCTGAAGACCAATGAATTTAAAAATAGCCCACGACCTCCCGCTCAATCAGCGATATGATCGCCTATTTCCCCGGCAAAGCAAAAGCGACGACAGCATCGGCGGGCTTGCTGCCGAAAAATCCGCCGCCACCCGCAGCGATTACCACATATTGCCGCCCATCGCGGCCCATGTAGGTGATCGGGGTCGCATGACCGCTGCCATCGATCTGGGCTGACCAAAGCTCGTTGCCAGTACGTGAGTCGAAGGCTCGGAAACGGCTGTCGTTGGTTGCGCCGATGAAGACCAAGCCTCCGGCGGTGGCGATCGATCCGCCGATATTCAATGCGCCCGTTTTGTGTACGCCGCGTGCTTCTAATACGTCGACAGTGCCGAGAGTCGTGCGCCACGCAATCTCGCCCGTGTTCACGTTCACAGCTGTGAGCAGACCCCAGGGCGGTTTCTGGCAGGGCCAGAGATTTGAATCCCAGAAGCGCGCGTATTCTCCAAGCGAACTGGTCCGGTGCCAGGCCGTCGCAGCTCCTTGCGGCTGTTTGGTCATCTGGCCGAGCGCACCGACTTCGTTCGTGTTTACAAAGACGTATCCGAGCGTGGGGTCGTAGGAGGCGCCGGACCACGTTGCTCCTCCCAAAGTTCCGGGAAACACAACCGTCATTCGAGTTCCGTAAGGCGTATAGCGATCTTTGTTGTCGAGCTTCGAAAAGAGATCGGCGCAGAAGCGGTGTGCCTCGGGCGTGACGTCTGTGATGTCTTGAGCGGTGATGCTCGATCGGGAAAGTGGAGGCGGTTTGACGGGGATGGGTTGAGTTGCCGAGGATGCTTCGCCGGGAACGTCGCTCTGCGGCATGGGGCGCTCCTCGACGGGAAACACGGGCACGCCATTGCGGCGGTCGAGAATGAATACGAGACCCATCTTTGTGACTTCGACGAGAGCTGGAGTTCTCTTCCCGCCACGCTGGACTGTAATCAGCGCGGGCGGAGCAGGCGGATCGTAGTCCCAGATGTCATGGTGGACCATCTGGAAATGCCACAGAAGAGCACCGGTGCGGGCGTTCAGGGCGACTACCGAATTGCCATACAAGTTTGCACCTTTGCGATCGCCGCCGTAAAAGTCGTAAGCCGGAGAGCCGATGGCGAGGAAAACGGTACCAGTCTGAGCGTCTACCGTAAACCCGGTCCACACATTCGCGCCGGTGCGGTGGTTCCAGGAATCGCCTGCCCAGGTATCGTGTCCAGGCTCACCGGGCCGGGGCACGGTGTGAAAAGTCCAGACGAGCTTTCCGGTTCGAATGTCCCAGGCACGCACGTCGCCCGAAGGCCCGTGTCCAGGACTCTCCGGCAGTTCCGATCCAGTAATCACGAGGTCTTGATAGATAGCCGGCGGTGAAGTGATCGCATATGTCGCATCCGGGAAGCCGTCCGCAACGCCGCGACGCAGATTCACTTCGCCTTCGTTGCCAAAGCTAGGGACGGGGGCACCGGTTTGCGCGTTCAAGGCGAGCAGGCGGCCATCGAGTGTGCCGAGCAGGATGCGAGCCGGATGATTCTTGTCGCCAGGCCAATACGAAACACCTCGGTGAGCGTGATACTGAATCGGTTTCTTGCTTTTCGACTGCGGATCGAACGTCCAAAGCTCGCGGCCGGAGGTGGGATCGAGAGCGATGACGCGATTGGCCGGGGTCGTGAGGTACAGAATTTCATTGACGACGAGGGGCGTGGTTTCGAAAGCCGTCTGCCGCTGGCCGCGCGGACCCGAGGCGAAGGGTTTCTCTCCAGTGTGATAGGTCCACGCTCGTTGGAGCTGCGCGATGTTGCTGCGGGCGATCTGTCGGAGTGGAGAGTAGCGTGTGCCAGCTGGATCGTGCCCGTATGCCGGCCAGTCGTTCTGCGCAACGGCGATCGTGGTTGAGAAGGTCAGAGCGAACGCGAAAGAAATGCGGCTACGAAGCAAATGTTTCATTGAGGGAATCAAGTTTGACAGTATGAACCTTTATACTGGGGCGCATGCCTGTTAAGGACCTTGAACGACCTCTTGGGTTTAACACCAGAGCACTCCACGCGGGGTACGATCCGGACCCCACGACACACGCACGAGCGGTACCTATTTATCAGACGACGTCCTTCACATTTGACGATACGGCACATGCGGCCCGTCTGTTCGCGCTAGAAGAATTCGGAAATATTTACACGCGGATCATGAATCCGACGACGGCTGTGCTCGAAAGCCGCGTAGCGTCGCTTGAAAATGGTGTGGCCGCATTGGCGCTCGCGAGCGGTCAGGCTGCGCAGTTTTTAGCACTCACTACCATTGCGGCGCCCGGCGATCAGATCGTTTCAGCGAGCACGTTATATGGAGGCACGGTCACGCAATTCGACGTAACGATGCGGCGGCTGGGATATGACTTCGTATTTGTCGACCCGGATGCTCCGGAAAATTTTCGAAAGGCAATAACGCCCAAAACGAAGTTGCTCTACGGCGAGACGATCAGCAATCCACGGAGTAACGTGCTCGATATCGAAGCAGTCGCGAAGATCGCGCACGAGCATGGGATTCCGCTCGTTGTCGACAACACGTTCTCGACTCCTTACATCACGCGTCCGATTGATTATGGCGCTGATGTGGTGGTGCATTCGCTAACCAAGTTCATGGGCGGCCACGGCAACTCTATTGGTGGAATTATCGTCGATAGCGGCGAGTTTCCTTGGAACAACGGCAAGTTTTCGCATTTCACGGAACCATCGCGTGCCTATCATGGGATGAACTTTTGGGAGACGTTCGGAAACATCAGCTTCATTATCAAGGCTCGCGTGGAGGGATTGCGCGACATAGGTCCCTGTGTCAGCCCATTCAATTCATTTCTGTTTCTGCAAGGAATCGAAACGCTGAGCATGCGGATGGACCGGCATCTTCAAAACACACTGGCCGTAGCGCGACACCTGGAGAGCCATGACATGGTGGAGTGGGTGAAGTATGCCTCTTTGCCCTCCAGCCCTTACTATGCGATGGCTCAACGCTACACACCGAAGGGCGCGGGGGCGGTGTTTTCGTTTGGAGTGAAGGGCGGCTATGAAGCTGGCAAAAAGCTAATTGACAAGCTGAAGATCTTTTCTCATTTGGCCAACGTTGGTGATACGCGAAGCCTCGTGATTCATCCGGCTTCGACGACACACCAGCAGCTCGGAATGGCGGAGCAGGAAGCGGCGGGTGTTACTCCGGAGCTGGTTCGCCTCTCGGTTGGGTTGGAGGATGTCGAGGATTTGACTTGGGATCTGGATCAGGCGTTGGGGTAGGAGCAAAGACGTGATCAGCCTCTTTCTTCTTCAGTCACGAGATTTACTGTGAGGAATGACTCTAAGCGGATTGCCGTCCGATCTGCTCTTACGTGCGACTGCCGCCTGAGGCTGGACGGTGAGATCGTCGCGACATCTGCATGATTCCTTGTCCGCCCAGATAGCGCGTCATCCGAGCACAATGCACTCGAAGCCAACCTTACCTTGGATGGACTTGGTCAGCCGCGATCCTCCAATCCGGCGCGGATGCCTGGTTGCAATCTAACAATGGCCACATCAACGGCTCAGGGGACTCGGCGAGCCAAACGATAGCCAAGACGTGAAGTAACGGAACCTCTGCGAAGCTCTTCGAGCAGAGGCCGGAATCCCGAAAGCAAACCAATGAAAGCTATCAGTTGGCGAGCATTTCAGGTCGTCTAGAAGAGTCCGTTCGGTTCTCGAGCAAGATTCTGGAAATAGCGTCAATTGAACAAATGCGCAATGAAGGAAGGCGTTACCGCGGCGCCCATTGCTGTCTTCATTGCGGCCGAAAATGAAACTCGATCGCATGATCGCTCGCAACGTTCTTTCCATTCACTTTTGCCGGTTCAAAGATCCATTCTTTTGCAGCCGCCAAGGCGGCATGCGTGAGAAGCTTGTTGTCGTTCGATCCATTGTTCACGACGTGTGCTTCCGTTACGCGCCCGCGGTCATCGATCCTGACTTCAACCTCGACATCGGTCGATGTGTGAACCGGCGAAAACGCGAACACCCTCGTGTTCGGCATTACCTGCTTCATAGGTCGAGCCGGGACATAGGTCGAAGCTGATCCCGTACCGGAGTCCTTCACTGCGGCAGGTAGCATGGGAGTTACCGGTGATTGTGCGGGAGGTAAATTCTGAGTTGCTCTCCGCTTTGTTGGCTCGTTCGAGCGCGAATCCATTACAGCTAGAGAGGCGGTTCCCGCAGAACGGTTGCGAGAATTGAGGCTCGTAATACTTTGGCTTGCGCTGGGCGGGTGCCCCAAGGTCCCCTCTTTTGTCCGTGAGTTAGGTGCCGCGAGAGCTGGTTGAGCGAAGGCGGGCGGAGCCGAAACGGCGGTGGGGCGTATCGTCGCTACCAGCGGTCCTATGGTTCGCTCGGATTTTGTTTCAGAGTCCCGGAAGCTTCGCTTTTCCTGTCCAAATGTTGTAGCTCCCGCTTGCGTGCTTGATCGTGATTTTGGGATCGCGCCCGCGTTCAAAAAGGCCGTAGATCCATCCACTACACGTACTGTTTCGGAGGTCGCGGACCGGTTCGGGTCGAAAATCTCCAACCGGAAGCTCACGTCTCTCGACCTAGGCGCGTAAAGAATAGAACCGTTTGCGATCTGGCTAGGGTCCAAATGGAGTTTGCGATACCGAGATCCATCATCGATATGCAGAACGCCTTCTCTCGCAAGTCGCACGGTCTTCGAGTGACTATCCCACCTCACGAGCAAGTTCTTGTTTCCCTGCGACTCCACGCGCATGCCAAAACCCGTCTTTAAAGGGATTGCTCCGAGCAGAGCGTTGCCAGCAGGTCGGGAGAGCCGCTGGCGCGAGTGAAGCAATGCAAAACCTACACCCGCTACGAGCAGGAGCAAGACCACTGATGCGATCCAGGGCAGTTTCGTCTTCCCGGCTGCCACACGAAGAGGGGCAGAAAGGCTCGTCGAATCATTCAAACGAGGAGTTTTCGAAGTTGTCGACTGTGCAGGGGGCGTCCTGTGAACGGGAACCCCGTTTGTCGCAGATTGTGATGATCCAAGTGCGATCGAGGGCGTCGCAGCTGCCGTCATACGCGATGAATCGGAAGGCGCTGCAGCCGCTGTGCCGATGTGGTGAGTAGCACGACTTCTCAGCCAATTCGGTCTTAAAGAGAAAGGTGCGATTCTCTTTGCTGAGAGCACAATTCTTTTCCAACTCTCTCTTTTCTTGGCTCGATCTAGTGAGTCGAGCACCTGAAACACCTTTAGATAGTAGTCGTCGTCAACTGGCGACCGCATTGTCACATTGATCGGCTCACTGACACGCGCGTCGACGGCTAAGCGCAGTGAACCGGAACGGAAATCCTGGGTCGAGCTTGGTGTCTTCAAAGACAATCTGCTGCATAGCTCGATCGAGACGTTCGTGTGCTGTTGCGGTTTCAGCACCATCGCAATATCTGTGACACGTCGGAAGCGGCGGTTGTGAAACTCAATCTCGCTATCGAACAGCCGTACCATGTCGCCTGCGTCGCGGACACAGTACCAGCCGACCAAGTGAAGGAACGTAAGGTCTGGATCGAGCTTTGTCGACGCGAGAAACCGCTCGAAAAGTGCATCCATATACTCGGGTTTTAGGGGGAGATTTTCAAGTGAATTCTCTGCCGAAAACGGCTTGCATCTTTCAACGCTCACCACCTCCTGCTCCGCGGTGCCAAACAGTAGTCCGGCGACACCGATGCTCGCTCCGGGTAGTGCCTTCACAGTTCCCAAGGAGTCGCAAAGGTCATTCATAACCCTTGGAGCCAGTCGAATTGTTGTCGGAATTCGGCGAGGAGACCTCAAGCTCGACGGCCTCTGCTCAACAGCGCTCATACTGCAAAACCGATTCTTCCTCCGTTTGCTTTCGATCGCATATGGTGATCACACGTTGCGAGGCACCCTGCAGAGACTGCCAAACGAGAGCAGGCTACCTTCCATTCTAGCTACGGATGAAAGATGGCGGGTACAGGAAGCACAGGCTTCGTAAAGGGCATAGCCACGGCGCCTCCTTCTGATCACCGCAGAGCGGTGAACAACGACCGTCTCAGTCCGAACTTACATTCCCGAGGTGGGCAAAGCAAACCCGGCCCATTTGGCATTTGCCTGGCCACGGTGGAGGGCCAATTGTGCCGCGCAGCCGCTTCCTTCTTACGACTCCGTCCGAAGCGCCCCGGCCCCGACCATCACACCTTTGTTCAGCACTTTGCGCCCGGCCGCTTCCGATAGAGATCTGTCGTGATCCGGAAACGACCTTGTGAGTTAATGCTTCCTCATGCCTGTAAGCTCCCCTGCTGAGATCAAGTGACCATGAAGGAGTACGGCATCGATCTTCCGCGTATTGGATATATTTTCGAGAGGGTTTGCGTCTAACAGCACCAAATCGGCTATCTTGCCGACCTCAATTGTGCCCACTTCCTTCGCCACTCCCATAGCCTTGGCTGCATCAAAAGAAGCGGCCTGAAGAGCTTAGAGTGGGGTCAAACCCGCTTTAACAAGAAGCTCTAGCTCGCTGTGAAGAGCATTGCCAGCTTCTGCGTAAGGGCCATCGGTTCCGGCGAGAATCGTCACACCCGCTCGCTTCATCTCACCCACGACCTCAAGATCCTTCGCGAATATCCTCCTGCCAAATTCCATATCCCGATCATTCAACTTGTCACCATCCTTGTTGCTTTGCCATAGAGTGTTCAGGGCGTTGAGAGTCGGGGTCTGTGCGACAAGGTTCTGTGCGTAGAGGCGATAGAGTTGCTGTGCTTTGCTCTCATCAAAGGTATTGAGAAGTCTCTCATCGAAGTCAGCTCTGAATTGGGGCTCGTTCGCTTGACGTTTTGCATTTACCGCGGCCAATATCTCGTTATACGTTTTTTGGTTCACCTGGTTGAAATATTCTTCGTCCGTTGAACATGCAATAAGGACATTAAGGAATCGGCCTCCCAGGTGCTCCACATCTCTCTGATTGGCTTTGACGATAGCTCTGGCCGAAACTGCCGCTGGTATGTGGCCGACTAGAGGAAGACGCTGGCGTCTAGCCTCGTCTGCAATGGCCCAGTACACCGCGGGCGTCAGAGTAGTGTCGACCTCGACGTAATCTACGTTATGCATTTTGAGACTTTTGACCTCTATCATGCGCTTGCTTCTCACTAAAGAGATCGACTATGAGCGGCATCTGTATTGCGACCGGGCCTTCCATCAGCGGACCCGCAACAAACAGGCGCGGCCCGACAATCGTTCCAGATACAGTCTCATCTCGAAGTCGCACAATGTCATCCAGAGGAGCGCCCATGTCTCGGACTGTTGTAATTCCATAAGAGACCAGTTCGGGAACGTGTGACTTCGCATCGTTATACGAAACTCCATGCAGATCGTTGTTCCAGAGGCCGGGGATCAGAAACTTCCCGGTACCATCAACGATCTCCGCCCCTGTCGGTGGCCTGCCGCGCTCGTCGGTAATGGCGACGATCTTCTTTCCTTGCACGATAACGGTGGAGCTTGTCCGGGGCGGATGATCGCTTCCGTCGATGATTGTGACATTCACGATAGCGATCTTGCCCTGCCCGCAGGCGGGCTGAAAGTTCATGGCAGCGACGAAGAGTAGCAGCAATAGCTGTCGCATCACGCAGATAGGTACGCAGGTTCGCGATGCGAGGTTCCCTCGTACTGGCAAGGACCGTATGCTTAGATACAAGCTCCGCTAGAACGCCTCGGTACAATCCCAAACTGAACTGTTTAAAACGTTTGTTAACGAATTTTGTTGCAAGCTTCAGCATTCGGGTGTATTCTCGGGCTTTAAATGCTTGCTCCTCTGTGTAGCGGGGCACCCCGTGTTGAAAGCACGCGGGGTGATTCAATGCCGCCGCGCAACCGCAGCACAGAAAGTGACTTGGATCGTATTCCCGGATGTCGGCCAAAGCAGTAACGGCACTGTGCAATCATGCGCTCGCGCCTGTTAAGGTGCACGTCGTCCCGGGCTTGCTGGAGAAAATAGCAGAGCTTGTTCTGGAGGGCTACGTGGCCACATCACACGGCGGTTTAGAGATAGGTGGTCTCCTCTTCGGGCACCGTAACAGCGGTTTCATCACTGTTGAGGACTTTCGCCCGTTAGCCTGTGATCATTCACTTGGTCCTCGCTTCATCCTTTCCGACACCGACGAGCGAAACCTGCGCGAGCTGCTATGCTCTCCCGCTATTGATCCCAAGCTTCAAGGCCTGTGCACCGTCGGGTGGTACTGCTCGCATACCCGAAGCGACCTACTTTTGTTGGACCGCGAATTGCTTTTGCACGATACTTACTTCCCCGGTTCGGATGACTTCGTGACCGTCTTTAAGCCGCGGGATCTGCGGAGCGTCACTGCAGGCATATTCTTGCGGGACACCGATCGCGCCATGGATCCTCAGTGCCCTGCAACGATTCTGGAATTGCCGGAGCTCGACATAACTCGACAACGTACTCGCACGGAGGCGGGTAACGTATGTGATCTGTCGGCCTTGAGTTCTCGCTCCGCTCCCGCCAGGGTCAACGAACACGCATTGACTCTGCAATATCGTTTAAGCGCAATCGAGTCTGTTGCTTCTCCTCAGCCCATAGACCAACCCGGCGCTGTCCTGGCCAATGCGACAACAAAGGCCGAGAAGCGTCACCCAAAATCAGCCAAATTGAAACTTCTGTTAGCGGCTGCGGGAGCGATTGCGCTGCTGTGCTTGGGAGCGTGGCGATACTTTCAGGCTGCGCACGCGCATCCCACCAACCTCTTCTTGAGTTTGCGTCCTCATGCGGGCAAGCTGCTGCTGTCTTGGAAAACGAATGTTGTGAGACCCCACCGGGCTCACGTTGATATTTTTGATGGCACTTCAACCGAGCACGTGAACATTACTGACATCTTTCAGCCCAGTGGTGTTCTGCTGTTCCCGCATAAGGACAGAAACGTCCAGGCAGTCCTCACGCTTGAGACTGGAAATGGAGTTGTAGTTCGGTACGCTTCGTTCACGGATGCTTCTGCTGCAATCAAAGATCCGGCGGTATCTGAAGAGAAATCAGAGAATGGCCCACCCGGCATGAATCCGGCAGCCCAGCAACTGGCGTCCAAAGTCACGACCTCTAAACACCCACGGCGGCGGCATTCACGGCGAACTCGTCACAAAAAAATGAGTCCATTATCGGCGCCGCTTCAGCCCGGAGATAGAGCCAACGCCGGCCAGCACTAACCCAACGGCCAAGCAACTCCAGGCGAACCAATCGCCGTGACGGGCGTAAAAGGTTGTAGCTTGCACGCTGCCGTATTGGACTCGGGCCGCAACTTCCTGATACGGAGGGAGCCGCTGTATCACCCTCCCGCCGGGATCGATGACAGCGCTAAGTCCATCATTGGTTGCCCGAAGGATGAAGCGCCGATTTTCAGCTGCACGCATCCGCACAAGTAAGAGATGCTGCTCACGTGCCTCGCTCCGGCCAAAATACGCGTCATTCGATAGATTCACCAAAACGTTGGCCCCTTTTTTCGTGAACTCGCGAACGAGGTCCGGGAAAGCGGACTCATAGCAAATGAAGACGCCCAGCCGGTGTCCCGCAGCCGGCAGAAGCTTGATATCATGGCCCGGAACGAAGTCTCCCGCCTCTTGCGTGATTCGATTGACGAACGAGAACAGGGGCGGGACGAATTCGCCGAACGGCACTAGGTTGATCTTGTCGTAGCGGCCTGCCTCTGTTCCGTCGGGCCCAAGCAGCAGCGCCGAGTTCAGCGGCTGGTTCTCGGAAGTGTAGGCCACGGTGCCGAACAAGAAATATCCGTGATGGTTCGCGATGTGGGTCGCTACCTCGTGAAATATGGGATCGGTGTAGTAATAAAACGGTGCAGGCAACTCCGGCCAAATGATAAGTGGCGTTGGCAGCGCATCCGAGATCAACGTCAACTGCTCTTCTGTCTTTCGTTGAACCGCGCCAGTCCATTCAGTAGTGGGATCGAGGTTTGGCTGGACTATCAGAGCCTTCTCATTCGTCGGCATGGCTTCTGGAATCGCGGGAAGTAACCATAACAGTGGAAGAATTAGCAGCGGAATCAATCGAACCCGAGAGTACCCCAGCAGCACGCAAGCGAGTGCGACCGCCAGCATCGCAAAAACGAATGACACTCCATAGACGCCAATAAAAGGGGCAAGCCGCAAGGGCACCGACATAGTGATCCCAGCGTTGCCAAGCGCCAGCCACGCAAATCCGAATGTTCCATGCGTGCGTTCAAGACCGGTCCAGAGCGCTGCGACGGCCGGTAGGGCGTATGTGCGGCGCATGAGCGGCCCCGCCAGCCAGCTGAAAACCGCCAGATGGAGACCTTTCAGAATCGAAAAAAGCAAAAACGAGCCCCAGCCTCCCCACCGCCCCATCCCGCCATGCACTTCAAGCACGAACTGAATCCATGTGCATAGGAAAAACCAGAAGAAGATGCCCGCCGCCCATCCATAGACGAACCGCTGCCATCCAGCCTCTGTCCTTGCGAGCGCGATCAGCAAAGGCGTAAGCGCAACCGGCGCAAGAAAGCGCAAGTCGAATTTCGGAAAGATCAGGAGCAGCAGAACAGCAGAGAGCAGTGCGAGCAGAGTGTGGAGGAAGACCTGCCTAGGCATGTGCCCGGGCAGCCTCTTCGCTTACATCGTCGGCCATATAGGAACTGCGGACAAACGGTCCGCTAAACACCATTTTGAAGCCGATCGAAAGCCCGTAATCGCGGTACGCATCGAATTGCTCGGGAGGAACAAACTCCGCAACCGGAAGATTCCGGCGCGTCGGCTGAAGATATTGTCCGATCGTCGCAACGTCGACATTGGCCGCCAAAATATCTTGCAGCAGTTCGTGTACTTCTTGCTCCGATTCGCCGAGACCGACCATGAGGCCGGATTTCGTAAGCACGGTCGGCCGGTGTTGCTTGGCAAACGTTAGCACTTGCAATGACTGCAGATACTCCGCCTGCGGGCGTACGCGCCGATATAGGCTGCGAACCGTTTCCATGTTGTGATTGAACACATGCGGCCCAGCATCGAGCACCCGAGCCACGGCTTCCAGATCCCCGCAGAAATCCGGTGTCAGTACCTCGACGCGCGAATTCGGAAGGGCCCTCCGAACCTGGCGTACCGTTTCCGCAAAATGCTCCGAGCCGCCGTCCGGGAGATCATCCCGGTTGACCGACGTAATTACGACATACTTCAGCTTCATGCCAGCGGCCATTTCCGCAACCTGCCAAGGCTCATCCGGATTCAACGAGAATTCCTTCTTGGCAGGCGATCCTTTCGGAACCGAACAAAAGCCACAGCCGCGCGTACAAACATTCCCCAGAATCATGAAGGTTGCAGCACCCCGATGAAAGCATTCGTGGATGTTGGGACAACGCGCTGACTCGCAAACCGTGTGCAGGTGCCTGCGGCGCAACTCCGCTTTCAATACATGGACGGACTCGAAATGGGTCCGGTTCTTCCGCAGCCAATCGGGAAGCCGAGGGTGCGCTAACCGGTCAATCTGAACAAGCGCGTCGGCTGCCACGAAACCCTATTCTTGCATTTTGAAAAAACGAACCCAATCCACAAAAGAGGGGAGTTCGTTTCGCAAAAAAGGGGCCTAGTCTTCGTAAACCCTAGTCATCACTAGACAAGAAGCTTCCCAAGCCGCCCAGGCCGGAGACCGCCCGTAGTGGATTCCGCTCGTCCCCGCTGTGTTCGTGGCCGACAGGCGAGAGCTCGTGACGCAGCCGCTCGAGCGTCATGCTCTGCAAAATGACGCGCCCCGGACCGGTGAGCGTCGCAAGGAAAAGGCCCTCCCCTCCAAAGATGGCCGTGCGGATGCTACCGACCATTTGAATATCGTAATCAATCGTCGGTTCGAACGCGACCAAATGACCCGTTTGGACCTGCAG
>JBPCJX010000175.1:0-6805 GCA_051004875.1 Bryobacteraceae bacterium
ATCGGTTGAAGGTGGCTGATTGTCACAGTGTCATTTTCGGACCGCAAAAACGGGCCTCACGACCCATCACACCCACGCGGTCATTTCCCTCAAACGCCCCGATTTTGCCTCAACTTGACAATGCCCCGCCAATTGCTGACGCAAGGCGAAGTTCTCCACAACCATCGCTTCGTACCCGCTTCCCAGAAGACGTACGTACCGAACGATACACAGGATGAAGGTTGCCATAACGCCCTCATGGTTTCGTTTCTCGTGCGGCGAGTCAAGAATTTCTCCGCGATCCATTTTTGTCGAACGACAGCTGCCGAAAGTACCGCGTTTTGATCACGATCCGTTTTTCGGACATTACGGGAGCACGGAGTAGCGGTAATCATACTTGCGCTCGATCTCCAATCGCCGGTGAGTCAACCAGCTTTCCAAGTTCCACAGCTCGGACGCTTCCTCGCTTGCCGGACGAGTTCTCCCAATTCTGTGTTGAGGGCTTGCTCGAAGGCTCCGCGAGCTACGACCTTCTCCGATGGTGACCACTTCAAGTCGCGCATGATTTCATTCCTTAGGGCAAACGGTATCAGTTTCGGCATCGGCGATCGCGGGCCAATACGTACAGCCGCGTAGCTCGCGCCTCAATGGCGTCAACAGCCTCCGCGCAACGGCTCTCAACGGGTTAGCGAATGCTGGCGGACTTGGCGGCACAAATAGATCAATTAATAAAATAGCTTCCGTGCCTTCCGGTGATGCCCAGCGGACATGGTTTCCGGAAATGATTGACGTCCTCCGCAAGCGATGGCGTCGAGACATGTCGCTCGATGCCTTAGTCAGTCTTTGCATTGATCTTGATGCGATCCTTCACCGCATTCGTTTTGAGCGAAACATTCGGTCGCCAATCGTCAGGTGCGTGAAGTGTGGACATGTAGGTGAATCAGCCGAAGTACACGTCAGCGTGCGCGCAATGCTCTTATCGGTGATCCGGTTCGAGATCGACTCGTCTGAGCCGACTAAAGCGGCCGAAAAGCGTTGGGATGCCCATCGAAGGGCGAACGGGTTAGATATTTATGGTCGAGTTGCTGAGTCGACCCCTATTAAGGACTGCAGCCACTTCAATCTATGAAGGAAGGGTTGCCCTCACGATTCTGGATGCAAACTGACCGGATAACTACCGGATGACCGACCGTCCGGACACAATTCGTAAACGCATCGCCGTCACACGCGATCTATCTTCATGAGCACAAATCTTAGGCAGGTGATCGTATTTATGTTGGTTTGACTCGAGCACGGCGAAAGTACCGCGCAGCCTCGGGACGAAATAGAAACCAGGCAATTACGGCACAGAACAAACAGTGGATTGCAAATTTCTGCCACGCGTCAACGAAACTCAGGACTACGTGGAATGCCATCCAGGCGAGTGCAAGCCAACGCGCCCAGTTCTGGCCTCGGAGTATGAATCCTCCACAGACAATCGCCAACAGCTCAGTGAGTTCGATCCAGACGGCGTCGTATTGAAACGCATGCCTCGCCTCGAACTCTTTGAAGTGATAAACAAACCCGACTGTACCCACCGCTATATAAATGCATCCGAGGATCGTTAGAGAGAGCGGACGTTTGTTCAAGTTCATGGCAACATCTCCAGCACGGCCTCACTGGGCTCCAATTCTTCGGCATGCGGAGGGAAAGTTGCCCCGGCTTCCAGGAGTGCTCGAATCGTATCAACGAAATCTCCTGTGTCCCAACGCCAGCCGTTCCCGGAGCCATAGACAGCCCACGAGAGCGGCGTACCGGCATGTTCCCTCGATTTCAACTCCAACGCTGGATGAAATCGCAGTATCTCGCGTGCCATTTCGGCGTTGCCGTTGAACCCAGCCCAGTGCAGAGCTGTCGCTCCCGCCTCTCCCGGAGTATCGACGGGCCAACCTGCATTGAGCATCAGCCGAACCGCCTTTGTGTTGTTATTCTGCGCAGCGTTGGGCAACTTTTGCTTGTCCGTCTCTGACAGCATGCTGGCCGCGGCCGGATTCTTCGAGAGAAATTCGTGAAACGCCGTTTCGTCGCCGAGCTCGCATGCCATTGCCAGCTTCAGGTCGTCCGGGGTTCGCTCCATGAGTAACTGGAAAACCTCTTCGTGACCGAAATCACGCGCTACGGTGTGTGCGGTGCGGTGTGCCCCGAGTGTCCAAATGTAAATGATGCCGCCTGCGCGAGGATCCTGCTTTGGAAACCATTCTTCTGATACGCTCATCCGAATAGAGACGGGATCGTCGTTCAGTTGCCGGAGTACCAGATCCGTATCTCCGAGCGCGGCTGCCATTAAGATGTCGGTCTTGCATCCACGAGACACCAAGTAGCGAGCCACATCCTGGCGATCCTTCGAATAGTGCCGCTTCTGATCGACGCGCAGCATATATTGAGCCGGCGTCGATTCGTGATCCACATCGCGTGCGTCAACCTCGGCGCCGTTCTCCAGAAGGAACGTGGCGACCTCCACAGTGGAGGCAAAGTGCAGCGGTGTCTGTCCATCTCCACCTCTTGCGTGCACCACGCCCGGATCCGCCTCCACCAGCGCTCTCAGCTTCGGCATCATTCCCAGCCGCGCAGCGGAGTGCGCATCCAGCACGGCGCCGCGCTCGATCAAAAACTCCACTAAGCTTGGATCGCAATCATCCAGTACGCCAAATCCGCCCGCCCACCACTCGGTTCGTTTCCGGATGTCGGCGCCTGCCCGCAGCAGCACATCGATCGTCGTCCGGTCGCTCCGTTGCACGGCCGCAAACAACGCATGTTGGCCGAAGCCATAGTTGGGTAGGGGGTTGTCAATCTCTGCCCGCAGCTCCGGATGGCCGGCGAGGAGTTCGCGGACGCGCGCTGCGTCGCTGTCGCACACAGCGACCTTCAACGCCTCTGCCGGGCTGAGTCCCAGAGTCTCAACGTGTGATTTCAGCTTCGCCCAAGTGGGGAATCCGTATTCATTGGCGAGAGTGTGTTGCGCATCAGCCAGTTTGCCCTGCCCACGGCCACGCAGCAGTTCCTTGGCTTGCTTCTTGAGATATTCGAAGTTCGGTTTTTGAGGTAACTGACGAGACATATACTCCTCCTTCTATGGCCCGGTGTCCGCTATCACGGGCAGAAGAGAAGTCAATGCTCGGTGCTTAGGAAGTCACTCAGGAGGGATCTTCCCTTTCCGCGGACGGGTTGCAACCTGAATTGCAGTCTCGAATATAACAAAGATGCGTCCAGACGAAACGTGAGCCGGTTTAACTCGTTCCCGGTAGACAACACTCGACGACGCACAGCGCAACCCGGCACGCATCATTTCCGCCGGGGTGTGTCGATCGCCGAACTCCTTAATCTAAACAATTGACGCCCCGAGTCCTTACTGAAAGTCCGCTGTGGTCGCGAAGGATAGAACTACACTTCGCCGTCACACACGATCTATCCGGGGCTGAGGCTCACATCAACGGTTTGCCCGTTATGATCGGCATAGGGGCGGCGGTCACCCGCCGACCCCTGCCGATCTGGTCGCCCAGGGTAGATCTATACATCGCCGTTACCCACAACCTATCTGCAAAGGGCAGGTTTCCGACAACGACACTTTGCGAGAATTGAGCCGACATTCGCAAATGTGGCGCCGTCAGGCGACACCATCTGACCACGGTCAAGTATTTTTCTGAATTATGATTGTCCGCGATCGTGGCGATCAGCCCAGGATCGCCGTTATGGCTCTTTAAGGGCGCTCGCCTTGCTCCTCGTCCAGGTATTCACGTGGCACATCGTCCTCCGACACTTCTCTCGTCTTGATGTCACCTTCGTCTGCTGGCGGCGCATCCTCTATGCCGCTAACGATCCCGGCATCAAACAACTGGCCTTCTTCGAGCAGTTCCGCCACTTCCTCGGAATCCAGTCCCTGCAAATCCCCGGATTGTCCTCCTGATCCCGGCCCGAGATCGAATTCTGCACTCTCAAACTCGTCCGTATCTTCTATGTTTCTCATCGCTCCATGGTCTCGCATCTGTGTCGTCATCGTAGTCAACTTCCGTGTTGCGCGTTCTACGGACTAGTGAACAACCGGCGTTGTACAAAGGGTGAAACGCGGGTCATAAGGTCGTAACTGCGTCGAGGGGAGAGCGAGCCAAACTTGGTTCAGTGGCCATAACGTTTTTTGGTCGCTTCTGGGAACGGCTTGTCCAGCAGGAGAGTTTTTTCTCGCTTGAGATTCGTATTCAGAAATGCCCGGACAAATGTCTTAATTAATTCAAGATTGTGCAGCACCACGCTGGTCTCAGAATATCCGTCCGTCCCCGCAAAAAGCAGTGGAATGTCGCTGAAGCTTGGATGCGGCTATTCCGGCGGATTTCAGCACCACAGCAAAATAGCTTCCCCCCAGAGGACAGCTCTGGAGTTGCTCCTCTTTATTCTGCGAACTTCGGGCACGTGCTCAAGCAGAAGCTGTTCCGCACAAAAACCAAGGGCTACGATCCGACCCGCGTGCTTCTCGCATTTGGACCAGAGCCCGCGGAGACGGTGGAAACGATGTAATGTGCTCAGTCTCCGCTGGTGGCGCCGGCCGCTTGGCCACGCATCTGCTCGTTCATTTTCTTCTTCATTTCCGCGGTCGTGGGTTCAGCCATATGCGTGGCAACCATCCAGGTGTTGCCATCGGGATCGATGATGGTTCCGGAACGGTCGCCCCAAAACATGTCCATAACCGGCCCGGCCGACGTGGCTCCGAGCTTTACCGCCTTGGCCACTACTTTGTCCACGTTCTCGACCGTCAGGTATAAAGTCACTGGCGAGGCCCCGATCGTCTTGGCGCTGCGGGAACCGCGCTGCGGATTTTCCGGTCCCAGCATCAAGGTCGTATCTCGCAGCCTCAGCTCGGCATGCATCGGTTTGCCGTCTGGCCCGTTCATGATTCCACGCTTGGTAAAACCGAAGGCCTTTTGACAGAAGTTGACTGCGGCCTTCACGTCGGTCACGGTAAGCATGGCGGTTACCGCACCGTACTGTTTTTTATTGAGAGGATCGATCTTCTTCGGCATGGCGCTCCTTTGAGGTATTCAACATTCTACTCGAACTCCCCCTGCTCTCGGACGCCTGCGTTCTTCCGGATCATGGCAGGGTGCGCGCAAATGAGGCGTGCGGCCGCGTAAGCAAACTAATTCTCATCTGAGCTCACCGATGGAAACCGGTCTGTTCCCGCGATGCACCTGTCAACTCGGCATCTAGATCACCTCTAAATTCACTATCACATGCCTCAAACCGAATTTAGCCATCACTGGGTCGAGAAAAGGCCATCACCGCCGCGCACCCTTGCCGTCATCAACGCCCCAGATCCGGTGATCAATGGGCAATAAGTCGGATCCCGCCACACTCTCACCCGTGACCGAAAACACAGAAACAGCCTTATTCCGACCGTTGCAGCCAAGCAGTTCCCACAGCCGGAGACATTTTAGATGAGATTCTAGTAAAGCGACCAGCACGGGAGGTGCTCATGTTCAACATCATATGGACGATTCCGGTCTTGATTGTCGTCATTTATCTGCTTTCCTCAATCAAAATTCTGCGTGAGTATGAGCGCGGTGTCATTTTTCGCCTGGGCCGCGTTTTAGCCCAGCCGAAGGGGCCCGGGATCTTCCTTGTCTTTGCGCCGATCGATCGCATGGTAAGAACATCGCTTCGGGTCGAAGCAATGGAAGTCCCCGCCCAAGATGTGATCACTCGCGACAACGTGACAGTCAAGGTCAATGCGATCGTCTATTTCCGAGTGACCGATCCTACCAAGGCAGTCATTGAGGTGACTAATTTTCTATACGCCACTTCGCAGCTCGCCCAGACCAGCCTGCGCAGCGTGCTCGGGGAGGTCGATCTGGACTCATTGCTCAGCCAGCGGGAGAAAATTAATGTGCGGCTGCAAGCTGTACTCGATCAGCACACCGGGCCGTGGGGCGTGAAAGTGACGTTAGTGGAAGTAAAGCAGGTGGACTTGCCGGAGCAGATGATCCGCGTCATAGCCCGGCAAGCGGAGGCCGAGCGTGAGCGCCGCGCTAAAATCATTCACGCTGAGGGCGAGTACTCGGCCGCTGAAAAACTCGCAATGGCTGCCGAGCTCATCCAAAAACAACCCGCTGCCATACAGCTCCGCTACCTGCAGACGCTGGTTGAGATTGGCTCCGAGAAGAACACGACCGTTGTCTTCCCCGTGCCCGTTGAGATGTTCTCTAATCTTGGGCAGGTGCTTAAGCACTTGGCCGAGCCGTCCGAACGCGCATAACGGCTGTCGTGATCCTGTGGACATCTGCTTCGGCCGAGCTGTCGGGTGATCCTCCTCGTCAGTCGGCTTGAGCTTGATTCCTGGACTCTTTGCGATGTGAGGAACCATGGCTGCGCGTCCAATTCATGGTCCTTTCAGAATTTCACCGCTAGGCTTCGTTGAATCCAGATGTGGTGCCGGTTCGACCTGAAGCGTCAATCCATCCACGCGTGCTACGCGAACGCGTTCTCCCTCGGCAATTCTCGCCGGGCTCACTGCGTCCTCAATATTCGCCTCGAATAAAGACCTGCCCCGCTGGCGCAAGCACCGTGCGCGCCACGCCTATCTGATCCACCATTCCTTCATTCCCGGTTAGCACTTTGCCAGCCCGTGCCTTAATAGCCAACGACATTAGGAAAATGGCGATGAGCGCAAATGGCAGCGTAACGCCGAGCGCAGTCGACCAATGGATTTGTACTTCCGGAGGGCCGTTCACAAGAATTACCGATCCCAGCACCATTGCCACAGCCCCGCCAATTCCGAGGATTCCGTGCGACGTGAACT